>CAYMOX010000001.1:0-22834 GCA_964392245.1 uncultured bacterium
CATAGCCTGAGACCCTAGCACATTATGGCTTCCATGAGAACGAAATAGCCCTGGTATCGCAGAACTAAGTCTGCATCAATTTGTGAGGAGAAAATAGCAAAAACTGGTAAGTATCCATTAGCCCACGCAACGGCAATATTATCGATGTCTGCATTTTGCCTTTTGCTATCCTTGCTTTTATAACCTTGTCGAACCTCAAATACTGCTCCTCTTGCTGGATTAGGCACCATTAAAGATGTACTGTAATTGGCTATCCACTCAATTACTCTTGCTTTCACTTCGGAGTTTTGAATTGCATCAAGTTCTAATCGAGCATCTAATGATAGTGTTTTATCTTTATCGTTTTTCGTTTTAGCAATATAAGACCAAGTTGCATTGCGAGGATTTTCGTATCCTGCACTATCTATCACAATCTGCCTAAATAAATTTTCGCAACCCTTTCCAACTTGGCGATAAACCGAAGTCATTCCGCCAGCAGCTTTGTGTGCAGCATACATCAAATCCGAATTCAGACCAATCCAGGAGTAGAACGGATCTGCTCCATAAAGTGATAGAAATCCATATAAATTAAGGCCTTCCTCTCTGTTACCTAAACCAAATTTTGGCTTATACCGCCTACAAACTTTGATAGGGTCTAAAAATCTTTTGAGGTACAGGTTTTCGTCAGTCACAATGAATCTTTAAGTTTTGCTGGACAACCAAGTATACCGCCAACACGAGCTTAACCGACTCACTGATAACTTAGCAGTACTGTCCCCACCAGTAACCTAAGCCACCTAACGGATTGAAGTCACTGGCAGCCGATATACCTCTTGCATCAGCGCCCCAACCCACGCTTCCCACGGCTGTCCAGTGGAATGATGGGTTAGGCCAGAAACCAGAAGCAACAAGACCTTGAGCGACTCAGGATTAACATAAACTAGCATAACCGATCGTCCTTGCGCTGACAACCCCTCAACGGGACAACCTCCAGCCACGATCGTCTCCGAAACCTTCCCAACCACCAACCTCGATCGTCCAGGAAAACCCTCGATCAACCGTCACCGTAGCAACTTTCAAAGACCGTCAGTTCTTAAACCTTGAAAAACGCTAGCCTCGATCGTTGAGTCAGAACATCTATCAAACGTCGCATTCAACATCTTGAACGATCATCGGCTTTCCAACCTTAAAAAACTCCCATCTCGATCGAAGTGCCAAAACCTTTATCAACCGTCAACTTCAGAACCTTAAACAACCGCCATCGCTACAACGCAAAGCAACATCAACCCAGATCGATAGTTCAAAATTCAAGCCAACTGTCAGTTTTGGAACCTACAACAACGCAAAACCTAACGCAGCAGCCTAACGGTGAAGTGCAGCGGCGGCAGATAATCTCAAATGCAATGCCAGTAGCCCTTGTCCGTCCGCTGCCACGCAATGTTAGCTAGCTATTGACGTTTATACGGTCGGCAACCTTAGAGCTAATTTCTTAAGAGGGCCAGGATCACCTGTTGGCAAGACTTTCAGGATTTCACTCCCCTGAACGCATAAGAGGGCCAAAGCCTTGCTGCATAAGGGCTTGAGCTGTCTTTAGATTTACTTTAGAAATAGGCTCTTACCACTTTCGCGATCGCGGATGAAAACCGAGTTCTTTTTTGACTTTCTGATTCGATGCTCCCCGTAATTGAGTGGCATAGTAAACCGCATCTTCTCCGTGGGTTTGGAGCATTTCCGTAACCGTCACAGAAGGAGGGGGCTCAGCACCCAGCCATTGGGCATAGGCAGGCAGCCACTTGGACATTGGCACAGGATCATCGTCCACTACATTGTACGCGCCAGGTTGTCCTTGCTCAATCGCTATGGCAGTCGCCACTGCCGCATCCTCTATGTGAATCCAAGACCATACGCCCTGTCCTTTCCCCACCAAGGGAAACGCCTGCTGGCGGACTTGGGCAGCCATATCGCCATCGGAGGCATACCACGTTCCAGGGCCATAGAAGAACCCATAGCGCAAAGCTACCCCTATCATCGAACCTACCTGGAATACTCGTGCCTCCAGTTCAGCATAGAGGCGAGTGCCAGATGAGATCGCAGGAGAACCCTCAATGGCAAAGGGAGTGGCTTCATCTGCTAATCCTTCACCGGGGGCATACCAAAACCCACAGGATTGGATTGCGTAGCGCTGGGTGCCTGCTCTTTGAGCAGCTGTTAGGAGGTTTGCTCCTCCCTCTTGGCGGGTGCGATCGTTGACGGCAGCCGCCGCACTCATCGACTGGCGGGTATAGGTTTTGGGCAAGGCGGTTAGCTGGTCAATAATCCCTTCGGGTTGAATGCGAGAGATGACTTGCTCAGTATCTTCGGGATTCAACACATCAACGATTGCTGGGGTAGCTCCTTGCTCAGCAAGATACTGTGCCCTTGCCTGAGAGCGAGTTAGCCCAAACACCTCATGACCTCTGGCAACCAATTGGGCAATCAATGGACGACCGATCGCTCCTGTTGCGCCTGCAACTAAAATTCTCATTGGGATTTTTCCTTGAAATGACGGATTTTATAACGTCTAACAGGGGCATTTGCTACCCTTGCTGCCCAGTTCTGGTTGACTTTTCAGGCACCATCAAAAGCGGGGTGATAAGTGACTATCCCTTGCACATTCTGCAGATAACCGGGCTGCAATTCCAGCATCATGAATGCTTCGACAGGCACATCGTAAACACAGCGGAGACCATCTCGATCAGTCGAGACAAACCCAAAACGGGGATAGTAACTGGGATGACCAAGCACCACCACTGCCCCATAGCCCAACGCTTGACAACCTGCCAAACCAGAACGGATCAGGGCTGAACCTATCCCTTGCCGCTGATACGCTGGCAGAACCGCCATGGGAGCCAAACCCATCACCTTGAGGTCGTCCCGTTCTGAAACATGGACAGGAGAAAAGAAGATATGCCCCACGATCGCGGCATCTACGATGGCAACCTGGGAAATCGTGGGCTGCGCCATCTGGCGCAGTCGATCAACCAAGTTGGCCTCAAAGGTTGTGGGAAAGGCCGCCAAGTTCACGGCTCGGATGGCTGCTATATCTTCTGGCTGTTCCGCTCTAATGGTGATGTTTTCATGCATAGAAAACCCCGAAATTCCACTCAAACTACGAGGCTACTTCAAAGAAAGTAATCAGGTTGCCATCTTCATCCAGGATGGCAAATTCACGAGTACCCCAGGGTTTAGCCTGGAGAGGCGCATTATTGTGAATTACGCCCTTGGGTTGCAATTCAGTATACAAAGAATCAATGTCCTCAACCTTGATATGGCAAGCAGTGTTTTCAGCTATGTGCTTTTCAGAACAAGCCCAGAAATGAGTTTCCACAGAATCTCGCCGTACAACACCATAGACTGCTGATTCTGCATGGATTTTGGTAAAGCCCAAAACTGTGCAGTAGAACTAGATAGCTTTACCAATATTTAACGAAGCCAAAATCGGCACCGCGCCATTAAAGACTAGTTTACCCATTTCACCTCCTTATCTGTGCATCTTGAGATGGAGCAGCTAACCAGTTTTCCTGAAATTTACCCAATAGCACAAACTTCGGAAACGTATAAAACTGCTCAATGTACAGTCGAGTCACAAAATTCAAGCTGTTGCGAAAGGGGGCTGGAGTTTTTGCCTCCAGCGCGTGTCCTTGGCGCTGCATTCCTAGAGATACAACCGCTAAACTAATCCACATCAAGGCTGGCAGGGGCTTTTGCTGGGCGATCGCACTCACCAGCCCAAAATGTGCAGCAATGAAGAGAGGAACGGCAATCAAATGGATCAGCAAGTTGGTTCGGTGAGTATGGACTTGAGCATAGGTCTTCATCGTTAATTCCCCTGGCAAGAACAGCGAGATTTTTCCGGTTCCTGAGAACCGCAGCCTGCCCCCTGCTTCAATTGGTAATCGAGTACATTTCCAAGTCGATCGCGCTCGATTTCACAGCACTGCAACAGCATCGCCTTTAACTGTTGCCGACCGCGCTGCACCCGCGACTTTGCGCCAGATAGAGAAAGTCCTAGTCGCTCTGCTGCTGCTTTTTGGGTCATACCTTCTAGTTCCACTAGCCGCAGGGCTTCCTGGTAAGTAGAGGGTAAAGCCTGAAGCATTGGCTGCAAGCAGGTAGCTAGTTCCTGATTCAAGGTAGCGTCTGCTTCCTCATCGACCCAAGGGTTAGCAGCTAGCTCTATTTCTCGCTCGGTAGCCACGTCCCACCACTTGGAGGAAGAGCGGTAGTGGTCAATTACAGCATGGCGGGCAATCTGAAAGATCCAGGACACCAAGCGATCGCGATCTCTCACGGTGGAGAGGCGGTGATGAATTCGCAGAAACACGTCCTGCAAGATGTCATCCGCATCAGCGGGGTTTTTCACCCGTTGTTGAATGAATCGGTACAGGCGATCGTGAAACACCTGCCAGAGTGCTGTCAGATCAGTATCCATCACCGCTCCTCCTGTTGGTCAAACTACCGACATCCACAAGATGCAGGTACCGCTGTTGCCGTACCACAGCAAGATGTCTTTTCCTCTGCTTCGCAGCAGGTAGCCTGTTCGCTGACATCACAACAACTGGATGCTGTCGCAGTCGGCGTATTAGTAAGACTTTCCGAAAGAACCGCTTGTGCCTGCCGACCGGCAAAAAACTGTCTTAGGTTATCCGGTACGCCAGTATAGGGCTGGGGAGCCGCTAGTACCGTAGATGTATTGCCGTAGATCGCTGCCAGCATCGCATCGATAATCATCCCGACTGGAGCCTCGGTATACTCTTCGCCACGGTAACGCCAGACTCGGCAGGCAACTCCCCCGTTGCAGCCACACAGATCGCTACAGGCATCGCAGGGACTTTCCACCGTCTCTAAGGCAATATCCCTGCCATTGATACGGATGGTGGGAGAGGTGACAAACTGGTGCTGGCGAGCTTGTTCTTCTGACTCAATTAGCCGTTGGATGACAGATACTGTAGTGCCAGTTGCCTCTAAAACTCCTTGCAAAAGCGTGATCGCCTGCTGAATGTTTGTCCACGAACCAACGCAGCGGGTACAAGTGTTGAGGTCTAATGCTAGTAACTCAATCTCTACAGTACGAGGGGACTGGGAATGGATCATCTGAGAATTCATACAAGTTTTCTCCAATCTAGAAACTGAGCACAACCCCGTGCTCATCTTGAAAGACGGAGAACTTACAGAAAGGACGCAAAGTCTGAGCGGTGTGGTTTGGAGAAGAAATCCTCAGCCGTGCTAGCTAACGGGGAACTCAGCGGCGCGATCTATCTCATTCAAAAAACTAGCACAGTCGGGGTGATCGAAGCGTCCCTTGCAGTGGATGTTAGAAAATCTTAATCGATCAAGCCAGACTTTAGACAAGAAAACCATCTAACTTGTATTCTACGGGATTATCAGATCCGTATAATCCCAAGATAATGGTTTTATACAATGTCTATATAGTACGATAGCAGTCCTGCCTTGTCGAGGATCCTCTCCTCAAGGATCTCTTTCGCTATCCAGCCTCCTGATAATGACTTATTTACTCCTCTAGATAACGTACTATGCCTTCCCCCAGCCAACCTTCTCCTCCCAAGCTCATGGATCGGGTTCAGCAAACCGCCCGACTCAAGCACCTCAGCCTCAGAACCGAACGATCCTATGCCCAATACATTCGCCAGTACATCTACTTTCACGACAAAAAGCATCCCAAAGACATGGGAGTCCCCGAGATCCGAGATTTCCTGGTTCATATGGCTTCAGAAGGCAATGTGGCTGCTTCAACACAAAATGTCGCCCGATCCGCCTTACTTTTTCTTTACCGAGATGTATTGCAGATGCCCCTGGCAGATCTCGATCCGATCCCCCCTGCCAAGCGCCCCAGTCGCATTCCTGTGGTGTTTAGCAAAGCAGAAGTCAAAGCCGTGCTATCTCAACTGGATGGGATCCATCATCTCATGGCCAGTTTGCTCTACGGATCCGGTCTGCGCTTAATGGAATGCCTGCGCTTGCGGGTGAAAGATCTGGATTTTGACTACAAGCAGATCATCATTCGTGATGGCAAAGGGCGGAAGGATCGGGTCACCATGATGCCCTCCTCGACAATCGAACCTCTGAAACTTCAGCTGCAACGAGCAAAGCTACTGCATCAAGAAGATCTGGCTCAGGGATATGGACTGGTTTATCTTCCGGATGCCCTGGAGCGTAAGTACAGTAACGCCAATCGAGAGTGGTCCTGGCAATGGGTTTTCCCCGCTGCTCGCCTGTCTGTGGATCCCAGAACCCAGCAGATCCGTCGCCATCACCTGGGAGAAACCATGCTGCAAAAAGCGGTGAAACAAGCCATTCAAAAAGCAGGGATCAGTAAGAAAGGCAGCTGTCACACTTTACGCCACAGCTTTGCTACTCACTTATTAGAAGCAGGTTACGATATCCGCACCATTCAGGAACTTCTGGGACATGAGGATATTCGAACCACCATGGTTTATACCCATGTGTTGAATCAGGGGGGACAGGGGGTGAAAAGTCCGCTAGAGATGATCTAACAACCGCTGGTCAGATCAGGCAGATGCTGCCTTCCACGATGAAGAAGATGTGCACGAAGGGGTCTGAAAGGAATCCGTAGTTTTCATGGAAAGTTCAGGTTTCTGATGCAGAGTAGGAACAGACTTGACTGAGCGACGCCGATCGAAGGAGCCCACCATGTCCCCAAGCCTACTGGACCAACTTCGTGAGATCACCGTGGTTGTGGCAGATACCGGAGATATCCGAGCCATCGAAACCTTTACCCCCCGCGATGCCACCACCAACCCCTCCCTGATCACCGCTGCAGCTCAGATGCCCGAATATCAGGATATTGTGGATGACACCCTGCTCCAGGCTCGAGCCCAGGCAGGATCCGCTTCTACCTCTAAAGATGTGGTCAGACTGGCCATTGATCAACTGGCGATTGCCTTTGGTCGCAAAATTCTGGAGATCATCCCTGGACGGGTTTCCACCGAGGTGGATGCTCGCCTTTCCTATGACACCGAAGCCACCCTTGCCAAAGCCCGTGATCTGATCCGTCAGTACGAAGAATCTGGGGTGAGCCGCGAGCGCATCCTGATCAAGATTGCCTCCACCTGGGAAGGGATCCGCGCTGCCGAAGTGCTGGAAAAGGAAGGGATCCACTGCAACCTGACCCTTCTGTTCGGGCTTCACCAGGCGGTAGCCTGTGCTGAGGCAGGTGTGACCTTGATCTCCCCATTTGTGGGCCGAATTCTGGACTGGTACAAAAAGGAAACCGGCAAGGAGTATGCTCCCACCGAAGATCCAGGAGTGGAGTCGGTAACTAGCATCTACAATTACTTCCGCAAGTTTGGCTATAAGACCGAGATCATGGGGGCCAGTTTCCGCAATACAGGTGAGATCCTGGAGCTAGCGGGGTGTGATCTACTGACCATTTCCCCCAATCTGCTGGCCCAACTCAAGGAAGCCACGGGTGAGCTGGTGCGCAAGCTGGATCCCCAAAAGGCCCAGAGCATGGAGATTGAGAAACTCACCATTGACCGCACCACCTTTGATCAGATGCATGCTGCCGATCGGATGGCCTCCGAAAAACTGGAGGAGGGTATTACAGGCTTCACGAAAGCCCTGGAAACCCTGGAGATCCTGCTGGAAGATCGGCTGGCCCAGATGGATGGAGCTGCCTCTCTGGTGCATGCGGCTCAGGACATCTTTCGGGTCTATGACCTGGATGGCGATGGTTTTATTACCCGGGAAGAATGGTTGGGAACCGATGCCGTGTTTGATGCCCTGGATCAGAACCATGATGGCAAGATCACCCCGGATGAAATGGCTGCGGGTGTCGGGACGGCTGTCTACCTGCAATCCAAAGCCTAGACGGGTTGATGAGGTCACATTCAGGGTTTCATCAGCGGCAGCTCAGTGTGGGCTTGGCAGATCCGCGTAGGCTGGAGGCAGAGATCCTGCTGGAGATTGTGGATGCCTGAGCTGATCACTCAACCTACCTCCGTGACGACGCCCCCGTCTCAGCCGCGACAACTGGAGATCGCTGGGGATGGCCAGTGGCGTTCCATGCCTGCCCCCCCGGCCTCCTTACTGCGGCGCTTTCCCCTGCGCAAACCCTATCGCCTCTACCGCTTCCTGACGGATTTGGAGGATCTCTTTTCCAGTGGTAAACCTGGCCGCGAGCAATTGCGGATCGCTGCGGTCCTGACCCGCCATCTTCTCGAGCAGTCCAGCTGGATCGCAGAAACCTGTCCGCAACCGGATGCAAAGGTGGGCTGGGGAGTTGCGTTTCTCTATGATGAGCCCCAGTACCCCTTTACGGTGCAGGTGGTGTCCTGGATGCCCGGGGAAAGCTCTCCCGTTCACAACCATGCCGCCTGGAGTCTGGTCACCCTGCTCGGAGATCCTGAGATCGCGGGTCGTGAGCACAACACCTTCTGGCGACGGCAGCCTGCCGAGAAACCGGAGGAAACACCTGTGGAGGTGGTGAGTGAGTTGCTACTCTATCCAGGCGATCTGATTGGCTTTACCCCGGAGGCGATCCACTCGGTGCGGTCGGTGCCTGCCGATCCAGAGAATAGCTGGCCGACCTTTACCTTTAATGTCTATGCAGAAACCGATTACCGGCAGCGTTATGAATTTGATCCGGAAACGGGGACAGCCGTCCTCTTCTAAAGCACCCAGCTGGATCTTTGCGGTTTTACTGGTAGCAGGAGGACCTGTGATGGCGAATCCTGATCCTCCGCTGGCAGATGTGACGACTATCGAGGTGCAGGGGGCTCCTCAGGCCTATCAATTCGCGGTCACCATTGCCAGCCCCGATACAGGCTGTGAGCAGTACGCCGACTGGTGGGAAGTGATCACCCCAAACGAGGATCTGATCTACCGCCGTATCCTGGCCCACAGTCATGTGCAGGAACAACCGTTTACTCGCTCCGGTGGACCTGTCCAGATTGGTCCAGATCAAGAAGTGATCATTCGGGCCCACATGCATCCCGGAGGGTACGGGGGGCAGGCCTGGCAGGGAACGGTGACGAATGGATTTGAGAAAGTGGAGCTGGATCCAGATTTTGCCCCGCAACTCCAGATTGAAGCTCCCTTACCGGAGGGTTGTGCCTTTTGATCGTGCTAGCATCGAACCGATTCAAAGATAGCCCCCTATGACACCTCTGCCTTCTGCTTCCGGCTTCTGCCAACCTCCATATTCCTCCCGATCCTGCTGGGCCTGGTCGAGTTGCCTGGCGGGGTTCATGCTACTAGGAAGTCTGGGTTCAGGTCTGCCTGCTCAGGCACAGGTGCTTTTTCATTCGCCGGTGCCCAATGCCTCCCTCCTGCAGGCTCAGGCAATGCAACTGGCGGGTGACTCGGTGCGGCTGGCTCAATTTGGGCAGATGGAAGAAGCGCTGGGACGGTTGCAACTGGCGGTCCAACTGGTGCCAGAATCTGCTGATCTGCAGTTCTTATTGGGAAGCCTGTACCTGGAGATGGAGGACTACACCGAGTCGGTGGCGGTCCTGCAGATGGCTCGGGATCTATCGCCGGAGAACGGTGAAATCTTGCTGACGTTAGGAGCAGCGTATTTGCGGCAGGGCAGTTATTTTGCCGCCGTCGAAGCTCTGGAGCAGGGGGTAGAGCTAGAGCCTGGCAGTGCCAGTGCCCACTTTCAGCTGGGAAATGCTTATTTGCTGCGCGGGAATCCTGAGGACGCCCGCCGTGAGTTTGAAAAAGCTTTTGACCTGGATGATCAGTTCTGGCCCGCCATTAACAATCTGGGGCTGATTGCCTACGAAGAAGGGGATATCGAGACCTCGATTCAGAACTGGGAAACGGCAATTGCCATTGACGATACGGTGGCTGAGCCCAAACTGGCCCTGGCAACAGCCCTCTACATCAAGGGAGAGACCACCTCAGCGGAAGAACTGGGGGCAGAAGCGATTCAACTGGATCCTGAATATGCCCGTCTGGAGACGTTGCGGATCAATCTCTGGGGACCAGAGTTAATGCGGGATGTAGAGGTGCTTCTAAGAACTGAGACCGTTCAGTCAGCTTTGCGGCAGGCTGCGATTGAAGCGTTACAACCTCCTGAGCCTTTGCCCTAGCGCTGGCGCTGTAGCCACCGTTGGAGGAAAGGACGAGCAGGTGCAGGGGCTGGACTATTCAGAGGATCGATGGAGTTACGGGCATTCTCTATCCGCTGGTGCAACAGTTCTGCCATCTGCTGGCGTTGTTCAGGGTTGAGAATCTCCCGCACTTCTAAAAGGACTTCAAAGCGCAGATCGTTGACCTCTCGTTCCAGATCCTGAAACCGTTGGTATTGCTGGCGGATTTCATCCTGGCTGGCATTCTGGGTCAGCATGTCTCCCAGCGTACGTCGTGCCTGCAGAACCTCGCGTCTGCTGCTGCTCAGTTGCCCCTGGTAACGACGGTAGATGCTCTGGATCTGGCGCAGTTGTTCCGGTGTTAGATCAATCTGTCGCAGCCATCCCTCTTGAGTTTGGGCCAGGGCTGCTGATGCCAGGGGATATGCTTTCGGCAGAGCGGTGAGATCTCCACCCCCCCATCCCACCAGGATGATCACGATTGCTAAGCCAATCCTGTGCATGCTCCACCACCTCCAGATTGAAGGGCTTGATGAACTTAAAGATTAAACAGAGGATCTGAGACCCCTGGATCCTCCAGGACGCCTGACCATGTGGTCTCCAGAAAGGATTCCAGTTCCTCGATCTCGCTGGCTGTCAGGGTTCGGGGGGGAGCCAGCCACTGCCCTCCGGCCCAAATGAGCGCCACCCCAGCCATAATCGCTGCCGGAATCCAAAGAAGGCGAGCATGAATGGGTTGGATCTGTTGTCGAGGCGGTGGGGAAACGGCCACAGCAGCCAGAATCCGATCCTCCAGATCTTCAGATGCCGGAGGGGGCTCCGGGCGGTACTGGCGCAGAAAGGTTGTGAGTTGATCCTCGGGGGGGGTCATAGAGAAACTCCAGCGTGGTGTAGGAATTGACGTAGAGCCGCACGAGCATGAAAAAGGCGGGATTTCACGGTGCCCACCGGGATTCCCAGCATGGCAGCTATTTCTTTTTGTGGCTGTTCCTGCAGATCATGGAGCACGATCACGGCCCGGTGTTCCCAACTCAGCTGGGCCAATCCCGCCTCCAGGATCTCCTGGTAATGCAGCTGCATCACCCCAGGATCATCGTGGTGCAGAGGTGTGGCCTGAGTGAGGCTCTGGAGTTGGCTGCGCTGTTGAGCATAACGCCGCCGCTGATCCGAGGCCACATTCCAGGCAATCCGGTAAAGCCAGGTGGAAAACTGAGCGCTGTGGCGAAACCCCCGCAGCCCTTTCCAGGCCCGTAGAAACACCTCCTGAACCAGATCATCCAGGTGGCTGCCTCCACACAGCTGATAGAGAATAGAGCGGACACGGGCTTGATGGCGGCGGTAGAGCAGGCGAAAACTCTGCTGATCTCCCTCCAGACAGCGCTTCACCAACTGCTGATCCGTTTCCTTCTCGGTTGCCTGACGGCTCGGGTTGGGCATGGCCACAATCGTCACCTGTGATGAGGCTCCTGGTGTTGCACTCTAAACCTCAGACCTAGTGATCCTGCCCAGGGTTCATTTTGGAACTATCGGGTTCCCTTGAGATAGTGATCCAGATAAGCTCTGCATCTCCGTGCCTGGATAGTAATAGTGCAGAATATCCCCCACAGTTCGCCCTGCTGCTGCCAATCCCCGTGCCCCCCACTGGCATAACCCCACCCCATGCCCGGCACCCCGATAGATCACCCGGTAAAAACTCGCTTCTGGTTGGCGGGGTTGGATCTGAAAACGGTTTCCAGGGAGCTGGCCCCAGCCCCGATGTTGACCCAGGGTGAGCCAGAAGTCCTGGCCTGTCCATGGCTGTTGTCCCACGAGGATTTGGAGGGGGCGTCCGTGGGGATCACTGCTGGTTACTTTGATCTCTCCCGGACCAAAGATCTCAGTGCAATCCTGCAGGGATAATTCTACGGAATGGGGACCCCAGAAGGGAGACTCGCGGCACCAAGAGCAACTCACCCCCTGCAAATACGGTCGGGCCGGAGGAGCAAAGATCTTCTGATTGGCACTGGTATGGCCCCCGCAGGTGGAATGAAAAAGGGCCGCAATCGGGTGGTGCTGGTGGGTCAGGATCTGAGCTTGCGTCGCCCGCACCGCAGCAGTGGTGGTGGCAGTTTCATAGGTTTGCCCCCCATAGAACTGATGGGCGGTGGAGTCTTGAAGGAGGAGATCTTGATCCTGCCAGGGAGTGAAGGGACGGACATAAGGCAGGGCTACCGTTCGAGCCAGGATCGCCTGGGCCTGCAGAGCTGCTTGCGGCCATTCCGGTGGCATTTCTCCAGGAACGACACTGAGGAGATAATCCTCCAGAAGCAGCCAGTTGATCAACAGCAATTGACCTTTTCTATCCACCTGCACCCAGATCCGCCCCCGATACCGGCGGGGAGCCTGCTGGGGTAGCTCAATTCCCTGGCACCGATCAAGCCAGATGCCTCCGGTCAATGTTTTAGGTGGGCCAGGACCGAGCAGGTGGATCTGATCAGGGTAGCCCCGCAGTTCCCAGATCCCGTTGGGGTAGTAGGTTCCCGCCAGAGTGAAAGGAGTATGCAGGTGCAAGGAGTCCAGATCTGGAACCTGACTGAACAGCTGTACGGGCAGGAGATTTGGCTGGGCGGAGGTGTGGGTAGAGTACCCGGTTACAGCAGCTGTTGCTGAGGCGATTAAAAAGCGGCGACGACGCATGTAGTCTGCAACTCAGCGGTAAACTAAGCAACATGGTACGGTGATTGTGCCTTGCCTGTCTCGCGCTGCTTATGGCCTCTTCCTCGGGCTCCTCTTCCGCCTTTTTTGCCCTGCTGACACTGTCTTTGCTGGTGGGTTGTTCAACGCAGCCGCCCACGCTGGAATCAACATTGGATCCCTCTGATCAGGCGGTTTCTGCGGTGGTGAACGGGGAGGATGCTTCGCCCACCGATTATCGGTTCATGGTAGCCCTTTACATTCGCACCGAGGAGCCAGAAACTACGCTGTTTTGTGGGGGAACCTTGCTGGATGGGAACTCGGTGCTCACTGCTGCTCACTGTGTGGCCCCACCCGTTTTTGCTGTACCCCAGAGCATTGCAGGTGTTGAAGTCTTGGTGGATACCTATGAATTGGTTCCGGAGCTGGAGGATCGGGATCCCCAGAAAGTGATTCCTGTGGAAGAGATTGAGATTATTCCCACCCACCGGCGCAATAATATCCTCAGCTTTTATCAGGGCCAGGATGTGGCTGTACTGCAGCTAGATCCCCAAACCCCGGAGCAGGTGGATCTGCTCAATCGCCTCCCTAAGGTCCAGTTAACCGAGGTGAATACTGCAGATCGGCCAGGACTGTTGGGCACCGCTCTGGGGTGGGGAGAACTGTCCTTTGCGGGGCCTCGTCCAGAAGTGTTGCAGCAGGTGCAGTTATCTCTGTTGACGCAGCAGCAGTGTCAGCGCGTGTTCCCTCCTGCTCCCCTGGGAGAGGATGTTCTCTGCGGAAGTAGTCGTCCTCCTGGATCGTTTTTGCCGGTGCCTGCGGAGGAATTACTTGGAGTCTGCCGCGGGGATAGTGGAGGTCCCTTGTTGGCGAATAGTGAACAGGTGGGGGTGAGCAGCTTTTCTCTGGGACTGCCCCCAGGATGCGCCCGCCGTATCGGCTATTCCGGCTTTGTCCAGCTGGGCCAACCCCAGATCAATCGTTTTATTCGACTGAGTGCCGCCAGTAACGGATTCGTGGCTCGACTCTAATCCCTCTAGAAGAACTATGGGCTCAGTGTTTCACTCCACAGGGGTGTACTGAGATAGCGCTCCCCACCACTGGGTTGAATCACAACAATGAGCCGATGTTCAAACTCAGGACGTTTCCCTACCTGCAGGGCGGCAAAGAGTGCAGCGCCGGTTGAAATGCCACTCAGAATGCCCTCCTGTTGAGCCAGTTGCCTGCTCCAGTGATAGGCCTGATCCTCAGTAACAGCAACCACCTCATCAATCAGATCAACTCTCAGCACATTTGGGATAAATCCAGCCCCTAGTCCTTGCAGATTATGAACTCCAGGCGGCTGACCACTGAGCACAGCACTATTCGCGGGTTCCACCGCAACGATCCACAGATTTGGGTTTTGTTGCTTTAGATAACGACCTGCACCAGTTAAGGTTCCTCCCGTGCCCACCCCAACCACCAGCACGCCGACCCGTCCGCTGGTGTCTGTCCAAATTTCCGGTCCGGTTGTTTCGTAGTGGATCTTGGGATTGGCAGGATTGTTAAATTGCTGGGGTGAGAAGGCATGGGGGGTTGTGGCAACCAGCTCGTGGGCACGCCTGATGGCTCCAGCCATATCGGCTTCGGCAGGGGTCAGGATGACTTCCGCACCAAACGCCTTGAGCAACTGCTGACGCTCCCGACTCATGTTCTCAGGCATGGTCAAACATAACCGATATCCCCTGGCTGCACACACCATGGCCAACCCAATGCCCGTGTTGCCTGAGGTGGCTTCAATAATGGTTGAGACCCCAGGTTGGATCAGCCCAGCCTGTTCCGCTTCTTGAATCATGCTGATGGCAATCCGATCCTTGACAGAGGCCGTAGGATTCATACTTTCAAGCTTGAGTGCAATCTCTGCCTGGCAGCCAGCCTGCTGAGGCAACTGATGCAACTTCACTAACGGGGTCCGGCCAATGGTTTCAGTAATGGTGGAGTACATGAGAATCAGTATCTACATCATGAGGAGAAAGCAAACCCAAATGAAGCCTGTCATCAGCACAAGATGGGGGATATTGGCGAGCAAAGAACATTGGGTGATCCGTTGCAATGGATAAATACCAAAGGCTAAGGCTGACAACAGGGTAATTCCTTGGAGAAAAGACGCCACCTCTCCACCCCAGGTCAGGGTGGGCCAGCCCACTCCGCTCTGTCCAAAGGTTCTGGCGATCACAGGTAGGATCTGACCCGCTTCAGTCATGGCGGCGGGGATATAGTGGGCTAGATTGACCGCCAGCGTTAAGGGCAAATAGGCATAGATGATCTGTAGCAGTGGAGGACGGTTGGGATCGTAGAGGCGGGTGATGCCATCCACTGCCACAATCAAAAGCGCTGGCAAACTCAGCAAAGCACTCACAATCGGCAGAGCAAGCATCAAGTGATCGGCATCAATCAGGATGTGCTCCTGCCCTACCCACCCCAGAATGGTGTCACTGTGATGCATCAAGACACCTCCCAAAAGCAGGAGAAGGAGAGCGGCTTCTGCCCAGGAAGCTTGATGATTTTCCAGCAGATCTGCTGCAGGAAAGCGGAGGTTGAGTTGAACGGAGCGGTGAGGGCAGGCCTTGAGACAGGTCATGCACAACACACAATCTCGATTGTCTTGCAGTTGAGCCGGATGAGAATACAGGGGGCATCCTCCCGTGGCCTGCCCTTCCGTCGGTAATGCACCTGCAAAACTGGGAGGAGTTGCGTTGCTTCCTTTAAAGCATCCGAACGTCTGACACTGGCTACCACAGACCTGCTGCATCGATCTGACTTCAATCATGGATAACTTGGCAAACAGGCCATTCATGCCGCCAATTGGGCAGAGGTAGCGACACCAAAGGCGGCGTTCATAGATCAGACTGCCCAGAACGGCCCCAGCGGTAATGATCAGCAGTAACCAGGACGACAGATAGGGAGTATGGGGGAGATCCCAGAGTTTTTCCCAGAGATAGATGGCGACAAACCCCGCCCACAGGATCCATGCGCCCCAACGGTTGAGCCATCGGTTGGGCCAAGGGCGCAGCTGACGTGGCCAGACCCAGAGGGATAGCTGGCGCAACCATTCTCCTGTGATCATGAAGGGGCAGATGGCGCACCACAGGCGACCCACAAAGGCAAACAGAAAGAGATACATCGGCCACCACCAGGCCCAAAAAAAATTGAGGGTCATGCTGTCTGCACGGGTTTGCGGCCCTGCGTAACCCATCACCGTGACAGGAATAAACAGCAGCATCACCAGGATCCAGATGCCCTGTGGCCACCAGGGGTGAAGGAAGAGTGGACGCAGCCAGGAGATTTGATCCAGGAGGTCCAGGCGAAAGGTATTTTTGGGAGATTGCACAGACCACAGCACCTGCTCAGGAATTACCGTCTGTCCCGGAGGCGTCATCAACACCGCCCGCTTGAGAATGGTTGCCAGTTCAGCCACATTGCCCGGGTAGGCGTAGCTGATCAGGCGGCGGCGACCGGATTGCTCCAGATGCAGCTCGGTTCGTCCCATTTCCTCGCCATAGAGCTTCAGAAAATATTGAGCAAAAACAGGAATATCTTCTTTTCGTTGGGAGAGGCGAAATACCTTGAGAAAGTGATGATCCACCCCCTTGAGTTGCCATGGCTCAGGGGAACTCAGGATCACGCGCACCCAGACTTGAACTGGCTCAGGTGGAGGAGAGCCTAATTCTGATATGGACAAGAAACTGCCAGTTTTGAAATAGTGGATCAGGCGGTCCCGATCAGGGGTGGATAGACAATGGGCGTTACTCAAAAGTAGAGTCCCGCGTTCCAATAACTCCAGAACCCCAGGCTCCCCAGCAGCTCGGCCAAAAAGCACTTCAGTCTCGATTGAATCGGCTTCATCCCGAGGTAATTTTGCACAGTCAACCTCCAGAAAGGGATACTCCTTCAGTCCCGAGCGGGTGTGGATGAGTCCGGCCAGAAAGGTTTGACCACTACCAGGAGGGGCTTGCAAGAGAACAGGTCGCTGATCCATGGCCGCTTGATCAACCTGTTGAGCTAATCTGGCACTGCCTTTGCTACTGCCAATCACTGATTTGCCAACAGGGATCGGTTGCACATAATGTTGCAGTTTTTGCATGCGCATCTGTTCTCTTGCCAATCGTTGCGCAAACGTGGCCAGATCCTGAGCCAGTAACTGATTCAGGAGCGTTTGAATTGCAGGATAGGTCCTCAGGAGTAGCTCTAGATCGGTTCTCTGCAGGTACAAAATTTCGCAGGCACTGAGAGCAACAGCATCCGCCTGATAGGTGGTCTGGGGTTGTCCCGAAAGCACAGGCACATGACCAAAAAGATCTCCAGCCTGGCGATAGTGAATATGAGATTTGCCTACGGAAGTTTGGCGAAAAATCTCGACCGTTCCCCACTTGAGCCAATACACTCCCAGTGGGATCTGGCCTGCTTGGTAAATCTCCGTTCCTGCATCGATCTTTAAAAGCACCTGGGCCGCAGCCACAGCTTTCAGGACAGTCTCAGGTAGTTGTCCCCAGATGCGATGGAATGCCAACCAGTCAATCCGTGTCTGGATCTGCTGCTCGTCTAGATCAGCAAAACTGTCTGTCGCCGCCAACCCACTGGGATTTAAGGGAAACAGACTCAACATCGCGACTCCGAATGACTATAGTCCCCTGCGATAAATGGCTTGTTCAAAAATGAACGACAACACCACCTACTTCGCAGAGCAATTCACGATAGGCTCTGTTCTTTCTCTCCCCAGTGATCAAGAAGCTCAACCTCATGAGTAATTCTTGATGGCTATAGCCTTAACAGAGGATCCCTACATTTGTATTCTAGGGTCTATCTGTGCTTGCAGACTGCTCTTCGTTGGATTAACTTTCTTTAGGAAATGTTGCGAGTTGGATCTGGCTCCGACTCATGCTAGAGAGATTATCGACAGTTGTCTATCTAAATTGATAGATCATAGGCTTTTCTGCTTTCTCATCAAGAATTGGAAATAGACTATCGAGATTTTCACTATTGGTTCGAGAATGGAAATATAAGGAGTTAGGGAGAGTCTTGTTGTTGACTTTTGTGAGATTCCGAGGGGCTTTGCTTGTGTATAGATCAATTGGTTAACCCAAGAATATGGAGAGCAGAGCCTTGTGTATAGGAGGTTAGAACCATGGGGAATCATGAACAGAGGCAGGAGAGGCACAGTCAAGAATGTCGGATCGATCAGGTGATTCATCGAGGGATGAGGCTTGCGGATCAAGTGGCCAGTGTTTTGCACTATCAAGGTTTGGATCATTACTCCTATAATTCAGATCTGGTTGTTGAACAGGTTGGTAACATCCGTGAGGTTAAAGATGCCTATGATGCGGGCAAAATTACTCTCCAGGAAGCTGTACAGCGTTGTCGCTGGATCCTCTTGTGTCATGGTGACAGTGAGATTACTCAGGAAGAGTGTAACTATTTGCTCACTGTGTTTGAGTTGTTTTCAGCAGAGGACAATGATTCAGCTCGACCGAGGATGACCGAGATCGATGGCTTACTATTTGAAGTGGATAGGTGAGAGTTAAGCTTGAACCTCAGAAATCTGCGGTGAGACAAGCTGCCTGGGGGAACTTGTGCCTGAACAGGCCGTCATCATCACACCCATCAAGACCCCGGCTAGGTGTTTCATGGGATGCTCCCCCTCGAACACGAAAAAAGCAAATTTTACATCGGATCGCACAAGGAATTACGGAAAAGCGCAGATCTGAAATATTTCTTTAGGAAGCTGGGAACAACGCTGAGACATCAGGGTCAGAGAGTAGTGTAAACCTTTGAGTAACTATCATTTATGATGCGCACTCTACTGGCACTCACCCTGACCACCGTCACGCTTACGGGTGTGACTCTTCCTGTTTTGGCTGACAACCACACCTCTACAGAGATGACTCAGGCTGCTGCGAAGGATATTGTGGCCGTTGCTACAGAAGCTGGTGATTTCACCACCCTCACTGCTGCTCTGGAAGCCGCTGATCTGGTGGAAACCCTGCAGGGAGAAGGCCCTTTCACCGTGTTTGCTCCCACTGATGAAGCCTTTGCTGCTCTGCCCGAAGGCACGCTGGAGGATCTGCTCAAGCCCGAAAATAAGGATGTTCTGGTAAAGGTCCTTACCTATCACGTGGTTCCCGGAGCCGTGATGTCTACGGATCTGGAGAGTGGCGAAGTGGAAACCATCCTGGAAGATGCCACAGTTGAGGTCACCGTCAGTGATGATGGCGTCATGGTGAATGATGCCAATGTTGTCACCGCTGATATTGAGGCTTCCAATGGCGTGATCCATGTGATTGATAAAGTGATCCTGCCGCCTGATGCCTAAGGTTTAGGATCCAGATTCTTAAATGGGCCTGGCTGTCCTCAGGATCGCCAGGTTTTTTTGAGTTTCATGACCAGCCCACTGCGCTGGGGAGCTGATCCTTTTCATACTGGGGTAGGGTCTCCACATGCTGAGCTACCTCGCGAAAACACTCCAGAATCAGAGGATCAAAATGATTGGGGTGGGTGCGGCCATCTCCCTCATAGATGATCTGGAGGGCCCGCTGGTGGGATAAACCGGGTTTGTAGCAGCGGCGGGAGCGGAGGGCATCGTAGACATCGCAAATTCCAACAATTCTGGCGGAGAGAGGAATACGCTTGCCCTGCAGTTGATAGGGATAGCCGGAGCCATCGAAGCGTTCGTGATGATAAAGGGCGACCTCTGCAGCTAACTCCAGAGTCGGATCCTGTTGATCTTTGAGCAGGGCATAGCCCAATTGAGTATGCTGGCGGGCCAGAGCCCATTCCTGTTCCGTGAGGGCCGTGGGTTTGCTCCAGAGACTGGTGGGTAGCTGGGATTTCCCAATGTCATGCAGAAGTGCTGCCTGCACCAGGCGGACAATGGCTGCCTGCGCCCACCCCCATTGATCACAGAGGGCCGCCGTCAACAGACCCACTTCATAGGCAAGCAGGTTGGAGTTGATCTGGGTCTGAAGCAGGCGAGGAAGAGAATTGCGGGCTGTCACCACCATCAGGTGAATTCTGGTTGTGAGCATGCTGACCAGGGATGAGGGTATTCAGAAGCAGGTGCTGAACCGATCCAGCAAATAGGCCTGAACGATGGATGGGTATAGGATTTACCGGGTTTCTCAAATCCTACCGAGTGAAGCCAAGATTTGCGTGTAGTCAAGAGCACCAAGTATAGAAATTTATATTCCTTTAAGGCTTGTTATTGTTTTTATCGCTATAGGTACATCTTTTAAAATAGGAGGCTGCACGATCTGTAGGCTCGGCATGGGTAAGGTTTTTCTGATGGGGGCAGGACTGGGGGGCAAAGAGGGCTTGACGCTGCGAGCCTGGACCCTTCTTCAGCAGGCGGATGTGGTCCTGGTGGATGGGTTGGTGGATCCATCTCTTGTGCAGGATCTACCCCCTCAGGTGCAGGTGAGGGTGGTGGGTAAGCGGCAGGGGCAGGAGGGGTTGTCACAGGCGGATGTGAATCAGCTCTTGCTGCAGTACGCTCAGTCAGAGCAGGCTGTGGTGCGGCTAAAGTCTGGAGATCCGTTGATTTTCGGTCGTGCTCTTCAAGAGATTGAAGTATTACAACGAGCAGGAATTGACTTTGAAATTCTTCCCGGTCTCTCCTCGGCGCTCACGGGGCCTTACTACGCAGGCATTCCCCTCACCCATCCTGATCTGAGTACAACTCTGACGATTTTCACCGCCCATGATCTGGATCGATTGCCCTGGGGTGCTCTGGTGGCGGTGGATACCCTGGTGATCCTAATGGGCACGCAGAACCTGGTGCAAATCGGGGAGCGCTTGCTGCAGGCTGGAAGAGCCTCAGAAACCCCCATGGCTGTGATCCGGCAGGCGGGGCAGGTGGATCAGCAGGTTTGGCAGGGAATTCTTGGTCAGCTTCCTCAGGATCTGGCCCATGTGCAGCTGGCCCCCGCAGTGATTGTGGTGGGGGAGGTGGTGCGCCTGCGCTTCCAGATCCAGCCCCATGTGCAGCTGCCGCCGCGCCGACCTCTTTCCGGGCAAACGGTGCTGGTGACTCGAGCTGCTGATCAGGCCTCTGATTTTGCGGAGTTGTTACGGCAGCAGGGAGCGCGGGTATTGGAACTGCCCACCCTCAGCATTACTCCACCTTCCAGCTGGGAGCCTCTGGATCAGGCGATTGCGCAGCTGTCCAGGTTTGACTGGTTGATCTTGACCTCGGCCAATGCGGTCACTAGCTTTTTTGAGCGTCTACAGGTGGCGGGGAAAGACAGTCGTGCTCTGGCGGGTGTTCAGGTGGCTGTGGTGGGTACCAAAACCGCAGTGGCTCTGGCGCAGTTTGGCATTCAGCCAGATCTGAGTCCAGAAAAGTTTGTGGCGGATGCCTTGCTGGAGTCCTTGATCCAGGTAGGAGAACTGAAGGGTCAGCGGATCCTTTTTCCCAGAGTTGAATCGGGGGGACGGGAAGTGCTGGTGCAGGGACTCAGGGATCAGGGGGCGGAGGTGAGCGAGATCTCCGCCTATGAATCGGCCTGTCCCCAGGAGGGAGATCCCCATGTGCTCCGGGCGCTGCGAGAAAAATCGATCACAGTGGTCACCTTTGCCAGTTCTAAAACCGTGCAGCACTTTGTGCAGTTGCTCTCCCAGGCGGATCTGGATCTGCAGGTGCTGGAAGAGGTGGTGATTGCGGCGATTGGCCCCAAAACCGCTGACACCTGTACCCAACTGCTAGGCCGTGTGGATGTGGTACCGGAGCAATACACCTTAGCGGATCTGACCCAGGCCCTTGTCACCTATGTCGGTGGGGATCGGGTGGAAACGCTATCATGATCCCAGTCCCAAGTTTGATGAAAGATACAACACCAACACTATGGAAATTGCGGAATTAAGACGGTCAATCGAGCAGCTCACCTCCCGCCTGGGTCATGCCCAGGACTATCTTTGACCTGCCTAACCTGGAACAACAGATCGCAGTAATGGAGCAGGAGGCCTCGGATCCGAGTTTTTGGGATGATGCCGAAGCCGCTCGCCGCCAGATGCAGAAATTAACGGATTTGAAAAATAGCTGGGATAAGGTACACCACTGGCAAACCCAATTGCAGGATGCGCAGGCAATCCTGGAGCTGTTGCAGGAAGATCAGGATGCCAGCCTGCAGGCAGAGGTGGAAGGCGGATTAGAAACCCTGGATCAGGAGCTGGGTCAGTGGGAGTTGCAACAGCTGTTATCCGGTCCCTATGACGAGCAGGGGGCCATCCTGACGATCACGGCGGGGGCGGGTGGAACGGATGCTCAGGACTGGGCCGAAATGTTGCTGCGCATGTACACCCGTTGGGCCGAAAATCAGGGCTTTAAAGTGTCGCTTTCTGAATTGTCCGAGGGGAGCGAAGCCGGGATCAAGTCCGCCACTCTCTTGATTGATGGCCGCTACGCCTATGGCTACCTGCATGCAGAGAAGGGGAACCACCGCATGGAGCGGATCAGCCCCTTTAATGCCAATGGCAAACGCCAGACCAGCTTTGCCGGAATTGAGGTGATGCCGATTGTGGAGGATGCTGGCGAATTTCAGATCCGTCCGGATGAACTGGAGTTTGAAACCTCGCGCTCTGGTGGAGCAGGCGGTCAGAATGTCAACAAGGTGGAAACCGCAGTGCGGGTGATCCACAAGCCTACGGGGTTGGCGGTGCGCTGCACAGAAGAACGTTCGCAGCTGCAGAATAAGGAGCGGGCAATCCAAATTTTGAAGGCCAAATTGATTGAACTGGAGGAGGAAAAGCGACGGCAGCAACTGGCAGAGATCCGGGGTGACATGGTGACCCAGGGTTTTGGAGGTCGGATCCGCACCTATACTTTTGATCCCTACAAGTTGATTAAGGATCACCGCACCAATGCTGAAACCTACAATATCGATGCCTTTATGGGGGGAGAACCCCAGGAGCTGATGGCCTTCATTCAGGCTTATTTGCGTCAGCAACAGGATAAGGGTGCACCCGCTGAGGTGGCTTAAGGATTGAGCGGCGATGAAGTGTGATGTGGTGGTGATCGGCTGCGGGGTGGTGGG
>CAYMOX010000001.1:22934-287112 GCA_964392245.1 uncultured bacterium
GTCAACGGGCTCCGATCCTGGGATTTTCTCCTGTTCATGACAATGTGATCCTGGCCACCGGGCATTACCGCAATGGTGTGCTGCTGGCTCCAATCACGGCAGCGATTGTGCAGGATCTGGTGACTCAAGGGATAACGGATCGTTGTCAGTTGTCTCGGTTTCAGTTACGGATGCAAAGCTGATCATTTCCATTGATCAGGCTCAAGCCTGTCTTCGGGTTTGCCAGTTGCTATCTAGAGGAAGCCCAGGAATAGTTCGAATTTTCACTTATTCCTGATCCAGTCGAAACACCTCATGGATCAACTTCCTGATCCAGTCGAAACACCTCATGGATCAACTGCAGCGCCTTGGGTCCATCCTCCTGCCGCACCACACAGCTGATCTTAATTTCAGAAGTGGCGATCATTTCAATGTTGATCCCTGCGGTTGCCAGAGCGGTAAACATCTGCGCTGCCACCCCCGGATGAGACTCCATCTCCGATCCGACAATACTAACCTTGGCAATCGCTTCATCCACAAACACCTCGCCACAGGCCAGCGTAGGACAGAGCCCCCGCAGCAGACTGGCGGCTTTCAATGCCTGTCCCTGGGGCACCGTGAAGGCCATATCGTTGGTGGGGGTGCCAGCGGGATTCTGGGTGCGGCGCTGGCTTTGAATAATGCTGTCTACCTGGATCCCTGCTGCCGCCAGCTGGCCAAAGATCAGGGCTGCAGTCCCGGGTTGATCGGGCACCTCCAGGATGGCCAGACGAGCTTGATTCTGATCCAGAGCCACTCCCCGTACGGGCTGGTTTGGTATGGATATGGCCGTGGGTTGATGATGGGAGCGTGGGATCACCTGAAAGGCTTCCCCCAGCAGCAATGCCGCATCCCCTGCTAGATCAGCAGCAATAATACAGCTGACCTTAATCTCCGACATGGCAATCATCTGCAGGTTAATGCCCGCCGCCGCCAGCACCCGGAACATCTCCGCCGCAATCCCAGGTCTCCCGATCATGCCTGCCCCGCCAATGCTGATCTTGGCCACCTGCTCCTCGATCAGCACCTGAGGACATCCCAGGGCCTCGGCTACCTGGGGAGCAACCGTCTGAATGGCGGCCAGTTGTTCCTGGGGAACGGTGAAGGCAATATCGTTGGTGGCCATGCCCTCCGTGGTGTGGATGGACTGCAGAATCAGATCCACGTTGATGCCTGCGGTGGCAATGGTCTGAAATAGCTGGGCCGCAACACCCGGGCGATCCGGTACCTGTAACAACACCACTTTCACCTGATCTCGATCCAGCTCCACCCGATCCACCGCCTGCACCACTTCCAATCCCGTTAAGGTGCGCCCCGCGACTGCAGAGGACAGCACCAGGGTGCCCGTCTGGGGTTGCAGAGGATCCTCCAGGCTGGATAAAACACGCAGCTTCATGCCAAAATTGCGGGCCAGCTCCACGGCACGAGGGTGCAGCACCTTGGCCCCCAGACTCGCCAGTTCCAGCATTTCCGCACTGGTGATCTCAGGCAGTAATCGTGCTGTTGGCACACGCCGTGGATCGGTAGTAAAGACCCCCTGGACATCAGTATAGATTTCACAGACATCGGCCTGGAGGGCCACCGCCACCGCCACCGCTGTTGTGTCAGATCCTCCGCGCCCCAGAGTCGTGATCTCAGGATCCACCAGACTGGTCACCCCCTGAAACCCGGCAACCACCACCACTTGCCCCTGCTCAAGATGGCGCTGCATCCGATCGATGTTGATTTCCAGAATGCGGGCTCGGGTGTGATCTTTGCTGGTGCGGATCCCCACCTGTGCCGCCGTCATGGAAAGCGCTGGGCAACCCACCCGTTGCAGGGCCATGGCCAGCAAGCCCACACTCACCTGTTCCCCTGTGGAGAGGATCATATCCAGTTCCCGTTCGTAGTCGGGAGGTAAGGGTCCGGTGGGAGCCAGTTGGGTAGCCAGTTGTAGCAGGCGATCGGTTTCTCCGGCCATGGCAGACACCACCACCACCACCTGCGCCCCCTGGGATCGCGTGTAGAGGACCCGTTGGGCCACCGCCTGGATCCGCTCTACAGATCCAACGGAGGTGCCCCCATATTTTTGGACAATCAGTGCCATGCTGGGAATCATACAGTACCCGTGCAGCTTCCTTCGCAGGAAAAGGGCAGTCTTGAGCAAGAATTGAGGAGAGCTCCCGGTGTCACGATCCCTGAGGTGGGTAAAACAAGGGCTGGTGCTGGTGGGGTTGCCTCTGCTAGCGGGGGTAGCCCTGTGGGGATCCCGGCCCACCCCGAGGCTGCTCAGTCGGTATTCCACCAGTTTGCAGGGGCGAGATCCGGCCCAGTTACACAATATCCAGACGGTTGCTGCCGCCCTGGATGGTCACTTTATTCAGCCGGGTGAGGTGTTTTCCTTTAACCAGGTCGTTGGTCCTCGCACCCTGGCTCAGGGATTTCAGTCCGCGCCAGCCTTCATGTCAGCCGCTGCCGTCGATTCTGTGGGGGGAGGGATCTGTCAGGTGTCCTCCAGCTTGTATAACGCCGCCCTCACTGCAGGACTGGAGATTGTTGAGCGCCATCCCCATTACACGACGATTGCCTCCGTGCCCCCAGGACGGGATGCCACGGTCTGGTATGGTCAGGCGGATCTGCGGCTGCGAAACCCCTATCCCTGGCCGATTCAGATCACCGCCACCTTGGGGGATCACCGTCTCCTGCTCAGCTTGCGGGGGAAGCAGGTCCAGGCTCCGGTCGATGTGCAGGTGCAGATGATCCGCTTGGATGAACAGCATCTTCGGGTCCAGGTTTACCGAGATCAGATCCGCCTCTCAGAGGATATTTATGTGATCGATCCCTGACAGGGAATCGGTTCAGGCGGCATTCCCTTGAAAAATGCGAGCGCGCAGCCTGCGAGAGCGGCTACTCTGATACTGAACGTTTAGTGAGCGGAACCGCAGTTTCCTATGCCGTTCAACGCTGCCTTCTTAAGTCAACTTTGCCACTCCCCTGGGGCTGCAGCTGGATTCTCCTTCTTGAAAAAGTTTGGATTTCGACCTCAGCCTCTCCTGTCTCTACTGCTGATCGGTCTTGGGAGTGGCGGGGATCCGGTCCAAGCTGCCCCCACCTTGGGGGTGGTGCGTCAGGAGGTGAGATCGGACGAGGAGTGGATGACGGTTCGCCAGCAGTTGAACCGCAGTCAGGTGCCTTTTCAAAGCCTGGAAGCTTCTGATCTGGATGAGGATACCTTGCGGGATCTGCAGATCCTGTTTCTCCCCAATCCCGAGCAACTGGAGGTGGAACAGATAGAGGCATTACGGACCTGGCTAAACGCTGATTCTGGCAACCAGCTGATCCTGGCAGGACCGTTGCAGGTACCCGCCCATCAGGAACGGGAGATGCGTCAGCTCTTGGGGGCCTACTGGAGTCGCCCGCTCACCAGCCCTGCTGAGGTGAAACTGACCCAATTCGAAAGTGCTGCCTGGGCGGATGCCATTAGCGAGACAGGCCCTGTGAAAGGGGGAGAACTGCTGCCCACCGGACTCGACAGTCGTCTGATCGCCAGCTGGGAGGCGGAAGCTGGATCGTCAGGATATGCAGTGATTGCCACCCAACAAACGGTGTATCTGGGCTGGATCTGGGGTGAGAATCCAGAACTGGATGAGCAGTGGTTGCAGGCTGCCCTGCAGCGGGCCGGAGAGCAAAAGGAGTCAGCCTCGGAGATCGCTGCTGCAGAGGAGGAACTCGGTTTAGACGCGATCCAACCCCAACCCCTCAGTCCTTTAGAGGCCCTGGCCATGCGGCAGGAACTGCTGGGTCTGGTGGGCCGGATTGAGAGTGCCTTCCTGGTAACTCAGGCTACGCAGGGGCAGAGCAAGGCTGTTCCTCCTGGGGCGGAATTTCAAGGGATCCTGCGGCGAGCCGAAGAGGTGGCCCGGCAACTGCCCACCTGGGCTGAGCGGGGGGAATCGCAGCGGGCCCGCCAGGAATTTGAGGCGGTCCTCAAAGATCTCTGGGCCTCCTATCCGGTGGAAAGTTTGACCACGTTACCGGAAGTGCGAGCCATCTGGCTGGACCGCGGCACGATTGTGGAGGCAGGATCGGAGCGAGAGCTGGTGCAGGTATTCGACCGCCTGGCTCAAGCAGGGATCAACACCGTCTTTTTTGAAACGATTAACGCTGGCTATCCCATCTATCCCAGCCGTATAGCCCCAACCCAAAACCCCCTCACTCGCGGGTGGGATCCGTTAGCGGCAGCTGTCAAGCTGGCCCATGAACGGGATATCGAGCTGCACAGCTGGATCTGGACCTTTGCAGTAGGCAATCAACGCCACAATGTTCTGCCAGAGATCGGTCTGCCGGAAGACTATCCGGGGCCGGTGCTTTCCCAGTATCCCGAGTGGGCCAACCTGGATGATCGGGGGGAGATGTTCCCACGGGGACAACCCCAGACCTGGATTGATCCCGCGAATCCCGAGGTGCGCCGCTACCTTCTTGATCTGATTGAGGAGCTGGTTGACTACGGGGTCGATGGGATCCATCTGGACTACATCCGCTATCCCTTTCAGAATGCGGCAGGACGAATTTCCTTTGGCTATGGGACCGCGGCACGCCAGCAATTTCAAACCCTGACCGGAGTGGATCCGCTGGATCTAGATCCCCTGCAGGACCGCTCCCTCTGGGGGTTGTGGACCCAATTCCGCACCGATCAGGTGAATAGCTTTGTTCAGGAAGCCGCCAGTATGGTGCGCCGTCTGGATCCAGAGGTGATCCTCTCGGCTGCCGTCTTTGCCCTCCCCGACAACGAGCGCCAGCAGAAATTACAGCAGGACTGGGAAACCTGGGTCAATGCTGGAGATATTGACCTGCTGGTGCCCATGACCTACACCCTCGATACCCGCCGTCTAGCCCAGATGGTGGAGCCGAATCTGGATATCGTCAGCCGCTCTCCCATTCTTTTTCTTCCTAGCTTAAAGCTGCTAGAGATGCCGAAGGTGGAATTTCTGGATCAGATGCAGGTGGTGCGAGATCTGCCTACCGGTGGCTATGCCCTGTTTGCCGTCCGCCACCTCACGGATGAACTGCAGGAGGTGCTGCGCCAGTCCTCGATTTCTTCAGCCCAGGTACCCTATCGTCAACCGTTTCTGGCGGCTCAGGCGCGGTTTGCGGTGCTGGAGCAGGAGTGGGAGTTTCTGCTGGAGCAGGAAGAGATCACTATTTTTGAGCCAGAGCGATCTCAATGGCTGCAATCAGTTGCGGAAACCACTGCGGCACTGGAGGCCCTGTCTGCCAATCCGAGTTCCGAGCGTCTGCGAGTGGCTCAGTCCTCGATGCAAACCTTTCAGGAAGAGTTCAGCAACTGGATGCGCCTGGATGCCCTGCAACATCCTTACCGGATCAGCACTTGGTTGAACCGCATAGCCGCGATTGAAGTGTTGCTCCGCTATGGAGAACGCACCGCCCTTCCCTCCACCTCGACCCGTTCGTAACTGGAACAGCCCTCACAGGGACCCAGTGGATCCACAGCACATCGCAGATAGGGGGAATGGGCATTGAATCGACAGGTGGGATCCCCGAGTACCGGTCCGTAGTTGCCCATCCGCTGTTGGCGTAAAAGCACCACCTCCCGCCGCCACTTCTGCAGAAATTGCAGGTAGGCCTGCTCACGCAGCGTGCGGATGGTCATATTGTTGAGGGGAAGATCAGTACTCATACCCATGCCAGCCTGATCAGGGAATTGACTCTATCTTGCCCCAGGACACTCCCTTTGCAGTTGCAAGCTTAAGAAAGGCAACGGTCCTGGACCAGAGGCAACCCCAGCTGAAAAAGTCCTGGTAGGGTAGTAATCACATTACGGATAGGGGAACGACAGGATGCTAATCACCCTGCGTCGTCAATTGAGTATTCCTCTAGAAAACCAACCCGGTCGCCTGGCAACGGTGGCTGCTGTGATTGCCAATCAGGGCATTGATATTGAGGCCATTTCAGTCCTGGATACGATTGAGCAGGCGGTGGTGCGGCTGATCACCAGTGATCCCGTGTTTTGTAAAGAACTTTTAGTCCAGAAGGGCTTTTATGTGATTGAGGCGGAGGTGCTCTCCCTGGAGATCCCCAGCACTCCAGGGCAGCTGGCGCGGGTGAGTGCAGCCCTGGCCGAAGCCCAGATCAATATTGACTATGCCTACGGCAGCTCCGCCCGCCAGGGAGACAAGGGACGCTTGATTCTGAAGGTCGGCAACCTGGAAAAGGCTGTGCTTTGCCTGGAGCAGCTCAAGGAGCGGGAGGACGCATAATCCCATCACCTCAAGCAACTGCGGATGGCCGCCTGTACCTGACCCAGATAGCCACTGCCAAACAGATTCAGGTGATTGAGGAGATGGTAGAGCTGGTAAAGAGGTTTGCGACGGGGGTAGTCCGGATCTAGAGGGTAGGTAGTGGTATAGGCCTGGTAGAAAGCTGGGGGAAAGCCTCCAAATAGTTCGGTCATGGCCAGATCGGTCTCCCGATCCCCGTAGTAGACAGCGGGATCAAAGATCACCGGGTTGCCCTGGTCATCAGCCCCATAGTTGCCACCCCAGAGATCCCCATGTAGCAGGGAAGGTTGCGGATCATAGGTCTGGAAAAATTCCGGCAACCGCTCCAGCAGCTGCTCTGCTGAAGTGATCCAGGCTCCCCCATATCCCTGCCGCGCTGCCAACCGGATCTGATAATGAAGGCGGTGCTCGCGGTAGAAGTCCATCCAGCGTTCCGTCCAGGTATTGATCTGGGGTGTGGAACCAATGGTATTGGAGCGGTGCCAGCCAAAGGCCGGACCCTGGTAGCGGTGCAGGTGGGCCAGCTGTTCCCCCAGCTTTTGGGCTGTGGCGGACTTTCCGGCACCCAGGGGCAGGTATTCCAGCACCAGATAGGCTCGATCTTGAACCGTTCCCGTACAGACGGCTTGGGGTACACGGATGGCCCCGGCTTTGGCGAGCTCCTGTAGCCCTTCCATTTCAGCGGTGAACATATCTGCCTGGGAGGCCTGGTTCCACTTGACAAAATAGGAGCGGGATCCCTGGCTCAGGCAATAGGCGGCGTTAATGCTGCCTCCCCCCAGAGGCTGCTGCTGATCCGGTGTAAAGGGTTCACCCAAGGTTGCACTGATGTGCTGGGCCACCTGGTGCCAGAGGGGGGGCGGGATCATCGGTAAGTTGCCTCCAGAGACTGCAGGAGCCCTTGACAGGCATCGGTGAGCAAATTAAAAACGTAATGAAAACCGGCCTCGCCTCCATAATACGGATCGGGCACCTCTTGATCAGCGTGATGGGTACAGTACTCACACATCATCTTGATCTTGAGGTGGTGGGTGCCCTGAGGATCGAGGGCCAGAATATTGCGGTAGTTTTCGCGGTCCATCGCCAGAATCAGATCAAATTCCTGCAGATCCTGAACCTTGATCTGACGGGCCTGTCCCCGCAGCTGCAGTCCGTAGGTACGGGCGGTTTCCTGCATCCGCCGATCGGGAGGGCTGCCGATGTGGTAAGCACTGGTGCCCGCCGAGTCACAGATGATCTCCAGCGGGGTTTGAGATTCCCGAATCAGATGATCCATGATGTTCTCGGCAGCGGGAGAGCGACAGATATTGCCCAGACAGACAAACAACAGTTTTTGCGGCATAGAACAGCAGGAATGGAGATGGCCACCGTCATCCTAAGTCACACTTGCCTCGGAAACAGGTGTTGTCAGAGGAATCCACATCGCAAAATGCACCCAGCCCTCCTGACACCCGACCCCGATCGCGCCCCCCATCTGCCGGATCAGATGTTTGACGACCGCCAATCCCAACCCCATGCCACGGTTTTGCCAGAGATCCTGTGTGGGAATGCGGTGGAACTTATCGAAAATGTAGGGAATCTCTTCTGTTGGAATCTCTCCTGGATTGCGGATCCGAAAACAAATGCCTGCAGCCTCCTGGTCTCCCCCTTCCCGTTGGAGTGGCGGAAATAGAGTAGATAGCTTGGCTTCTGGCAGCGGAAAGATATGGAGATGGACCAATTCACCCGCCGCTGTGTGGTGACAGGCATTCAACAACAGTTCTGTAAGCGTGCGATTCAGGTAGAACGGATCGGTCGTGAGCAAAGGAAGCGGCTCCGTGATTGAGGTCTGCAAATGGATGTGCTGTTGCTCAAAGTTGGGTTGGAGTTGCTGCAGCAAAGGGGGCAACCAGTCGGCAATCACAATGGTCTGACACTGACGACTGAAGATCAGGGTTTCCTGCTCCTGCAGTTTTAAGAGATCTTCAATGAGTTCAATTTCATGCTGACATTCAGTTTCTAAGATCTGGCGGTAACGCTGAAATTTCTCTGGAAGAGGGGCCATAGCCAGCATCTGCAGAGCCATCCGCATGTTGGTGAGGGGGGTGCGAAGCTCATGGGAAATCGTACTGACAAAAATATCCTTGAGTAAATTAAGTCGCTGCAGAACCGTAATATCTTTGCGCTGACGGGATAAGGTCAGATGCGTTTTGACACGGGCCAAGACCTCAGTCATTTGAAATGGTTTTGTAACATAGTCTACGCCTCCCACTTCAAAGGCTTTGACTTTATCGGAGGCCTCGGTCATAGCGCTGATAAATAGCACCGGGATCTCACGGGTGAGAGGATCCTGTTTCAGCATCTGACACACCTGATATCCATCCAGATCCGGCATCATAATGTCCAACAGGATCAGATCAGGGGGCATCGCCTGTACTGTGTTGAGAGCCGCTTTGCCGCTGGTGACCGCCCGCACCTGATAATGATGATGGGTCAGAAAAGAAGCCAGCAGTTTTAGATTTTCCGGTTGATCATCCACCAGCAGAATTGAATCCTGTTGGTAGGGGGGCGAGGATGAGGTCATGACCGCAACTCCTCAGTCAGGCTGGTAATGGAATCAAACTGATAGGTGTCAATCCATTCCGTCAAGATCTGCTGGGCTAGAGGGGGGAGAGTGGTCAGGGTCTTTAGAACTGCTCGGGTGCGCTGGGGGTTGGCTTCCAAAGCGGCCTGGTGCAGTTGCTCCAGATCTTCAGGAGATAGATGGCTCAGGGCGGTGAGCAGATCAGGGATCTGAGGATGGGAGAAGGTAAAAGACGCTGCTTCCGGAGAAGAGAGTTCTTCAGGGTAAGGCAGCACCTGAATGGGAATCAAGAGTGAGAAGCAGGATCCCTGGTCCAATTCACTGGTGAGGGTCAGCTGTCCTCCCATTAACTGCAGGTACCGCAAGCTAAGACTGAGCCGCTGCTCTTGTCTCTGGGCTTCTTGTGGATCGGGGTCCGGTTGCAGGAACGCTGCTATCTCAGTCTCTGTCATGCCCGGACCCGTGTCTCTAATGGCAATGGCGAGGCGGTGGGAGGATCCTTCCTTGAGTTGTGGCAGAACTGAAACCGTGAGGGTGACCTGGCCTTGGGGGGTGTGATCCAGCGCATGACCGAACAGAGTCAGCAGGATCTGACGCAGTTTTAGCTGATCAGCATCAATCCACTGCGGCAAATCGGAAGCCAGATGCGTCTGGACCTCAATGCCCCGATTCTGGGCCTGCAAAGTGAAGAGATCCACCAGATCACTGACCAGCCTGTGCAGATCAAACTCGCCTGTTTGCAGTGACTCCTGTCCTGTTTCAATGCGGGACATCTCTAAAATATCGCTGATTAAGTTCAAGAGGTGTTCGCCATTGCGGCGGATGATCTGCAGATAGTCCTGCTCTTCAGGACTGAGGGTGGCACTGCTGGCCAGTAGCTGAGCAAAGCCGAGAATCGCACTCAGAGGGGTTCGCAATTCATGGCTCATATTTGCCAGAAACTGACTTTTGGCTTGATTCGCTGCTTTCGCCTGGTTCAGAGCTTGTTCCAGATCCACCTCTGCTTGCTTGCGATCCGTGACGTCGCGGATCAGGCTCAACACTTCACCCTCTCCGCAGGGAACCGACCGGGCCTCACGATACCGCTGCACCTGATCCACTGCGACCCTGTACTCAAAGGTCTGAAGTTTCTGATCTGCCAACGCCCGTTGCAGGTGATGGATCGCTGCTTCTGCCACCTCTGGTGCCAAGTACTCCCGTAGATTATGTCCCTGCCGATCCTGATCAAGGGCATACTTTTTCACCAGAGCAGAGGGTTTATAGAACAGATAATCCCCCTGGTCGTTGGTGTGGGCGACCGCATCTGGAATTGCCTCCAGCAGGGCCCGATAGCGAGCCTCACTTTGTCGGAGGTTGGCTTCCAACCGCTTCAGGTTGGTGATATTGCGGCTGATCACCAGCACGCTCTGGACCTGATGATCCTGATCAAACTCAGGAATAAAATTGGATTGAAACGCATGACTTACCTGCTCAGTAACTAGTCACCGCAATAGTCTGGGCCTATTGAGAATGATAAACCTCAATGCCCATACTCTACATCTTCTTCAAATCTCTTGAAGCTCCGGTGGCCATCGTCCCATCTGTTCTAATCGACAACATAATTCTTCCACTGCATTTTTCCCTTGCAGTCTCATCGTCTCCAGAAAACTATACATCATTGAGATCAACTGACCTCCCCAATGACTTCTGGACCCTCCACTCATCTTCCGATGTAAGACCACTGGCCTTAACGCCCTTTCCGCATCATTGTTATCGGGCTTGACCTCGGGGTGACTCAAAAATGTAAACCATTCTTCCCAATGCCTTCTGAATCGATTGCTCAGATTCTGAGCGTCATACGGCCAGCCTTTCTCTGGAGCATCCTCTATCACCTTTGTTAACTCTGCTTCCGCTATCAGTCGATGGTTTTGCAGCTGAGTCAGACTGACTTTCCCTTTATGGTAGTCTTCATAGACTTGTCGGGCTCTATTGATCACTCCCTTCACTTCCTCTGCAAACTTTTGATTCTCTGTAAATCTTGAGCTGGCTAATTCTTCTAGCTCTCGACCGATATGAGCTAGGCATTTCTGTTTGGCTTGCGCTGCTTGCGGGCTGTACGCTGACCAACAATCGCTGCTCAATATCCCCTCAAAGTTGCCTGATAATAACGACTCCACCTCTTTTGAACTGCGGGTTGGCGCTAAAAACATCACACATACCTCCTCTGAGGTCGCCACCCATAACCAGTAATTCACCCCATTTAAACGATAGCTGGTCTCATCCACACACCGCACACCCGGTTGCTGGATGATTTCCCACCACTGTTCATAGCTCGGATACAAACTCTCACAGAACCATTGATGCATCTTTGACAAACTGCCCTGAGAAAGGGGGATAGCCAACACCGTTTCCACCAGATAACGTTGCTTGGCCCAACTCAGATGGCCACCGTATCCCAACCATCCCACCAAACTGCTCAGCAACGACCCATAACTGAAGTCTTCTCGACACCCCAAGGGCAAAGGAGCATATCCTTGCCATCCACAGTCAGGACAACTATATTGGGGCCGCTGATATTCCCTGACTTCCACTAACTTGTCGACTAGCTCAGCAACTTGATGTTTACGGAGAGGAGCATCGCTCTCAGTGATCCCCAAACTGCTACATTCAGGACAAGCTTCTAGAGCTAACTTGATGCGCTCATCCACAAACCCAAACCCATTGCGAGTCGTTCCTGGATGACCATATTTGGGCCCCTGTTTGCGTTTGGGTCTCTGAATATCCTTGTTTTTCTTCTTGTGTGGGTTGGCTGAAGGAGGCTGAGAGCTATTCTCACTATTGCGATGGGCTACCTTACGCAGGGCTTCTTTGAGCTGGTCAAGTTCTTGTTGTAACTGGCTAAGTTGGTGGCACAACTGCTGGTTTTCGGCCCGTTGTTCAAAATAGTGCTCATACCAGAACCGAGCCCCCAACTGCTCCGGGTCAACGTTGGGGTCCTCCATGAGACGGGATAGATCTGGTAGTTGATTCATGTCCATGGAGCTGAGACTACCATATCTACGGAGGTTGAGTCATTCTCAATTAGTGACTCTTATTGCGGTGACCAGTTACCCTGCTCATTGTCATCGATAAAACTGACCTCAGTTTGTTGCGGATCCCCGGTAAGAAAAGTCTGCTCCAGTGCGGATTGCCAGATCTGAGCGGCGAAGGAGGGAATGGGACTTTCCGCTAAAGTCCGGCCCTGAAAATGGCTGGGAGAAAGGCCGGAGATGCGCTCAACCGTAGGACTAATGTACACATGGCGGTGGTTGCGATCAAAGCGAGCAATGATGTCGGTGGCATGCTCAACCATGTCCTGAAAGGCACAGATAGGGACCTGTCCCAGTGCTGGGGTTGGCGGTTGGTCATGGCAGGGTGATGATTGCGGCGGGGAAGGATCCGCAAAATCCTCACTGGCTGCTGGCATCGACATACGCACCTTCTCTGCAGGTCGTGTCTGGCAGGACTTTATTTTTACTATACTAAGGGGCTTCTGACCGTATGGGGCTGAACCCTGGTGAGGGCTGCAGCTCATGGGTTCTCTTCAGCAAGACTGCGGTCTTGGGTTGTGCTGGAGAGGGGGCGCATCGCTTACACTCAACTAGAACCTACGCTCCTGGATGGGCACCAGTATGTCTCAGCCTGAGATTGGGCGCTTGATCAAAGATCGCTACCAACTTACCCATCTGATCAGTGTGGGAGGCATGGGGGAAGTCTATCAGGCGGTTGATCTGCAGATGTTTAGCCGCGTGGTGGCGGTCAAGCTGCTGCACCCGCGGTTGATCGGATCTCAGGACCTGCATCAACAGTTGCGCCGCCGCTTTCAGGAGGAAGCCCGCATTAGTGCCCTGCTCGGGGATCATCCCAATATCATTAAGGTTCATGACTATGGACTGGATCGCGAGGCCCCTTTCCTGGTCATGGAATATCTGGGCTCTCCTCCCTTACAAGGGCAGAGTTTAACGGAGATTTTAAAACAACGACAGTCCCTGCCTGTGGGGCGAGTGGTACGACTGGCTCGCCAGCTCTGTGCCGGATTGCATTATGCCCATGGGTTTGAGGCCCAGCTGGAAGACCAGACGATCAAAGGTGTGATTCACCGTGATATCAAGCCCAGCAATATTTTCGTGCTCACAGATCCTGCCCTGGGACGGACCGATGAAACGATCAAGATCCTGGATTTTGGGGTAGCTAAGATCATCAGTGACATGAGCCTGTCGCTGGGAACCGAGCAGCTCGGCTTTGTGGGGTCCCCCATGTATGCTTCTCCAGAGCAGTTGCGGGGCAAAAAGTTGGATGCTCGCTCCGATATCTACTCCCTCGGTATCGTTCTCTACGAAATGTTAACGGGTCACCTGCCTCTACAGCCGGAGACCGATTCCATCTGGGCCTGGATTGAAGCCCACAACCATCTCGATCCCCTGCCCATGCAGCAGCACCTTCTGCCCCATGCGGTTTCAACGGCGGTGGAGGAGGTGATTATGAGCTGCCTCTCCAAGGATCCGGATCAGCGTCCGGCCAGTATGGAGCAACTGAGTCTGCAGCTTTATGCCGCTCTACACCCTGAGGCCGAGGGGACTGCGGAACCTCCTCCTCTCTTTGCTGCCCCCGTTGCCGCTGACTCATCCCCCCCCCCAATGGCAGTTGCTCCCGAAACAACAGATCGCTCTGCTCCGGCAGCCGAGTCGATGACGGTCTCGGGTCAGTCGGATGCCGAAGTCACGCAGCAGCTCCAGGATCCTCGCTCTTCTGCTTCTGGGTTTCCGCGCCGTCCTCTCCCCCAGTCCCGCCTAGGGCGAACGCTGGTATTTATGGGGGTGCTGATCCTCTGCAGTCCGGGCCTGGTCTGGATCTTTCAGCATCAGCGCTCCTCTCAGGGGGATGTTGACTTACGCCTGCAGCCCTCCCCGAGTCCCACCCTGACCTTGCGGGAGTTGTATGAGCGGCAGCGTCGTCGTGCCGTGCGCGAAGGGGACTGGGCCAGTGCCATTGAGTTGGTGGATCTGATGCTGGTTGAGTTTCCTGAAGATCGGGAGGAGTTACTGAGTTATCGCCAGTACCTGCAGGACAACCTGGAGTCTCCGCAAGCTGTGCCCCTTTCCCCCTCCTTGGAGAGAATCTTGGGAGCCTACCTCTCACGGCTAAGCCTGGCGATCAGCAGAGGCAACTGGACCACGGCCCTGGATATTGTGGAGGAAGCCAGAACCTCCTTGCCTCAGGAAACCTTAGCGTGGGAAGACTATCGCCAGGCGCTGCAGCAACTGCAACGGACCAGAGATCCAGATTATACCCGTCAAGCCCTTACCCGATTAGCGGAGGGATCAACCGAGTTAGCCGAGGCCGTCAGCCTTTATCAACGCATTGACCAACCTCCCCGCCGCCAGCCTTCTCCCGTGCCCACACCGATTTTTCCAAGCTCACCCCCAGCTCAACCAACCCCCAGTCCCAGCCCTGCGCCGATTCCCCGTCAGACGCCGTTACAGATCCCGACTCTCGATCCTGATTCCCCTCCTGATCTGACCTACGTCTGTCGGCTCCAGCCTGATCTGGGGATCTGTCGCAATCGCTCCCCCCAACCGCAGCCGGATCAGGAGTAAACCATAGACCTAGCTTTCGGGGGGGACATCCAGACCGGAACGGCTCTTGATAAAGTCACTGGGATTCACGTTTTCCAGGAAGTTGTGAAACTCCTCCCGTTCCGCTTCATCGGCGTCCTGATTCATGGGCAGAGATGCTTCTGCAATCACTTCCTCAACCGTCCAGATGGGAACGTTGGCCCGCAGCGCAATCGCGATCGCATCGCTGGGGCGGCAATCGATCTCCTGCTTTTTCTCTCCATTGATCGTGGTGAGAACGGCATAAAAGGTGTTGTCCATGAGCGCGTGAATGACAATCCGCTCCACCTTGATCCCCCAGGTCTCCCAAGAACTGAGGATCAGGTCATGGGTCATGGGACGTGCCGGTTTGTGATCTTCAAGAGCCTGGAGGATGGCATTCGCTTCAGCACGCCCAACCCAGATGGGCAGCGCTCTCCGTTCATAGGTGTCACGCAGAATGATGATAGGGCTCTGGTTTGCAGCATCCACCGCAATTCCGGCAACATGCATCTCAATCATTGCGTCTGCCTCCAGCCAGTAGACTTGATCGTAACTAGCCCTGCCAGCTTTGACAACCGGGACCCCCTAGGCCTGAACAGGCTCTAGAGCCCTGATCCCCATCTTCACCAGGCGAGTTACCACAGATCCCCAGGCTACTTCTCAGAGGTTGACCACAAAGGCATCACGGATGCCGGGTTCCTTCAAAACTTCCTCCAAAATGCCATCTGGAAGGGGATCATCCAGGCTCAGGACCATGACAGCGTCTCCACGCACATGCTTGCGCCCCACCTGCATGCTGGCAATGTTGACATTGTAGGTGCCCAGCAGGGTTCCGATCTTGCCGATCAGGCCAGGCATATCGCGGTGCAGGGTCATCAGCATGTTGGTGGAGGGAGGGACGTTAATGGGGAAGCCATCAATTTCTGTGACCCGGACCTCCCGCTCCCCAATCAGTGCCCCAGCAACCGAGCGCTTGCCATTGGGGCCATGGGCGGCGAGATGAATCGATCCGGCATAATCCCGCGAGGAAGGATCCCGAGTTTCAACCACGCGAATGCCCCGCTCCTTGGCCTCCAGGGAGGCATTGACATAGTTGACGCGTTCCTGCAAGGCCAGAGTCAACAGTCCCTTGAGGGCCGCAATAATCATGGGCTGGCCGTCCCGTTCTGCCAGTTCTCCCTGCATACGAACCTCCAGCTGATCAACGCGGTCCCCTGCCAGCTGACCCACCATGTTGCCCAGCAGCTCTGCCAGATCCAGATAGGGCTTCAGTTTCTCCAGGACTTCCGGCTGCAGGCCAGGGATATTCACTGCCGAGCGCGCCGGTAACCCCAACAGCACATCGCGGATCTGTTCCGCCACGTCCACCGCCACATTGGTCTGGGCCTCTTCCGTGGAAGCTCCCAGGTGAGGGGTGATCAATACCTCTTTGCCCATCTGGAAGAGAGGAGAATCCGTCAGTGGTTCACTGGCAAAGACATCGAGGGCGGCCCCTGCGATCTCACCAGCTTTGATTGCTTCACAGAGGGCCTCTTCGTCAACTAACCCGCCCCGCGCACAGTTGATCAGACGGGCGGTGGGTTTCATCAGCTTAAAGGCGTCGGCATTAAACAGATTGGTGGTTTCTGGAGTTTTGGGAATATGAAGGGTAATGTAGTCTGACTCCTGCAGCAGAGTGTTAAAGTCCACCAACCGGGCCCCCAGCTGCTGGGCTCGCTCCAGCGAAAGATAGGGATCATAAGCCAGGATCTTCATGCCCATGGCGGCAGCGATATGAGCGACATGAGACCCGATCCGACCCAGGCCGATCACCCCCAGGGTCTTTTTGTAAACCTCGACGCCCACAAACTGCTGTCGCTTCCACTGCCCTGATTTCAGGGAGGCGTTTGCATCTGCCACATGCCGAGAGAGGCCCATCATCAGGGTGACGGCGTGTTCTGCGGCAGCAATCGTGTTGCCTTCTGGAGAATTGACGACCAGGATGCCCGCCTTGGTGGCGGCTGGAACATCAATGTTGTCCACCCCCACCCCAGCCCGACCAATGATCTTTAACTTGGTGCCTGCCTCAATCACCTCGCGGGTGACCCGTGTGCCAGAGCGCACCATAATCGCGTCGTAGTCGGGGATGGCGGCGATCAGTTCGTCTGCGGGCAGATTGAGCCGCACATCCACGTGGGCCACCTGGGAGAGGATGTCAATTCCTGTGCTGTCAATAGGATCGGTGACGATAATTTTAGGCATGGTTAGACTCAGTCTCCAGGAAACGCTCGACACACAAAGGGAACAACCGCATCTCTCTTCTCCAGGGTCTCTGGCTGCAAAAATCACCTGGAGCAAGGCCGCCCCCTGTCCTTGCCAGGGTTTGTGTTCCCATGTTAAGCAGCACATTGAGTGTAGACATAGGTGTGTCCGGATCACAAGCGGTCCGGTGGATTTTTCGGGAGAGTTGTTATGGAGACAACAAACCCATGAGTTGGCGCACGTTTTCGAGGGTGCCATTGGCTCGATCGTGGGCTTGTTCGGCATTCTCACGGATCAGGTGCTGCAGCTTATCCGGCTCCTGGCGTAATTCCTGGTAGCGCTGCTGAATCGGCTGGAGGGCATGGATCACCACCTCGGTCAACAGCGGCTTAAACTGCCCCCACCCCATCTCCGCACATTCGCGAGCCACATCCGCTTTGCTTTGCTGGGAAAGGAGCTGGTAGAGGGTGAGCAAATTGTCGGCCTCTGGACGCTCTGGATCATCAAAAGTGAGGCCCCGCACCGGATCGGTCTTGCATTTTTTGATCTTTTTCTGAATTTCTTCAGGGCTGTCCAGCAAGTTGATGCGGCTCTGGGGAGAGGGATCAGACTTGGACATCTTTTTAGTGCCGTCCGTCAGGCTCATGACTCGGGCTCCCTCCGTCCGGATCAGGGCCTCTGGAATGGTGAAAAACTCCCCAAAACGGTCGTTAAAGCGGCGGGCAATATCCCGGCAGAGTTCGATGTGCTGGCGCTGATCCTCCCCCACCGGCACATAGCGGGGCTGGTAGAGAAGAATATCGGCGGCCTGCAGCACCGGATAACTAAATAACCCCACGCTGGCCTCTTCCCCCACCTTGTCCTTCTTCTCCTTGTACTGGATCATGCGTTCACACCAGTTCATAGGGGTGAAGGTGTTGAACAACCAGGCCAGTTCGGTGTGGGCCGGAACATGGGACTGGACAAACAGCACACAGTGATCTGGGTTGAGGCCACAGGCCAGGTAGAGGGCAAACACCTCCTGAGTCCGATCCGCCAGCTGCTGGGGATCATAGGGAACCGTAATGGCATGTTGATCGACGATGCAGAAGTAGTTTTCATACTTTTCCTGCTCCGCCACCCAGGTTTGGATTGCCCCCAGATAATTGCCCAGATGCAAATCCCCGGAGGGCTGGATCCCTGAAAATGTGCGTGGTTTATCCATGATGGAGATGCGATGTGCGTACCTCGGCCAGGTTTTCTCAGGCGCGATCCCGTGGACCCTTGACCATGGCCCCCCAACTGTCTCCCAGGATGACCTGGGTTTTAACCCAGAGCAGCTTGAGATTGCTCCAGTCAATATCCGAAAACGTGTCCCGCGTCTGGATCGTGGCTTTGCGGGTCCAGCCCCGGATGTTGCGAAGGAAGTTGTTCAGTTGGGCTTCCATGTGGGTGATCTCCCCAGAGGTTCATTCTTTCAGCCTACAGCTTAGCGGGTCTGGTCTGGAACTCCAGCTCACGACCAATACGAACCAGGTGAGTGAAAAAGCGGTCCAGATCGTCGGGCTGGGTTTGATTATTGCAGAGGACAAGCCGAAACACCGTCTGAGACCCGATCTGGGCATAGTTCACCATGGCAATCCCCGCTTGCAGTAAGCGGTGGCGAATCTCCAGAACCAGTTGATTTCGATCCAGACTGCTATCTTCAGGAACGTACTGAAAACAGAGATTGAGAAACTGTCGCGGTGCGAGCAACTGCAGATGAGGGCAGTCCTGGATCCGGGTTTCCGCCTGCTGGGCCAGTTGAAAGTAACGATCAATGCGCTCGGCCCAACCCCTGTCCCCCAGATGTTTCCAGGTAAGCCAGAGCTTGAGAGCATCGACGCGGCGACCACAGTGCATACTGCCCAGGCCCAGATCAAAGACAGAATCTGCCGTCTCATGAAACAGGTAGGAGCGGCCTCCGGCGGCAAAGGTTTCCGCCATCAGACCCTGACGGTGACCATTGATCAGCAACACCGAACAGGTGAGGGTCATCCCCATCATCTTGTGGGCATCCCACACCAGGGAATCCGCCTGTTCCACCCCCTGCATGAGATGACGATGGCTGGGACTGAGCAGGACACTACTTCCCCAGGCCCCATCCACGTGTAACCACAGATCTTCCTGGTGGGCCAGCTGGGCCAGGGATGGCAGCGGATCGAAGGATCCCTGAACCGTTGTGCCTGCGGTGGCTGCCAGAAAAAAGGGACAGGCTCCCTCAGCTTTTGCCTGCCGGATCAGCCGTTCTGCCTCCGCCACCACCATACGCCCCTGGGGATCGGTGGGAACTCTCCAGAGGTGATCCGTTCCTATTCCCAGCAGATGGGCCGCCTGCTCAAACGAATAGTGAGCTTCTGCCGACACCAGGGCCACCAGCGGACGGTGTTGCCGCATCCCCTGCCCTTTACTGTCAGGATCCTTGAGATAGCGGGCCATGGCCATGGCCATGAGATTGCCATTACTGCCACCTGTGGTGAACTGCCCTTCCACCTGCGCAAAGCCCACCAAGGATCCCATCTTGCTGATCAGCTCCTGCTCAATCAGGGTGGCCACGGGAGCCACTTCGTAGGTGAACATGGAGGTGTTGGTGGCACTGGTGACCAGATCACCCCAGACGCAGGCCAGATCGATGCCTCCCCACAGTTGATTCAGGTAAAGGGGATGGGCGGTGTTGACTGCATAGCGGAGGTACAGCTTGATCAGCTCCTGCAGCTCCGCCAGGGAGATCCCTTCCGGCTGCAAACTCAGGGGGATCTTTTCCTGAAGTTGAACAGGGCTGAGGGGGGATGACACAGGGGTGTCTTTCCCTGGGGCAAAAAGATGGTGATCCAGAAGCCGAAAGAGACTTTCGCAGGCTGCAATCCTATCCATGCAAGCAAAAGGAACCGCGGGTGTTGTGAGGATTTCTATCCTAAAGGCTGTGGAGTTCTGCTAGCTGGGCCGCCACCGTAGAACAGGGAGTGCTGTACCAGGTTTCCATCCGTTCCAACTCTTCTGCCAGGCTGCCTGTGGAGTCGAAATCGGCGCAACTGTACCCCAGCGCTCGCAGTCCTGCTACCACTACTGCCGGAGAGAGCCACCATTGCTGAGTGAGGCGCAGCAGATCCACCTGCGGGCTAGACTCCAAATGGGTACGCAGCTGGCGGCGCAGGGTGTCCGCAGAAACGAGGGGCACCACCTGATGATGCACATACACCTGCAGGCTGGATCCGGTGGGGGATGTCGAGGCTAAGAGCCAGCTGAGGTGGGTGAGGGACGGGGGCCAGCTCCAGAGAAACACATAGTCATAGGTGTGACCGGGCTGGGGTCGATCATAATGCAGCTGCAGCTCTTCAGATTCGATGTGAGGGCGCCGATAACCGTAGATCAGAGCAGATCCACAGCACTCAGGCAGGAGATCTGAGAGGCGAGAGAGGGGCTGCCATGCCAGGGGGTGGGGAATGGGGGGAGCGGGCCGGAAGATCAGTTCCAGAGCGGGTTTTTCCCGGTGATTCACTGGATCCGGCTGGGGAATGGGCTGTTCCTGCACCTGCAACGGTAGCTGGGTTGGGGCGGAGGCGCTGGGCCGAACCCCTTTCACCTCCAGTTCCATCTCAATCTCTCCTCGCCACTCATTCGCCTTGAGCACGTAGGCCAGATCCACCCGTTCCGGCCAGGGATAATCCTGGGCTCCTCGCCAGGCCACCGCATTGATGGGCTGTCCCCCCTGTTGCAGTTGCACCTTGAGGTGGGTCTGATCTTTGCCAATCACCCGCTGGCGGGTCACCTGTAGATCGCGGCTCCAGAAGATCGGTTCGCGGTTGCCCACCCCACAGGGCTGGAGCTGCTGAATTTGCTGAAACAGATCCAGCGTCATCTCCTCCAGACGGGCTTCCACATCCACTTCCACCAGCGGCTGAATCTGATCGGGGGTGAGAACACTGCGGGCATGGGTTTGCAGACGTTCGCACAACTGGGGCCAGTGCTGGGCCTCCATGCTAAAGCCACCCGCTGCCGGATGGCCCCCGTACTTAAGAAACAGATCCTGACAGGACTCCAGGGCCTCAAACACATTGAACTCGGGAATCCCTCGCACTGACCCGCGGATCTCCTCCTCGGCGCGGGAACCAATGAAAACGGGAGCCCCAAACCGCTCCAGCAGGCGGGAGGCCACGATGCCGATCACCCCGTGGTGCCAGTCCTCCCCCAGCACCGTCAGCACCCGTTCCTGGCGCAGATCCCCTGCTCGTTCTGCAATCTGCTGCAGGGCCGCCGCTTCAATCTCCTGACAGAGCCGCTGTCGTTCCTTATTTAACTGCTCACACTCCTGGGCCCGCGTCATGGCCACGTCTGGGTCTTCAGTGGTCAGCAACTCGATCACCACCTGCGGTTGAGCCAGACGCCCGACAGCATTGATGCGGGGACCCAGACCAAAGCCAATTGCCTCCGGCTGCAAACTGCGATCCTCTTGACCCCCTAAGCCCGTCACCGCCATCAGGGCCTGGATCCCCAGAATCTGGGATTGGGGCAGCAATTGTAAGCCCTGTTTCACCCAGTAGCGGTTTACCCCCGTGAGGGGAGCCATATCGGCAATGGTGCCCAGCGTCATTAACTCCAGCAGGATCGGCTGCAGACTCTCATCCCCCAGCCGTTGCCCCAGACAGCTAGCCAGCAGATAGGCCACCCCCACCCCCGCCAGCCCCCGGTAGGGAGAATCTTCAGGGATCAGCTTGGGATTGAGGATGGCATCGGCAGCGGGTAGCTCGGGGGGCAGATCATGGTGATCGGTAATCAGGACACTCAACCCCAACGCTTTGGCCAGGGCAATCGCCGCGTGGGCAGAAATCCCATTGTCAACGGTGATGATCAGGCCAACCCCCTGGTCTGCCAGATCCTGAACCATGCGCTCATTAATGCCGTAGCCCTCCGTTAGACGACTGGGGATGTCGTAGCTCACCGGCAGCTGAAAGTGACGCAGGGTGCGCAGCAACAGAGCCGTGCTGGTCATGCCATCAGCATCGTAGTCCCCACAAATGGCCACCTGCTCTTGCTTCTGGATCGCCTGCTGCAACCGATCCACACTGGCTTGCAGGTCAGGAAAATCCTGCAGGGGATCGGGTAATGACCAGGTGGTCGGATCCAGATAGAGTTGAGCTTCCTGCAGGGTCGAGATGCCGCGATTCAGGAGAACCTGGGTCAGGAGGGGAGAAAGATCAACCTGTTCAGCCAGCTGCTGGGCCTGCTGCGGATGGGGGGTGGGAATGAACCAGCGTTGGGGACGAACCACGACTCTCCTGCGGTAGAGGGTGTCAGAAACGATAGGATGCTCAACCAGGACGAGATCCACATCCACGTTCCATTCAACCATGAGCCCGATCCTGCCCATTCTTGAGGTGCAAAACCTGGGGCGAAAACTCAACCAGCACTGGATCTGGCAGGGGATCAGCTTCAGTCTGCCCAGTGGCTGTAGTCTTGCCCTCATGGGGGCCTCGGGATCTGGTAAAACCCTACTGCTGCGCTCCCTGGCGGGATTGGATGAGGTTGGTGCTGGATCCATTCTGCTGCTGGGGAAAGTCCAACAGGACTGGTCCATGCCCGAATACCGCCGCCACATCATGTACCTGAGTCAACGGCCTGCCATCTTTGCGGGAACGGTAGAGGACAATCTGAAACGGGTCTGGCAACTGCAGATCCATCAATCCAGGCCCTATGACCGCGAAAAAATTCTGGCCTATCTGCAGCAGCTTCACTACCCCAGCCATTTTCTGGAGCAGCCGGGGGCAACCCTTTCCGGTGGCGAGCGTCAACTTCTCAATCTGCTCAGAAGCCTGCAACTGGATCCGCATGTGTTACTGCTGGATGAACCCACCGCTTCCCTGGATGCTGCAACGGCCCTGCGGGTAGAATCTCTGCTCCAATCCTGGGTTCAGGCCGCCAGCCAACGGGCCTGCATCTGGACCAGCCATCAGTCGGATCAGCTGCATCGGGTGTGCAACACTTCTCTGCTCCTACATAAAGCCAATCATGACTGAGACCCCCTATCTCTTGATCAGTAACTGGCAACTGCTGGGCTCGGCACTGTTGCTTCTGATCAATCTGCTTCTGTCCTGGGTCATGGGACTGCGGTTAGAGCGGTCGCTGGGGATGGCCTCTCTGCGCATGGTGGTGCAGCTGCTGCTGGTGGGATACCTGTTGCAATGGCTTTTCCAGATCCCCTCGCCCCCTTTGATCCTGACCATTGCCCTGCTCATGGCCACGGTTGCGGGGATTGCCGGAGTCAACCGGATCCCAAGGCGATTTCTGGGCATCTATCGCCAGAGTATTCTCTCGATCCTGGCCTCCTCCAGTCTGGTGTGTGGTCTCTCGCTGGTGCTGATTCTGCAGGTGGATCCCTGGTACAACCCTCAATATTTGATCCCACTGCTGGGGATGGTTCTGGGCAACACCCTCAACGGCATTTCCCTGGGTTTAAATGCCTTCACTGAATCGCTGGTGGTGCATCAGGATGAGATCGAGACCCTTCTGTCCCTGGGGGCCACCCGCTGGGAAGCTGCCCACGCCCAGATCCAGAATGCCCTGCGCACCGGCATGATCCCCAGTATTAACTCCATGGTGGTGATGGGTCTGGTGAGTTTACCGGGCATGATGACTGGTCAAATTCTGGCGGGGGCGGAACCCAGTGAAGCAGTACGCTACCAGATCGTGATCATGTTCATGATTGTCTCCGGCACTGCCCTGGGAACGCTGGGGGTTGTGCTCATGGCCTTCACCCGCCTTTTTACTCCAACTCATCAGCTACGGCTGGATCGTCTGCAGATGCCACAATAGAAACACTGATTTCCCCTTCTCTATGCCGCTGGATCCCCGCCGTCCCCTCTCCGCTGCTGATCGGGTTCGTCTCACCTCCGAACTGGCGGCTCCGTATCGTGGGCTGCGCAAGTTTGTCTACTTAGCTGTAGGCACCTCCTGTGGATTGGGGGCTTTTGTCTTCGGCATGCGGGCCCTGGCGGGACGAGATCTGGAGACCACTCTGCCCAATCTCGCCTTACAAGTTGGTATTCTGGCCCTGGCGATTGTCCTCTTTCGCATTGAGGGTAAAGCCCAGGACAAAGTGCAGGAACGAGTGCGCAAACGCCTGGATCGGGATCAATCCTGAGGAGACTACTGGGTTCCCCCCTGCGAGGCAGCAGCCTGCTGCGGTTCAACATTAAGAAACACCGTGGACTGCTCATTTTCCATACGGATAACTCGGAGGGGAGGGGTTCTCCCAGCCTGCTGAGCCTGCCGGATCCGTTCCTGCAGCCGCTCATAAAAGAGCAGATCTGCTAGCTGGGCATTAATGGCCGCCGCCTGTCCCTGCAGCTCAATTGCTTCTTGATCCGCTTCCGCCAGGATCAACAGTCGTTCCGTTTCCTTGGCCTGGATCTCGGCTCTGACAGCGGCGGTCTGGGCTGTAATCGAGGCCACCTGCTTGCGTTCAATCGACTCCTTAAGGGCGTCGGGGAAATTGGGAGTGCCCAAAAAGACCCCTTCGATGATGATCAGTGGCGTCTCTGGATCATCAACTGCTGCGGGCATCTCTTCTCGGATCAACTCACTGGCTCGCTCCTCAATTTCGGTGCGACGATCCTGACGGTAAAAATCTTCGGAATCAAACTCGGCGGAGATATCGCGAATCTTGGACCTGGCCACTGGCACCACCACCGTATCCATGTAGTTCTCTCCGATCTCGGCGTGCAGATCATCAAGAGTGGCTTCGTTGGGACGGAGCGCAATATAGACATCGATCGAAAAGGCCTGACCATCGGCAGAGTTGACGGTAATGGCAGCCCCCGCCTGATTGACAGAGGGTTCATTGGTGAATTGCCAGACCTTGGTGCGCATGTCGTAGGTGACGGGCAGATCCACGAAAGGGGTGATCACAATTACCCCAGGTTCCTTGATCTGATCCCGCTGCAGACCCCGAATCGAATTGAAGATCACCGTGGCTTTGCCTGGAGGTGTGACGTAGAGGCAGGAGCGAGCCCCGATCAAAGAGGCCACTGCCAGACCGGCCAACGCAATGGGGAGGACAAATTTGCGAGAGGTATCCATATCACCTTCCTGATAAAAATTACTCTGTGATCAGCGTGTCCAGGGTATCCCCCAGAACGCCGGATTTGACAACATTCAGATATTCAGGATTCTGGTTAAGGGCATCGGCCTTGGCCTCCAGACGTCCAGCTTCCCCTTGGGCCGCCGCCACCGTAGATCGGGCATTCTGGCGGGCTTCTTCAATCTCGAACTCCTTCTGGGCCAGCTGGTTCTCAGCAATGGTTTTGGCCTCAATCGCCGCCACAAAATCGGGATCGAAGGTGACATCCCGGAGGAGCAAATCAATCACGGTAATGCCGAACTCCTGCAAATAGGTGGAAAGGCGCTCGCGGATCTGGGCCTGCAGCACGGGTCGTTCGGTGGAATAGAGGGCCTGGGCTGAAAAGGCAGCGGTTTCCGAGGCAATCACCGAGCGTACAATCGGGGCAATCCGATCCTCGTAGATGGGATCCGGTCCCAACGCGGTAAATACACGGGCTGGATCCGAGACCCGGAACTGCAGCGTTACCTCCGAGCGGATCACCTGGCCATCGCGGGAGAGAGACACCAGACGGGGCCCATAGGCGGTGGCATCTTCATCTTTCCAGGTGAGGGCTCGGGTTTTGACATCGAAGGGATAGGTGGAGGTGACCACAGGGGTGATCATGTGGAATCCGGGTTGGAGGGGGCTGGACTGCACGCCACGGAACCAGGAAAAGACCACCAGATTCTGTCCGTTTTCTACGAAGCGAAAGGGATTGGTACTGAGCAGAACCACCAGGATCCCTCCTCCCACCAGGGCTTGAGGGAGCCAGCGACTCACCTGAGACATGGTCATGGCAATACTCCATCGGGATCTGCTCTCAACCTACCCTTTTCGGTGATAACTGCCCAGTCTCTATGCACCGGATCTGCAGATGTGAGTGTATTTGCTTCGTTTTTAGTAGGAACCTGCAGAACGCTGATATCGTAAGCCTGGAACCTGGATCACCAATCCCGCTAGCTCCAGCATTAATAGAGAACTGGAAAGCGTCTGAATGTCCAGGCGAGTTAGCTGCGCCAGGGTATCAAGGGACATGGGCTCATAACTGAGGTGTTGCCAGATCAGACGTTCACTGCCTTCAAGATGTGCGCCTGGATCGGCCTGAGTCACTACAGTATTTGAAGCCAAAGGTGTGCCCAGTTGTTCCAGCAATTCTTCAACACTTAAAATCATGCCTGCACCGGACTGGATTAACTTCAGACAGCCCCGGGCAGCGGCGGTATCAATCGGGCCGGGGAGGGCATAAACATCGCGGTTGTAGTTGTTGGCCAGGTACGCGGTGATCAGGGCCCCTGACTTTTCTGGAGCTTCCATCACCAGGACCGTTGGACACAGTCCGGCAATGATGCGGTTGCGACGGGGAAAGTTTTCTTTAGCTGGCAGGGTGCCCGGAGGAAATTCGCTGATCAGGGCTCCCCGTGTTTTGATCTGCTCCGCCAGCCGCCGGTGTTGAGCTGGATACACCTGATCCACCCCTGTGCCCAGCACCGCCAACGTGATCCCTCCGGCCTGCAGACAGGCTTGATGCGCAACCCCATCGATCCCCGCTGCCAATCCCGAGACTACGACAAATCCTGCTTCTGCCAGAGCCGTGGCCACCTTCTCTGTCCAGCGCCGACCATAGGCTGTCGGACTGCGAGTGCCTACGATCCCCACCGTGGGATGCCACTGGGGCTGATCTCCCAGCAGGTAAAGGTAGGGGGGAGGATCCGGAAGTTCCCACAGCAGGGGTGGGTACTGGCTATCGGCGGGAGTGATCAGAGCGCAGTCGGGATGATCAGCTTGCCGCAGCAGCGCCTCAGGATCTAGCCGCCGTCGCTCCTCTCGAATGGTGGTCACGAGTTGTGGGCCAATGCCCTCCACCTGCACCAGGGCTGTTTCGTCAGCGAGCCAGGCCGTCTGTAAGGATCCAAACTGCTGAAAGAGACGTTTGAGTCGATGGGGTCCCATGCCATGGATCTGAGCCCAGGCCAGCCAATAAGGACGGTCTTCGGGGGGACATGCCTCAGCACCTGTGACCGACCGCAGTGACATAAGCAGAAAATTTGTGAAAAAATATTCTTCTCAACTTTAGGGCAAACTTAGGACTTCAGAGCGGAAAACTGGGCAACGCTAGTTCCCATCAAGAATCCAGCCTTCCACTGTCCCTGACTTCAGGTTCCCCGATCCGGATCTAAGGGCGTTAACTTCAATGGCTGAAAGGCCTACGGCCTGTAACCTTTTCCGGCAGGCAACCGTAATTTCTGCTCTTGTCGGTATAGTTTATTACAGTCTTTTCCCTCCGTTGACGGACTCTCAGGGCTGGTGTTTGATGGAATCCATGATTAACCCTCCCCACTATTTCTAGTTCGCCCGCCATGTCTCCACAAGTCCAAACTCCAACTGCTCCCATGGTCTCCAGCCTGGTTCTGCGAGGGGTTTTACAGCTTTACACCAATCCGGGTCGCGGCGCATTTACACCAGTGATGGCTCAGGCGTTACGGGTGGCAGGGCAAGGAACCCCTGTTCTTGTGGTCCAGTTCCTGAAAGGGGGGATCCGCCAGGGTCCCGAGCATCCCATCAGCCTGGGTAGCTACCTCACCTGGGTCCGCTGTGGGATTCAACGTTGTGTGGATACCCCTCACCTGGAAGCTGAAGAGAAATTGGCTCTGGATCAGCTCTGGGAGTACACACGCGAGTCCATGGCCACTGGCGATTATAGTCTTGTGGTTTTGGACGAACTGGCTCTAGCCCTGAAAATGGGCCTGATCCCTGAGGATGAGGTCCTGGAACTGCTGGACTCCCGACCTGTTTCCCTGGATGTGATGATCACGGGACCGGAGATGCCAGAATCCCTGCTGGAGCGTGCTGATCTGATTACCCAGCTGCGCCATCGTTAATAGGGATGTCCATCTGCCCTCCGGAAGAGGCTACCCTAGGGAGAGCAGATCTCGACTAATGGTTCAATGGTCTCCTGTGTCCAACCCCAGAGTCAAAACCGGAGCAACCCTTCACACGTGTTGAGGTCAGAAAACCTGATTTGCAATCAGGTCAGTCAGGAGGGTAGGTATGGCGGAAACTCAACCTCTGCTCGTGTTCGACACCACTGCGATCCTGGCCAGTCAGACACGGCAATGGCAGGAATGGGCCCGTTTTGGTCAGTGTGTCATGCCCCTGGCGGTCTATCAGGATCTCGAATTTCTCACCCAGCGAGCCATTGAACCACAACAGGAAGCCGTGGCCCGTGAGTTTATGCGCTACAGCGCCACGGGAGACTTTATCATTTCGGATGCTGAGGCTTTAGTCAAAGAAGATGAAGAAGAGTCCTCACAGTTGAGCAAGCGTTTGCGTCTGGTGCAGGCCATTGCCGAGTGTGCTTATGCACTGGCCAAACAACAGGTGGGAACCCTGGTGGTGGTGGTGAGTAATGACCGCCCTCTGGTGGATCGCATTCAACGGTTACAACCCCAGATCCCGAATTTGGCGGCTATCTCTGTAGCGGAACTGTTGCAATGGAACCGTTTGCAGCAACGACCCCGCAATATTGATCAGGCGCTACGCCGCATGCCCGGACCGGCCATTCCTGCCTCTGCACCCAAAACACAAGTTCCCCAGATCTCCTCCACTCGTCCGGCCACCCCCACACTGCCTCCCACTGCGTCACCCCCGCGCCCACCTGCCAGAGCATCGGTGTCTAAACAGGGCTCAAAACGTCCATCCCCAAGTCGCAAAACCCCTGCGGTTTCTCCTCTGCGCAAAATTTACAGTGTGGTGGTGGTGCTCATCTCTTTGTTACTCCTCATGAGTTCGGGGCTGGTGGGCTGGCGCCTGATGGATCCCGAAGGCAGTGAGAAAGTCTGGAATCTGTTGCGTCTACCCGAGATCCCTGGGTTTGAACCCTGAGGTGAACTGCAAGTCAGACCTTGGAGCCATTCCTATCTCGTTATCATGGCTGCTGTGGATCTGTTGTCACTGGAAGTTGTCTATGGAAGTTATCCCTGCCATTGATCTTTTAGCGGGCCAGTGTGTACGTCTGCATCGGGGAGACTATGCCCAGGTGGAGGTGGTGGCAGCTGATCCACTCCAACAGGCGCAGCTATGGCGAGAGCAGGGGGCGACGCGTCTGCATGTGGTGGATCTGGAGGGGGCCCGCAGCGGTGATCCGGTGCATGTCAACACTATCCAGGCCATCGTGGAAACGGTGCAGATGCCCGTGCAGGTGGGGGGAGGGATCCGTTCCCTGAGGACGGCTGAGCAATGGTTGGCTGCCGGGGTGGATCGGGTGATCGTGGGCACCCTGGCGGTGGAGGATCCCCAACTGGTGCAGACGCTCTGTCAACGTCATCCCCAGAGGATCGTGGTGGGGATTGACGCCCGGGAGGGCCAGGTGGCGACACGGGGGTGGTTAACCACATCGACGGTGGCCGCAGTCGATCTGGTACGTCAAGCAAATGACTGGGGTGCCGCAGCTATTATTTACACGGATATTCAGCGGGATGGTACCCTCAGCGGTCCTAATCTGACTCAATTGCGAACCGTAGCAGAGGTTTCCCAGATTCCCGTGATTGCCTCCGGTGGCATTAGTTCCCTCACAGATCTCCTTTCTTTATTGACGCTGGTGCCGCTGGGGGTATCGGGAGTGATTGTGGGCAAAGCCCTCTACAGTGGCAACTTTCAACTCAAGGAGGCGATTCGAGCGGTGGGATCAGGTCGCTGGCAGGATGTGCCGGACTCCCCTCCCTTCCTGGCTTAATGCAGATCGGAAACCCTCCTGTTCGTCTGCAGGTGTAGTAGTCTGAGAAAACATTCCTTCCTCCAGACTCTATGTCGGACGCCTCCATTCCCCTTTACACTGTTCAGATCCACGACCGTCAGAGAGACTGCTGGCACAAGATCCAGGTTCCCGCCAATCGTTACATTCTGGCCACAGCCGAAGACCAGGGGGTGACCCTGCCATTTGCCTGTCGCAATGGGGCCTGCACCACCTGTGCTGTCCGGATTCTCAAGGGATCAATTCATCAACCAGAGGCCATGGGGATCTCAAGGCCCCTCAAGGCGCAAGGGTACGCTCTCCTCTGTGTGGGCTATCCTGCCTCTGATCTAGAAGTAGAAACTCAGGATGAAGATGAGGTGTATGAGCTGCAGTTTGGTCGCTATTTTGGCCAGGGACGGGTGCGGGCCGGTCTGCCTCTGGAGGATGAGTAACCGCAGTTCTGGGTATATTATGAAATCTGGCATTGCACTTCGCCCATGACTCTGCCCCCCGGACCCCAACTGCCAGGGCTGCTCCAGACCCTCCAGATCATCCACCAACCCCTTGCCTTCCTGGATCGGTGTTCCCGTCGCTACGGTTCTATTTTTACCCTGCGGGTTCTGGGAATGCAGTCTCCACCCGTGGTGTTTGTCAGCCAACCGGAAGCCATCCAGTCTCTTTTCACCACTCTGGCACCCCGCCTGCAATTGGGTCAGATCACCCATGTCTTTCGCCCGCTGACAGGCTCATCTTCCCTGATCATGCTGGATGGATCGGCTCACCAACGCCAGCGTCAGTTATTGATGCCCCCTTTACATGGGGAGCGTCTGTCTACTTATGCCCATCTGATTCAGGCCCTGACTCAGGAGGTGATTCAGCACTGGCAGGTGGGAGATCGCCTCCAGATCCGCCGCCCCATGACGCAGATCTCGCTCCAGGTGATTCTGCGGGTAGTGCTGGGGGTCCAACCAGGCGACCGCTACGATCAGTTGAAACGGCTGATTGAATCATTTCTAGAAACTGTAACTTCGCCCCTGTATTCTTTGCAGTTTTTCTTTCCTGTCCTGCAACAGGATGGGGGACCCTGGAGCCCCTGGGGCAAATTTCTGCAGCAACGGCAAGAGATTGATCACCTGCTCTATAGCGAGATTGCCGAGCGGCGTGCCCAACCGGATCCCCAGCGTGACGATATTCTCTCTTTACTTCTGTCGGCTCAAGATGAAGAGGGGCAATATCTCTCCCCACAGGAATTAAGGGATCAACTGATCACCTTGCTGCTTTTGGGGCATGAAACCACAGCCTCTGCTCTGTCCTGGGCATTCTATTGGATTCACCGCCATCCGGAGGTGGGTGACCGCCTGCTTCAGGAGATTGGCAGGATCACGGATCCAGATGCACTGGCCCATCAGCCCTATCTCACCGCTGTGTGTAAAGAAGCACTGCGGATCTATCCGATTGCCCTGATCGCGCAGCCGCGTGTGGCCAGGGAGCATCTGACTCTGGCTGGATATGACCTTGAACCAGGTACTGTTCTGGTGCCCTGTATCTATCTGTCTCACCGCGATCCCCAGCAGTTTCCGGCGCCGGATCAGTTTCAACCGCAGCGATTTCTGGAGCGCAAGATGTCACCCTACGAATATTTCCCTTTTGTGGGAGGCAGCCGTAGCTGCATTGGGATGGCCCTGTCACTCTTTGAAATGAAACTGATCCTGGCCACCGTTTTGACCACCTGGCAACTGCAATTGCAAGGACCCACCGACATCCAGCCGATCCGGCGAGGCATTACCTTTGTCCCGGATGAGCGTTTCCGTCTGCAGGTCCTCTCCCGTCAGTGAGATGACGTGTTTACTTCCAGCCCGCCCGATCAAAAATGCGAATAGCCTCGGGATTATTTTCCCCCAGGACATTGGCAGGCACGGGATCCTCTTTAAACTCACCCAGGCTGGCCACTACGGAATCCAGAGCGACTCCCTCGACAACGGGGTATTCATTATTGCCTTCAGCGAAGTACTGCTGCGCCTGATCGGTGGTCAGGTATTCCAGAAACTTGATCGCTCCGGTCTGGTTGGGTGCAGAGGCCGTCACTCCACAGCCACTGATGTTAACGTGGGTTCCCCGACCCTCCTGATTGGGGAAGATCACGCCCACCTTGGCGGCCACCTCCTGGTCCGCAGGATCTTCAGACTTGAGCAGCCGCGCCAGATAATAAGTATTGGAGACTGCCAGTTCTCCCGCACCTGCGGCGAGGGCTTTGATCTGATCCGTGTCTCCGCCTTCGGGGGGGCGCGCCATATTTTCCACCACTCCCTGCGCCCAGGCTTCCGCGGCTTCAGCTCCGTTGGCAGCAATGATCGAGGCCAACAGAGATTGGTTGTAGATGTTGCCAGAGGACCGGATCAGGATTTTGTCATCCCATTTGGGATCGGCCAGATCTTCATAGGTCGTGATACTAGAAGGATCCACGGCATCTTTGTTGTACATGATCACACGGGCCCGTTTGGAGAAGGCGAACCAGTGTCCCTCGGGATGGCGCAAATTCTCGGGGATGGTTTCCTCCAAAATTTCTGAAGACACTGGTTGAAAAATGCCTGCCTGATCCGCTCGCCAGAGATTGCCAGCATCCACGGTACAGAGAATGTCCGCCGGACTATTGGCCCCTTCGCTTTGAATCCGCTCGATCAGTTCCTCGGCATCGCCTTCGATCAGGTTGACCTGAATCCCTGTTTGTTCCGTGAAGTTGTCGTAAAGGGCCTGATCAGTGTCGTAGTGCCGAGAGGTGTAGAGATTGATAGCCGCCTGGGATTGTCCCTGCACCACCTGTCCATTGACCCCTACCATGGTCGCGGCCAGACCCATAGCCAAGCTTGCCAGACCCCATTGTCCGGCGCGATTGCACCTGATTACCACCATAGTTCAGTTGTTTCCTTCGTAAGTTCCAGCCGTATGCCGCACAGGCCACGTGCCTGGATCAGCGATCTGAGTGTAAGGGCCAGCAGGAATTATTGTCAATAATATCCAGTTCGATATTTCCTTTGTACGGATTGGATATCTTACTCAGCTAATGGGCTGCTACGATTTGAGCTGACAAGAGATTGCATTAAGTCTCCTAGTTGAGAATTCTGCCGATCAGTAACATCTATGATAAGAAGCATTCAGGTTGGCATCTCAGGAGGGGGTAGAATGGCAGTGGAGCGCTGGACTGAAGAGATGCTGGATCGGTTTGCCAGCGAGATGAGAATGGGGTTCGCAGAGCTACGGGAAGGGCAAACCATGATGCAGCAGCAGTTTGTAGAGTTTCGGGAAGGGCAGGCCATGATGATGCAACAGTTCAGTGAGCGAGATGCCCGCATGGAGGAGTTGCGCATGGAGTCGGAACGCAGGTTTCTAGCGATCTCTCAACAAATCCTGGAGTTACGGCAAGATTTCCTCAACCATATGAGGGCTTATCATTCACCTACCAATCAATAGTTTCGTGGTTACGCTTTCACTCTTCAGATAAGATTGGAGTCATCCTAATTTCAAAGGGAGGCATGATGGCCGTTGAAAGGTGGACCGATGAGATGCTGGATCAGTTTGCCCATGAGATGCGTACAGGATTTGCCGAACTTCGGGAAGGGCAGGCCGTAGTGCAACAACAGTTTGCCGAGCTACGGGAAGGGCAGGCCATGATGATGCAACAGTTCAGTGAGCGAGATGCCCGGATGGAGGAGTTGCACATGGAGTCAGAACGCAGATTTCTAGCGATCTCTCAACAGATCCTTGAGTTGCGACAGGACTTTCTGAATCATATGAGGGCTTATCATCCACCTATCAATCAATAGTTTCGTGGTTACGCTTTCACTCTTCAGATAAGATTGGAGTCATCCTAATTTCAAAGGAGGCATGATGGCCGTTGAAAGGTGGACCGATGAAATGGTGGATCGGTTTGCCAGCGAGATGAGAATGGGGTTCGCAGAGCTACGGGAAGGGCAGGCGATGATGATGCAGCAGTTTAGGGAACGGGATGCTCGTGTTGAAGAGATGCGGATCGAGTCAGAGCGGAAATTTCTCGCCATGTCTCAGCAGATCCTGGAGTTGCGGCAGGACTTTCTCAACCATATGAGAGCTTATCACCCACCCACTGAATAAACCCCTGGCTATTTAAAAATCCAGAGCTAAATATCATTGGCTGGAAATTCAATGCGAAAGATCTCGCCTCCATTGCCGTTGCCACCCAGATCCACGATGTAAAGGTTGCCCGCAGCATCTTCCCCAAATGAGGCAATGTCATCGATAGACCCCTGATCTACCTGAAATTCATTAGTACGCTCGGTCACGACTCCAGATCCACTGAACTTAAATGACCAGATACGACTACTGATGAAATCTCCGAAGAAATAGGTGCCATTGAATACGGGATTAGATCCGCGATAGACATACCCGCCTGTAATCGATTGACCCACTGAGTGATCATATTCATAGAAGGGATCCACTAACTCTGGAGAATCCAGATCCGGTTGCAGTACCAGCGTCCCCTCCCGAATATTCCAGCCGTAGTGCTCTCCACCCGGACTACCTGCTAATTGAATATTCACCTCTTCACGGCTGTCCTGACCCACATCGGCAATGTAGAGATCCCCTGTCTCCCGGTCAAAGCTAGCTCTCCAGGGATTGCGCAGCCCATACACCCAGATCTCATCATCCCCTTCCTCACCCACAAACGGGTTATCTGGTGGGATCCGGTAATTCCGACCTGTATCCTGAGGGAAATCATCCCCGCCACTCACATCCAGCCGCAGGATCTTGCCCAGGAGATTATCGGTAATGTCACGGGAGTTATCAGCAAAGCTAGGGATCCCTGGGAGAAACCCAGATCCGCCTCCATCCCCAGTGGCCCAGTAGAGATAGCCATCCGGTCCAAACCCGATCCAGCCACCATTATGGTTTTGGGCGGGTTGAGGGATCGAGAGCAATAGACGACCGGAGGAGGAATCGGCACGATTGGGGTTGGCACTCACTCGATATTCCAGTAGCTTGGTTTGTCCTGCAGCTCCTCCACCTTGAGCCGTGTAGTTGACATAAAACTTACCGGAACTCTCGTAATCAGGTGGAAAGGCCAGACCTAGCAAACCCTGTTCGAAGCCATCTGATAGCAAATCATTGGGGGCAAATAGAAAGTCTGATTCCTCAAGGCGATTGGTACGCAGATTGAATATTCTAATCCGCCCATTTTTCTCGACAATAAAGAGACGATCGGTGTCTCCAGGGGGAGATGTAACGTAGAGAGGCTGTTCCAACCCACTCTGCAGGCGACGAGCAAAGAGACTTTTACTCGGATCAATCAGTCGAACACTCTGAGCCAGAAAGATGCCGTTGCTGAGCTGAAAGCCTTCCACCTGAACAGGTTCATTAAGATTGATACTGTCCCGTGGTGTCTGGACTGCAAACCAACCTACCCAGACTCTCTGCCCATTCACTTCCCAGATCCCAACCCGCCGATCGTTTTTAGGGATCAGCTCCACTGTGCCTGTAATCGTGGTGGTTTGTCGGGATGTGGATCCCTGCAGCAGCGCTACTTCTGTTTCCCGATCCACAACAGGGTCTGGATCAAGAGCCACGGATGTGTTCTCTCCACCGCACCCCACTAGCAACAGCAGAGAAAGCAATCCACCAAAATAGCGCTTAAACATAGATCTGGCCGACTCGACACACTATATCTACCAGACTTTCGGCGCTACTGATAGAAACCTCGTCACATCAGACCTAAATTACTAATCTGGGCAACCCAGAGATTCGCGTGTACTCACACCTGTGACTGGATTGATCCCACTGGCCCGCTCACACAACTCGGTCACAGCTGACTGATCCAATATCGCTCCTGTGAAATCGGCTCCGGTAACATCTGCCTCGTAAAAGTCGGCTCGGGCCATGATCGCCCCGGTGAAAATGGCGTTCTGCAGATTGGCAAACTCTAGATTGGCCAGATCTAAAAAGGCTGCAGTGAAGTCAGATCCTTCCAGATTGGTATTCATGAGGTTGCACTTACTCAACGTCGCGCCCAGAAAAGTGGAGTGGGAGAGATCGCTCTGACGCAGATCTGCGGCTACGAATGAGGTCATGGAGAAATCCCGCCGCGACAGATCCTGCTGAGACAAAACAGAGTTGTTGTAATTTAGGGCCCCAGCCAGGCTGCCCGATCCGTGCAGAATGACCAACGCCAGAACTGTGATCAGCAGGCCCCGCAACCCCTTTTTGCCCAGCTCATTGCCTTTGGATCTGATCCGGTTCATCGTGTCACCCCAGTGATGCTTATCTGTTCTGACCATTATCGATCACTGAGCTAGGACTTTCACTGACTCGTTATCATGGGGATCAAACAATCTGCCCCCTCCGTTCGGGTCTAACTCTTCCTCAAATTAAATGCTGGTTTTATGCTTGACAGGTGGTTGAGCTCTGGATCGCAAATCTCATTCAAATCCCAGCTGTAGAGTATCATACATATTTAAACAACCCTTTTCCTCTAGCTTTTATCGTGGAGCCTCTCCATGTTCTGGCAACGCCCCTTGATCCCCTCTATTCTCGTAACCATCTATCTGGGTCTGCTATCTTTACAACCCCCAGCAACCGCTCAAGAGATTGAAGATAATGGTGATCTGTTGCTTACCTACATTGAGCCTACAGATCCTGCATTCACTCCCATTTATGAAAGCCTGATCCGGACTGCATGGATCGATGAAACAATTGACGATACCAATGCAACCTTTGCCCTGCCCACAGATGTTCAGATTGTCTTTGACGAATGTGGGGTAGAAAATGCTTTCTACAATGGTGAGAACCAAGAGATCACGATGTGCTATGAGCTGATGGCTACCTACATCGAGATCTATGATGCTGATATTGAATCTGAAGAAGATTATGATACGGAAGTCTATTACTCTGCGCTGTACACTTTATTTCATGAAATTGGACATGCATTTGTAGATATTTATGATCTGCCGATCACAGGTAAAGAAGAAGATGCTGTCGATGAATTTGCTGCGATTATTCTTCTTGAAACTGGAGAAGATGGCCTTTATGCAACCCTGACAGGAATTGATCAGTTTCTCCTGGATAGTGAGCAGGCAGCAATACTGGGTGAGACTCCCTACTGGGCTGAGCATTCCCTAAGTGCTCAACGTTATTTCACTCTCAGCTGTTTGGTGTTCGGCAGTGATCCAGAATCTTATGCTGAATGGGTAGGTGATGAGGACTATTTACCTCCTGAACGGGCTGAAACCTGTCCCGCAGAGTATGAACAAAAGCGCAATAGCTGGTTAACCTTGCTTGATGAAGTCTACTTAGAGTAGAGACGCTAACTCAAACAATAATAGACATTGACTCACAACCGAAGAGATTTAGAACGAACACTGGATCAACTTATTTTATACTTACGGACAGAATCGAAATAAAGGATGAATCTGTCTAGATCTGCTGTTCTGTTATCGGGGCCCTTTCCCATTCAAGGCGCTAACCTCCCTTTGCCCCAGCGGTATTTAACATACCAGGCTGCTACATGAGGACACCACTGTTCAAAATGCGGCAGGATCAACTCACACAGCTGTCGGATCTCGGCTTGCGCATTCTCCTTAGCCCGAAGATCTAGGAAGTGCATTAAACTACGGCAATTAAAGGACACCACAAAATGTTGACGAATTCCATACCCAATGATGTTACGAGCATCCTCATAAGGCAGTCCGCATTCTGTCACTAGCCGATAGTAAGCTGTTGCCTGGGCGCGATACTGATTCAAAATAATATCTAAAGCATCAGCATTAATCGTCACCCGTCCAGCTCGTCCCTTAGCACACCCCTGCAACACAGATTGTGGCACATAAAATAACTGATTTAAGGTCTCTGTAGCTGCTTCAGGCTCCTCCATCAATACCTTTCCCAGATGTGCAATTTGATCTCCGGTATATCGAAAGGATTGAACATCAAAGGAAACGCCGATCCGATGAGTCCGAGCCTGTTGCATCACGGTGTGGGGAAAGTAACCCACCCCAAACGTAATCTGAGGATGTTCCAAAGGTCCGTAATGGCCGCGATTCGAGTCCAACAGACGCTTCACCACGATCTCCCCGTACTGGGATGGTACAGGATCCTCCCCTCTCACGAAGGTGGGACTGTAGTCCTGGTGCATTGCCTGATACATCAGTCGCTCTGGATCAGGCGTCTGGTTCAACACCTCCACTTGGAACCAAGGATCCTTTTCAACAGCTGGAGATGATAGATCATTAGGATGCAGTTCCTCATCATCGCTCATCGCCTTCCCCCTGTAAAACCCCTCGAGATTGACGATCTTTTAACTTAGCAATGTTCAAATGCATAACTTGAGCCAAATCCCACCCGAAATGATCACACAAGCTCTGACATGCTGCTGCTATTTGCTGACCCAGGGGTTGAACCCGCGTCTGGCGATCAGCATACAACCCATCACGAAATTCTTTGCTCACCAACCCTGCTAGATGTCCGGCAGCCTGCTGTAGGGATGGCAAAGGATTTTCCACCCCAGAACCACAGGCCACAAACCAGGTGGAGAGAGGGATCCCCAATTCTGTTGCGGCAGCCGCCAAAGCCCAGAGAATATCACCCAATTCCTTTTGAAGCTTTTGAGTTTGAATCACAGGATCTGGCCCTGATTCCTCTGCCCTACTGATGAACTCGGCCACCTCGCCCACAAGCAATAGAACCGGATATGTCAAGAATCCCTGGCCAGCTTGGGGGTAAAGGGCTGTTTTCCAAGCCTGCTCCTGGTAAGTAATGTAGTCAATTTCAGGAACAAGAGGCATAGTGGCAGAGATCATTTCTATCAACAGGTACATTCCGTGGATATTAGCCAGATGGGGGGATCCTGTCAAGGTAAAACTTACAGACTGAGGATCCCCTCCTCATCCTGCAGAGCAGGTTGGAGAAGACACTATACTGTTGGAGAGTAGAGAAACCTTCACCAATAAGTTTGCAGGAATGGCTCAGATTCAGGTGGTATTTTTTGACGCGGTGGGTACCCTCTTTTCGGTGAAGGGGAGCGTGGGCCAGATCTACAGTGAGACTGCAGTCATTTACGGGGTACAGGAATCGGCAGATCAGATTGATCGAGCCTTCTACAAAGCCTTTCAGATGGCTCCTCCAGCCGCGTTTCCTGGCGTAGATCTTGTAGATCTTCCCGATCTGGAGCGGCAGTGGTGGCAGCAGGTAGTGGAGCAGACTTTCCAGGAGCTGGGGTACGGAGAGGCCAACCCTTTTCCTGATTTTGCAACCTTTTTTGATCAGGTGTTTTCACTCTTTGAAACTTCTGATCCCTGGGAGCTACATGCTGAGACGATCGAGGTTCTCACCAACTTGAAGGATCGCGGGATCCAGATGGGGGTGATCTCCAACTTTGACTCTCGCCTTTACCCTGTACTCCGATCCCTGGACCTGAATTCGTTCTTCAGTTCTGTGACGATTTCCACTCATGTGGGGGCAGCTAAATCCGATCCTCAGGTGTTTCATCAGGCTTTGCAGCAGCACCAGATTTCCGCTGATCAGGCTTTGCATGTGGGGGATAGCCATTCCCAGGATTATCAGGGAGCGAAGCAGGCAGGTTTACAGGCATTGTGGTTGGATCGATTGCAGAAGGATCCGGCTGCCACTCCTGAGCATGAGCGGATTGTGGATCTACAGGGGATCTTGAGTTGGTTGGAGTGATGAGGATATAACCACGGTTACTCCTGAGTGTGTGCATCGGTTGCAATCAAGACTGTGATGGAGCATCTCCCTCTTCCTCTGGAGGCGGGGGCTGTTGTTGTCGGATCAGATAGCGCAATTCCTCCAGAAGAATATTGAAGCGTTGATCACTCTCAGCCTGCCGTTGTCGAAACTCCTGATCACGACGCTCATTCTCAGCCTGTCGTTCGCGAAACTCCTGATCACGACGCTCATTCTCAGCCCGTTGTTGCCGAAGCTCTGCATCACGACGCTCATTCTCGGCCCGTTGTTGCCGGATCTCTGCATCGCGACGCTCATTCTCGGCCTGTTGTTGATCCTGCCGCCCTCGAATCGCCTCATTGACCTGTTGCTGCTCTGCAATAAACCGATCTACCCGTTCGATAAAGCGATCAAACCGCCGATCTACCTCTACCCTGGCTTCGTGCTCCTGCTGATAGATCTGGATCAGCATCCGTTGTCCCTCTAGAATTGCACTGATCTGATCCCATGTCTCAGCCAGCTGTTCTGCCTGACGATCCAGCATCTCATCGGTCCAACGTTGTACAGCCATGTCTTCACCAAATTCAGAGGGCAACAGTACAAGCAGAAATAATTTCATGATCTTTTTCAATTAAACCATGACTCTATCTCTGGATGGGATGTGGGGTATAGTGAGGGGCATTGTTTCTTGCAGTGTTGAGATCAGTGAAAGGTTGCATTGGAATCAAGTGGCTTCTACTTTTGCTGACTCTTTCAGCATGCTCTGGTGGCACTAGCACCGTTAGTAGTGTCTCTGCCCCGATCCTGAGTCCTTCGACGCCTCCCGAGATCTCCAGTCCATTTCCTGAGTTTCCTCAAGATGGTCGGGTAAGCCTGGGAATTACTCCAATCAATACTGGTTTTGATCAGCCTCTGCATATAACCCATGCCGGAGACACCAGCAATCGCGTCTTTGTGGTTGAGCGTCCGGGAGTGGTTCGGGTTCTTAATCAAGCAGGCGAACGGGTTGAAGGAGTTTTTCTAGACATCCGCGATCGAGTTCAATGCTGCGAGGGAGAACGAGGCATTCACAGTATTGCCTTTCCCCCTGACTATGATCAGAAGGGCTATTTTTATGCGGTTTACATCAACGTAGAAGGTGCAGCAGTTCTCTCTCGCTTCTCTGTCACCGCCAACCCTGATCGCGCCGATGCCAGCAGTGAAGCTGTGATCTATACGGTCCCCAGCCTGGAGAATAACCCGGATTATCAGGGGCAAAATGCCCAGAGTTTGCATTACGGGGGGCAGATCGCATTCAGTCCTTACGATGGCTACCTGTACTACGCCACGGGGGATGGATTTTCATTCACAACCTCTCAGACATTGAGCCAGCCCCAGGGCAAGTTACTACGGTTGGATGTGGAGGGAGGGATCTTTCCCTACCAGGTTCCCAGTGACAATCCCTTTTTAGACAGCGAGCATCCGGAGATCTGGGCCTTAGGACTGCGAAATCCGTGGCGGTTTTCCTTTGATCGGGAGACTGGGGATCTCTATATCGCGGATGTCGGACAGAATGAGGCCGAAGAGTTAAATGTTCAATCTGTATTCAGTCCTGGGGGCGAAAACTACGGCTGGCCGATCATGGAGGGCAAAAGCTGCTACAACCGCCCCACCTGCAACCAGCAAGGACTCACTCTGCCTGTGTTTGAATATGGCCGCGAGTTTGGGACTTCTCTCACTGGAGGCTTTGTTTACCGGGGCAACGCCTATCCAGATCTAGATGGACTATATATTGCGGGAGACTTCGGTTCCGGTAAGATCTTTGCCCTGCGGCAGACGGGTCCGCGTTCCTGGGACATGGTGGCAGAACTTTCCACCGATCTGAATATCTCCAGCTTCGGGGAGGATGAGGCAGGTGAAATCTATGTGGCTGATTTCTCAGGAGGAGTTTACGGCATCACCGATTTACCCTGATCCCCAGAAGCAGCTGAATTCATCTGGCAAATAGAGAGGAGTTCGAGTCTGCAGCCTGTCATCTGTCTATCCCCCTGCTGTGACCCAAGGATCTTGTCGAGAACTCAGCCGATTCAGTAGCATTAGCACTGAGAACATGTGAGTGCTAACACAGCGTTGACTAACGGGATGAGGTGGCTATGCAAGAGCGTGGAACAATCACGATCCATACCGACAATATTTTTCCGATCATCAAACAGTCACTTTATTCGGATCGGGAGATCTTTTTGCGGGAGATGATCGCCAATGCAACCGATGCCATCACCAAGCTGCGGATGGCTAGCCTGGCGGGGGATGCGACGGAGGTTCCGGATCCAGAAATTGAAGTCACTGTGGATAAGGAGAAAAAACAGATCCAGGTCAGAGATACCGGCATTGGCATGACCGCTGATGAGGTGAAGAAGTATATCAACCAGGTGGCCTTCTCCAGTGCTGAGGAGTTTATCCAGAAATATCAGGGGAAAGATGAAGGGATCATTGGCCACTTTGGTCTGGGCTTTTACTCGGCCTTTATGGTGGCCAGCAAAGTGGAGATCGATACCCTCTCCTACCAGCAGGGGGCACAAGCGGTGCACTGGGCTTGTGAAGGGACGACTGAGTTTGAGATCTCTGATTCCAGCCGCGACAAGGTGGGAACCACCATCACCCTGACAATTTCTCCGGATGAGGAAGAGTACCTGGAACCTCCCCGCATTCGGGAACTGATCCGCAAGTACTGTGACTTTATTCCAGTACCCATCAAGCTGAGTGGGGATGTGGTTAACAAGCAAACCCCTCTCTGGCGCACCTCTCCCTCGGAGCTCAAGGATGAAGATTACCTGGAGTTTTACCGCTACCTCTACCCCTTCCAGGAGGATCCTCTCTTTTGGGTGCACATCAACACCGATTACCCCTTCATCGTTCAGGGGATTCTCTACTTCCCCAAACTGCGGCCTGACATTGATCCCACCCGTGGTCAGATCAAGCTCTTCTGCAACCAGGTGTTTGTCCAGGACAACTGCGAAGAGGTGATCCCCAAATTTCTGTTGCCGCTGCAGGGAGCACTGGACAGCCCGGATATCCCCCTGAATGTCTCCCGCAGCTTCCTGCAAAATGACCGCACTGTTCGTCGTATTGGTGATCATGTGGCCAAGAAGGTAGGGGATCGGCTCAAGGAGTTTTACAAAGAAGACTTTGACCGCTACAAGCAGGTGTGGCCCGACATCAGCCTGTTCATCAAGTTCGGGGCTATGAACGAAACCAAGTTCTTTGAACAGATCAAGGAGTACATCATCTTTAAACTGGCCGATCCCAACGAGGGGGATCCAGAGTATGTCACCCTCAATGAGTATCTGGAGCGCAACAAAGCCAAGCACGAAAACCAGGTGTACTATGCCACGGATCTGGCGGCGCAAAGCTCCTACATTGATCTGCACCGTAGCCAGGGACTGGAGGTTCTGGTCCTGGACAACTGGATCGACAGCCACTTCAGTAGCTTCCTGGAGCGGGAGTATTCCGATGTTAAGTTCAAGCGCGTAGACTCGGAGCTGGATGAGCAACTGCTGGACAAAGACAAAGCCGCTGACATTGTGGATCCCACCACCAACAAAACCCGCAGCGAAAAGCTGGTGGATCTCTTCAAAGCTGCACTGGGTAAAGAGAAGCTACAGGTGAAGGCAGAGGCACTTAAGTCTGAGAAGGTGCCAGCGATGATCCTCTTACCTGAGGTACTGCGGCGGATGCAGGAGTTGAATGCCATCATGCAGCAGAAGCAGATGGACTTCCTGGATGAGCACACCCTGATCATCAACACCACTCACCCGCTGGTGAAAAATCTGCAGACCATGGCGGATACAGGCAAAGATAAGGACCTGGTGAACCTGATCTGCCGTCATATCTATGACCTAGCCCTGGTGACCCAGAAAAGCTTTGATGCGGATACCGCCCGTCAGTTTGTGGAGCGATCCAATCAGGTGCTCACCCGACTGACCACTGCTCAGGTATAAATCTCAGGGGAGAAGAGTTGATCTTCTCCCTTTTCTCTCAGCTTAGCCAAAGCGATAGCCAAAACCCCGCACCGTGACCAGGTACTCAGGGTTACTGGGATCCAATTCCAACTTTTCCCGCAGCCAGCGGATATGCACGTCCACGGTTTTGCTATCTCCCATAAAGTCGGAGCCCCAGATCTTTTCCAGCAGTTGCTCGCGGGTCCAGACGCGGCGGGGGTGGCTCATGAACAGTTCCAGCAGCCGGAACTCTTTGGGGGAGAAGTTGATTTCAGCTCCCCGCACCAGCACGCGGCACTCCTGGGGATACATCCAGATCTCGCCGTGTCGCAGAACCGCAGCATCGGTCGTCTGGACCTGTTGTTGCCGCCGCAGCACAGAGCGACAGCGAGCGATCAGCTCCCGCATGCCAAAGGGTTTGGTCAGATAGTCATCCGCCCCCAGTTCCAGGCCCACCACCCGATCGGTTTCACTGCTCTTAGCAGTCAACATCAAAATGGGAACCGTATTGCCTTCCCGCCGCAGCAGCCGACACAGATCCAGACCATTGAGACCAGGTAGCATCAGATCCAGAATCACCAGATCCACTCGCTCTGCGGCATGGATCATTTCCAGAGCCTGTCGCCCATCGGCGGATTGCATGACGTGGTAGCCTTGCTCATCCAGGGCCAGGGCCACCGTCTCACGAATGATATCCTCGTCTTCAACCACCATCACGGTTTCTGGCTGATTCTGAGTGTCTTTTAGACTACTTAAGTTAGAATTCATACGTAGAAGCCCGCCCAAAAATGCGGCATTGCACCTGTATACTCAGTTATCCCTCAACCTCCGTTAGAATACCAGAATTTTTGGGGTTCCTTGTATTCTGCTTGTAAGCTCTATACCAGTTTTCCTAGGGTCGGGTCAGCCTTCAGGCATATTCCACCACCCGATTTCGTCCTTCCTGCTTAGCCTGATAAAGGGCTCGATCACTGCGTTGTAAAAATAAATCTGAGGTTTCACCTTCGTGCAATTGTGTGACGCCAATCGAGAGAGAACATAGAGGATCATTTGAGTCGTTGTACTCTGATGGTTGCTCCTGTAGAAATAACAGGCGGATCTCTTCTGCCCGCTGCTTCGCCACAGAAGAAATGGCACCAGGCATCACAATCAGAAATTCATCTCCCCCCAGACGACAGGCAATATCCCCCTCACGTGTCAGATTTAAGATAACTTTGGCAAGCATTTTCAGGACATTATCTCCGACAGCATGACCGTGGGTGTCATTGATCTTCTTGAAGCTATCCACGTCAATTGCAATGGCGGACAGGGCAGTATGATCTCGTTTGGCCCGGCTAATTTCCCGTTTCAGGGTTTCACTCAGGTAGCGACGGTTAAATAGGTTGGTCAGGGGATCACGGATGGATTGAGCCCGAAGTTTCTTTTGTAACGACTCAACTTTTTTGAGATGATGGATCAATTTTTCATTGGCTTCTCTTAACTTCATTTCTGCAATCTTGCGATCTGTGACATCCTGTTTAATAGCAATGAAATGGGTGATATGTCCTTCCTCATCTCGTACAGGGGAAATATGCTGTTCCTCGTAGTAGAGGGTTCCATCTTTGCGCCGATTGGTGATTTCACCAAACCAAGTATTCCCTGCTTTGACGTTTTTCCACAAGTCCTTAAAGAAACTGACATCATGCTCTCCAGATTTCAAGATGCGGGTGTGCTGACCGATCAATTCATGAATTGAGTAGCCTGTCATCTGAGCAATGGCTGGGTTCACCCATTCAATCACCCCCCTGATATCGGTAATCATAATTCCACTGGCAGCGGCATTCATGGCTATCGCCTGCAGCTGTTGTGTCCGTTGCGAGATCCATTGGGGCATGGCATCCCGAATCACTGCTTGAATCAGTTTGTCCTGAGTCCCTTCAGCTTCCAGTGGGCTCAATGCAATGTTTACAGGAACCTGAACCCCAGATTTATGCAGGGCACAGAGGACTGGGCGCTCTCCCATGACTCGGGCAATCGGGTGCTGCTGATACTTGCTACGCATTTCTGCATGGTCCTGGTAGCAGGCGGGGATCAGGGTTTCCACGGTCTGCCCCAGCAACTCTCTGGGCGTATACCCCAGCAGCGCCTCACAGCGATCATTAATCGCTACGATTGTGCCCAGTGCATTGACAATGAGGATGACGTCCGGACTGCTCTTGACAACGGAATAAGCGATGTCGCTGAATAGGTCTGATCGGCTGGAAGTCTCCGTGACGTCCTGACGAGGATGAGTCATGCCAATGGGATCTTGTCCTGATATGCCTTAGTATTATAGTTAACAATCTCTCTTCCTGAAGCCATGGCTGTCAAAATCTTTAACTTCTGCGTCAATCCAGCAGGATAGAGGTAGCCTCTGGACTACCCGTTTAGGGAATCCAAAACCCATTTCATGGCGATGAAAATCTGATCACACCACGTTTCATTCCCGGGCTGACACCATGAATACTGGTCCATCTCCTGATCTCAAGCATCCTTTGCCAGCGCATACTCGATTGGTCTTCTTGAAAAATATCATTACGAATCCCAACATTATTGTGGGAGATTACACCTATTATGACGACTTTGAAAATCCAGAAAAGTTTGAACAGAATGTCCTTTATCACTTTGACTTTGTTGGGGACAAATTAATTATTGGTAAATTCTGTGCCATTGCCTCCGATGTCAGGTTCATAATGAACGGGGGCAATCATGCCATCGATGGGTTTTCTGCATATCCGTTTGGAATTTTTGGTTGTGGCTGGGAAAGTGCAACACCAGAATCCTGGCCCCACAAAGGGGATATGGTCGTGGGCAATGATGTCTGGATTGGCTATGCTGCCACGCTGATGCCAGGGGTGCAGATTGGGGATGGGGCTATTGTTGCCTCTCAGTCTGTCGTGACTCGCTCCGTTGAACCCTACACAATTGTGGGTGGCAATCCTGCCCGTGAGATCCGTAAACGTTTTGATCTGGCCATCATTCAAGAATTGCTACAAATCCAATGGTGGAACTGGCCCGTGGAAAAGATCAGCCAGAATTTAGCTGCGATTACTGGAACCGATATGGCTGCCCTGCGCCGTGCCAGTGAATGATCGGGATCCTTCTCTTGGGGCTAACTTAGCCCTTCAATTTCACCATTCACAAGATCAATGACCCTGGCCCGCGGTTCTTTGGGTAATCCTGGCATTCGCATCATATTGCCTGCCACCGCCACGATAAATCCAGCGCCACTGTTGATGATCAGGTCCTGGACTGTGATCTCGAAGTTCTTGACCACACCGATTTGGCTGGGATCATCTGAGAAGGAATACTGAGTTTTGGCAATGCATACAGGCAAGTCACCATATCCACACTCCTGAATGCGACTGAGCATCGTCGCAGCCCTGGTCTCAAACCTGACTCCCCGAGCTCCATAAATCTGAGTGGCAACTTTTTCGATCTTGACAGCCACTTCATCCTCATTGCCATAGGTGAACTGCAGCGGTGTGGGAGGATTATTGTGTATGGTTTGAACCACGGTTTCAGCCAGTTCAATTGCCCCCTCTCCCCCCTGAGTAAAACCCCGATTTACGGCAAAGGCCACACCGCGACTGAGGACATGCTGACGCAGGTAGTCAATTTCATCCTCCCGATCAAATCCAAACTGATTGAAGGACACGATCACAGGCAGGCCGAACCCCTGCAGATTCCTGAGATGTTGATCCAGGTTGGCAAGCCCTGCTTTCAGTCCTTCTAGATCGGCTGCAGCTGTAACCTCCAGCGGGACCCCTCCGTGCAACTTCAGGGCCTGAGATGTCACCACCACCACGGCAGCCTTTGGGGCAATCCCCGCCTGGCGACACTTGATATTCAAAAACTTCTCGGCCCCCAGATCCGCACCAAATCCTGCTTCTGTAACCGCATAATCCCCAAAGGTCATGGCCAGTTGGGTTGCCAGGACAGAGTTGCAGCCATGGGCGATATTGGCGAAGGGTCCCCCGTGAATGAATGCAGGGGTATGCTCAGTGGTCTGAACCAGGTTCGGGTGAATCGCTTCTTTAAGCAGTACGGTTAAGGCACCGCCCACCCCCAGATCCTTGACGGTGAAGGGCTGTCCATCCAGGGTGTAGCCCACCAGGATCCGATCAATTCGCTGACGCAGATCCTCTAAATCCGCCGCCAAACAGAGAATGGCCATGATTTCTGAGGCAGGGGTGATATCGAAGCCGGTTTCTGCAGGTAAGCCGTTATTGTCTCCCAGACCCGTGACAATTTTCCTTAAGACCCGATCATTGACATCCAAAACCCGTTTCCACAAAATCTGCTTCAGTAAAGGCTGCTCACCCAATCGGTGGGCGTGGTACTGATAGTTATCCAGCAGGGCAGCCAGGGTGTTATTGGCAGCACTAACCGCATGAAAATCCCCCGTGAAATGGAGATTGATCTCTTCCATGGGCAATACCTGGGCATAGCCCCCGCCTGCGGCTCCTCCCTTCATACCGAAACAGGGACCCTGGGAGGGTTCACGAAGAGCCAGGACTGCTTTCTGTCCAATTTTATTCAGACCCAGAGAGAGGCTAACTGAGGTTGTGGTTTTACCGATCCCCAGGGGCGTCGGGGTCATGGCGGTGACCAGCACAAGATGGCTGGATCGCATCCGCTCCCGATTGATCAAGTGATGAGGAACCTTCGCCTTATAGCGGCCATAGGGGATCAGAACCTCAGGGTCGAGGCCCAATTGTTGGCCAATCCTGACAATGGGTTTGAGATGGGTACTGCGAGAAATTTCAATGTCACTGGGGAAGGGCTGAGGGAGTGAGGAGCCAGGAATAGATGCAGACATCATGTTGCCAGGGATGAGGGTGGGATGCAGGCTGGGGATCTGGGACACCTTGGAAACCAAGTGAAGGAGCTGGGCATGGGCTGAAGAAACGCGACAATTGTACGCTAAACGCTACAGGAGCAGGATCTCTGTCTTCCATGCAACATTTAATTGTGTCTGCGGATATGGACACCACGTTTCTCGCACTCAGCACACCTCCGATCCACCTCCAGCTGCACTGACACATGAGAAATCCGAATTTCCTCGGCAATGTAAACCAGACCCCAGAGGAGCACTCCCAACCCGATCAAAAAAACGATCACCACCAGCTGGTTGATCCAGGGCCAGGCGGTCATCACAGCCACCGCGATGGCTAGCATGTCAAACATGAAGATTAAGATAGCCAGGTATACTCGCTCCAGCCCTTCATGCAATAGATGATGATGCCTCAGCAGATCAGGGATCACCTGTTCCAGGTATAGATCTCTGGCAAGATCAGATTCCTTTTCAGAAGTCCCCTTGGCATTGGATCCCAATTTTTCAACATGCGTTGCCTGTAGACGGCCTTCAATAATGGCATAGCGAGCCAGGATCCCATTCAACAGCAGGGCGCAGGATGTAATCATAACCACAGGAGCAATGATCAACTCAATGGCCTGGGTCACCACCTCGGTTGAAGTCATAGCAAGCGGGTACTCCCGGATCAGATGGATCACAGTTTATTCTGACAGGTTGCTTGGAGTTACAACGAGAGTGTTGATCTGCAGGGAAATTGCAAGCGTTTCCTGACAAGTGACCTTTTCCAGGGCTATTCAGTCTTGGCGACCTGTGTAACAATTCTGCTGTCCCTCAGCCTTCATCCCATGAAAAGCCTGTCCCTGGCCTGCCTGTTGGCAGCCGTTGTCGTCAGTGCCTGTGGTTCTGGATCTAATCTTGTCAGCGTCTTGCCAGAAGCCACAACCTCCTCGCAAACCAGCCTACTGTCAGAACCCATTCCTGCTGCTCAGGTGGATCCTGAGTCCCGCCAATGCCAGGCCCTGGAATCCCGCCTTACCCGCCTGACTCAGAATCTGCTTTTTCCCAGCGAATGTAGCACCTGTGACTTTGCCTACGTGAATTTTCCTGATCTAACAGAGATCCCCACCCCTGAAGAGTTTCTGACTCTGCTGCAGGGCTCTGGCCTTGCGGAGCTGGAAGATGAAATTGAAGCCCGATCCTTTGATGAAGAATTTGATCGCATCATTCGCAATCTGTTTGGGGCTCCTGATCCACGCTCAGCTTTCCGCTTCATTCGTCTACGCCAGGGTCTGGAGCGCAGCCTTGACGATCTGGTTTACTACCGTGTCGGGACAATTGAGGTGCACATCTTTATCCTCGGCACCACCAGCACCTGTGGGGTTTCTGGACTCCAGACCATCAGTGTCGAGACATAATTTCCCCATGGGCCTCAGGGATCCGGCAGTTGAACACCAGATCCCTGAAGAACCTCATCTAGCCCTGAGCTACAGGTGCTTTGGCCAGAAACTGCTCTAACTCCGCCAGGGCCTCGGCATCCACCTTGGTTTGCATCGGACAGAACTTCGGCCCACACATGGAGCAGAACTCTGCGGTTTTGTAGATATCCGCTGGCAGGGTTTCATCGTGATACTGCCGTGCCCGCTCCGGATCGAGGGAGAGTTCAAACTGGCGATTCCAGTCGAAGTTGAAGCGAGCCCTGGACATTTCATCATCCCGATCCCGTGCCCCCGGACGATGACGGGCAATATCCGCTGCATGGGCCGCGATCTTGTAGGCGATCAGGCCATTGCGTACATCTTCAGCATCCGGTAGACCCAGGTGCTCTTTGGGGGTTACATAGCAGAGCATGGCTGTTCCATACCACCCGGCCATGGCCGCCCCGATCGCTGAGCTGATGTGGTCATACCCTGCAGCAATATCGGTCACCAGCGGACCCAGAACGTAGAAGGGCGCTTCTGAGCACTCCTCCATCTGCTTGCGCACATTGAACTCGATCTGATCCATGGGAATGTGGCCAGGGCCTTCCACCATCACCTGCACATCGTATTCCCAGGCTTTGCGAGTTAGTTGTCCCAGGGTTTTCAGTTCCGCCAGCTGCGCTTCATCAGAGGCATCGTGCAGACACCCGGGTCGCAGAGAATCCCCCAGACTAAACGAGACATCATGGCGTTGAAAGATATCAATAATGTCGCGGAAGCGAGTATACAGAGGATTTTGCTGATGGTGAGCCAGCATCCAGCGGGCCAGGATCCCTCCTCCCCGAGAGACGATGCCTGTGAGACGGTTCTTGACCAGCGGCAGATGTTCGATCAAGATCCCGGCATGGATGGTCATGTAGTCCACTCCCTGCTGGGCATGCTTCTCGATCACATGCAGAATATCGTCGGAGCTCAGTTTCTCGACATTGCCGTGTACGCTTTCCAGCGCCTGGTACATGGGCACGGTTCCGATCGGTACGGGAGACTGCTGAATGATCGCTGAACGGATCTGATCCAGATCGCCGCCCCCGGTGGAGAGATCCATGATCGTATCGGCCCCATACTTGACCGCCAGCTGCATCTTGGCCACTTCTTCCTCCAGCCCCGAGGAGTTGGGAGAGGCTCCAATATTGGCATTAACTTTACAGCTGGTGGCGATCCCGATCCCCATCGGTTCCAGGTTGGTGTGGTTGATGTTAGCGGGAATGATCAGCCGTCCCCGTGCCACTTCCGCCTGAATCAGGTCTACGGGCAGGTTTTCCCGCTGGGCCACGTAGTTCATTTCTTCGGTAACAACACCCTGTCGGGCAAAATACATCTGGGTAACGTTTGCCTGCCCCCGCCGAGGGGCCACCCATGATTCGCGCATGTACGGTTCTCCAATCACTGCTTTCCTACGCCGGTATGATCCGGTTCAGGTTCCAAGGATGTAATCTCAGCCTGGGAAATCCAGACACTCCTAGCGTGTTGAGATCCTAACGGCTTCTGGCGGATCGAGCACAGGTTGTTGGCAAATTTTCATCTCTCTCAAGAGTTGTAGCGGACAAACTTGCGCTCGGAGTTCAGCAGATAAAGGCTCTCCGGTAGAGGATCTGGCAGTTGAGGTCGCTCACGCAGTGAGACTTCCCGAGGAGTGACCTCCCAGAAAATTACCAGACCATTGGCTCGGGTGCCATCGGTAACAAAGCGGCCAATATCCTGGACCTCATCCGGTTGCTGGGTATAGCTGCGCCCCTGGATCTGGATCTGTTCGGGTAGATCGGGGAAGGGTGGTTCGCTGGGTTCAGGGAGAGGGGATTCCTGGGTCACGGGTGAAGGGGAGGGTTCCGTTTGAGCCAGACCATATCCCTGACAGATCAGGAGAGTTAGACAACTGAGCATAAGACAGAGATAGCGGTTCATAGAGATCCTGGAAACCATGGCCTCTGTTACTTTAGCCGCTCTTCAATAGAGTGGTTAGAGGCTGGCAGGAACCAGGTAATTTAGTAACGTCAGCTTTGTACTGCTTTATACATCCACTTTCCTGATTCAGTTCAAAAGCTGTCCATCTTGAGAGATGAGGGCAACTTGGAAGACTGTAGGTTGTGGGTGGAACAGATATCTCAGAATCTTGATCTTTCCCTGGAGACTCTCTCAAACATTGAGGCTAGTCATGCCATAGACACTTCTGCAGAAGAGATATAATTTTAATCGAAAGGTAGAATTAGACGGACTACGAAGAGATCTTATGAAAAGTGTAACGATTGAGGAGATCAAACGCGATCCGATACAATATCTGAATCAAGTAGAAGCTGGTGAAACTTTGCTGATCACACGATCTAATCAACCAGTTGCTGAATTGCGACCTGTTCCTGGGAGTAAAAAAGGGTTGAGACCAATTGGCTTATGCTCTGGACAGTTCACCATACCGGATGATTTTGATGCACCACTACCACAGGAAATTATAGATTCATCTTACGGCGAATGAATATAATATTAGATACCCATATTTTTCTGTGATCCAGTTCGAAATCTGTCCACTCAAGGAGATGAGAGCAGCCTGAAAACTTTAAGTTATGGGAGATTTAGATTGATAACCCGGTGGAGATTTGAAGCCATGCTGATCACCTTTGCTCTTGCCAGTCAGTTGATGATCCCTCATGGGTGGGCGTCTCTCCACTCAGATCTGTCTCCAAATAGAATGATCGCACAGGTGTCTCAAGATCCTCCTTTGCCGGAATCTGTAGATGCAAAATCAGTGCTTACAGATGCAGAACTAGATCAGCGTTTTCCAGAATTGCCTGATGATCCTGGGGAGGTAGGAAAGGAGACTTTGGCAGGGATCGATGCGGATGGAGATGGGGTGAGGGATGATGTGCAGCGCTATATTTTCCGTGTTTATGCAGAAGATGATCTGAAGCGAAAGGCGATGTTGCAATTTGCCAAAAACTATCAAGAAAGACTTGCTATAGCACATCAGCGAGATCCTGAATTGTCTCGGGAGAAGGCTCTCTTAGTTACCAATGATGAGTTATGTGCTGTTGCTATTTTCGGGGACTTTGAAGACTATTTCTATGAGAGGAAATTGTTTGAGCTAGTTTTAGTAAACACTAGAGATTGGGTTGAGGCTAGTCTTCTAGCCAGCCAAAATGTAGGTGGCCAGTCTTTTTCTCCTGATCGACCTAGTCAAGATCTTTGTAGATTTTGAGCATTAATTTAATATCACAGTTGTTGACGTAGCTGTTTTTCAGTGATTCGTTTAAGCTGAAGCAAGATCCCTTTCCCATTCAGTATGACAGTTCAGCCCCAGATCCAGCCCTCGACTACTGAGGTGGTTTACCCCACAGGAGATGGCCAACCCGTGGCGGAAACTTATGATCACCTTTATGCTCTCATTGTCACTCTACTGGTCCTGAAACATTACCTTGCAGGACAGCAGGCCACCGTTCTTGCCAACCAATTTCTCTACTACTCTCAGGGCTATCCCAGGCTGCGCTGTGCACCGGATGTGATGGTTATTTTTGGTGTGGATCCAGGTGGACGCGATAACTACAAGATCTGGGAAGAAGGCCAGGTGCCTGCCGTCATCTTTGAAATCACCTCTGCAGGAACCCGTTTGCAAGATCAGGGCTTCAAAAAGCTGCTATATGCCCAGCTGGGGGTGCAGGAATACTGGCTGTTTGATCCGAGAGGAGAATGGATTCCAGAACAGCTGCAGGGCTATCAACTTCAGGGGGAAGAGTATCAGGAGATCACGGATGGGCACAGCCAACCACTACAACTGCGCTTACAGGCTGAGGGGAAACTGATCGGCTTTTTTCGAGTGGATAGCGGCGAGCGGTTGCCGATCCCAGATGAATTAAGTGAACGACTGGATCAGGAGCAGCTGTTGCGATTACAGGCAGAGGCCACGGCAGAGCAAGAACGACAACGAGCCTCAGCCCTGGAAGATCTTTTAAATCGCTATCGGGATCAATTCGGTGATCTGGAGCCGTAGATCAGCCCTGTTCCTCATTGGAGGATGCTTGCAGTTGCTCAAAGGCACCAGCATTGATCGTGATCCGTGGCTCTGCTTCACTTTGTCTGCCCAGGGTTCGCTCGATCTCTCCCAAATACAGTGGAACCGAAACTCCTTTCTCAGGATGGAGAACCGTACGAGCCCGCACCCGAAACTGTCGGGATCCATCTGCCGAATAACGCCCCGAAGATCCCAGGTTGAGAGCCGCCTGTTCCAGTGTGAGGCGCAGCTGATCAGGGGTAATAGTGCGGTCCACCTTGATCACCGCCTGATTGGCTCCCCGATCATAAACAGTGGTAAATCGGGCCGCACCAGGGATGGAGGTTTTCATGATCGGAGTCAGCGTGAGGGCATAGCAACCCACGGTCAGCACCAGGCAGAAAGCCGTGTACCCCACGAGGGCAAAGCGCAGGCTCATCTTCCGGATCCAGGCTACAAAGGTCACCAGAGCCAGTAACCCCGTGACTCCCAGACCCACCTGTGCCGCCAGTAAAAACAGATCGGTACTCATCAGCAGTTCTAAATGCAGCTCTCCTCCAGTGTAGGTCCCTTTAGCAAGGATGCTGCCTACCTGGGTAGAATCAATCCAGGTTCGGGCGGGATTTGGTTTGGATTGGCTTACATCACCCCTCTGGCATGACGGCTTCACTCTGTTTCTGAGCATTGTGGTGCAGGCGCTTCCCTTTTTATTGCTGGGAGTCTTGCTCTCTGGCTTGATCGCTGTCTTTGTCGATGAGGCGCAGCTTAATCGCTGGCTACCCCGAGGCAAGTGGCAGAGTTCAGCTCTGGGAGGAGCTCTGGGATTTTTCTTTCCGGTGTGTGAGTGTGGCAACCTGCCTGTGGCGCGGCGGCTAGTGAGTAAAGGGGTGCCTCCACATGTGGCCATTGCCTTTCTGCTGGCAGCCCCGGTTTTTAATCCGGTGGTGATCGTGGCGACCTGGATCGCATTCAAACCGATGCCGGAAATGGTGATCTACCGGGTGGGACTCTCGTTTTTGATCGCGGTGGTGGTGGGCTGGATTTTTAGTTTTCAGCGGGATGATCAGGAAATTTTGCATAGTTCGGTGCTGCGGGAGCGGGAAGCCCTGCGGCCTCCGGCGAGATCAGGGTTTCTGCAAAAAGGCACCTTTTTAATCTCCCCGAAAGAATCCACAGTCTCAGCAGGAGGAGCCGCAACGCTGGTGGCCGCCGTGGATGTCTACCGTGAAGGTGTGGTCCAGCCGATGGCCCTGGCTGAAAAGGTTGGTCTCTGGGCACGCCTGGATCAGCTGGTGGGGATCTGGTCGCGGGAGTTGCGGGAATTAGGAAGTGTGCTAGTGATGGGGGCGGCGATTGCGGCATTGATCCAGACGCTGGTGCCCCGATCGGTGCTGCTGGATTACGGTCAGGGGCCTGTGATCTCGGTGGTGGTGATGCTGATCATGGCGGCGGTGGTTTCCATTTGTTCGACGGTAGATGCTTTTTTTGCTCTGGCTTTTGTCTCCACCTTTACACCTGGATCCCTGCTGGCCTTTCTGGTTTTTGGCCCCATGATCGATCTGAAGGCCATTGGCTTGATGCTGACCCTGTTTAAGCCAAAGGCGATTATCTACACGATCCTATTGACCCTACAAATGACATTGCTAGCCTCACTAGCATTTAACTTCTTCGGGATCTGACAAGGAGGATAGGTAGTCATGTACGCCATTATCTCACCAGAAAAGATCCACCTACCTGCAGGATCGGTGGTGCGGTTGCCTGCAACGTGGCAAGACTATCAAGCACTCAGTCAGCAGCGAGGCGATGGATCGATTCCGCGCATCAAATATCGGCATGGAGAAGTCTTGCTCATGTCACCTCTACCCAAACATGGACGAGATGCTCATCTCATAGCCAATATCATTACAACACTGCTGGATCATGTCGGGCAGGAATACGATGCGTTTACCCCTGTCACCATGGATCTGCCAGAAGAAAGCGGCATTGAGCCAGACTATTGCTTTTACATCAACAACTGGCGCGCAGTTTCGGGGAAAGATCGGATTGATTGGGCCAGTGAACCGCCACCAGATCTGGTGTTGGAAATTGACGTGACCAGTTACTCGGATGTCAATGATTACCTTCCCTATCGAGTGCCAGAAGTCTGGCTATTTCGCAAAACACAGATCTTGATCTATCAGCTCCAAAATACAGAATATATCCTTCAGGAGAGGAGTTCATTTTTTCCTGAGATCCAGATCCAGGATATGATCACCCGCTGTCTGCAGGTGGCCTATGATCGCAACACCAGTGCTGCTATTCGAGATCTGAAAGATCAACTAAATTAATTCAGGAATTTAAATTTATTCTTGGATTTTGATTTTATTGAGATAATTCGAGAAGAAACGCCAACTTGATGTCCGATCTCTCCCACTGTCATGACCAATTCTTCTCCCCCCTCAGATCTGGATGCTGCCTGGAAGGAAACTCTGGATCTCTATTTCGAGCCTTTCCTGGCCTTCCTCTTTCCAGAAGCTCATGCAGCCATCAACTGGGATCAGTCAGTTGAGTTTCTAGACAAAGAATTTCAGGACTTGATCCCTGAGGCAGAGATCGGTCGTCGCTATGCCGACAAACTTGTAAAAGCCTGGCTCAGCAACGGGGAAGAAGCGTTTATCTTGATCCATGTGGAGGTGCAATCTCAGGAGGACAGTGGCTTTGCTCAGCGCATGTTTGTCTATCACTACCGGATCTTTGACTACTATCAAAAGCGGGTGATGAGTCTGGCTGTCCTGGGGGATGAGAGGAGTGGCTGGAGACCGGATCGCTACACATACACCCTGGCCGGATGTGAACTAAGTCTGAAATTTCCCATCGTGAAATTGGTAGATTTCGAGGATCAGTGGCCAGAATTGGAGACCAGTGACAATCCTCTGGCCGTTGTGGTCATGGCTCACCTGAGATCCAGAACGACTAAATCAGATGCTCAGGCACGCAAACGGTGGAAATGGATCCTAACTCGACGGCTTTATGAGAGGGGTTACAGTCGGGAGGATGTGATCCGTTTAGTGCGGGTCATGGATCGGATGATGACATTGCCCCCAGAACTTAGGCGACAATTTAAGGAAGAGTTGGAACAGTACGAAGCGGAGGCGAAGATGCCACTGATCAGCAGTATGGAAGAACTGGCCAAAGAAGAAGGTCGAGAAGAAGGGATCCAGATTGGTGAACAGCGTGGGATCCAGATTGGTAAACAGGAAGGGATCCAACAAATGGTGATCAAATTGCTCCAGGAGGGAGTAGCAGTGGAAATCATTGCCAAAACTTCTGGTCTATCGGTAGAGCAGATTGAGCAACTGAGATCTGAGTCTTGATCCGTCACTACCCCTAGCACTGTACTCTCCACCAATCTGGAGCAAGATTACCTGTTCGACGCCACGGGCTTCGGCCCCAATGATGACAACATGATCTGGAACCTTGAGGCTGAACCTGATGACTTGACCCCTAATCAGTTCCTTATGAGAGAGCTCCAGCTATCCTCCTGCCCTGATCCACAGACTGTCTAGATCTCGTCAACTCACAAACTCAGACGAACTTCTTGTCTGTTCTACAGAGCTTGCTTCAGCAGATTCCCCAGAATCGAGATCCCCTTCTCGATGCCCTCAGGAGAGCAATTGGAGTAAGCCAACCGGAGAGCGGGGTAGCCCTGGTGTCCAGGAAACAGTCCTAACCCATTGACCACCAGCACCTGAGCAGCAGCAGCCTGCCGACAGATCTCATCCACCTGAATCGATCCCGGTAACTGCACCCAGAGATACATGCCCCCTGCCGGAACTGTCCAGGATGTTTCCTGCGGAAAGTAGGTTTCCAGAGCCTGCAGCATGACATTGCGGTGGTGACGATACTGCGTTTGCAAACGAGCCAGATGACGTCGGTAATGGCCACTGGCCAGATACTCACTGATCACGGCCTGAGTGAAGGTGGGGGTATGCAGATCACAGAGCAGTTTGCGCTCCAGCAGAGCCTTGTAGTGTTGAACAGGGGCTGCCAGGTAGCCGACACGGGCTCCAGGTAATAGGGTTTTGGAAAAGGTGCCCAGATACGTCACCCATCCCTGCGTATCGATCCCTTTCAACGGAGGGGGCACAGGTTCAAAATTCAGGCCTTCGTAGGCGTTATCCTCCAGGATCGGGCAGCGGTAGCGCTGGGCTAGGTCGAGTAACTGCTGACGGTGCTGTAGAGACGTGGTCAGTCCGGTGGGATTGTGCAGGGTACTGATGGTGTAGATCAGCTTGGGAGCATGGCTGTGCAGGTATTGTTCCAGTCGCTCCAGGTTCATCCCCTCAGAGGTCATGGGGATCCCGATGAGCCGCACATCCAGCTGTTCTAGAATTGACAGTGCCCCCTGAAACGTGGGACTTTCTACCACCACCCAGTCGCCTGGCTTGAGAAAATATTGAAAGATCAGTGACAGCCCCTGCATCGATCCATTGGTAATCAACAGATCCTCACAGGTGGTTTGAATGCCGCGCTGGAGCAGAAGTTGGGCAATTTGCTGCCGCAAAAGGGTCTGTCCCTGCACCGCATCGTAGCTAAAAAGTTGATCAGCACTGGCTGCTACCCGCCGACAGATCCGCTGCAAATCAGCAGGAGGACTGGCAGGAAAACTACAGCTCAGATCAATCACGCTCTGGCAGTCATGGGCCAGAATCGACTGATCATAAGTGTGCATAAAGGTACGGCTACGGGTGGCACAAACCACCACATCCTGATCAGGGGCAAAGGTAGAGGGTTGAACAGGTGTAGAAAGCGTCTGATCCACAAAATATCCCGATCCCTGACGGGCGGAGACCAATCCCTCTGCTTCCAGCAGTCCGTAAGCCTCCAGAACCGTGAGCTTATTCACTTGAAGGGAGCGGGCCAGGGTGCGAATCGAAGGTAATCTTTCCCCAGAGGAAAAGGCTCCTGTCGTGATCAATTGCTGCAGGTGATCTCGAATTTGCTGGTAAACCGGTTGAGTTGACTGTCGATCCAGCACCATCCTCATCTGTCCAGACCTCCCTGGTGGCAGAGACGTCACCCCAATCTAAGCGATCCCACCACCACTGACCTGGTACAGTTCTGACTGATTCAGGCAAACCAGTTGTGATCTTGAGGAACTGGTCTAGTTGGATTTTTGTGAAACTGTACCTTCTGTTCTAGAGAGGGGAGAGCCATAGTGGAAATCAGGTTGTTCAAGACTGTGCATATGTTGATTTCCTTGAAATCTCGATCTTCAGCGCTTCTACGTCTGTCCTGGGTGGGTGGTCGAGCTCTGGCCCTCTGGGAATCGTTGCTGGATCAGATGCTGAGTTCTTTCACCAGTGCTACTGAGCCCATCATCCGCTACCAGGCCAATTTGGAAGGGACCCGTTGCTGGCATATCTTTGATCCGGTGAGCCGCCGCCACTACTGGGTAGACACCGAGGCTGAAGTCCGCGAGTGGATTGAACAGCGCTATCGTGCACCTCAGGTGTGAGGATCTAGAGGGGGGAGTGTTCTGCTCTAGGGGATCCAGGTCAATCATCAGGGTAGAGATCATGCCGATTGTGATAGCGTAGCTCTGGTGAAATCCTGTTCAATCTCCCTAAGGAACTCATCATGGTGCAACCCAAGATCCTGGCTGAAGGCTTCGCAGTCGCCCCGCAACTAGAACGCTCTGATTTTGCTGAACTGGCTGCTGCGGGTTACAAGACCATTATCAACAATCGTCCCGATGGAGAGGCCGCGGATCAGCTCTCCTCTGCTGAAGCAAAAAACCTGGCGGCGCAAGCAGGCCTGAATTATGTCTACATTCCGACGACCGTGCGCAGCCTCACCCCTGAGGTGGTGGATGCCTTCGGCCAAGCTCTGGAGGAGAATCCGGCTCCGGTGCTGGCCTACTGCTTCTCGGGAACCCGCAGTTGCATCCTCTGGTCCATGGTGCAGGGAAAAGCGGGCAAGGGCTCTCTGGACGAAGTGATGCAATGTGCCGCCCTGGGGGGCTATGACCTGACCTCAGTGCGACCCCTGATCGAGGAGTACATCCACTCCTGATCCCTAAACCTGCAATGAGCCATTTGGAGACAGCCTGTTACTGGGGATCTTCAACCTGGGGTTGAGCTATCCTGTCCTACATTCCTCTCTGCCTCAGGATCCGCTCATGTCTGTGTTTGAGTTACATGCTGCCTACCAGCCGATGGGGGATCAGCCCCGAGCGATCGCCGGGATGGTGGAGTCGATCCGTGCAGGTCACCGCTATCAAACCCTGTTGGGGGCCACCGGAACCGGAAAGACCTTCAGTGTCGCCCATGTGATCGAGCAGATCGGGAAACCCACCCTGGTGATGGCCCCGAACAAAACCCTGGCAGCCCAGCTGTGTAATGAGATGCGGGAACTGTTTCCTCGCAATGCGGTGGAATACTTCATCAGCTACTACGACTACTACCAGCCGGAGGCCTACGTCCCCACCACCGACACGTATATTGCCAAGACCGCCTCGATCAATGACGAGATCGATATGCTGCGGCACTCGGCTACCCGCTCTCTGTTTGAACGCCGGGATGTGATCGTGGTGGCTTCGGTGAGTTGTATCTACGGTCTGGGGATGCCGGAGGAATATCTCAATGCCTCGGTGCCCTTCAAGGTGGGAGAAGAGATGGACCAGCGAGCCCTGTTGAGGGATCTGGCTGCCATCCAGTACGAACGCAATGATCTGGACCTGATCCGGGGGCGTTTTCGTTTGAAGGGGGATGTGCTGGAGGTGGTGCCAGCCTATGAAGATCGCGTGATCCGAATTGAGTTTTTTGGAGATGAGATTGAGGCGATTCGCCTGATTGATCCGGTGAGTGGTGAGATCCTTTCCAGTCTCAGTTCTCTGCGTCTCTATCCCGCCCGCCACTTTGTTACCCCAGAGGAGCACTTGCAGCAGGCGTTGATCGACATTGATGCAGAGCTAGAAGATCGGCTGGAGGAATTGCAACAGGAGGGGAAATTGCTGGAGGCTCAACGCCTGGAACAGCGCACCCGCTATGATCTGGAAATGCTGCGGGAGGTGGGTTACTGCAATGGCATTGAAAACTATTCCCGCCACCTGACCGGACGGCAACCGGGAGAACCTCCCTCCTGTCTGGTGGACTACTTTGCCGAAGATGACTGGCTGCTGGTGCTGGATGAGTCCCACGTTACGGTGCCCCAGATCCGGGGGATGTACAACGGGGATCGGGCTCGCAAGCAGGTGCTGGTGGATCATGGCTTTCGTCTGCCCAGTGCTGTGGATAATCGTCCCCTCAAGTCGGAGGAATTTTGGGGCAAGGTGAACCAAGCGATCTTTGTCTCGGCCACGCCAGGAGACTGGGAGCTGGAGCAGTCGGGGGCAGAGTTCTCGGTACGCACAGAAGGGAAAACAGAATTGAAGATCTACATGCCCGGTACAGGTCGGGTGGTGGAACAGGTGATCCGGCCCACTGGGGTGGTGGATCCAGAGGTGGATGTGCGGCCTACCTCGGGGCAAATTGATGATCTTCTAGGGGAGATTTACCTGCGCCTGGATCGGTCTCAGGATGGGCTGGCGGAGCGGGTGATCGTCACGACTCTGACCAAACGCATGGCCGAGGATCTGACGGAGTATTTACAGGAGCGCAGTATTCGGGTGCGGTATTTGCACAGTGAGATCACCTCCATTGAACGGATCGAGATCCTGCAGGATTTTCGGGAAGGGGCCTTTGATGTACTGGTGGGGGTGAACCTGTTACGGGAGGGTCTGGATCTGCCAGAAGTCTCTCTGGTGGCGATCCTGGATGCCGATAAAGAGGGTTTTCTGCGGGCAGAGCGTTCTTTGATCCAGATGATTGGCCGTGCAGCTCGCAATGTGCGGGGGCATGTGATCATGTATGCCGACAACATCACGGGCAGTATGGAGCGGGCGATTGGCGAAACTCAGCGGCGACGTCAAATCCAGATGGAGTTTAACCAGAAGCACAACATTACACCCCGTCCCATCATTAAATCCTCCAGCAATGCGATTCTTTCCTTCCTTTCCATTTCGCGCAAGCTGAATGATCGGGAGCTGGAAAAAGCATTCCAGATGTCGGATGATATTCCCCTGTCTGAGATTCCCGAACTGATCAGTCAACTGGAACTGAAGATGAAGCAGGCAGCAGCTGAGCTGGAGTTTGAAAAAGCAGCGGAACTGCGAGACAAGATCAAGAAACTGCGCCAACGGTTAGTGCGGCAGTAAGTCTGTGAATGGATCGGGTTACCCTCTGTGAGCTGGGCTAGAGTAGCCGTTGGTAACGATCCAGATCCAATCCCACCCGACGTCTGGCATCCACAGGGGATCGGAAGGCTCCCCGCTGTTCTCGTTCCTTCACGATCCGGTTGGCGAGAGTATCTTCAATGCCACAGGCGATCAACTCCGGCACAGAATAGGTGTTTAACCGCCGCCAGGATCCAGCTGCCTCCCCCTGCAGACGGTAGCGGAACACAAGTAAAGGTTCGATGCGACGAGCTGTAGCTTCTGGAATCCCCACAACCTCCCACAGATCTTCAATTGAGGTAAGCTGATAACCGTCGTGGCGCAACCGCTCAATATCGTTGGCATAAACAATGGGTAAGCCCAGCCTGTAGACCATTTCATGTTTGGAGCAGGTGTTGATATCGATCTTTCTGTGGGCAGGCTTTCTCCAGCGGATCCGAGAGATCTGCCCCCTGATAAATCGCCAGAAACCACCAAACTTGCCCGATCTGGCTGGCTTTGGTGCATATTCATCCATGCTGTCCATCTTTAGCCTTCAGAAGTCGATCCAGCCTGAGGGTTCAGTGGGCAAAAAACTATAACTCCCGTAAAAGCTTCTGGCGTTTCACTTCGTATTCCTCAGCAGTCACCGCCCCGATCTCGTAAAGCCGTTGCAGATCCGCAATTGCGGCGGTAATATCCTGCGCCGTGCGGGAAGCGAGTAACAGGCGAGTTTTAGGATTGTGGCGGGCATCAAAAACTTCATCAGAGGTGAGAAGCAGACCAATAAAATCAAAAAATGACAGTACCACAGGGATGAAAGTCCAGGAAAAAAGCAGATAGAGAACCCCCTCAACATTCTTGCCCAGATAAAACTTATGGATCCCCAAGGGTCCGAGGAAAAAAGCTAGCAGAGCAGCCGCGATCCGGTTTTTCATCTCAGTCTTCGAACTCCCGTTATCAATGAGATGAGTCTTTCCTGTGGAAGTTACCTCCTCTAGCCTAGCCTACCTCCGCATGAGTGAGGAGCTCATATTGCTCCCGATTGATCCGACCTGCCTGGTAGAGCGTGGTGGTGATCTGAGAAATGCCCATGACTGAGTGGCTGCGATACCCCTGAGCCCGTAACCGATCTTTCACCCCCTGTTCGTGATCGATAAAGACCACAATGTCTTCCACTTCTAGCCCTGCGGACTTGAGCTTGCTGGCCCCTTCCAGAGCACTATTGCCACTGATCATAATGTCATCGACCACCACGACTTTCTCCCCTGGATGGAAAGCGCCTTCGATCACCTTTTTGGTGCCATGGGCTTTCACTTCTTTACGGGGATAGATCATGGGTTTGTGTAAGCGCAGGGATAAGCCTGTGGCCGTGGGGAGGGATCCGTAGGGAATGCCCGCAATGCGATCAAATTGAAGTGATTCCAGGATCTCTGCATAAGCATTCAAAATTTGCTGAAACACCTGGGGATTAGAAATGATGGTCCGCAGGTCCACATAGTAAGGAAAGACAGCGCCAGAAGCCTGAACATAGTCCCCAAATAAAATGAAGCCCAGATCAAAAAGTTGCAGAATTAAATCGGTGTGCGGATCTTGATCCAGCAGACACACATTCGGGGTCCATAGGGTACAGGTAGCCCCTCGTTCCATTACCTGTTCCCGCATCTGATTCACCTGATCCCGTACGGTTTGAATGTGGTGGGAGAGATGCTCCTGCCCTAATAGATCCTGAGCAACGGGAATGATCAGACCTGCCCCCTGTCGGTCTAAACCTGCGGCTAGCGTCTCACTCAGGTCATCCCGTTGGGCCCAGAGGCTACGTGCCAGGATCCAGCGTTCGGGGGCTAAAGAGCGCACCTGTGCCAGGATCTCGGGTGTGGGGGAGGCCACTTCTAATCCAACTGCCTCTGGTGTTCCCCAGGTACGGACCTCTTTGACGATCTGGAGGTAAAGGGGGCTCTCGGGATGGGGGTAGTCCTGGATCAGGGATGCAGTGGGACTGGCAGAGCGACAAAGAACAAAGACGGCCTTATCTGCATGGACGAGGAACGGGGCCGCTTGATCCTGTCCTGCAAAAGGAGAAAGGGTGATGGCGTCTACACCCCAGTTGCGAAACACCGTCTCGGCCAGCAATGTACTGCTGTGGGGATCACTGTGTTTGGCATCAAGAATCACTGGGAGCTCATCTGGAATCCATTCCAGCACCTGCAGCAGCAGCTCGATCCCTGCAACTCCGAGAGCCTGGTAAAAGCCCAGTGTGGGTTTGTAGGCGCAGACATAGTCACTTGTCTCTGTGATTTGTATCTTCAGCCATTCCTGTAGAGCCGGAAGAATAGCAGATCCACTGCGGAAACGAGCAGGAACCAGATCAGGGTTGGGATCCAGGCCCACACAGAGCAGGCTTTGGTTACGGGAAAGGGAGGCCGCTAACTTGTCAGCAAAGTTCATGGAAGCGCGATGGACACACAGAGGTTGCCCCCTATTTTAGGGTAGGTCTAGGGAGGGCTAGATCTTTCCTGGGAATACTTAACAGCAGTTTGCCCTAGCTGTTTGAGGATCTGTAGAACTGTGTAGAGTTCATTTCCAGGATTGACAAGCGCCAAGAGTCTGGAGTTTGCGTAGAGTGCTGATGGCTGCCGGATTGCTTTTAAAAATATAAATTCATTGCCATTAGTAATCATGCCAAAGGTAGGCTGATCCGGTTGGGGATTGGCAAGCATGTAGGCCAGGGCCTGAGGGAGGGCTCGCGTAACTGCAAAATCACTGCGTTTAGACTCGATCACCAGCAGCCACAGACGAGTTTTCAAGACCAGCACATCAATACGCCCGCGAATGATTGTTCCCTCATCCTCCAGCTCTACATCCACACTGGTTTCTGTTTCGATCCGAAAAGGTTTGTGATAAAAGCCTGCCAGATCCAGTAGAGGTGCAAGTACCACCATTTTGACGGTATTCTCCATCAGGGGTGGATCTTCCATCAGCTCTATAAAGTTAGTCTTGACCCGATCCAGCATCTCTGTTTCCCATTGAGTTAGAGTTGTGTAGTTTTGCAACCATTCTGGAAAGAAATTTGGATCCTTAGCCTGCTCCAGTCCGTATAACTGCTTGAGATCTCGTAGTGTGATCTGGGTCGTTGGAATCATCGACACCATTTGACTTTACCTATAACTCTAATGGAAAACAATTGGGTTGCTGGTAAATACACGTGAATGATTCATACAGTCATCTTATAAGATAAGGCCCCTCCCTAGATCAGAGAAGAGCCGTACAAAATCAGACCAACAACCTATCCCAGATCTGCCAGGGCTGCCCCAAAGTTAATGTGAAAAGGCTGCTGATCCAGGATCAGAGCTGGAACTGACTGCACCCCCTGTGCTCTGGCTTCTGTAATTTTTTCCTTGCGTTCACCCAGATGAATGATCTCTAAATCGTAGCGATTGGGATCCAGCGCATGGGCAATATTTTGCTCAGCACTGATGCAAACAGGACATCCAGCATGGTAGAAAATAGGCTTGGATTTCATGAGTTGTGCTCCTGAACTCTGAATTTGCTGGTAGTTCATCCATTCAGGTACGCTTAACTTAGCTCTCTGATCCTTAGTGAGCATGTGAATTATTAGTTTTCATTCCTCAATCCCCATGAAGCACAAAAAAGCTCAGGGCTTTTCCAGTCAATCCTTCTCGTCCTCCCAAGACTCTTCTGAGCTCAATCTTCTGCAACAGTGGATCACCACCGGAATGCAGTTGTTTCAGGTCGGTCAACTGGCTCAGGCTGAGCATGCCTGCCAACAGGCTCTGAATCTTGATCCTGCTCAACCCGATGCCCTCTACCTCATGGGTCTGATCCAGTACCAGAAAGGGTACAAAGATGAGGCCATACGACATCTGCGCCAAGCTCTGGTGGCTAGACCGAACTGGGGAGACGCCCTCAGCACCCTGGGAGTGATGCTGGATCATCATGGAGAACACCAGGAGGCTATTGCGATCCTGAGGACAGCCACACGAAAGCAACCTGATAATGCACTGGCGCACTTCAATCTGGGGCGGGCGTTACAGAGGAATGGGGATCTGGAGGCTGCTACCGCCAGCTACCAAAAATCTGCTCACCTGCAACCTTCGATGGAAGTGTTTAACAATCTGGGCCTGGTGCAGTTTGCTCAGTATCAGTTTGCAGAGGCCCTGAGTAACTATGAAAAAGCAATCCAGATCCGGCCCAATCCCTTCACCCTGATCAACATGGGGGATACCTGCTGGGCCATGGGCGATCTGGACGCAGCCGCTGGACACTATCGGCAAGCAACGGAACTGGATCCTGGCAACGTGATGGCCCACATACATCTGGGTAAGGTACTCCAGAAACAGGATAAATTCCAGGATGCGATCCAGGCTTACCAGCGGGCTATTGATCTGAACCCCACGGATGCTGAGGCCCATCTGAACCTGGGGAATGCCCTGATCTGGGATCAGCAATGGGAAGCCGCTGAAGCGATACTGTTGCGTTGTCTAGACCTCAATTCCCAGTCGGTGGATGCCTGGTTGAATCTGGCGGATCTGCATTTGGTGAAAGGGGAGGCGAAGGCGGCGCTTGAGGCCTCAAGTCGGGGGCTGGAAATTGATCCTTTGAATACCCATGGACTTTCTTTAAAGACAATTGCGGTGTCAGAGCATCCAGGAGATCCTTCTTTAAATGTGCTTCTAGACTATGACCAGATTTTGAACATCATCCACTGGGATCAGGTTGTAGCAGGAGTGGATCTAGAGGCGATGAATGCAGCTTTGATCCAGTACTTGAAAAGTCATCCCACGCTTGCCTGGGAAAAATCTGGAAATGCCACACGACAGGGCTATCACACAGGCAATTTAGTTCGCGAAGAGGTTGCGGTTCTAACCCAGTTGAAGACCTTGATCCAAAAGCAGGTGAGTCAATTCCTGCAGCAGCTAGCCTGTGATTCTCAACATCCTTATGCAGCTTATGCCGATCAACAGTTACAGATCTCTGATCTCTGGGGTGTGGTCATGCAGAATGGGGGACACCAGATCCCGCATATTCATCCTTCTGGAGTTGTCAGTGGTGTGTACTACCTGAAGGTTGTGGATCAATATCCTCAGGGGTCCATTGAGTTCGGCTGCTATCCCGAGCGGTTTGATCTCAAGCACGATCATGCCCGTCACTGTATCCAACCTCAGGTGGGAATGCTGATCCTATTTCCCTCTTATCTGTATCACCGCACGATTCCTTTCGTAGCGGATCAGGAGCGTATTTGTATTGCCTTTGATTTGAAGCAATGAAGTGTGTGTCCCTTATGAACTAAGCTCAGGAGCATTGGATTTGTCTATGTATTCAGCTTGAGCTAGGGCTTCAATAAGTTAATCAGGGAAAAATAGGTACTTAATAAATCCAGCGGCAACCCCCGCGATCAAAGTCAGGATCCCTCCACGGCTAACAAACTCCTGCTGATCCAGCCGTTTGCCAAACCCATCCAGTTTCTCTTCAAGGCGATTGATATCTCCACCAAACTTTTCTTCGAGTCTTTTGATCTCAGCCCCAGCCAGAGCGATCTCTCCTTCCAGCCTCATTTTCAACGCGTTTAAGCTCTCCCTCCAGATTCATTTCGACTCTCTGGATCTCAGATTTAAGTTCTGCATTCTGGACATCGATCTTTTTATCAAGGGCATCCAGTCGTTTATCCAACTCACGAAACTGGGCATCAATTTTTCGATCCAGGGTGTCCATTTTTCGATCCAACCCCAGGATCAATTCTCGAATGTCCAGTTCATCGACAGGGGGCATGGTTCTTTCCTTCTAGATCAGAGTGGGCTGAGAGGCTTATCTCTCTTTGGCATGGAATGCACTCATTATCACCTCCGATCAGAGTGAGAAGCCGTAGCTGTTCTGGGGAACTTGAACCGATCGGGGGTGGCCGCAGTCTCAATCACGGGTTGCACTCTGCACCCACGACTCGGACCTGGTTTCTCTCTACCTACGGAGTTGCACTGATGAAGATCACTTGCGGTATCGGTTGGGTTGTCACCTTTTGTTTTCTCGGTCTAGTAGGGGCCTGTGGCTCCTCCACTCCGAGCGCTCAGACTGTGGCTGTCGAGGATCCTTCCACAGAACTGCTGTTGCAGGGAGAACTGAATCTTTGGCAACAGGATCAGGTGCTGATTTCCAGTGGTGTTGTGGAGCGGTTGCCTGCGGGTCATCGCTGGGGTCAGATGAACGGGATCTGGATGGTTGATGGCCGTTCGATCCAGGTGCGACAACAAACTGAGTTGCCATCAGAACCGATCGAGGTTGGGGATAACGTCAGGATCAATGGGATCAGCTCAGGCAATGCCTGGGTGCAGGCGAATAAGATTTTCAAGCTACCTCCACCCCATGATCTCTACGCCGATGTGCCTGCATCTCTGGAATCCTTCTCAACCGCAACCTCTCCCCATACCGAAACCCTGCACCTGCAAGCCCATGCGGGTCAGCTTTTTGCAGGCATGAGTCAGTGGGAACAGGTTACTAATCCCACAGGTGCGCAAGTGCTGATTAAAGATGGCCCCAACAGTGAATGGCGACCCTTTGATACCTTTGAGGCCCTGCGGATCACAGCCATGGAGTCTTTTACCATCCCAGCCGAGTTTAACCAGGGAAGAGCGGTGGAGGTGCTGCTGGCGGAGGGGGGAATTGCTCAGGATACGCGCACACTAGCCTGGCGAGTGGGGAATGACAGCACCTGGACAGAGATCCTCAGTTTGCCTGCTACTGATATTGAACGGACCCGATCCTTTGGCATGCATGCAGAGGGCGATACCCTGGCGTTTTACATTGGCACCTCTCCTCGAGGGATCCTTCGGGGAATTTGGGATGCTCCTGCCCAAACCATTCTCTGGGATTTTGCCTCTGAGTTGCCCACTCCACCAACAGCCCGCGAAAATAACCGTGTGGCTGGGTTTGCCGATTGTGGAGGATCCCTATACGCCACAGCAGGGCGCAGTCTCTGGCGTCGCAATGATGGAGATTTGCCCGTAGGCACTGCCCGCTGGGTGGAATGGTATGGTTCCCAAGAGGCCAGGGGAACTGGGCTGCGTGGTCTCACCTGCATCGAGCACCATGGTCAGCCAGCTTTGCTGGTGTCTCCTGAAGGAGATGGATCGGTTCTACGTTTTGATGCCTTGCCCCAGGGGATCTTGAGCAGCCTACCCAGCCCCCAGATCACCAGAGAGATCCAGGTTCAGACGGTCATCACCAACAGCTTGCAACAACAGGGCTTCAATATTCCTGCCTCTGGTCGTGGAGCCGTGGATTATGTGATCGCTGCCTATAACGAATTTACAGAGGTTGATCTGAATGGGGAAACCGTGCATTTGTTTGGGGTGGAATGGGCCTATGAGGGCAATCAGGCCTGTCCAGAAGATCGCATCTGTGCTCCGGATTCTGACTTTGATGGAGCTGCCTGTTTTCTGATCCGTACTTCCACGCCGCAGTATGCTTTTCGCTGTTTGAGTGGCCCTGATTTTCATCTGCAGACGGATGGCAAGCGACCTGTGGATCTGGGTGAAGCATTCGTGGCGACTCGGACTCTACAGCCTTCCCCGTGGAAGGATGGCACCCTATTTCTGGGTGGGTATGATGCCAACTCCATTCCTTCCTCTGAGACCGCCTGGATCGCTCGGCTGCAACTTACGGATCTGTTGCCATAACCGAGTCAACGGAAACGGGCTGAAGGAGTAAGGTATAACCACACCAGCACACAGATCCAGTGGATCAACACTGCAGGCCAGATGGATCCTGTCAGGCCATAAGTGATTGTGCAGATGATCCCAATGCCCGTAGCTAGGGCAAGAAACATAGGATTGCTGAAAGTTGCCCATCTTTGTCGAGAAATGGTTAACCCCTGCAACGGGTGATAAAGAATAAAGATGATCAAACTGAAGACTGCCCATCCAAACCAGAGCAAGGGGGCATACAACTCCTGGGGATGAGGAATGAGGATTGCACGAAACAATATTTCCTCTGTTAATGCTGGGATGAAAAAGGGCACCAGGATCTTGAAGAGAAGTGCCCCCCCCCGTGTCGAGGTTGGTGACCAGAAGAGAAACCCCACTCTCAACCCCACAGGTAAGGCGATCCCTGCCAAGAGGATCAGGAGTGCCAGGGACAGCAGCCATTCCGGGATGGTGGGCAAGGTTGTCAAACTGAGAAAGAGCCGTTGCCAGAGGCTGGAGATAAAAGGGATCTGGCCCAAGATCGTTGTGGGCGCCAACGGTTGAATACTGGCATCCCAGCCTCCCACCTGATAAGTTTTCAGGATCCAGAGCTTGGCCCCGTGGAGGAGAAAAAGACTGGCCAGTTCATCCTGGGCGCGACGGGGCATCATGGTACGCCAGCTGAGCAAAGCTGAAAGCAGGTCCGAATCTTTAACCCATTCCAGGGGATCAGAATGTGAACCAATCCCGACCAGTGTGGCTGCATTTTGTTGCCAGTCCTGGCGGACCCGACCAAAGGGTTGCAGGAGATCTTCCAGATCCTGACTGAAGGCGACCAGCTGGGCAAAGCGCTGCGTTTGTTCCGCCTCGGGGTGGGCCTGCAACCACGCCTGGATCTGAGGGTGGGATCTCACCTGTTCTGTCACCTGTTCAATGGTGAGGTAGAGGGCCTGATTGGAATCCTGAACACAGGATGTTGCGGGACTTACGGCAGCCACTCCAGTGCCATCGCCAGTGCGGTAGCGGGCGGCCATGCCCTGCAACTGAATCAGCAGATCCTGCATGGGGGAGAGGGTAATGCCATCGAAATCGTAGTCCTGGGTGAGGGGAGGAAAGTTAACCAGGATATCTGAGACCGGACGAGTGCCCAGCCAACCCCGTTGCAGATCCCCCATATAATTGGCCCAGCTTGCAGATCCAGCAATGATGCCCTGGGGATTGTGGGCATAGACCTGGATGTAGTTTAGATCCCACTGCAGCTCCTGAGATAAGGGTTCCTGTTGAATGTTGCCCCAGCCAAAGGCAAAGTGACCTGGAACCGTGGCAAAAGGAGTTCCTTCACCCCGTGGTCCTCCGATTCCGCCGAAGAGATGGAGCAGGAGGGCTTGATCCCCTTGATTCCAGACAGAGAGAGGTGCAGTTGTAGAAGAGGGATCTGGATCCAGCAGGACCCGTTCTATCCTCCCCTTCTGATCTTGGGACGCATCCCATTTGTGCCGTAGCAGATAGTCCAGACTGGCCTGTCGCCCTTGAATGATCCGATCCGGTTGGAGCTGTAGCAAAGAACGGGGTTGGATTGCCTGCACCACAAAAGTTTGATCTTGATCTTCTGCTCCATAGATGTACCAGCCAGAGGTTCCAGCGGGAGATGCCTCAATCTGGTAAGGAGTGGAAGGGAAAATGCCTGCCCGCGTCGGCAGCTGTTGAGGAATCTGGATCTGGAATGGACGCCCTTGAAAGGTTTGTGTGGCTGTATTGAAGGGCCTTACCCAAAACTGGGGTGATGGGCAGGGAGGAAGTGCTGGACAGAGGAAGTGCTGCCAATCCTGAGACTGCACAGGCTCCACGATCTCCACCAGTCCGTAGAAGCGACCGGTGATCTGCAGTGGTTCCTGGGGGATCTGGAGAGCAGGATCCGCGTCTTTGGTCTGGATGACCGAGACCTGTTGAAGGCTGACCACCACATCATCCTGAGGCCGAGCTCCCGCCAGCGATTGTAGGGGGCCGACGTTTCCCCGATCATGTAACCGCAGGGGCAGAATATTGCCTCGGTACAGAAAGCTGCGTGCTGCTTCTCCCAGTTGGACACGGGTGGATAAAGCCTGCACATAGGTCTGTACCGGGACAGTCTCTTCCCATTGCAAGCGCAAGGTGCGACCCACTAAGGAACGGTAGGGGGTAGGAGCCTGGTAGATCTCCACCCACACCCAATCGCCAGGGAAGGCTGGATCAGGATTGGGCAGGATGAGGCGACCCTCCCACGCATTGATGGTGTGGAAAGCAGGGGTAGGCGGATCCGGTTGCACGGGGTAGGATGACAGCTGGTTAAAAGCAGACTGGCTGGTGATGGCATAGTTGGATAGCCGGGGGGGATCAGAATGAGTGGGTCCAGTTAAGATCAGTGCCCCCAGACCGAGGAGAACTCCCATCAGACCCAGACCCCAACGGATCCAGAGATGCTGGCGAATGAATTTGGCAAGGTGAAATGGGATCATGGGGAATGCAGGGGGTTATTAGGATGGTTTTAATTCATCATGACCGCAAGAAATAGCATAGGGCTGCAACTGCGATTCCCTCGGCTGTGGAGATCTTTCTTCAGCGAGACCCTGAGTCAGCTATTTCTATACATTGCCATCGTCATCGGGATTGGCACCATCAGTATCCTATTTTTTGAATCCGATCTAACGGTTGAGGAAGCGGTCTGGTGGTGCATTGTTACGCTTACCACTGTCGGCTACGGAGATATTACGCCCACAACATGGGGAGGCAGGGTTATTGCTACCCTATTAATGATGTTCGGTATTGGTTTGCTCGGAATCTTCAGTGCTACGATTGCTAGTATTCTAATTCAAGAAAAATTACTCGAAGAAAAAGGAATGAGCTCCTATCATTTCCAAAATCATATTATTGTTTGTGGCTGGAATCATCGTGCCCAGGTGATCATCAGAGAATTGCAATCGGATCCGACCTCAACTCAGTCTGAGATTATTCTGATTGCTGATATTGAAAGTAAGCCCATTGAGGTGGAGCAGGTCTCTTTTATCAAGGGCACTGTGAATGATGAAACATTGCAACGAGCCAATTTAGCCCAGGCGAGTACCATCATTATTTTAGGAGATGATCGGCTGGATGAAGAATCGCGGGATGCAAGAGTTGTGCTGACAACCCTGACTGTTGAAAGCATCAACCCAGAAGTGTACACTATCGTTGAATTGGTAAAGGAAACCTATGTGCAGTACTGCGAACGAGCTCATGCAGATGAGATTATTGTCAGCAGTGAACTGGCAAGTCAGGTGATCTCACGAGCGGCAGTCAATCATGGAGTCAGCCGCTTATTTTCAGACATGGTGAGCACTCATATTCAAGGAACACAGCTCAATAAACTTCCCGTGCCACGTGATCTGATCGGACGTACATTTTTGGAAGCTTTGATCCAGATGAAGCAAAAACATCACAGCATTATCCTGGCTGTTGAGAAAGGTTTGGAGGGGACGCTGATTGCAAATCCTACTGCTGACTCCTATCTCGAAGCTAATGATGCCCTGATCGTTATCTCTCCTCCTGCCACTCGATTAAAGCCATAGGATTTTCAGCTTAGTGGTTCCAGTTAGAGCAACAATTCTCATCCTGTCCTGGTTTGTTTTTGATCTGGAAGTGAGAAGAAGTACATGATCAGAAACGATCTGGGTTGCAATTCCAGGATAGGATTCTAGAGTCTGTAGCCCAAGGATTATGGAACCGACTGATATCCTTCGTCTCGCACATCCGGCGATTGCTGTGACGTTTGTTTTACCTCTGATCGGGATCGTCAGTTACTTTGCCTGGCAAACTCGACAGCGGCGCTTACAGTCTCAGGCTGGAGAAAAAAGTAAGATTCCTGCGATGGTGGGGCCGGATCATGCCAAACTGGGCCGCATCCTGACAAGTGGGGTGGTGGGGATTGCCCTGCTGGGGCTATTTCATCCCATTGCCAAAACTCTGATCAAGAATCAGGTGTGGGTGGATCAACCCTTGCGGCTCGTGTTTGTCCTCTTGATTTTTCTGGCCACGATTGCCTCCTTGATCTTTCTCTATCAGGCAAAGCCCCATCAGAAGGCATGGCGCTGGCTGTTTGCCGGACTCACGGGTGTTGGGGTATTGATCCTGGGATCCCAGGAGGGGGTTTTTCGTCGCACGAACGAATGGTATGCTTCCCATTTCTATTTCGGTATGGCTGTAACCTTGCTGATGATCTTTTCTCTGGCAATTTTGCCGGAGATCTACAAGCATAAAAAATGGCGGCAATTGCATGCGGTGTTGAATACGCTGGCCGTGCTTCTCTTTATTGCTCAGGGCATGACGGGGGTGAGAGATTTGTTGGAGATCCCCCTCAGCTGGCAGGAACCTTTTATTTATCAATGTGATTTTGTCAACAAAACCTGTGCGGAAACCCTGCAATCGCAACAGCATGGTCCCAGTGAGTGGCGTCAGGCTCGACATGTGGAGAATCATTAAATGCTGGAGGATAGTCGCCAGATCCCTAACCCTATGATTCGGAGTCTGCGTGTGGGCTTGATGGGCTCTACGATCCTGACTCTGGCTGCTGGTCTGATCATTACCTTGATCCGTGAACCCCGTCCCTACCGTCTGGCGGTGGCCGCTTCCCTGCTCGGAGCTGTGGGAGGTGCTGTGGCGGGGGCAGTCGTTTCCAAAGATCTTCAATCCCAACATCTTGCTTCTCAGGGAGCTGCAAAATCTGCAAAAACAGAGCCCCAGGGCTGGCGATGCTTTCGGGTGGATCGCAAAGTCAAAGAGAGTGAGGAGATCACGTCCTTTTACCTGAAACCCGAAGATTCAGATCCTCTGTCTTCCTTCCAACCGGGTCAATTTCTGACCATTCAGCTCCCGATTCCCCATCAGGAAAGGCCTGTGATCCGGACCTATTCCCTCTCGGATTTTTCTGCTACTCAGGATTACTACCGTCTGTCCATTAAACGCGAGTCAGCTCCGCGAGGTCTGGAGGTTCCCCCCGGTGTGGCCTCCACTTTCATGCATGATCATGTCCAGGAGGGCGACTCCATTCTGGTGAAACCTCCCAGTGGTCGTTTTGTTCTAGATCCGGAGAAGCCCATCCCAGCCGTTCTCCTCAGCAATGGTGTGGGGATCACACCCATGATCTGTATGGCTAAAGCCTGTACGGTGCAAGGATCTTCCCGTCCCCTCTGGTTTGTGCATGGGGCTCGGGATGGCAAACTGCATGCCTTTCGGGAGGAGATGAATCAGTTGCAGTCTCAAAATCCTCATTTACAGATCTATTACCGCTACAGCCGGCCCACCCCCGAAGATGAGGAACGCTACCACAGTGTTGGCTATGTGGACATGGACTTTCTGCAGCAAACCCTCTGGCCAGCCCTGGAGCCGATCTCCAAACGAACGGAGGCGGAATACTTTCTCTGTGGATCCCCTCCCTTTTTGGCGGCCATGCGAGCGGGACTGAAGGCGGCTGGGATCGCGGATGAGCAGGTCTACTTTGAGAGCTTTGGCGAGAGAACAATTGCTGCCACGCCTGCGCCAGCCCCCACTGATCTACCCACCACTGCTGAAGTCGTCTGCACCCGTTCGGGTCAAACATTTACCTGGACAGTGAATGAAGGCTCCCTTTTGGACTCGGCAGAGGCCCATGGTCTCAGTCCTGCCTACAGCTGTCGAGCCGGGATCTGTCTCACCTGTATGTGTCGGTTGGAGGAAGGTGCGATCCATTACCCCCAACCTCCGACAGGAACTCCGGATCAGGGATCGGTCTTGATCTGCGTGGGGAGACCGCAAACCCCACGAGTGGTTCTGGACTTATAATCTCAGTCACAACAAATATAGCTATCAACTGATGCAATATGACTCACTTAATCAAGTTACTGAAATCGGCGAGATTCTACCTTTCCCTTCTCTGTTAGGCGCCATGCTGACTTTGATCCTTCAAGACCTGGAATTCTCTCTAGTAAGTCTTCGTCACGCAATTTATAAAACTCTATCTTGACTAAATTCTCAGACTTAATTCCTGTAATATCTCTAGCTTGTCTGTTTGTTATAGATTCATGTTTTGTAAGAAAGTTGAGAATAAGTTCTGACGGTTTAGCAAGAGGAGTATGAGGTAGAGTCACTCTGACGTATCCACGTTCCTCCTTGATTTCAGGACTTTTGAGCCCCCATTCTTTCATCTTCTGGAAAGCTGTATTCAACCCTTCGCCAAGATCTTTGTTTGGTGCCTCCTTGTATCTATTCAAAGTACGAACTAACTTGGGATTACGAGAGAAACGAGCATCTAGTATGTTCTCGACTGTTACATATCCAGGTAATCTCCCAGGACTTAATACTTCTATTCTATTGTCATATATTAGTACTTGAATATCATCAGATATGGAGTAATCCCTATGCAATACTGCATTCACAAGAACTTCCCATATTGCCTCTGGAGGATACTCGACATTTTTTAGCCCCTCGCTTGTCCATATTGTTACTGATGACATGAGGCGCTGAATCGCATCTATAGCAGAACGGATTATGTGAAAAGAAGGGCCTTCAATAGTGGCTTGGTCCGCTAAATGCTCTCTCTCTGGATCTTCCTCTTTGGTCTCATAACGTGCCACTTTGATGGCACATCTTCTTGGGTTAACTGTACTGGGATTAGGATGAAATAGTAAGACTCCAGCAACCCGAGGTTCCCAACTACGATACTCCAAAAGATTTTGATTTAAACAAAAATCTAATGGATCGGTTTTGGGGGAGTAGTCTTGTAAAAAGCTTTTTAACTCGATTGAGTCAACAACATTTTCAGGTGGCATGTCTTTAAGAACTTGATCCTCGAAGGATGAAGCACCTTTTGCAAAAGTAATCTCTGTTATCTTTTGTGGATCTTTTATTGGTAATGATTGAGCTCCATGTCTTTGATAGACAGTACCATCAGCTGTCTTATGCACAGCAGATCCCTTTTCAACAAGTACTCTCAAAACATAGCCGTTAAAAGAATCACATCTTAGAAACTCATATCTAAGATCAATGCTTGGGGTAATCTCAAATAATGCCTGCAAATAAGAATTTAGCTGTTCTAGGTTTGTCACTCCCTTCCACCGATTATGTGGCTGAGGTTCGTCACTATCATCGGCAATTCCAATGACGAATTCCCCACCATCAGCGTTGGCAAACGCTACCGCAAGCTTTTGGATTTTCCTTCCGTCAATAGATACAGCCTTTCGATCGAAAAAATGGGATTCTTGGTTAGTAGCAATGGATAGGGCTTCTTGCTCAGTAAGTGTTCGAATGTTCACTTCTCATCCTTAAGCAGTTTCTTAAATGAGTAAGCGTAAGTCTTAAGCTCAAGAGAAGTCTATCACGCGGTGAAGTGGGAGGGCACCAGCTTTGATCCCACGCCTTCATTGGTGAGGATCTCCAGCAACAGGGCATGGGGAGTGCCCCCATTGAGAATGTGAGCAGCACGCACCCCCTGAGCCAAAGCACGGATGCAACACTGCACCTTCGGGATCATGCCGCCCTTGACAATTTCTTCAGCGATCAGGTGGCGGGCCATTTCAATGTCCAGGAGACTGTAGAGGCTCTGGGGATCTTTGGGATCTTTGAGGATGCCAGGTGTATCGGTGAGCAGGACCAGCTTTTCGGCCCCCAGCGCTGCCGCCAGTTCCCCCGCCACCGTGTCCGCATTGATGTTGTAGGGCTGTCCCGTTTCATCCGCCGCGACACTGGAGACCACCGGAATGTGACCACTGGCCAGCAGACTTTGTAAAAGGGAGGGATTGATACTGCTCACCTCCCCCACAAACCCGATCTCCGCCCGTCCCTGTGAGCGAGCCCGGATCAGGTTGCCATCGCGACCACTCAATCCCACCGCCGATCCTCCGGCCAGGTTGATCAACTGCACGATCTGTTTATTGACCTTCCCCACCAGCACCATTTCCACCACTTCCATCGTGGCGGCATCCGTCACCCGTAACCCATCCACAAACTTGAAGGGAATATTGAGTTTCTGCAGCCAACTATTGATCTCGGGCCCCCCTCCATGCACAAGCACAGGCCGGATCCCTACACAGGCCAGAAACACCAGATCCCGCAGCACCTCGGCACGACGATCCTGGTGCACCATGGCCGCACCCCCGTACTTGATCACAATGACGCGGCCCTGAAACTGCTGAATGTAGGGCAGTGCTTCACTCAACACCTGGGCCCTTTCCAGGGGATTGCAGGTGGGGGAAAAGGTAAACGAAGAATCGCTCACAGTAAGGATCCTGGCAGTGGAAGGAGGAAAGAGGTCACTAAGCGCTGAAATAGCGGGCTACCGGATGATAGCTGATCAAGGCCGTTGTAGACTGTTCCGGATCTAACTGATCACTTTCATCCATGCTCAGCCCAATCCGCTCCGTTGCCAGCAGATCCAGAAGATAGCGCTGATCCGGGAGGTGAGGGCAGGCAGGGTAACCAAAGCTGTAGCGGGATCCACGGTAGCCCTGGTGCAGAATGCGGCGAATATCCCCGGCATCCTCGGCGGCAAATCCCAGTTCAGCCCGAATGCGCGCATGGGTCCACTCCGCCAGGGCCTCCGCCAGCGAAACCGCCATGCCGTGGAAGTAAAGGTAGTCGGAATACTCATTGGCCTGGAAGAGGGACTGGGCAAAGGCCGTGGCTTCTGCCCCCATGGTGACCGCCTGGATCGGAAAGACATCCACCACACCGCTGCTTTTCTCGGCGTAGAAATCAGAGATACAGTAGCGGCGCATCGATCGCTGGCGGGGAAAGGTAAAGCGCACCTGCTCCTGCATGCTAGCGGCGGGTTGCAGGCGTTCCTGAGTGGGCAGCAGATAGTAGGCACTGTCTTGATCCGAAAGCTTGACCAGTTGCTCCGTGAAGGACTCCAGGCGATAGACGATCAGATCATTGCCCTCTGACTGACAGGGGAAGTAGCCGTACACCACCTGGGGATGCAGTAGATTCTCCTCCACAATGCGGGCTTGCCAGCGCTCGATCACCGGATCGACTTTGGTAGCCATGAACTCGGCAAACTCTTCTGCCGACTGATTCTTGGCCTTGCGGATCTGCCACTGTCCCGCCACCAGCGCCTGCTTGTCCAGATACCAGAACACCTCTAGCCAGGGGATCTGTTCTGCGCCCGCCAGCAGTTTGGATCCCCAGAAGGGGGGGGTAGGGCGAGGGATGTCGGATTCGACAGCCTCGGAGCGGCGAGTATCCACCATGTCCGGTTCGGCGGTGACCACTGCTGCCCCAGGCTTTTGACCCGTGCCGTTGCCATTTCCTGCTGCAGCTTCAGCAAGTGCAGGTTCCTGACCAGTCTCGGTCTCATGGCCGTTCTCAGTCGCGATCCCATTTAAGAAACCCTGCAGATCATGCCACTGTCCAGCGGCTTTGGCGGGCATCAGCTTATCCAGGAAGTGCAGATCGGCAAAGGCATCTTTTCCGTAGACCACCTGGCCCTGGTAGGTGTTCTGGCAGTCTTCGTTAACAAATTTAGGTGTCAGAGCGGCACCTCCCAGGATTACGGGGACAGTAATGCCCTTCTCATTAAAGACCTCCAGATTTTCCTTCATGAAGGCGGTGGATTTTACCAGCAGACCGCTCATGGCAATGCAGTCAGCGCGGTGGTCCTCATAGGCCTGGATGATGTTTTCTACGGGCTGCTTGATGCCCAGATTGATCACGCGGTAACCGTTGTTGGTGAGGATGATATCCACCAGATTTTTCCCAATGTCGTGGACATCTCCCTTGACGGTGGCGATCACCACGGTGCCTTTAGCGTTGTCCCCGCCCTCCTTTTTCTCCATGTAGGGTTCCAGGAAGCCCACTGCCGCTTTCATGGTTTCGGCTGACTGCAGCACGAAGGGAAGCTGCATCTGTCCCGATCCAAACAGCTCACCCACCACTTTCATCCCATCCAGCAGGAAGGTGTTAATGATCTCCAGCGGTGGATACTTTTCCAGGGCCAGCTTGAGGAGATCCTCCAGCCCGATGCGCTCGCCGTCGATGATGTGATTTTTCAGCCGTTCCTCCAGGGGCAGGTTCTCATCCGCCTGCCGATCTCGCTTGGCGGAAACCCCTTCAAATAGGCGCGTCAGTTCCGTGAGGGGGTCATACACACAGATGCCGTTCTCAAAGCGGCGTTGATCGTAGATCAGCTGACGGCAGACCTCCTGGTGCTCCGGCTCAATTTTGTTGAGGGGCAAGATCTTGCTGGCACTGACAATGGCGGCGTCCATGCCTGCGGTGCAAGCCTCGTGCAGAAACATCGAGTTAAGCACGATCCGAGCTGCCGGGTTCAACCCAAAGGAGACATTCGAGACCCCCAGAATGATGTGACACTCGGGCATCTCCTGCCGGATCTGGCGAATGGCCTCAATCGTGGCCTTGCCATTGGCGCGATCCTCCTCGATCCCTGTAGAAATGGGGAGGGCCAGCGGATCAAAGAAAATTTCATAGGGGGGAATGCCGTAGGCGGTGGCTTCGGCCATGGCGCGGCGGGCGATCGCTACCTTTCTCTCGGCAGTACGGGCCATGCCTTCTTCGTCGATGGTTCCCACCACCACACCTGCCCCGTAGGTCTTGGCCAGATCCAGCACCTTGAGGAAGCGCTCTGGACCGTCCTCGTAGTTGGTGGAGTTGAGCAGAGACTTGCCCCCCGCCACCTTGAGACCCGCTTCCATCTTGGTCCACTCGGTGGAGTCCAGCATCAGGGGAATCGGGATCTGGTTGACGAGGCGGGACACTAGTTCGTGCATATCCCGCTCACCATCGCGACCCACATAGTCCACGTTGACATCCAGGATGTGGGATCCTTCCTTCACCTGTCCCTTGGCCAGAGAAACCAGAGCATCCCAGTCCTCAGCGTTGAGCAACTCCCGCATTTTCCGGGAGCCACTGGCATTGAGTCTTTCGCCCACAATCAGGAAAGAGTTGTCCTGGTCATAGGGCTGCGGGTTCATCATTGAGGCGGCAGACGGGATCCGCTGTGGGCTCCTCTGCTTGGGTTTCAGCCCCTTCACCGCTTCCACTAGGGCGGCCACATGTTCAGGTTTAGTTCCGCAGCAGCCCCCCACAACGGCTACACCCAGATCGCGGACAAAGTGCTCCAGGTGGAAGCGCAACTGTTCTGGGGTGAGTTTATAGTGGGCCACTCCTCCCACGTTCTCGGGCAGGCCAGCATTGGGAATACAGGAGATCGGAAAGGGTGAGTGCTCCGACAGATAGCGGATGTGGGGGGTCATCAGATCGGGACCCGTGGCGCAGTTTAACCCCAGAACATCAATGGGAAAGGGTTCCAGGATCGTCAGGGCCGCCCCAATGTCGGTCCCCATCAGCATCGTGCCCTGCTGCTCAAAGGTGAGGGAAACCACAACGGGTAAACGGATCTGCCGTTCCTGAAATAATTGCTGCACCGCCGCCAGGGTCGCTTTTGTCTGGAGAATGTCGAAACAGGTTTCAATGATCAGCAGATCTGCCCCTCCATCCACCAGTCCTCTAGCCTGCTCCAGATAGGCCTGCTGTAGCACATCAAACGTAATAAAGCCCAGAGTGGGAGATTTGGTGCCAGGACCCATCGATCCGGCCACAAAGCGAGGTTTTTCAGGGGTGGAGTAGCGTTCCGCCACCCGCTTGGCCAGTTTGGCCGCCTCATAATTCAGCTCATAGGCCCGATCGGCCAGATCATATTCCGCCAGCACCAGGGAGGTGCCCCCAAAGGTATCCGTCTCAATGACATCAGCACCTGCCTCCAGAAAATTGGCATGGACCTGGGCAACGGCCTCGGGTTTGGAGACCACCAGGATTTCGTTACAGCCCTCCAGATCGGGGCCTCCAAAATCTGCCGCTGTTAAGTTCTGCAACTGCAGGGATGTGCCCATGGCACCGTCGAAGACAACAACAGAGTCCTCAAGTCGTCGCAGGAAAGGGTGTGTCATGGTAAATCCTGTACGTCCGGCCTGTGTGCACTTATTCTAACGACTCCTGCCCGTTTCTCCCTCAAGCCGCCAGAATCGAGGGGTTCAGGATGGCAGCAGGTGAGCCTTCTCTAGTCGTAAGGCTGCTGAACTTATTTGTAGAAAGGTGATGAGAGTTGGGATTTCCACTAACAGATTTGTTTTTTTATCCTTCCCCTGTTGCTGTTTAGGAAACGGCGGGCTAACTTAGGAAGGATGTTTTTTGGTGTGAACGGCTACAGTTGCCCTTGGAGTCTGGATTAGGACCCTTTTGATCTGATTTTGCCAGCATGTTCAGTGGTTGGGGCTGTAAAGGCAGTCGGATCAGAAAGTTCTCCGGGATTCAGAGGATCAGCCCTAACATTAAGGAGCATGTTATTGGGGGATGAGCTGGATAGAGCATTGGGCACCTCAATTCACCGAATTGAAGTCATCTCTACAGGGCTGGTGGGTTGATCCCTAGGATTACCCCGATGCTTTGCCTTGGATATGTGGGTGGCAGTATCGCTCAGATGCGATTAGCCTGACATTACTGCGCTAAACCCTCAAAACCGTCTTAACAGCCCCCAGGTGACTGTCGGTCCCATTGCACTCAATCTTCATTTGTCTCAACAACTACTCGCTGTGATCAGGATCATGAGGAACCCAGCATGACTCAAGCCAAGGAACTGCTGACTCCGTTGACAACAACCGTGACGGAACTCGCCGACCCCGCCCCGTACCCCAGTCAAGACCTATCATCTGGTGTGCTCCCAGGGGTTGATGCAGAGGACGAAGCCCTAGCTACGGAGGAAGTTGAGTCTGAGGATAGTAGTGGGGATGAACCTGCCACCGACGAACTAAGTGAGGATGGAGACGACGACGAGGATCTGGGGGAGGACGGAGCTGCTGCCGGTAAAGGACGCTCACGGCGACGGACAGCCGCCAAGAAAAAGCACTACACCGATGATTCCATCCGCGTTTACCTGCAGGAAATTGGTCGCATTCGCCTCCTGCGCGCTGATGAAGAAATTGAGCTGGCCCGTAAGATTGCTGATCTGCTGGAGCTAGAGCGGGTCCGGGATGACGTTTTCCATGAGAAGGGTCTCTGGGAAGATCCGGAGCAGGTGCCGGTATCGGACTGGGCAGAGGCTGTGGGGATGCTGCTGCCTGCCTTCATGCGGCGGCTTTACCATGGGCGGCGAGCCAAAGAAAAAATGGTGCAGTCCAACTTGCGACTGGTGGTTTCCATTGCTAAGAAGTACATGAACCGCGGCCTCTCCTTTCAGGATCTGATCCAGGAGGGCTCCCTCGGCCTGATCCGCGCCGCCGAAAAGTTTGATCACGAAAAAGGGTATAAGTTCTCCACCTATGCCACCTGGTGGATCCGGCAAGCCATCACCCGTGCCATTGCCGATCAGTCCCGCACGATCCGCTTACCCGTCCATCTCTACGAAACCATCTCTCGGATCAAGAAAGTCACCAAGCTGTTGTCGCAGGAGCTGGGTCGCAAACCAACCGAAGAAGAAATTGCCACCCGCATGGAAATTACCATTGAGAAACTGCGCTTCATTGCCAAGTCGGCGCAGCTGCCTATCTCTCTGGAAACCCCCATCGGCAAAGAAGAAGATTCTCGTCTGGGGGATTTTATCGAGTCGGATGGAGAAACCCCTGAGGATCGGGTGGCCAAGGTGCTGCTGCGAGAGGATCTGGAGAGTGTGCTGGATACCCTGACCCCTCGGGAACGGGATGTGCTGAAGCTGCGCTATGGCCTGGATGATGGCCGCATGAAGACCCTGGAGGAGATCGGCCAGATCTTCAATGTCACTCGCGAACGCATTCGTCAGATCGAAGCCAAGGCCCTGCGCAAGCTGCGTCATCCCAACCGCAATAGCGTCCTCAAAGAATATATTCGCTAATCTTTGGGGTCTTCTGCAGATCTTGATCTAGAACAGTGAGGGACGATTGTAACGGTTGTCTGTCCTTGAGCGTCTGATCTGTAGAAACTACCTATGCAAACTGATTCTCACACTTTCCTCTCGGTGTTCTCTGCCTTCTGGAAGCGCTGGGGAGATCTGTGGATTGGGGTAGTCTTGTCCCTATTGATCGGATTGATCTATTACCTGAGCACACCGGAGCTGGTGAGCCCGTTTGATTACACCTTTCGCATGGCGCGAGCGCTGCTGCAGGGGCACGCAGGGTTACAGGAGACCCCTCCCCCCTATCTGAATGAAATGATCCCCCTGAATGGGCGCTATTACTCCGTCTTTCCTCTCGGCAGCGTGTTGACGGTGTTACCTCATGCCTGGGTGGCGGAGCAGGGCTGGATCCGGGCTTATCCTTCTGCCCAAGTGGCGGGATTGATCGCGGCGGCGATTGCCTGGGTGGCCTATGGGCTAGCCTCTCACTACGGGTTTTCGCTGGGGATGCGCTGTCTGCTGGTGCTGTTTCTGCTGCTGGGTAACTGGACCTGGTGCAATCTTGTGTTCGGAGGGGCCTGGCATCTGACGTTGGGGTTTGCGCTCTTGGGGCAACTGGCCGCTCTTTACTTGATTCTGGTGCGTCGCATTCCCTGGTTGGCGGGTCTCTGTTTTGCCCTGGCCTTTGGGAACCGCACAGAACTGGTGCTCCTGGCTCCCCTGTTTCTTTACTTACTGGTGCGGGAGGATCTGTTTGTGGACAACTGGCTGGCCAGAGTCTGGCGTCCGGTCCTGGAGTTCTGCCTGGTTCCCTTCGGCCTGGGGGTCGCCACACTGGGCTATAACTCCGTGCGGTTTGGATCGATCACTGATTTTGGCAAAAGCCGGATTCCCGGCGTGCTGGAGGAACCCTGGTTCTCAGATGGGATCTTTGCCCTCTCTGCCATGGGGCGCAATCTGCGGGAGATGCTACTCCGACCCTGGAAGCGGGTGGAGGGCTTTCCTTATTTCGTCCCCACCGGGTTTGGGGGTTCGATCTTTCTGGCCAGTCCCTTTTTGCTGCTGCTTTTTCGCCCCCACAATCTCCGGCACCCCTGCGTGATCGTCTCCTGGATCGCCATTGGGGTGACTACTGCAATTCTCTGGTTGCACGGAAATCCGGGGGGATGGCAGTATTCCTATCGCTATGCCATGAATCTGTTGCCCTGGATCTACTTGATCCTGCTGCACAACAGCCCGCGTTCCCTCACCCCCCTGCCCGTGATCCTGCTGGTGCTATCCGTGGGAATCAGTGGCTATGCCACCTGGTTATTTCACTGGACTGACTATGTGCGTCCCTAAGAGGATCCCAGTGACAGTAAAAGGAAGACGGTAAAGAGACCCATGAGCACCCATCCCAGAAAGGCCATGGCGGCGGGTGGGATCCCCTGACTGTAGTCAGAGGCCAGGGAGGCCATGAATCCCCAGCGAGCCATGTCTGCAAAAAGGCCAGGAAAGAAGATCATGAGTAGAGGCAGAGCCGAGATCAGCATGGCCAGACCCCAATCTGTAACTCCTTCGGCAGCCCTTAAACCCAGCAGAACCCCGTTGATCAGGGCAAGTCCAATGGCAGCCAGCTTCAAGATGAGGGGACGAGACATAAAGTTAGAGGCGTGGGTCGAGCACTGCCCTGATTCAACCGCATGTACCTGGGAATTTACAAGCCACTTCTTGACTTCTGGATGCTTGGCCTGCTGAGGACTGATTTGCTAGCATCTCAGGGCTCCTTCCTGTGGCTGCAGACCTCCTATGGCTTCTTCCCCACATCTTGCCCTGCTCCTCAAAATCGTGATTGGATCGGCCTGGGCCGATGGCCATCTGGAACCTGCCGAGCTGGATTATCTCCATGGCCTGCTGCAACGCTATGACCTGGAACAGGATCCGCAACTGAAGACGCTGTTGAAGCAGCCTGTGTCCCCGGATCAGGTGGAACAATGGATGGTGGAATATCTGCAGGGGGCCACGGAGGAGCAACGGATGCGGCTGCTGGGAGCCATTGGCAATCTTCTGATCGCGGATGACACGGTTTCGGCAGAAGAGCACCAGCTCCTGGATGATTTTCACACCTTGATGGCCGCCATTCCCACTCAACCCGATCTGCTGCCCAAGGTTGTGAAGTCCCTGGGACAGCTATTTAAGCAGATCGTGCCCCGCACTTAGATCAGAGTGGGTCTCCTAGGCCAGTGTGTTGGAGAGATGGGACGTCACCGCCTGCACCGAAGCAATTGCCTGTTCGTAGAGCATGCGGGTGGGACCCAGCAGGCTAACACTGCCCAGGGGTTCTTCACCGCGGTAGTAGGTGGAGGAGATCAGGGTGCAGTGGCGGATCGATTCCAGAGGATTCTCCGTGCCGATATAGACGGTCAGCTGTCCGGGTTGGCCGGGAATCAGGACATGGGTGAGAATCTCCTGCTCTTCCTCCAGTAACTGGACCACCGCCTGCACCTGCTGCGCCTGGGAGAACTCGGGTTGGCGCATCAACTCGGTCACCCCAGAGGTGTAGACCTTCCCCATGGCCGGGGGCAGACAGCGTTTGGCCATCATGGTGACCAGTTGTTTCAGCCAGACAGTGTAAGACCGAAATTCGCGGTCCAGCTCTAACCAGCTCAGATCCTGGAGTTGAGCCAGGGTCTTACCCCGCAGCTTGAGACTGAGAAAGTTGCTGAGCAGCTGTAACTCTTCTTCCAGCTGGGCCGGGGAGACATCCGGTAGGGGAATCAGGGCGGCATCTCGATCCGCAGGGGTGGAGGCTTCCTCCCAGAGGTGCACCAGAACCGAGTGGGTCTGGTAGGCATCGGTGACCACCACCACCATGACTCGCTGGGGATCCACCATCACCAGCTGTACATGGCGAATAGTCACTGCCTGAGTACTGGGGGGACTAACCAGGGCAATGCAACCGCTGAGTTTGGCCAGGAGACGGGCAGCACGGGCCAGCATCTGATCCAGATCATCGCCCAGGCGGTCCCCCAGGTGCTCACTTAGCTTTTGCAAAATTTGGTGTTGCTCTCTGGGCTGATCCGCTTCCACGAGCAGGAGTGCACAGGGGCGCAAGAGATCATTCACGTAAACGCGGTAGCCGGAATCGGAAGGAACCCGACCTGCCGAGGGATGGGGTTGAAAGAGTAAACCTCCCTGCTCCAGGAAGGCCAGATCATTGCGGATCGTGGCCGTACTGACCCCGAGATTGTAATTCTCCGCCAGCGCCTTTGAGCCCACGGGTTCAGCGGTGGCAATGTAGCTGCGTACCGTTGCCCGGAGTATCTTGTGTTGTCGGGATGTAAGTTTGCATTGCATGGCCACTGGCAATCACAAAGATATCAACAGATCAGGAACAGAAGGCAGAGCAGAAATGGAGGCAGATCGGTCAACTCAGGAATTAATGGGTTAACTGTAGCGATAATTCCCGAGGCTTGTCCACGGGTTGCAAGGTCACAAGAAGCAATGGGGGATATGAGAAACACAGGGCAGGGAGAATCCAGGCAGAAAAGGATATCGGGAGAACCTCCCCAGCTTGTAACGATTTGCAAATACAATGAGAGAGTTCTTGAAGGTGAAAGGCGACATGCGGGTTGCGATTGCAGGTGGAGGATTGGCAGGTCTGGCGTGTGCTAAATATCTCTGTGATCAGGGCCACCAACCTGTGGTTTATGAGCGGCAAGCGGTCCTGGGGGGGCTGGTTTCCGCCTGGCAGGATGCCGATGGAGACTGGGTAGAGACAGGACTGCATGTATTTTTTGGGGCCTATCCCAACATGCTGCAGCTGCTGGCGGAATTGGGGATTACGGATCGCCTGCAGTGGAAAGCCCACACCATGTTGTTTAATCAACCGGAGCAGCCAGGGCAGTTATCCCGCTTTGATTTTCCGGATCTACCTGCGCCCCTGAATGGGGTGGTAGCCATTCTCAGAAACAATGACATGCTCACCTGGCCGGAGAAGATCCAGTTTGGGTTGGGGCTCTTGCCTGCGATGGTACGAGGACAGGGCTATGTAGAGGCCATGGATCGCTACAGCTTTTCGGAGTGGTTGCAACGGCAGCGGGTGAGCCCCCGCGTGGAAAAAGAAGTCTTTATTGCCATGTCCAAGGCCCTCAACTTCATCAATCCCGATCAGATCTCGGCCACCGTGCTGCTGACGGCCCTGAACCGCTTTCTGCAGGAAAAAGAAGGGTCCAAAATGGCATTTCTGGATGGATCGCCAACGGAGCGTCTCTGTCAGCCCCTGGTGGATTACATTACGGCCCACGGAGGTGAGGTGCATCTGCAGGCTCCCCTGAAACAGATCGTTCTCAATGGGGATGGAACCGTCAGCCATTTTCTCCTGCGTACTGCTGATCAGGAGTTGGACCGTGAGGTGCGAGCCGATGCCTATGTGTCTGCCCTTTCGGTGGATGCCCTGAAGCTATTGCTGCCGCAACCGTGGAAGACCCTGCCCTGCTTTGCCCAGCTGCAGGAACTGGAGGGAGTCCCGGTCATCAATATTCATCTCTGGTTTGACCGCAAACTCACGCAGGTGGATCATCTCCTCTTTTCGCGCTCGGAGTTGCTGAGTGTCTATGCCGATATGAGCAATACCTGCCAGGGCTACGCCAATCCAGATCGGTCCATGCTGGAATTGATTCTGGCCCCCGCCCAGGACTGGTTGCACCGATCAGAGGATGAGATCCTGGCGGCCACCCTGGCGGAACTGGCGCGCCTTTTCCCCAACGATCTACCCGAACCTGCCCGCCTGCTCAAAGCCCACATTGTCAAAACCCCCCGCTCGGTGTACAAGGCCACCCCAGGCCGACAGCAATTCCGTCCCCCCCAGATCACCCCCATCGCCAACTTCTTCCTGGCAGGGAGCTATACACTGCAGCCTTACCTGGGCAGCATGGAGGGGGCTGTGCTCTCGGGTAAACTGGCGGCTCAGGCCATTGACCAGCATTCCCCCCACCCCACCTCCCCTCCCTCGTCCGCAGAAGTTCTTTCCGGAGTGATCGGTTAAGAATCTCTGCATCCGCTCCCGACCATGGGATAATTTAGGCCAGAGTTCACAATCTGTAACCTGTTTGCTGCTTTGCGATCCTGCCTCAACTGCCTGTCTCCCAGCTTGGTTGTCGCTTCTCGTTGCGGGTGAGCCAGATGATCTCCCTTAGTGAATCCATCCAGCGCTGTCGGACCATCACCGCCAAGCATGCCAAGACCTTTTATCTGGGATCTCTGCTCCTGCCCCAGCCCAAGCGGGCGGCGATCTGGGCTATCTATGCCTGGCTGCGCCAGACGGATGAACTGCTAGATGGTCTCGACAGTCCCGTCGACTCGCCCGTGCTAACCCGTGACACGCTGGAACAGTGGTCCCTGCAAATGGAGAAACTTTTCCAAACCGGAGACCCTGCCCGTGACACCGATGTAGCTCTGGTGGACGCCATCCAGCGCTATCAGCTCTCAGTGGAGCCGTTTCGGGAAATGATCCTGGGCCAGCAGATGGACCTGGATACCAACCGCTATCAAACCTGGGAGGATCTGCATCTCTACTGCTACCGGGTGGCCGGGACCGTGGGCCTGATGTCCTCCGAGATCATGGGGTTTCTGCCCGGGGAAAATGGTACCCAAGAGGCGGTGGCCCTGGGGATCGCCATGCAGCTGACCAATATTCTGCGGGATGTGGGGGAAGATGCCCGGCGGGGGCGCATTTACCTGCCGCTAGAAGATCTGCAGCGCTTTAATTACTCGGAAGCGGATCTGTTTAACTACGTGATTGACGAGCGCTGGATCCATCTCATGAATTACGAGATCAAGCGGGCACGGGACTACTACGCCCAGGCAGAATCGGGGATCCGCACCCTGCAACCCGACTCCCGCTGGCCTGTTTGGGCATCCTTGATGCTCTACCGCCGCATTCTGGATGCAATTGAGCGCAACCACTACCAGGTGTTTCGCACCCGTGCCTATGTCTCCACTCTGCGCAAGGCGGTGACCTTGCCTGTGGCCTGGTGGCGGGCTAAGTACAACTATTGATCCCATGACACTTCTTTCCTCTTCCTACCCAACCTCGTTTGCCCGCATTCTGGGGGACAGCTGCACTGTCTTCTGGCGTGACTGGCTGGATCTGCGCTCCCGTGTCTGGCAGATTCTGGCCTCGGGGCTGGTGGCTCCTCTGATCTACATGGTGGCCTTCGGGGTGGGATTGGGCAGTTCCCTGAGTCCGGCGGCGCTGGAAACGATTGCCGGTGAGACTTCAGGGGGTGCGGACTCCTATCTGCGCTTTATTCTGCCCGGCATGGTGGCCCTCTCGGCCATGACGATCAGCTTTGGGGGGACCACCTTTTCCATCTGTGGAGCCCGCTTATTTACCCGCAGCTTTGAGGAATTGCTGTTGTTGCCTGTGCATCCGCTGTCTCTGCACATGGGCAAGATGCTGGCGGGGGTGGCGCGGGGCATGATCACGGCTTTTGGGGTGCTGGCCATCGGGGTGATCGGAACCCAGTCCTGGGGGCTGCTGCATCCTCTGGCGTTGCTGGTTCTGATCCTGAACTGTGCCGTGTTTGCCGGGATCGGGGTGATCGCCGGACTGAATGTGCCTTCGCTGGAGAGCGTGGGGGTGCTGACCAATTTTTTAATTACGCCCATGTCCTTTTTGGGGGCCACCTTTTTTGATCCGGCCCAGCTTCCGGGTCTCCTGAAACCGCTGGTGTATGGCCTGCCCCTTACCTACGCCAGTCTGGGCATCCGTGCCGCCGCCCTGAAACCGCTGGAACAATTTCCCTGGTACTCGATTGCGGTGCTGCTGGGGCTGGCCACACTGCTCACCTTTGTGGGGGCCTACCAGTTCTCCCATCAGCAGGATTAACAGCGAGGCTCAGGATCCCCCTGGCTTCAGCTGCTGCAGATTTTCTAGATCTCTAGAACAGGCTAGAGAAAGCGTTCCAGCACCTCACAGGTGGCCACCCCAGTTTTCGCCCAGGTGAATTGGGCACTTCTGGCCAGCCCTTGCTGCCGCAGTTGCGCTTGGAGTTGAGGATCCTGAAGCAGGAGCTGCATGGCAGCTGCAATCTCTTCGGTGTGGTAGGGATCCACCAGCAGAGCCGCATCCCCAGCCACCTCCGGTAAAGAAGAGAGATTTGAGGTGATCACAGGTGTGCCACAGGCCATCGCCTCCAGAACCGGCAACCCAAAACCCTCCCACAAGCTGGGCAGGACCAGGGCAGTCGCCTGATTCAGGAGGATGGGCAGTTGATCATAGTCCACATAGCCCAGGATCTTCACCCGGTGTAGCAGCCCCAGTTCGCGGATCAGAGTGTTCAGATCCAACCCCACCTCGGGTCCGGCCAGCCACAGTTCGATGTCCAAGTTCCCCAGCTGAGCAAAGGCGCGGGTCAGTCTGGCCAGATTCTTGTGGGCATCCCCTCTACCGATGTAGAGAAAATAAGGGCGTTTGGGGAGATCCAGAAAGCGAAAATGATCGTGATCACAGGCCAGCGAAATTGGAGTTAGCTTCTGGGCTGGGATCTGGAAAAACTGCATGGCATCTGTTGCGGTGGCCTCGGAATCGCAGAGAATGTGCTCTGCCTGCTGTAGCACCTGGGGAAGCCAGTAGCGCTGATAGGTGGTCAGAGCCCGAGAAAGGCTGGGGAAGCGCAGCGGAATCAGATCGTGCAGGGTCACCACAAAGCGGCAGCCCGTCCAGACCGGAGCTTCGGGCAAGGGCGAAAAGAGCAATTTCCCCTGAAGCTGCTGGTAGATCCGGGGAAGCCGGAATTGGGTCCAGACTAATCGCCGCAGGTGACCTCGCCTGCCCTGCTCTGCAGTCATGCCTGTTGTCAGGCGATAGCATTTCTGCTGCGGCTGCGGCTCTGCCACCAATAAGGTGGGGTCCAGCCTTTGCAAATGCGGGATCAGATTCTGGGCATAGGTGGCGAGTCCCGTGGGTTTACGGATGAGAAAGGCCAGGTTGATCAATAGGGAATGCTGCACACCTCAGGCTCCAATCCTGCCGGATCAGCATATCCGATGCCGGACCCTTGGAGAACTCAGTTGCACTCAGTCCCGCAGTTGTAAACCCTTGTGTTCTGGCTGCAGTTCTGGATCAAAAAGGGTGGTGTCGTCGTAGAAGGCTCCCCAGATCTGGGCTTGGTCCAGACTGACTCCCCGCAGATTGGCCCCCTGTAGTTCTGCCTCCCACAGATCGGCGTGGTCCAGACAGGCGTATTCCAGGTTGGCATCTCGCAGGTTGGCATAGCGCAGATCGGCTCCCCGCAAATCCGCCCCCCGCAGGTTCACTCCCGCTAAATCGGCATACCAGAGATCGGCTCCTGGTAAGCGGGCACTTTGAAAATCCCGTTGCCCCTCGGTATAGCATTGCAGCAACTGAGCTGGATGGGTTACCCGATCACAGCCTGCATCTCGTCTGATCGCTCTGAGCATCTCCTTACCCCCAAAACTCAGTGGGTGGGGGTCTGCGATGTAACTGCTTTCCCCAAATCTCCCTGCTCTAGAGTTAACCCAGGGGCAGTCCTGAGCACCAGTGATGGGGGATCATGTTACGCAAGCTCAAGCTATCTCAGGAGCAGCGGCCTAGCCTTTAGGACCATGCTCAGATTCTTCACTTTTTTTCATGAGCTGCAACACAGCTTAAAACCAGATCAAGCGCTTAGCGTTCCTGTTGGGTTTGTAACACCATCGGATCCAGATTGAACAGCTCCTGCAGGGTTTGCATGGCAGCACGTCGGGCCTCAATATCCCGCTGGGCTCGCAGCTGCACCATGGGATCATGCAGGATCTTGTTGACGATGCCCCGGGTGAGAGCGTCGATCACCTCAATGTGCTTCTCGGCAAAGTCTTTCCCCAGGCGGGACATGGCTTTCTCCATTTCCTGCTCGCGGATGCTCTCCACCTTTTGGCGCAGACTACTGATGGTGGGGACGGTCTCCAGGGAGCGCCACCATTCCTGGAAGTCATCAATTTCCTGCTCTAGCAGGACCTCAGCGGCAGCAGCCAGCTTCTGACGATAGGCGCGGTTCTCTTCCACGATGGAGGACAGATCATCCACATTAAAAATGCGCACCCCGGCCAGATGCTTGACATCCGCATCCACATTGCGGGGCACCGAGATGTCCACAATCATCAGATCCTGATCCGGCTGCAGTACCGTTTCCAGCATGGCCTGGTTGAGGATGGGCTGGGTGGCGCCGGTACTGGTAAACACCAGATGGGAATCGGCGATGCACTCCAGCAGATTGTCCAGAGGCTGAACAGCGATCGGTTGCCCGAACTGAGCCACCATTTTTTCTGCCTTATCAGGGGAGCGATTCACCACGGTTATATCCACCGCCCCTTTGGCCAGTAGGTGCTGCACCAGCAGGCGAGCCATTTTACCCGCTCCCACCACGGTGATCTTGCCCTGAGCCAGGCTGCCCAGCTTTTGCATGGCCAGTTCCACCCCTGCAGAGCTGATGGACATAGCCCCGGTGCCAATTTCGGTTTCGGTTCTCACCCGTTTGCCAGCTGTAATGGCGGCCTTAAACAGGCGATTGAGGATCCGATCCATCCCCTTGCAATCCTGACCCACCCGTTGAGCGGTTTTCACCTGGGCCAGGATCTGACCTTCTCCCAGTACCAGACTGTCCAGGCCCGCTGCCACCCGCATCAGATGCATGACAGCATCCTGATAGATCAGGGTAAAGAGATGGGGACGCAGTGCCGACAGGTTGACCCGTTTGAATTCCGCCAGAAACTGCATGGTTTCCCGCACCCCGTTTTCCACATCGGGGGTGACGATATAGACCTCCAGACGATTGCAGGTGCTTAAAATCGTGGCTTCGTCAATATGGGCGTAGGTACAGAGCTGGGTAATGGCAGTCTCTACCTCGGTTTCGGGAATGCTGACCTGTTCGCGGATCTCAACTGGAGCGGTGCGATGACTTAGTCCCACAACTGCGATATACATGTCTCTCCCTGAAGTCTCTTGATCTTAAAATTGTGTTTACCGTTTTGATGAAATGGGGATCAATGGCAAAAGCCTGGAATTAAGAGATTGGGTCGTCATGACGCAATGCAAATCAAAAAAGATTCTAGCTACAGAAGCTATGCAGGGCTGGAACACCCACTTCTATAGCCTACTAGAGGAATAAACTCAGTATCAGACCGATGCCACCCGTTTTTGCTGAAGAGTTGTTACAGTTTTTCCGGGCCTCATCTTTCATACTTTGTAACGTCAATAGCAGAAAGGGGCAGGGAATCCTTGTGAACTGGACACCCTACCCCATGATCCATCAATTAGCTGTTTCCCTGCTCGTCGGGATCTTCGACTTGAGCCGTTAACTCCACTCCCTAGTGCAGCTGCAGGAGGCGGGGGTGCTCGTCTTTCATGTGAATGGTGTCAACAAAGCGCACCGTTTTCGACTGGCTGGATACGACTAGAGTTTGGGTCCGAGCGCCGCCAGCAAAATAGCGGACACCCCGGATCAGATCACCGTCGGTAATGCCAGCTGCCGCAAAGAGCACTTCCTGACCACTGGCCAGTTCTTCACACTCAAAGACCTTGCTGGGATCCTCGATGCCCTTTTCCTTCAGTTCCCGCTCAGTTTCTTCCTTGGGAGGCAGATAGGTGCCCGCCTGAACGACTTCAGCATCGTAGATCAGACGCCCCTGGAAGTGAGCCCCCATACACCGCATGGCCGCAGCTGAAATCACCCCTTCAGGAGCAGCTCCGATCCCCATAAGGGCATGAATGCCAGAACCACTGAAGCCAACCGAGAGGGCGGCAGAGACATCACCATCACTGATCAACCGCACCCGTGCTCCCGCTTCGCGGATCTCCTGAATCAGCTGGTTGTGCCGCGGGCGATCCATGACAATCACCACCAGTTCGCTGACGTCGCGGCCCAGACTCTCGGCAATGATCTCCAGGTTTTTGGCGGGAGGATAGTCAATGTGCACCTTGCCTCTGGCTTGCTGCGGGGCTGCCAGTTTCTGCATGTAGATATCAGGGGCGTTGAGGAGGCCACCTTTCTCAGAGATGGCCAGGACGGCCATGGATCCATTGCGACCACTGGCCACCAGGTTGGTGCCTTCACAGGGATCCACCGCAATATCAATTTCTACCAGTTCGTCCAGGCGGCAGAACTGCTCCGCGTTGGGATGGGTGCAGATGCCCACCTCTTCTCCGATGTAGAGCATGGGGGCTTCATCGCGGGTGCCTTCCCCGATCACAATCCGTCCCCGCATATTGATCTGATTCAGGCTTTCCCGCATGGCTTCTACTGCCACCTGGTCGGCCATATGCTTGTCGCCCTTGCCCATTAAACGAGCGGAGGCAATCGCTGCCTTTTCTACAACTTCGATAATCTGTACACCTAATGTTTTATCCACTGTCGCCCTCCCAAGGTGCGCATGCCTAGTGGCCAAGATCCAGAGTAGAGGCGGAAACCAGCTTCAGGATCCGTAATTGAGTTGCCCCTTAGTGTACCAGGGGACGACCGCATTTGTTGCGTTCCTTATGTAGAGACTGTGAGGTATCGGTGCTGCCGGTGGCGCTCACGAGGGGTGCTGGCCGGGGAGCACTTCGGTGGCGCGACTATCGGGGATCTGGTGTAAACAGCTTCCGCGTGCGGCTGTCCGGAAAGTTTCGATCCCTTCCACCGGGTTGCGATGGCCACAGTAGGGACAGTAATAGTGTTCGCCCACGTGAGGCTCAATATCTGCCTGACTCCACCAGCGCTGGCAGACTTCGCACTGAAAGTGGTAAAGAAACTCCAGTGAGACTCTCATCTGTTGCTCGTTGTCCAGGCTGTCGATCGCTTGCTCCTGCAATTCTCTCAGATCGCTGCTGGTTCTTGACCTGCTTCTTCTCACTGCGGCTACAATCCACTCTGATCACATTAGGAGGGAAGGAGTCACTGTGCTAAAGCGCTGTTTGCTGGCAACCTGCACGCTGAGCTGTCTTGCCATTGGATCCCTCTGGGTCGAGGCAGGTCACAGCTTTGGGGAGCCTCGTATCGTTCCGGATACCAGCTATTACTTTGATAACTTTCGTTTTGATCGCTATCCCTACGCCACGGTGTCCGGCGTGATCAATGGCAACACGATTGTGGCTCAGGTGGAAGGGGAAACCCATCAACGGCTGATTCGTCTGGCAGGGATCGAGGCTCTGGCCAGTGGGGATCAGCCTTTCCAGGCTCAGGCAGTAGATCTGCTGCGGGATATGATTTTGTATCAACGGGTCAAGCTGGAGGGGGATAAATTCCAGCGAGGTCATGAGGTGGATGGTCCCGTCGAGGCCTATGTTTGGCTAGAGGGGGATCAGATCAATGCTGTGCTGGTGCGCAATGGTCTGGCCACCGTGATTCCCTACAGCCACAATATTAAATATGACAACTATTTCCTGGGTCTGCAGGAACGGGCTCGGGATGATCGGCGCGGCATCTGGTCCCTCTAGCCAGAGCTGACAAAGAATCTTCTCCAGAGGCTGGTGAGACCTAGGATTCTGGGGTTAAGATATCGAAACGCCTAATCACCAAAAAGAACTGCGGACGTGGCGGAATTGGTAGACGCGCTAGATTTAGGCTCTAGTGACCTAGTCATGTGAGTTCGAGTCTCACCGTCCGTACTTTGGGATCCATGACCTGTTCCTCCGATCGATCTGCCTCCTCACCTGTTCGTGGTGACCACCTTGAGCCTGAGGTGAAGGGAAGCTCTGAAGGTCAGAACACGGTGGAGCAGTTGTTGGATCGCTTAGTTCATCTGCCTGTAATTGCTATTCTCCGACAACCGGACCCAGACCTGGCCGTCCATCTGGCCCATCTCACGGTGGAAGCTGGGATTTCCCACCTCGAGATCACCACTCAGGTCCAGGATTTTTCTGGGGTGATCCAGCATCTGCGGCGACAGTATACTCAGGCCTGGGTTGGAGCCGGAACTGTTCTTGAGGATCAGCAGGCCGAGGCTGCACTCCAGGCAGGGGCGCAGTTTTTGGTCAGCCCTCTCCTGCTTCCCTCGGTGATCCACTTAGCTCAAGAGGCTCAGGCAGTGGTGATTGCGGGGGCCCTCACTCCTCAGGAGATCTGGGCTGCATTCCAGGCAGGGGCCACTGCGGTCAAAGTCTTTCCGGTTGAGAGTCTGGGGGGGGCGGCTTATCTACGGCGGTTGTCGAAGCCCCTGGGGAGGCTGCCCCTGATCCCAACGGGAGGTGTGACTCTAGCGAATGGGGCTGAGTTTCTGCATTCCGGAGCGCTGGCCATTGGCATTGGTGGTGATCTCTATCCTGCCGCCTTGATCCAGGCACAACAATGGTCCCAATTGCAGCAACGCATGCAAGCGGGTCTCAGCCATCTCCTGTCGGATCGGTCCAGTTCGGCAGAGGCTATGGTAGAGTCCAGTGAAAATGCACACCAATGCAGACTAACCCAGAATCGGTTTGGGCATGGTGACCGCTAGTGGGAGTGAGATCACGGGGGTAACAGTGAAAATCTGGCCAGGAGGACTGATGTCTGATGTATAGCGTGGCATATGCGCAGGCTCTTCATCCTGAGGTCAATTGGACTGCTCCTCCAGGACAGGCTTTACTTGTCATTTATCCCCTGATGGATCTTCCTAACCATGAAGAGGACATGGAGGGACAAACCCTGCCGCTGGTGCCGGAGAGGATGCGAGTAGGGCGGGATGTGGTTTGTGATCTGCAAATTAAAGACCGCTATGTATCCCGGACCCATGCCATCCTGAGTCGAACTGAATCCGGATCTCTGGGAATCCGTTACTCCCTAGTGGACGGAGATGGGCATGGAAACGTGAGCTCGAACGGTATCTTTATCAATGGGGTGCGGTTACAGTCGGCGCGAGAATTGCAGGATGGGGACCGGATTCAGTGGGGGTTGCGGGTGCTGTCCACGTTCCACCGGGTGCAGGAGCCACCGCCGGAGGTGCTACAGGATCATTTTTTTCTGGGGGATTTGCTGCACGAAATTGAGCTGATCTCAGCCGCACAGTTACGGTTTGCTCAGGATCAGAGTCGTCAGCAGGGACTGTTACTGGGGGAAATTCTGCTGCAGCACAACTGGGTTAAGGCCCAGACCATTGATTTTCTCTTGCAGATCGACAAAATTACCATGCCTCCGGTGGTGGGCAAGCCGCCGGTGGGAGAATATCTGCGGGCAGCGGGTCTGGTGACGGAGGGGCAGCTGAACGAGGCCATGCAATTGCAAAAACGCAAACGCACCTATTTCGCCGCCACCCTGGTGGAGCAGGGGATCATCTCACCTGCCACCCTGAAATATTTTCTCAACCGCTACGATCACCTGGATCAATCCCGCGCCTCAACCGTGATGAACCTCGATCTGAACTGAGGGGAGCCCAAAAGAGACCATTACAATGAGTGCGGGCGCACCTGTTCATTGAGGAAGTTCAGCATGTCTCAGTACCAAAAAGTTGAGTACCGCATTGGCAAAGATGGGCAGATTACCGAAACTGTTCTCAACGCTGAGGGGCCTAGCTGTACTGCGAATACCACTGGCATGGAAGCGGCTCTGGGGTCCGTGATCCATCAGGATCTTCTGCCCGAATACTATACAGAGGGGTCAGATTTGCAGGCGTCGCAAGCCGCAGTGGTGCGACAGACCCAATCCGCCTGATCCGTCCTTAGTTTTGCTATGCTTTACCGTCGCTTTGGCCGCACTGAACTGCGAATGCCCGTCTTCACCTGTGGCGGGATGCGCTATCAGTACAAATGGCAGGATCTGGCCTGGAATGAGATCCCCAGTGAGAACCAAAGCAATCTGGAAGCCACCATTCGCCAGGCCCTGGACCTGGGGATTAACCATATTGAAACGGCACGAGGGTACGGATCCTCTGAGATGCAGCTGGGCCAGATTCTGCCTCGCCTGCCCCGAGAGTCTGTAATTGTGCAGACTAAGGTTGCCCCGGCTGCCGATGTGACTGAATTCCTGCGAAAAGTGGACCAGTCCTTTGCCTATCTGCAGCTGGACTTTGTCGACCTGCTCAGTCTGCATGGCATTAATACCTTTGAGCATCTGCAGCAGAGTTTGGGACCCCAGGGCTGTGCGGCAGCGGCTCGGCAACTGGTTCAGGAGGGACGGGTGCGCCATGTGGGCTTCTCCACCCATGGACCTCTGGAGGTGATCCTGGCGGCAATTCAGTCGGATCAGTTTGATTACGTCAACCTGCACTGGTACTACATCAACCAGGAGAACTGGCCTGCGATTCAGGCGGCGGCGGATCAAGATATGGGGGTGTTTATCATCAGCCCTTCAGACAAGGGAGGCAAGCTATATCAGCCCCCTGACCGGCTGGTGGATCTCTGCCGTCCCCTGAGCCCCATGGTCTTCAATGATCTATTTTGCCTGTCGCATCCGCAGGTGCACACCCTCAGCATTGGTGCTGCCCGCCCCAGTGATTTTGCGGAGCACCTCCAGGCTCTGGCCTTGCTGGACCAGGCTGATAGGCTTCTGTCCCCGATTCTGATCCGTCTGGAAACAGCTCTGGCGGAGGCGGTGGGGGAATCCTATGCCAAGCAGTGGCGGCAGGGTCTACCCAGCTACTGGGACACCCCCGGTCAGGTGAACATCCCGGTGATCCTGTGGCTGCGCAACCTGGTGCTGGCCTACGACATGTTGGATTACTCCCAGAACCGTTACAACCTCCTGGGTAAGGGCAGTCACTGGTTTCCTGGTGAGAAGGCAGAACAGATTGACGCCCAGCGGTTGCGATCCTGCTTGCAGGCCAGTCCTTTTCGGGATGAGATCCCGGATCTGCTGCGCGAAGCCCATCAACTTTTGCACGGGGCAGCGGTGGAGCGGCTTTCCCAGAGCTAGGGGAGAAAGTTGTGTCCCTCTGGCAAGGCAGGGGAGTGGAGCTGCTAAGATATCTAGAAGCTTGACGGCGGTCTGGTGGCGTAGCCAAGCGGTAAGGCAGGGGCCTGCAAAGCCCCCATTCGCCAGTTCAAATCTGGCCGCCACCTTAGAATTCTGAACAGGACGAGGGTAGGCATGAAAGATAAATTGATGTTGATGTTGCCGGGACCCACACCTGTCCCTGAGAGTGCATTGCTGGCGATGGCACAAGCTCCCATGGGTCACCGCAGCAAGGATTTTACCGCTATTCTCAACGAGGTATCTGAGGCGCTGCGCTGGCTGCACCAGACCACCTCTGATGTCTATGTGCTGACGGCCAGTGGCACCGGGGCCATGGAAGCGGGGATCGTCAATGTCCTCAGCCCCGGCGATCGGGTTCTCTGTGGTGTAAACGGCAAGTTTGGAGACCGCTGGGCCAAAATGTCCAAGGCGTTTGGGCTGGAGTGTGAGCGGATCGAATCCGATTGGGGCGTTCCCTATCCAGTCGAAGTCTTTCGGGATCGTCTGGCTGCCGACACCAAGAAGACGATCAAGGCGGTGATCCTTACCCACAGCGAAACGTCTACTACGGTGGTCAATGATATTCAGGCCATTGCCCAGCTGGCTCGGGAGCACGGAGAAGCGCTGGTGATCGTAGATGGAGTCACCAGTGTGGGGGCGATGCCTGTGCCGATGGATGAGTGGGGCCTGGATGTAGTGGCTTCTGGATCACAGAAAGCTTATATGCTGCCCCCTGGTCTGGGATTTGTGGCGGTGAGTCCACGTGCGCTGGCGGCAGCAGAACGGTCTACCATGCCCAAGTTCTACTGGGATTTCCGGATGGCCCACAAAGAGCTGGCCCATGGCAACACACCGTTCACCCCTGCCGTGAATCTGATCTATGGGTTGCGCACAACGTTGCAGATGATGCAGCAGGAAGGGTTAACAGCGATTTTTGAGCGTCATGCTCGTCTGGGAGCGGCCACGCGGGCAGGAGTGAAGGCATTGGGCCTGAAGCTGTTCGTGCATCCCGAGACTGCTGCCAGCGATACGGTGACCGGGGTGTATGCGCCTGCAGAGATGGATGCTGATGCGATCCGCAGCTTGATGTCTAAACAGTTTGATATCTCTCTGGCGGCAGGTCAGGATCATCTCAAGGGCAAGATCTTCCGCATTGGCCATATGGGCTTTGTCAGTGGCCGTGATATTCTCATGACCCTGGCCGTTCTAGAATCGGTGCTGCAGACTCTGGGCTACAGTGACTTTACCCCTGGGGCCAGCACCAAGGCTGCGTCTGATATTCTGGCAGCCTGATCCCTGCTTCCCTTTTCCCACGGTTGCCCAAGCGAGATAGAGCTAACTTATCCTTAGCCATCACAGATGTTATCCCCCAAACATGGTGATTTTGGGATCCTGTGTCTATGATGGACAGGTGTGCTTCATAAAAGTTAGCTTTCCCTTGTTTTTTCGTGGGTACGATGGCACAGCTTCAACTTGAGAGCCCCCAACTCCGGCAGCAGGATCTGCAGCAGGTCTGGAGTCAGATTGGCCCCCACAGTTGTCCTCGTGAGTACAACTTTCACCTGCATACCTACTTCTCGGATGGGCAACTCAGCCCTGAAGACCTGGTTAAACAAGCCGTGGAGCTGGGACTGAAAGGGCTGGCGATTACCGACCACCACAGTGTCGAGGCTTTTGCAGCAGCTCAGGCCTGTGTTGAGGATCGACACCACCTGCAACTGTGGTCAGGGGTGGAGATCACCGCTCACCTGCTGGGGTGTGAGGTGCATATTCTAGGCTATGCCTTTGATCCAGAAGCCTCGGTTCTTCAGCCTTTTTTGCGGGGAGAGGCTGTTTCCAATGCCAGTGCTGCTGATGTCATTGCTGCTCTCCATCAGGCCGAGGGGTTGGCGGTCCTGGCCCATCCCTTTCGCTACGCTCGCGAGGCGGAGGATCTGGTGGCAGCGGTCGTTGCTCTGGGGATTGATGGCCTGGAGGTGTACTATTCCTACAAAAATCCGGATCCCTGGCAGCCCAGTCCTGTGCAGACCGCAGCGGCTGAGATCTTTGCTGCTGAGTATGGCCTCTACCGGACCTGTGGCACCGATACCCACGGCCTGAAGATTACTCGCCGGGTTTGAGCCGCAGTTTGTGGGAGTAGGATACGATGCCTTTGGAGTTTTGCTCCCTTGCGTCGTGGACTTGTGAGGGGTGTGGATGAGGTGATAGTCAGTTCCCTGTTCCCTCGTGAGTGATGACCTTGTTACGCTCAACCCAGACAGACTTTTTAACCCTAACACCTTCTGTCCACCCGCTGGTGGCCCTGTCGAGCACGCAGGATCACGTTCTCGTCGTGGATGATCAGCCGAGCAGTCGTGGGTACATTAGCCAACTGTTGCAAGCAGCAGGCTACAACGTGACCACCGCCACTTCGGGTCAGGACGCTCTCCACCTGATGCAAACTCTACAGCCTGATCTGATCCTGCTGGATGTATTGATGCCCGATGTCAGTGGCTTTCAGGTCTGTCAGCAGCTGAAGGGAAATGAGCTCACCCGACTGATTCCCATCGTTCTGATCACCTCGCTACGGGATCGTGACAGTCTCCTGCAGGGGATTGAGGCAGGCGCGGATGACTTTATTCCCAAGCCTTTTGATCCGGTGGAATTGTTAGCCCGGGTGCGCTCCCTGATCTACCAAAAGCACCTGAATGAAGACCTCGATCATGCGGCCCAGGTGCTCTTTGCCATTGCCCGCTCAATTGAGAGCCGCGATCCGACTACAGGGGATCACTGTGAACGGCTAGAGCATTTAGGGAAGGCGTTTGGACTCCATCTGGGCCTCAGCCGCCGGGAGATCAAGGCGCTGCGCTGGGGGGCTTATCTGCATGATATTGGCAAGGTTGGCATTCCCGATGCCGTTTTAGGAAAACGCACCCGTCATACTCCAGAAGAATGGGAGATCATGAAATCCCATGTTCTGATCGGGGAATCTATCTGTCAGGGATTGCGCACCATGCAGGATGTATTACCCATCATTCGCCATCATCATGAGCGCTGGGATGGCTCTGGCTATCCGGATCAGCTGGTGGGGGAGGCAATTCCTTTACTGGCGCGGATCTTTCAGGTAATTGATATTTTTGATGCGCTCACCTCCGAACGTCCCTACAAACAGGCTTACGCTCCAGCAACCGCTCTGCAAGTGCTGGCTCAGGAAACGAAGAATGGCTGGCGAGATCCTCAACTGGTTCAAGAGTTTTCCCGCTTTATCCGGTTGCATCCCCACCTCTGTGACCAAGCTGAGATCTCCCCTGTCCCTGAAGCGCTGGTGGTCTCATGATCTTTTACCCATCCTGTTGACTTTAACGCTGATCAGGTGGTGAATGAACGGCCTACGTCCTATGCGCCTTGACTACTGCTATATGTCGCATGAACAATCGGTAACTCCCGCCATTGGGTGGTGTAGCGGGGAGAGCCATACTTCGCCTGGGGTTCCCATCTCCGATCCAATCCCGTCACGGCATAGCGGATCGTCTCCCGGCCCATGGACTGATTGATCCGATCCAGCACCCGCATTAAACTTCTGGAGCGAGTCGAATCTCCCTTTCCCCACAGCCCCATCTGCACCTGAGCCGCGGGCACCAGATCCAGCAGCATCACCCCAGCCTTCTTGTAGTGCTTCCCCTTGACGTAGAGACTTTCCGTGAGCCGCAGCGCCCAGTGGAGGAGTTCACGGCTGTCGGCACTGGCCACAAACAGGGAAAAGGTGGCGGACTGGTAAGAATCTGGATCGACAAAACGATTGGTCTGCAGGAACACCGTGACCGCCTGGGCGGCCAGATCCTGACGCCGGAGCTTTTCTGCTGCTCGACAGAGAAAGGTGGCCACGGCCTCCCGGACTTCCACCAGGGTTGCCACCGAAGTGCCAAAACTACGAGACACCGTGATCATTTGCTTGGGTTGCGGACAGAACTCCAGGGGTAAACAGGCGATCCCATTCAGCTCTAGGACAATCCGCTGCCCCACCACCCCCAGCTGCTGCCGGATCAACTCCGGACGTGCCTGCTTCAGATCCAGAGCCCTGTGAATGCCCAATGCCTGCAGGCGGCGACTCCAGCGGCGGCCAATCCCCCAGATATCCTCCGGAGGCAAAGAGGCCAGCAGTGGATCCACATCCTGGGTGGTGAGATCAAAGATCCCGTCCGGCAAGTGCTTCGCCCGCTTATTGGCAATTTTGGCCAGGGTTTTGGTTGGTCCAATGCCAATGGAAATTGGGATCCCCGTCCACTGTTTCACCATCCTGCGGATCTCCTGGGCCATCTGGGCCAGATTCTGACAACCGCTCAGATCGAGAAAGGCTTCATCGATGGAATACACCTCCAGTTCTGCCCGCAATGCCAGTGTCTGCATCACCCGCGCCGACATATCTCCATAGAGGACATAGTTCGACGAGAACACTCGCACCCCCTCCCGATCCAGCACCTGCCGCACCTTAAAAAATGGAGCCCCCATCGGGATCCCCAGGGCTTTTACCTCTGCAGAACGGGCAATGATACAGCCATCATTGTTGGATAAGACGACCACAGGACACCCTTCCAACCCTGGATCAAAAACCCGTTCACAGCTGACATAAAAGTTGTTGCAATCCACCAACGCTATATGGCGAGTGTGCTTTCTAGACATGGTGAATCGCTGCTGTCACCACCCCCCACACCTGAAAATCCATAGGATCCTGAATTACCAGCATGGGATAGTTGCAATTGGCTGCTTGCAAAGCCAGGATCTGCGGACTGCGGCGGAGGATCTTCACCGTTAACTCCCCATTCACCACCGCCACCACCACCGAGCCATCGCCGGGGTCAAGAGAGCGATCCACCACCAGGAGATCCCCCGAATGGATACCCACCCCTTGCATGGAATCTCCCGCAACCCGCATAAAGAACGTGGCCGCCGGATGTTTGATCAGATAGCGATTCAGATCCAGCTGCGTTTCAATGTGATCATCGGCAGGCGAAGGGAATCCAGCACTGACCCAACTGGCGAGGAGCGGCAGCGGACAAACCCACGGCTCCACAGCAGGAACACTCAGAGGAAGCGGATGCGAAAAACTCACAGTAAAAAACAAATTCCTGACTAAATTTACTATATTGCTACCACTGATTTGATATATATATCAAGCCTGTCTAGGCTCCGACTGTCCTCCTCCTGGGTCAAAGTCACAGGATCCCCACCCAACGCCAGTCTTTTTTGACCCAGGGAACCAATTGCTCAAGTGCAGTGGGCTAAAATGCAATCTATCCGTCATCTCCCTTTGTGCATGTTCTGATGGACGACCCTCCTATACCTTTGGCAGCGCAAGCTGCATCCTCCGGATCTGTTGTGGGTGGAGGTGACTGGAGCAGTCTTCTCTGGGTGGTCGGGCTCCTGGCGGTCAACGCCTTTTTTGTGGCTGTTGAATTTTCGCTCGTCTCTGCCCGCCGCTCTCGCATGACCCAACTGGCCAGTGAAGGCAACCGTCAGGCCGCCCTGGTCAAACAGGCACAGGAAGAACTGGAGCAGGCCCTTTCCACCACTCAATTGGGGATCACTGTGGCCAGTGTGCTGCTGGGCTGGATCGGGGCGACTCAGGTGGCCCATCTTCTGCAGGCTGGACTGGCACCCCTGCCCTTTGATGACCGCATTCTGGAATCGATTGCGCTGGTTCTCACCTTTATTCTGCTCACCTATCTGCAGATCGTGCTGGGAGAACTCCTCCCCAAAACGCTGGCGATTGTCTATGCCGAGTCCATTTCCCTCAAACTGGCCTGGCTCAACCACTTTGTCAGTCGTCTGCTCAAGCCTTTTGTGGAAGTGCCTCGCTACTCTTCCCGTCTCCTCCTGCGTTTGCTGGGGGGGCCCGATCCGGATCCGGCGTCTCTATACAGCACCATGACCGCAGAAGAACTGCAGCTGGTGATCGCTTCCTCAGTCGAGTCTGGTGGGATTGAAGAGGAGGAAAGAGAGCTGCTGGCCAATGTCTTTGAGTTTGGGGAAACCGTGGCCAGTGAGGTGATGGTCCCGCGCACCAGTATTGCTGCTGTGGCGAGTTCTGCGCAGGTGCGGGATGTGCTTCTGGAAGTGGCAGAATCCGGCTACTCTCGCTATCCCGTGTTTGGCAAGTCCCTGGATGACATCGTCGGCCTGATCCATATTAAAGATCTGGTGGGGGAACTGGCCAAAAACAGTCTGCACCTGGATAGCGAGATTGCCTCGGTGGTGCGTAAGGCCCTCTTTGTGCATGAGAACAAACTGATTGCCGAACTGCTGCCGGAAATGCAACAACATCACCGGGCCATGGTGATCGTGGTGGATGAATTTGGGGGCACCGCGGGTCTGATTACGATCAAAGATATTGTGGAAGAAATCGTCGGCACCCTCTCGGATGACTCTGAAGAAGGGGATGAAGAACCGGATATTCAGGTGGTGGACGAGCACACCCTCCTGATCCAGGCCCAGATGAGCATTGAAGAACTGCAGGAAAAAGTGGATCTGGAATTGCCCATTCACGATGACTACCAGACGCTGGGGGGCTTCTTAATCTATCAGTTGCAGCGCATCCCCAAAGTGGGTGAGAAATTGACCTACCAGGAGCTGGAGTTTCAGGTGATCAAGATGGAAGGGCCACGCCTGGATCGGGTGAAGGTGACGCGCCCCCCTGTGCAGGCGGTTTCCGAATCCCCCACCTCCTCTCGCGCCTCCTCGCCCGTCTCTTAACTTCATCTCCTGTAATATCAGTGGCTGATCTGGGGGTGGACAGGCTAGAAGATGAACGACGTTGCCCAGGTAAAGGCCCATGGGGTTCGCCGATCTTTCCATTGCCGAACTGGCTGAAGACTATCAACTTAATCTGGAGTCGGTGCTGCTCCTCTGTGAGCAACTAGGTATTCCCCATCAAGGCGCCCATAGCCTGCTCTCCCTAGAGGATGCCAAGCGGATCATTCTCGCTAGCAAAGCCCCAACGGCATCCCAGCCTTCGGGATAAATCAATGTAAACTTCTGTTGCGGATTTGCCGTCATCCTGTCTGGGCAGCTATGCTTGTCACCATATTCGGAAACTACAAGTCGTCATGAGCCATCGGTCAGAGCAAGGGCAAACGCAGTCCTCTGAGAGCAAGCAAAAGGTAACGCTCTATCTGTCGCCTGAGTTACACCGCAATCTCAAAATCAGGGCTGCTGTGGATATGGAGCCGATGTCGGTGATGGCAGAAAAGGCTTTGCATTTCTACCTGGCCCACTCTGATCTGATTGAGGGCAAGCTGGGCAAGGCTTATCAGGTCCATCACTGCCCTGCCTGTTCTCACCCCCTGATTCTCAAGGATGGGGAGCTGGCCTCCTTACCTTCTCAAGCCTTTGAACGGGCTGTTCTGGATGACTCTGCCGCTGAGTTTAGCCACTCCGACTGGCCAACTTCGACGAGTGAAGTTCAGGAGGAGCACCCTCGCGAGGATGAATTAGTTCCCTGTTAACTGAGTTGCGCTAGATTCCTGAGCGCTGGCCCACTGATGCTACCCCGGACCCCTGCCATGCGAGAGCTAGAAGTCCTGATCCAAGCTCAATACCCTCTGGTCTATCTGCTGACCCCTGAAGAAGATCGGGCAGAGGCTGAGCTGGCCAAGATCGCCAAAGGACCCAAGCTGCAAAGACGCCTATTTGCATGGACCGTGACCCACGGCATTGTAGAGTATGGCAACGCCCGCAGCATCACTCAGCATAATACCCAATCTCCCCAGCCTGCGCTGCAGTGGGTGATCGAGCAACGGGAGCCTGGCCTCTTTGTCTTCAAGGATCTGCATGATTTTCTGGACAACACAGAGGTGAAGCGCTGGCTACGGGATGCGATTGCCACCCTGAAGGGTACCCAGAAAACGATCATTCTCATGTCTCCGGTTCAGGTGGTTCCGGTTGAGCTGGAAAAAGATGTGGTGGTGGTGGAGTTTCCCTTACCGGAAATGAAAGAACTGGATCGGGTGCTGGCACGGCAACTGGAACAAATGTCCCGCTCCCACAAATCCCTTACCCCTGAGGCACGCGAGAAACTGGTCAAGGCGGCTCTGGGTCTAACCCTGGATGAAGCCGAAAAGGTCTACCGCAAGGCGGTTGTGAAGGAAGGCCGCCTGACTGAATCGGAGGTGGATGTTGTCCTTTCTGAGAAGAAGCAGCTGATCCGGCGCAACGGCATATTGGAGTATATCGAAGAGACAGAAACGATCCACGATGTGGGCGGACTGGAGGAGCTGAAGCGCTGGCTGCTGCAACGCTCCGAAGCCTTTACCGAAAAAGCGCGTGCCTACGGTTTACCCCAGCCTAAGGGGATGCTGATCCTGGGGGTGCCCGGGTGTGGAAAATCCCTGATCGCCAAAACAACGGCTCGCCTCTGGGGACTGCCCCTGCTGCGCCTGGACATGGGTCGTGTGTATGACGGCTCGACCGTGGGTAAATCTGAGGCTAATCTGCGAGCTGCCTTGCGCACGGCAGAGTCCCTTTCCCCCGTGATCCTGTTTATTGATGAGCTGGACAAAGCCTTTGCCGGATCTGCTGGATCCAGTGACTCCGATGGGGGGACCTCCAGTCGGATTTTTGGCTCTTTTCTCACCTGGATGCAGGAAAAGCAATCTCCGGTATTCGTCATGGCCACCGCCAACCGGATTGAGAAGCTCCCTGGTGAATTCCTGCGCAAAGGGCGGTTCGATGAAATCTTTTTTGTTGATCTGCCCAACGCTGTCGAGCGTAAAGAAATCTTCCGAATCCACCTGAAGAAGCGCCGCAACGATATTGCCCGGTTTGATCTGGCGCAATTGGCCGCAGCCTGTGATGGCTTTTCAGGTGCAGAGATCGAACAAGCCTTGATTGCCGCGATGTACGAATCCTTTGCCCAGCAACGCGAGTTTACCCAGCTGGACATTTTGGCGGCAACGAAAGCAACTCAACCGCTGTCCCGCACCATGACCGAGCAGGTGGCAGCGTTGAGGGAGTGGGCCCAACGGAGGGCTCGGCCTGCAGCAGCATCTGTGGCTGAGTACCAACGGTTGGAGTTCTAGACAATCAAGGGCCAAAGTGAACTTCCCGCCAGAAGCTTGCTCTGACAGTCCCTGATCATCTAGAAACCTGGCCTACAGTCGCTGTTCCTAACCCATACACAGGAGAGAAACATCATGTCTCATTTTAGCACCCTACGTACAAAAATCACTGATGCACAGATTCTGCAGCAGTCTCTGCGTGACCTGGGCTTCAACGTGAAGCAGAATGCTGATGTGCGTGGCTACAACGGTCAGCGCGTTCGTTCTGATATCGTCGCTATCCTGGATGGCGATTATGATCTGGGCTGGTCCAAGAATCCCGATGGATCGTTTGATCTGATTGCGGATCTGTGGGGCGTTGCCAAGAAGCACAACCAGACCGAGTTGATCAACTCCATCAACCAGAAGTATGCCGTGAACAAGACCCTGGCGGAAGTCAAGCGCCCTGGTCTGCAGAATGCCAACGTCAAGCTGGTGATGCACTAAACACGACAGCCAGACCCAAAACCTTCTAGCTGTGAATCCAACATGCTCAGAGGATCCTCACTCGATCTTTTGGGCATGTTTTTTAGCGGTAGGGATTATGGGTAAAACTGGGTCAGAGGGTCTATCAAATCCTGTTGCACTCCATTTGAGTTGGTGCTTGATTAGTAAGTGATCTGTTCTTTACCTCAGGGAGAGCAACATGCACCGATTGCCTCAATCCAGTGGTCTCTATGTGCAAATGCTATCTCTTGTTGCATGTGTGCTTCTGATCCTAGGGTGCTCCGCTACACCACCCTTAACGGTTGAGTCTCCTACTGAAGCGGTAAACACCTTATCAACCTTCTCTACCGAATTGACGGCAGCATCACCTCAAGATAGCCAGAATGGTCTTGGGTCTTCCGATGGATTTACCATCGATCATGGGCGCATCCAGAGTATTGAGGGAGACATTGCTTACCTTAACCAGCCACCCGCATCGGTTGAACTCGGCGCACTGGTGAGCGACTCTGATCTCTTCGTGTTTGCAGAAAAACAAAACCACACGCTGGCAGGTGATCTGAACGTGGATCTATCCCAACCAGGCGACTACTTTCCCGATACCATTCCAGAAGATCAGCAGACCTGGGAAGCCTTGAATCCTGGGGTTATCCCTGCTGGCACCCGCGTTGACTCTTACTACTTCCACTACGATAATCAAACCTATAACGATACCTTCAACCTGCGCAGATACCTGAACTGTATTGGTCAGTACCAGGTTTCGGGTCAGATCACTTTTAAACAGCCGGTTCTGGGTGTGGTGATGCGTGCAGGGTTTGGGAGAAACGCTAATCTACGGACCAGTGATGCTGAGCTGGGGTTACCGGGAGTCGACTATTGTGAACACTACTCGCGCCATTTCCCAGGCGTCAATATTGTCGATGGATGCCAATCGGATCGTTTTGTGCTCAGTGCGGATCGGCGTACCCTATGGCTAACCAATAATACTGATATTCATCACGATAACTACAGGGTGATCGTCGCGGCGGATTGAACCTAATTCGCTACTGGCTAGAGTCAGCTGATTGATTTGCGAATAAGGCATGGACGGCCTAATAGTCAACTTTGGATTGCCACTCTGGATCATAACCAGATCCCTGAGCTGCAGCTCTTTGCATGTCATTCCACACTTCCTGCAATAGAACAGGTGGTACTGCTTTCAAGGGGAGCTGAGGGGGATTGAAGTAAGACTCCCGCTCCATGATCCTTTGGAAGAATAAAGTGGTGAGGGCAACCGTGTGATTTTCCTCCGGCAAATAATTGCCTGTAAAGTTAATCACGGCTTCAATTCCCAACCCGGAAAAGCTTTTCTTGTAAGCATAAAAGTATCCTCCATCCTCCGTGGTCGCCCGACTATAACCCAGCTTGGTCAGAACCCCACGCAGCTGGAAAGCTTCCAGAATATAGCCCTCAAACGACTTGATCTCAGTTTCATCTGCATGCTCACCCGTGGCCAGATCTGGGGTGCCCGGCCCAAACTGAGGAAAGAGAGGATCCACTTCATAATCACTGAGATGTTCTCGCCAGGCGGTAGCATCTTCAGGTAAAACCGTACAGGTGTGAGCCAATTTAATCATTGCGCTGGGATCAATGGTGAGGGGATTGTCCGCCACATCCGTTAAAGATCCATCCTCAAGTGGGCGAAAGAGACAGAGCAACTGATCTTCCTGATAAGCCGCCCAGATCAGGCGCTGACAGTAATGACCCAGGATCGGATGCTTGAGGAGGAAGATTTCCCAGTCTGGGAACGGCCAGGATCGCTGGGTACACATCGCTTCGTAGAGCCGCTCCTTCTGTAATTGCAGGACCTGCTTCAACTGCTTGCGAGTGTCGCTGAGTTGCTTCTTGGCGGCTTTGACCAGCTCTGGATCTTCAGATTTGCGGGGATTGGGTAACGACTTGATCACTTTGCCGGAGGGATCAGTGATGATCATCTCCAGTGTGGGCTGCAGCTGCACCTGAAATTGTCGTTCCCCGTAATCCAGAATCACCTGTCCTGAAGGATCAAAGCCAGCGGTGGGAATGGTCCGATCCGCTAATTCCTCCAGGCTCCAACCCTTCCGTTCTGCCAACTGATTGACGCGCAGCTCAGCATCCTTCTGGATCCCTTTGGTGCGAAAGCGACTGGCAACGGAGAGGAGGAGTTGAACTGCGCTATAATCCTCGATCCAGCTGAGCACTTCCAGCAGGGCTTTGCATTGAGCAGCCCGATTGCCAAACCAGGTCTTCAGGTAGTTCTCAATCAGCGGCACCGCAGCTGATCCACAACAACAGGCCGCGAGAGCCAGGATCCCTTTTTCTGAAACAGCACTCCCTTTACACTCCCGCAGGATGCTACTGTAGTGATTTCTGTAGAGTTGCTCCGGGGTGATCTTCTGAAATTCCTGCAGTTGTTGTTGAGTTATTTGCATGTGTTGCTGTTGCCACTGTTGCACCTGCTGGGGTGACATTCTTTGACTCAGATGTAGGGGCAATTGGGGAGATTGCACAAAGGTTTGTAGATGCCGAATCTGTTGCTGATAGTAAATGTATTCCTGTTGAGCCCTCTGTTGAGCTAGATCATCCGCTTCTTGAGGTGTGTATCTGGGCAGAGTGTCCTGAGTCATCCAGCTTTCCAGAATAAACTGACCGAGGTTTTCTCCCTCCTCCCGAGCAAACTGCTCGACATAGCGGCACAGGATCGGACCAGGCTCAACTTTCTTCTGTTTATAGGACTGCAGGATAAACCACTTGAGGATAGGAGGATCTACCTGTGCTTGTGTATCAGCCCAGGGCACAGCTGGTAATGCTGCAAATGGGAACCACTTTAAAGCTGATGGGATCTCCTTTTTTAACTCTCTCTCAGCTTCTTTGGCCAGGTTTTTGCGATCTAGGAATTCCTCGACAGAAGCTCCTAACTTTGACAATGCACGTAGCATCTTATCCTTAGCAGCATCATTCTTTTCTTTCTTCAACGCAGTTTTAAGTGCTGGAACAGCAGAACTGGCCTGCAGATCGATTAACCACTCTGCTGCGATGGCTCGCATCTCTGCACGGTTATCCTGCAGCAGTTTAACCACCCGATCAAAAACATCCGGCAGCTTGTTGAGTACAGACTGAGCCATGCGGCGATGAGTTGCACGAGATCCGAGGGCAATCTTCCACAATGAATTCACCAGAGTTGGAGGTGGGGTAGGGAAGAGTGTCAGGATCCGTAAGACATTCTCATGATTGCCATCTTCTATTGCCTTTTCTATATCTGAAAGATTTTCTGCAAAATAAGGCCAGATCTGATCATCAGACCAAAAGGAAAAGAGTTGATCGATAAGATATCTAGAATGAAGAAAGGTCTGAGGTGAGGTTGATGTGTCTTTTGCCCAGACTATTAATGTCTGTTCTAATTCCCGCAAGCCCTGAGTCTGAGGATGATGTCTAAAGAACTTCACAATATTGGGACTTCCAATCCAGTTCGAGCTATAAAATGAGTGATAGTAATTTGAGCTAAATACCGCTAAAAGCCTGAGGGTCTGGAGCAGGGTAACGTGGGGATGATCAAGAATCTGGTTAAGTTCTTTCTGGAAGATTCGCTCTTCAGAAAAATGAATAGAGTTTCTGAGTGTAATACAATCTTCAAGAGATCCTTCCTGCACAATTTTTACAACGCAAGAAACAGAGTGAGGCTGTGCAAAGGGTGCTAGTTCAGTGTAGAATGCTTCTTTTAGATCTGTTTCTGAAACTTGAGAACTGGTAAACATTGCAACCAGTTTCTCGACAGTGATATCCTCCAGATATTTCCTCAGATCCCATTGCCATCGATAATATAAACGCCCACTATTTCGATCCTTAAGGATTCGATCCACTAGTTTTTCCAGAAGTTTAGGTGCAGCCTGATTGCAAATATTTATAAGATTTTCAAGCAGTGGCATAATCTCAGGGTGCAGAGGATTATTGAGCTTGATTTCAGGTAGCTCGGGCAGCTGTAATAGATCAGGACCTTCTTCTGGAGTTAAGTGACTACCCAACAGTACTTGTTCCAATGCACTCTGGACTTTTGCTGCCTGCTCATTCGATAACCAATCCTCTAAATACGGGATACTTTCTTCCCCTTGAAGATCCCAAAAGATCTGGGGCAAGTAATATCTTTCGCTAACTTTTGAGGTCTTGACCTTCTCCTTTAAGAGATCAAGGAACAGCGGTGGATCTTTTCTCAGCAACTTTTGTGCGGACTCTCGCAATGTCTTTACTGAAGCAACTGAAAGATCCAAAATAGGATCCACAAAAGAATCTAATGGAATATCTATAGCCTCCAATACACTTAAAGCATGGATTTTCTGGGAGGTATTTCCAGTTGTGAGTACTTGAATGATTTTATCTGAATGTTGAGATGATAAACTTGAGAAGTCATTTAGTTGTTGGGCAATGCTTGTGAGTCTTGTCCACCCCTGGTGAGGATCCTGACTATAAATATATGAAATAAATCTTCCTGGAGTATGGCCAGCATAGATAAATATTTCATCGAACAGAAATGCCGAAAAAACATAGTTTTCCTGCTGAAAATTCACTCTTTGGCCCAAGATATTAAGGATTTCTCTAACCCATTCTTCTGGATCTGAGGGGTTGTGTATTTTTATTCCCCATTGAATTGGCTCTGAACAATAAACTTGTAACAGTCGAGCATAAAAGCCAGGATCCGTCGTCCACTGATGATTCAGGAAAGCCGAATTGTATCTGTTGTTTTCGTAGCTGAGTTCTTTCGTTGACCCTGCCAGTAAAGATAAAACGGCTTCATTCTCACCATCGATGACAAAGTGCATAAGTTGTGCAGGGAGATCCTCCTCTAGCCCAACGTAACGGTTCATATCCTGTGCCAGACTCTCCAATCCCTCAGAGGAGATCTGTAGCTCATTTTTGAGCGGTTCTGTTTCCTGTAAAGTTTGCCACCATTCCATCGGATCGGCCCCGCCTTGAGATCTCCTCCCATTATCAAGTAGGTTCCTATCACCGTAAAGTGATTAAGCTGCAGTCAGCATGCCCATCTGTGAAGAATGGATTGCCTGAGCATATCTGCCCGAAGATCAAGAGGAATCAGTAGAAACATTTCTACTAAAATCAATCGTTAGCAGACATCATGTTCCTAGAAGCAGTATATTTAGGTGATTGAATCCATGAACAGAATAGTCTGGGCACCGTCACGATCAAGGTTCTGCTAGAAAACGGATTCGAAGCTTGCACCAGATTTGAATTTTTAGGTATGCCAGAGCGTGAAGACATCATATTGGAAACAATGGAGAGTGGCTGGAGACAGGCTGTGAATGCCCTCAGTCAACTTCTGGAAATAGGTCATTCCTGATGAAGGCTTGAATTGAAACAACTCTCTTTACTACGGGATCAGCATGATCGATAGAGGAGCACCCACGGGGATCTGTTGAGTCCCCACAGCCAGAACTGCCAGGGCATTACAACCCGCTAGATTCACCAGGTTGGCAGAATGATAGTTGCTCACCGGGGTAAAGATCGCCACTCCCTCCGACCAGTGCAGCCTGCCCCAGAGATAACTCTCCCGCTGACCGTCCGAACTGAGGGGCTGATCACTGATCCCCTGGACAAAAGGGGGGCCCCAGGGAGATGACTGACCCTGCAGTTTATTCAACGCTGGATGCACAAATCGCCAGAAGGTCACCATCGCTGAAACGGGGTTGCCTGGCAGACCAAAATAAAGTGCTGGAGATCCGGTGCCTCGGGGAAAGGTAGCAAACGTGAGGGGCTTGCCTGGCTTGATCGCCACCTTGCGTACGTGAATCTTTCCTCCCAACTCCTCCAGAAGCGACTCCACAAAATCAAAATCCCCCACAGAAACACCTCCCGTGGAGAGGACCACATCGGCAACCTGCAAGGCTTGCTGAATGGACTGGCGCAGTACCTCTGGATCATCCACCGCGATCCCCTGCCGGATAGGGATCCCCCCCGCTGCCTGCACCAGGGCACTCAGTCCATACTGATTGGAATCCACGATCTGGCCCGGTTTGAGAGGGTGATCGAGGGGAACGAGCTCATTGCCTGTGGAGAGAATGGCCACCCTGGGTTGGCGAAAAACAGGGATCGTAAACCGCTGCACTGCACTCAGCACTGCGATCTCAGGTCCCCTTAATTTCAGCCCTGGGGATAGCAATTCCTGCCCCCGATGACAGTACTGCCCCGCCTGGCGCACAAACTGATCGGGAGGAACACTTTGCAAAATCTGGACTTGATCGGGTTGAAGCCGTTCAGTATTTTCCTGGATGACAATCGCATCGGCTCCCTGAGGCAGGATTGATCCGGTGTACAGGCGGGTAGCTTCTCCCCCAGATAAAGCTCTTTGAGGGATAGATCCGGCGGGAACCGTTTCCACTACCTGCAAAGCAACGGGGGGATTCTGGACATCCTGAGAACGGACGGCATAGCCATCCATACTCGATGTTGCCTGGGCCGGAATATCCACTGGACTGTGGATCGCTGCTGCCAGCACCCGGTTGAGCGCCTGGGGGAGATCCACCCACTCCACCTGCAGCGGTTGAGCGGCCTCCAGGATCAGGGTTTCAGCCTCAGCAACCGCCAGCATCTCACGTCCTCAAACACTCAACAGACTAAACTACAAAGTTCACCAGTTTCTTGGGCACTACAATCGCCTTGCGCACCGTGGCTCCCTCCAAATATTTCTGGGCAATGTCAGAGGCACGGGCCAGTTCCTCCTGCTCTTCCTTGGTTAATGCGGCTGGAGCCTCAAAGGTGCCACGGGTTTTGCCATTGATCTGCACGACAATCGTGACCACATCTGCCACCAGGGCCTCAGACTCAAACCCAGGCCAGTGCTGTTCATGAATCGAGGTTTCTCCCCCCAGATGCGACCACAGATCTTCCGCCAGGTGCGGGGCAAAGGGGGCTAGCAGGTGCACCAGCGTCCAGATCCCTTCGGCATACACAGGGGAATCGGGAAGGTTGGCATCCGCCATGGCATTGTTCAGCTTCATCAGCTCAGAGATGGCGGTGTTGAACTGGTAGCCCTCTTCAATGTCGGCAGTCACGGCTTGGATCGCAGTGTGGATGGCGCGCCGCAGATCTTTTTCTGCACGGGATAGAGAAGACTGCTGCAGCTGTTGCGCTTTGCTGAGATGCTCCTGCCAGTTGGGGTGCTGGGTAAACTCTGCCACAGTACGCCAGACGCGGTTGAGGAAGCGGAATTGCCCCTCGACATCCGCATCATCCCACTCCAGATCTTTTTCGGGAGGGGCCTTGAACAGAATAAACATGCGAGCGGTGTCGGCCCCGTAATTGCGCAGCACATCCTCTGGATCCACTCCGTTGCCCTTGGACTTGGACATGGTGGCAAAGCAGACCTCCAGGGGTTCGCCTGTCTCCGGATCGCGGGGGTCATCAGGGTTCACCTGGGGTGCGGGAATCCAGCGATCATTGCCCCCTTTGTTGGGATTGAAGTAGGTGAGGCCCTGCACCATCCCCTGGGTCAACAGCCGCTGAAAGGGTTCATCAAACCGCAACAGACCACAGTCTCGCAGCGCCTTGGTGAAAAAGCGGGAATAGAGCAGGTGGAGAATGGCATGCTCGATCCCTCCCACATACTGATCCACCGGCATCCAGCGGTTGACCTGATCCCGATCAAAGATGGCCTGATCATTGCGGGCATCCGTAAAGCGCAGGAAATACCAGGAGGAGTCGATAAAGGTGTCCATCGTATCGGTTTCCCGCAGCGCAGATCCTGAACAGGTGGGACAGGTCACCTGCCGCCATGACTCCAGCTGGGCCAGAGGGGAGGGCCCCCGTCCACTAAATTCCACCTCCTCCGGCAGGATCACGGGCAGATCCGAGTCGGGCACAGGAACAATACCGCACTCAGGGCAGTGGATCACCGGAATCGGACAGCCCCAGTAGCGCTGACGTGAGATCAACCAGTCGCGCAAGCGGTAGGTGGTCTGAGCCGTCCCGATCCCCTGGCTTTCCAGAAACTCAATCACCCTGGGTTTGGCCGCACTCACCGCCAATCCATCAAGAGGTCCTGAATTGAAGAGAATGCCGGATCCTGTGTAGGCTGCCGTTAGAGGGATCATGGTGTTGAGAGCATCTCCCTCCGGGAAGACCACTTGCTTGATCTCCAGACCAAACTTCTGGGCAAATTCAAAGTCCCGTTGATCATGGGCCGGAACCGCCATAATCGCCCCGGTGCCATACCCCATGAGCACATAGTCCGCAATCCAGATGGGGATCGCCTCCTGGTTCACCGGATTGATGGCATAGCTCCCCGTGAAGACCCCCGTTTTTTCTCGATCCTCGGCGGTGCGATCCATTTCACTTTTACTGGCGGCTTCCGTCTGATAAGCCCTGATCAGATCCGCCTGTTCTTCGGTGATCAGATCCGGCACCAGCGGATGCTCAGGCGACAGCACCATGAAGGTGGCTCCCCAGAGGGTATCGGGACGGGTGGTAAAGATGGGGATCTCAGCTCCTGCCTCCGTTTTGAAGAGCACCTGGGCTCCCACCGACTTGCCGATCCAGTTTTCCTGCATCAGCCGCACCCGTTCCGGCCAGCCCTGCAGCTGGTTCAGATCCTGAAGAAGCTCCTCGGCATAGGTGGTAATGCGCAGAAACCACTGGCGGAGCAACCGTTTTTCCACCTTGGCTCCTGAACGCCAGGACCGCCCCTGATCATCCACCTGCTCATTGGCCAGCACGGTCTGATCCACCGGATCCCAGTTCACTGCCGCTTCCTTCTGGTAGGCCAGCCCCGCTTTCAGCAACTGCAAAAAGATCCATTGCGTCCAACGGTAATAATCAGGGCTACAGGTGGCCACCTCCCGATCCCAGTCGTAGGACAAGCCTAGCCGTTGTAACTGATCCCGCATCTGGGCAATGTTGTTATAGGTCCACTTGGCAGGATGGATCCCCCGAGCAATCGCTGCGTTCTCAGCGGGGAGACCAAAGGCATCCCAACCCATCGGGTGCAGCACCTGGAAGCCATTCATGCGCTTGAAGCGGGCCACCACATCCGTGATCGTGTAGTTGCGCACATGCCCCATATGCAGCTTGCCGGAGGGGTAGGGGAACATGGAGAGGGCATAGAATTTCTGGGCTCCCTCCTGCAGGTGCGGGGCTCGATCCTGTTGCCGTTCCTGCCAGCGCTGCTGCCATTGGGGTTCGATGGCTTGAGGGTTGTAGCGAGCTTCCACGGTTGCGGCTCCTTGGGACACAGGTAAGGGGACAGGCTGCTTTACATTCTACGGGGCAGAGGAAAGACCCCCCTAGACCTTACCAAAACGCCGCTGCCGTGCCTGGTAATTCAGTAGAGCCTGGTGAAAGGCCTCCCGATCAAAGTCTGGCCAGCAGGTGGAGGTGAAATACTGCTCTGTATAAGCCGTTTGCCAGAGGAGGTAATTGCTCAGTCGCTGTTCACCACTGGTGCGGATCAGCAGGTCTGGATCTCGCAAACCACAGGTGTAGAGGTGCTGGGCAAACAGATGTTCGGTGATGTCGTCTGGATCCAGTTCTCCCGCCTGTACCTGCCGGGCTAATTGCTGACAGGCATGCACAATTTCCTGTCGTCCTCCGTAGTTGGTGGCAACTGTAAATTCAATGGCCTGGTTATGCTGGGTGGCGCGCATGGCCTGATCAATTTCTGCCTGCAGCGATCGGGGCAAATACTCCAGAGCCCCCACAAAGCGGATCCGCACCCCTTCCCGGACTAGCTCAGCTCGCTCCCCCTGCAGCACCCGTTCAAACAGGGCCATGAGAAAGTCCACCTCCTCCAGCGGTCGCCCCCAATTTTCGGTGGAAAAAGCATAGGCGGTCAGCTGAGGGATGCCCCAGTCTTTGCAGCAGCGCAGCAGATCCTTGAGGGTGTCCACACCACGGCGGTGACCCATGATCCGTGGCCAGCCCCGTTGCTGAGCCCAACGACCATTGCCGTCCATAATCACTGCCACATGGTGCGGAAGCAGCTGAGGATCAAGATCGGCGGGGAGAGCCACAAGTACCTGAGAGGAGGAGACTGTCATTCCTTCGACATCATTTTTTGCAAGGGCGTAGGCAAGTTGCGGGAGAACCGCTGCAGAACGTTCAACATCTGTGAGGGCTGGAAGCGACCGAGAGCCGAGTCCGTCTTCACCGGTCGGGGAGGATGTAGCTTCTCAATCAATAACTCTCTTAACCTACTACTCGTCAATGGGCGTTCCAACCGTCCTGCCTCCGCCAGGGAGATAGATCCAGTTTCCTCCGAAATCACCACGCATAAACACTTGGTTTGTTCGCTGATCCCCATGGCCGCACGATGCCGAGTCCCCAACTGACGAGAAGCAACCCGATCGGAGACGGGCAGAATGACGCCAGCAGAGCGGATCCGGTTTTGCTGTAGCACCACCGCCCCATCGTGCAGCAGGGTGGAGGTCTGAAAAATTGTTTGTAGCAACTCGCGGGAGAGACGCGCATTCAGCTGCACCCCCTTATCCGTGAAAATACGTGGATCAATGGGCTCATTCATTTCAATCACAATCAGAGCCCCGGTGCGATTTTGGGAGAGTTCCCGCACGGCCTGCACCAGTTCCTCCACATAGTCCTCTTGGTCCAGGGTGTCTCCATCCGCCAGAGGCTGGTAATCCTCGATCAGGGTATGCAGGAGGGCTCCTCGGCCCAGATACTCCAGCAAGCCCCGCAATTCTGGCTGAAACAGGATCCCCATGGCCACCGCCGCTCCGATCAACAGCCGATCCAGAAGCAGATGCAATAAAGGTAGGGATTCCGTGATCAGGTAGAGGAGCAGGAGGAGCAGGAACCCCCGCAGAAAAATTGCCACCCGCGTTCGCCGCGTCCAGTAAAGGGCCAGCCCCACCAGGCAAACCAGCAGGATCCCATCCATGATCTGGATCAGGGAAATCTCGGCTAACAATGCCTTTAACATCGCCAACATGGGCGATTGCCCCTCTACGTTGCCTGTGTGTATGCCGGGTTTGGAATCAGGGGGTGTTACACCTCCGTCTGCAAATGGGGAGGCAGCACATCCTGACGCACCAGGTCTGCATAGGTTTCCCGCTGCAGGATCACCGCGGCCTGTCCTTCCCGTACAAGTACGGCTGCGGGTCTAGGATAGCGGTTGTAATTGGAGGCCATACTGTAGTTATACGCACCTGTAGCACAGACCACCACCACATCCCCCCGCTCCGCTTGCGGTAGACGGGCCTGCTGAATGATCACATCCCCGGATTCACAGTGTTTGCCCGCCAGCGTTACCTCCTGGGTCGGAGGATCCTGGGGTCGGTTGGCCACCATCGCCGTATAGGGGGCCTGATAGGTAATCGGACGGGGATTATCAGACATCCCCCCATCCAGCATTAAATAGGTGCGGCCCTGGGGTCGCTCAGGCGTGGCTGGGATAGTTTTTGATCCCTCTACACGGTAAGCGGTGATCGTGGTAGGACCGATCAGTGAACGTCCTGGCTCACAGAGAAGTTTGGGCAGGGGAAGCTTGGCCTCTGAAAACGCCATCTGCACCCCCTGACTGACGGCTTCCACCCACTCAGAAATGGAGGGAGGATCATCCGCCTGGGTATGACAGACCCCCAGCCCACCGCCAACATTGAGTTCACTGGGTTGCAATCCTCGATCCAGAGTTTGTTGCCAGAGGGTCGCCATTACAGTCCCCAGATCCCGATGCCCCTGCAGGTCAAAAATCTGGGAGCCAATGTGAGCATGCAATCCCACAAAGTTGAGTTGGGGAGAGTTGACCAGCAGATCCCACACCTCCTGAACTTGGGTCAGACCCACGCCAAATTTGCTATCCACCTGGCCTGTGCGAATGTATTCATGGGTATGCACATCAATCCCCGGATTGACCCGCACCATCACCCGCACCGGATCTTGAGTCGCCAGCTGTTGCAGACGCTGTAATTCGTCCAGACCATTGGCAACGATGGTCACCCCCTGTTGCACGGCCAGCTGCAGTTCTGCATCCGATTTAGCATTGCCGTGCAGATAGATCTCAGATCCCTGGGCTCCTGCCTGCAGAGCCGTGTAAAGTTCTCCACCGGAAGCCACATCCAGCCCTAACCCTTCCTGTTGCACCAGGGCACAGAGGGCTATACAGTTCCAGGCTTTGGTGGCGTAAAGCACTTGCGAAGGCGCTGGATAGGTCTGGATCAGGGTCTCACGGTAGAGACGGCAGGATTGGCGCAGGGTGGCTTCATCCACGATGTAAAGAGGGGTGCCAAACTGAGCAGCCAGATCCAGGACGTCACATCCGCCGATTTCCAGATGACCTGCGGCGTTCGTCCTTGTGGTGATTGGGGTAATGGATTGATTGGGGGATTGAATCGGGGTAATGGCAGGTGGGCTCGAGACCATAGCAGCAGGCATCCATGAACAAGGGTAGCGGGTATTGATCTTTGCAGAGACTCACCCCAGTTTAAGAGGAAACCTGGGCCTTGGCTCTGCCTTCAGCGCTGATTCGGATCACCGCAGTTGTGTACTCGTCCACTCATGGTCATGATTGATGCGCTTGCCTGGATCCATCTGCATGAAGAATGACTTTCAGATCCGACCCGCTGCCGAAATGGCCTGGTTTGACTGGGGTCAGCGCCACCTCGGTGCCCCCGCTTCCCAGATGGTCCTGGATCAGCTGCATCAACAGGGGGAGGTGATCGAGGGTTCTAATTCCTCCTGAGTCAGGATCCGCGACAGGCCTGGTAACGCTGTTTAAACACCTGCTGCTGGCGCTTGTGATCCACGATCGGTAGCGGATAGTTGCACTGGGACCGTTCCTGGGCTGCCCATTGACCAACTTTGGATCCTCCCACCTCCAGCAGGGCCCTGGTTTCTAACCCCGCCAGTTCTGGCACATAGCGGCGAATATATTCCCCCTCTGGATCAAACTTGGCCGCCTGAGTTGCAGGATTAAAGATGCGCAGAGGCTTGGGATCAGTACCGACACTGGCGCTCCACTGCCAGCCCCCATTATTGGCCGCCAGATCCCCATCCACCAGCTTTTGCATAAAGTAACGCTCCCCCCAGCGCCAGTCGATCAACAGATCCTTGGTGAGGAAACTGGCCACGATCATGCGACAGCGGTTGTGCATCCAGCCCGTCTGATTCAACTGCCGCATGGCCGCATCCACCATTGGATAGCCTGTGCGTCCGTCACACCAGGCGGCAAAATGATCCTTGTGGTTCTCCCACTCAAAATCCTGAAACTCGGATCGGTAGGGCGAGGTTTCCAGATGGGGCCAGGTCGCCAGGGCATGCTTATAAAACTCTCGCCAGCACAGCTCCTGTCGCCAGGTGCGAAGACTGATCTCCGCCTCGTCACTGCGCACCTCTGCCTCCGCATCACAGGTGGTCTGCCACACCTGCCGGATCCCCAGGGTGCCCCACCGCAAATGGGGGCTTAAGCGTGAGGTTCCCTCCACAGCAGGCAGATTGCGTTGCTCGTCGTAGCTAAAGATCAGCCCCTCCAGACAGAAGTAATCCAGCTCCTGCAAGGCCACACTTTCTCCGGCAGCAGGGAGATCCTGGTCACAGCTCATGCCCAGATCCTGGAGGGTGGGGATGGCCAAAGAGTCCAGATCTGGGGTTTCAAGGCGCTGGGGAACCGGATAGGGAGCCGCTTTCACCTGACTGAACCAGTTGCGCCAGAAGGGCGTAAACACCGAGTAGATATCCCCCGCTTGAGTCAGGATCTCACCAGGTCCGTGCAGGAGCATATCCTGGCAGGCTTGGGTGGTGATCCCTTCTGCTTCCAGAGCCTGCTGCACCCGTTGATCCCGTTCCTGGGCATAGGGCTCCACATCCTGGTTCCAGATCACCTGGGTTGCTCCCGCTGCGCGCACTAGCTGGGGCAAGATCTGCAGAGGATCTCCATGCCGCAAGATCAGGCGTCCACCAATGCGTTGATACCCCTGGCTTAGATCCTCCAGAGCTTCCAGCAGGTACTGAACCCGGGCTGGGGCAGTGTCTGGACGGGTCAGGATGGCCGGATCAAGAATGAACACAGGCATCACCTGCGAGCTGCGTTCAACGGCAAGAGCAAGAGCCGTGTTGTCATGCAGGCGCAGATCACGACGGTGCCAGACAATGATGGGGGTGGGCATAGACGCTGGGGACACACAGTGATCAGCAGCTTAACGCTCCCTGACCTGTTGCTGGCGATTTTCCCCGAGGATCCGAGGTTGAATCCCGTTAATTCCCCATTGTCTCAACGGCAACCCCTGGGTCAGTCTAAAACTATTGCACACAGTTCTCTGGAATGACCCCTGATCTTCCGGCCTGGCATCATCTGTCTCTATCTCCTCCCTGTCTGCTGGCGGGAGATACCCCTCTGCAGGAAGGGCTGAAAACAGTTGCCAGAGATGGGTATGCCCTGGTTGTTCTGGGATCGGACTACCATCTGCTCACGGCACAAACGGCTCTGCAATTGACGCTGATCTCTGCTCAAGATCCTGCTCAGGTCAGTCTGGCGGATCTGGGTTTACCCCAGGTGCCACGGATGACCGTGAATGCTGCGCTGACGGCTCCTCAACTCTGGCAGAAATTACACCAGGCTCCTTTGCCCTGTCTGCTACTGGAGGATCGTCAGGGCAATGTGTTAGGTCTGGTGACACCGGACCATTTATTACGGCTTCCTGCTCCCGATCTGAAGGCAGGGAGATCAGCTCCCCAAGAGGCCTCATCCTCCACCTGCTGCCAACTTCAGATCCTGATTGATGCCATCCCGGCTGCAGTGGCCCTGGCTAACTCAGAGGGTAAATTGCTCGCTGTCAATACCCATCTGTGCCAGATGACGGGGTTTAGCCATCAGGAACTGGAAGGGACAGATCTGCCCCATCCCTACTGGCCACCGGAGGCGGCGGATCTCTTGGAACAAATCCTGGACGCAACCTTGCTCAGCCCCCATCAACCTGGTCGAGAGGCAAGTCTGGTGCGGAAATCAGGAGATCGGGTTCCTGTTCTGCTCAACACCGCTTTGCTGCCCCCGTTCTCAGATCAGGAGTCTGCCAGCCTGGTGATCATGATGAACGATATGACCAGCTACAAACGCAGTCAGCTATGGATGGCCTCGGAAGCGACGATTTTAGAAATGATCGCCCGTAATCAATCCACTCTCGATGTGCTGGAGCAGGTGGTGCACACCCTGGAGCTGCTTTGCTCCCCCGCGCTCTGTGCCACGCTGCTGTTGGATGCCAAAGGCCATCTGTCTATGGCGGTTGCTCCCAGCCTGCCTGCAGAGCTGATCCAGTGTTTGCAGTCCCAGTGCTTGTCCGGCAACTGTACCCCAGTTCAGGAGCCTTTCGGGGTATCCTGGCAATCTCAACCCGATCCCCCCTGGATCCCGTATCAGAAGCTGCTCGCCAGCCTGGGGTTTCAAACCTGTCGCGTATTTCCGATACTGTCTGGCCAGGATCAGTGTCTGGGTCTGGTCTTGCTGCACAACCGTCATCCTCAGGAGCTGCATCCCTACGACCAGGATCTGGTCACCTCCTGTTGTCGCCTGATCTGTATTCTGCTGGAGCGGAAACAGGCCCTGGATGCCCTGCACGCCAGTGAAACCCGTTATCGCACCCTGGTGGAAAACTTTCCCAATGGATCGGTTCATCTCTTCGATCCCCAGCTGCGCCACCTGATTGCCCGCGGACAGGGGATGGCCGCCATGGGGCTCTCTCCCGCCGATCTAGAGGGGTATACTCTTGCAGAAAGCCCCCCTCTCAAGCTTTTCCCTGATCTGGAATCCGCCTATCGACGGGCACTGGCGGGGATCTCTACCACCCTGGAAATGCCGTTACGGGGGCGACATTACCTGACCCAGATCCTGCCAGTTCGTGATCAGAAGCAGGGGGTGATTGCCGGGATGGTGGTTACCCAGGATATTACAGAACAGAAGCAGGCGGAGGCCATTTTGCGGCAGGCACGGGATCATCTGGATCGCTTGGTCCAGGACCGAACGGCGGCTCTGGAAAAGATGCTACAGGAACGGGATCGATTGATGAATCAGGTGCTGCAGTCCAACCGTGAACTGGAGCAATTTGCCTCTATGGCCTCCCATGATCTGCAGGAACCGCTACGCACTGTAATCAACTACACCCAATTACTGGAGCACAACTATCAGGACCAGCTCGATGCCAGAGCCCAGAAGTACATCACCCACATGGTGGAGGCCGCCAGCAGGATGCGGCAGTTAATTCAGGATCTGCTCAGCTATTCTCGCCTGGGTCGGCAGCAGCTCAACCTGCAGCCTGTCAATTGTCAGCAGTTGCTGAAACGAGTGATACGAGATCTGGATTCGATCATTCAAGAGAGTCAGGCCACCCTTGAAGTCGGCCCCTTGCCCACCCTGGAGGCTGATCCCAGACAGCTGGAACAACTCTTTCAAAATCTGATCAGTAATGCCATCAAGTACCGCGGATCCGATCCCCCGCAAGTGTCAATCCGGGCAGAATGGGTTGCTGCTCCAGCAGGCTCCTGTCAGTCTGGAGAATGGAGATTTGCCGTGCGTGATAATGGCATTGGCCTGGATCCCGTCTACGCAGAGCGCATTTTCGTCATCTTTCAACGGCTACACTCGCAACGGGAGTACAGTGGAACAGGGATCGGGCTGGCCATCTGCAAAAAGATTGTGGACCGCCATCAGGGTCGGATCTGGGTGGAGTCCCAACCCCAAGAGGGTGCCACTTTCTATGTGGCCCTACCGCTGCACCCCTGTTCCCCTGTCCCCCTCACGGAGTGTGCTGCCCTGCAATGACCGGATCTCATCTTCTCCTGATTGAAGACAATCCTGCCGATGCCGATCTGATCCCTGCCTTGCTCGAAAACGATCCAGATGAGTGGCACCTGTTGGTAGTCGATTCTCTCCGTCAAGGGATCCAAGTCTTGCAGCAGCAGAGGGTTGATCTGGTTCTGGCGGATCTGTCTCTCCCCGATGCCGAGGGGCTGGAGGCAGTTCAACATCTGCAACGGCTGGCTCCCCAGGTTCCGATTGTGGTTCTGACGGGCCTGGTGGATGAAGAGATGGGTCTGGCGGCGCTGCGACAGGGAGCCCAGGACTACGTGATTAAAGATCAACTGGATCGCTCCCTGCTGCTACGGGCGATACGCTATGCCCTGGAGCGAGCTCAGGTGCAGTTGGAACTGCAAAAAGCTCTACAACAGGAACGGGAGCTCAACGAGTTAAAGTCGCGCTTCATCACTACAATCTGCCATGAATATCGCACCCCTCTCACTTCCATCCTTACCTCTGCAGAAATTCTCGAATCCTACCGATCCCAATTATCAGAGCAGAAACAGATCCAGCATTTACACCGGATCCAGACCGCGGCTGTGCATCTGTCCCAGCTATTGACCGATGTGGTGAATTTGGGACAGACCGAGTCTGGATATCACCGCCTGGACTGTGTTTCCCTGGATCTGGTGCCAGCCTGTCAGGATCTGCTCCAGGACCTGGACTTCAACCATGGCGGAGGCTATCGCATTCGATTTTGGTCTTCTCACACCCCCCTTTCGATCTGGATGGATCCCAGAAGTTTCCGCCAGATTCTCACCAATCTTTTGGAGAATGCGCTCAAGTATTCCCCGTCCTCTGCACCGATTGAACTGCAGCTGCAACAGCATGCCACCACCTGTACCCTGAGCGTGCGTGACTACGGCGTAGGGATTCATCCGCAGGATCTCCCCCATATTTTTGAAGCCTTTTACCGCAGTGAGAGAACGCAGCTGGTCTCGGGAACTGGATTGGGGCTATCGATTGTCAAACGATTGGTGGAGTTGCATGGCGGGGAGGTGCAGGTGGAGAGTGAGCTGGGTCAGGGCTCCACTTTTCGGGTGCAGTTTCCTCTCTCTCCGCCTCCTCATCGGTTAGGGGAATAAGGACATGAGCATCGAGGCATCAGCGGCTACGGTTCTGGTGATTGAAGATGATCTGCCTGTCCAGCAAAACATTCAGGATCTGCTGGAACTGGAAGGTTATCAGGTGTTGACGGCCAACAATGGCAGTCTTGGCCTGCATCTCGCCCTCAGCCATCAACCGGATCTGGTGTTGTGCGACATCATGATGCCTCAGGTGGATGGCTATCAGGTGCTGCGTCACCTGCAACAGGATCCGCAGGTTCGCCCGATTCCCTTTATTTTTCTAACGGCCAAAACCGACCTGAATGAACTGCGTTGCGGCATGAATCTGGGGGCAGATGATTATATTACCAAGCCCTTTACCCGTCAGGCTCTGCTGGGGGCGATTCAGGTGCGCCTGCGTCACTCAGAAAAGATTCAACAAATGCAGGCTGAGATCACCCGATTGCGGCAGCTGAATCTGTTCAAGGTCCTCCTGCTTGGGGGTGTTTCTCATCATCTCCGCCGTCCCTTGGCCAATATGAAAATGGCGATTGAGATGCTGGCACAACCGCTGGGCAGCGAGAAACAGCAGCAGTACCTGAGCATTTTGCGGCAGGAATGTGGGCGGGGTGCCTATCTGGTGGATGATCTGCTGGAGTGGCAGCGGCTGGAGCTCAACACCTACATCCTGAAGCCAGAACTGGTGGAAGGAGTCATGCTGCTTCAGATGGTGCTGCAGCGATTTCAACGGGATGTGGAGGAGCACCAGCTTGGCCTGCAGATCAAGACACCTGCCCAGCTACACCTGCAAACCGATCGAGCCTGCCTGACCCGCATCCTGATTGATCTGATGCAATTTGCCCTGATGAAAACATCACCTGGCCAGGAGATCAGAGTGGAGCTGGAGCAGGTTCAGGATCATGTTGGTTGGCAGATCACCTATCCGGGACAGACATCTGCAGCCATCTTATCCCGCCTCTTTGAACCCTTTTTTATTTCTCTAGACAGAGGAGGAGAAGCCGCTGGCCTGGGGCTTGCCCTGGTCCACAAATTGGTAGAACGTCTACAGGGAGAGTTGATCGCCAAAAGTCAGAACAAAGTCACAACCCTGAGCCTGACATTACCCCTGAAACTCACTTCGGTCTAGCACGGGTATCCCTCCTCTCGTCAACACCCCTGCAAAACGATAGGCTAAACGGGAATAGAGTCTAAACCAGACAGAGATCGAGGTGAGGCATGGTCAAGGTGGTGATCGGAATCTCAGCTGCCATTGCACTCACGGTGATCGGTCTGGAGTCTTTCAAGCTTTTTTATGAAGGCTGGTATGCCCATCGGGTGCGATTGCCTCGCCTCTATTGGGGGGTGGGCCTGATCCTGGCCCTACTCTGTGCTCTGGGCCTGCTGGTTTGGGATGGCGAGCGCAGCCTCTGGGTATTGGGAGGCGGTCTGCTGGGCCTGAGCTTGATTCTGGTTAGCGCATTGGGGCGGGTAGCCCAGAGTCTTGCGGTGTTGTGTCTCTGTATCTGGGCCTGGCTACAGACATCAGAGACCGAGAGTCTGCTCACGTTGTCTGCCCTGGGGCTGGGGGTGGGCGTCACCACAGTTCCCGCCTTGCTGCTCATGTCGGAGGTGGAGGGGATCGGCCTGCTGCAGGGATTGGCACAGCTTTGGGTTCTGATCGCTGCCTGTACCTGGGGCACCACCCTTACCACCCTCACCGATCAGGGGCCCTCCGGCTGGCCCCAGATTTTGCCCGTTGGTGTGGCGGCATTAACTCTGGTCGGGGGAACGGTTCCGTTGTTATTGCGGGACCAAAGGCTGGAGACGGAAGATCCGGCAGGTGTGCCTTCCCCTGGGGATCCCTCTGGGAAACAACCTCTGGACTGGATGGATTGGCTGGGGTGGGGAAGCAGCTTCACTGTGGTGGTGCTCCTGGCCATTGGCTTGATCCGCAACTGGTTGCAGCAGGATGCCTTTTATACGCTCAGCTTTGCCCTGGGGGTTGGACTTTCCCTGGGATGGCATGCTGCCGAAGGGATCCGCAGGGGAGGATCCCGACCAGCCTTGGCTCAACCAGCCGATCGTTTCTGGCAGGCAGTGATGGGGGTGATTCTGGTGGGAGGCGGCGGGCTGCTGGCGCTGCGCCTGGGGGGATCCTATGGAGCGGCCCTGCTGGGGATCGGGGTGCTCACCTTTCGTAGCTACTGGGGCACGGTTGCGGCTCTATTCCTAACTGTCCGCCCCCTCACTCAAAGTCTGCTCTATCAGACGGATCTCAACCTCAGTGGCATTAATCTCACCCACCCCTACACCTATGCGGCCCTCTATCTGGGGATGGCTGGCATGATCCTGGCCCTGGTGGCCAGCTGGTTGTTCACAGCCACAGCCCCCCTGCGCACCACCGTTGCTCTTACCGTGGGTAGCGTGGCCCTGACCGCGATGGTGGGCTACTTCATTCATCTGGAACCCCAGTCTGCCTTTTTGCTGGGAGCCCTGATTGTGGCCCTGATGGCTGCAGCTCTCACCCCTGTCATTCCGGCAAGTGGGTTTTCCGGGAGTGAGGGGTTGGGAATTCAGGGATTGCTGTTGGCGATCCTGGCCACCCTGACGGCTCTTCTCACGCCTGAACTCACACTGGCGGGCACAGAAGCAACTCGACTGACGCGTCTGCTGGTGTTTGCGGCCCTGCTGTTGCTGTTCACTGCGATCTGCGGTCTGAGCTGGTATGGGATTCGCAAATTTGCGTCACCAGCATCTCTCCCTCCTCAGGCGTAGTCTCCAGTCTGTTTCTCCTGCAGGGAAAGCTCCACTGCGTGCGACAATAAAATCACCGTTTTAGCGGCAGGCTACCGCTAGCTGCAGATCTGAGTTCAGAGGGGGGGATTCCCAATGTTAGAAGATTTACCCTACCGTCCCCGGCGCCTGCGGCGGACAGCCTCGATCCGTCATCTAGTCCAGGAGACCCATCTATCCGTCCAGGATCTGATCTATCCCCTCTTTGTGATGGAAGGACAGGACCAGCAGCAGGAGGTGGACTCGATGCCTGACTGCTATCGCTACACCCTGGATCGGTTGGTGGCGGAGGCGGCCCAGGCCGCTCAGTTGGGGATTCCCGCCATTGCTCTTTTTCCGGTTGTTCCCGAAGAGAAAAAGGATCCCACGGGTCGGGAGTGTTTCAATCCTGAGGGACTGATTCAAACCGCAGTGCGGCAATTAAAACACGAGGTGCCTGAGATCACGGTGGTTACGGATGTGGCTCTGGATCCCTACAACAGTGATGGGCACGATGGCATTGTTCGCCATGGGGAGATCCTCAATGATGAAACCGTCGAGGTGCTGGTGAAGCAGGCCTTATCCCAGGCCGAAGCCGGGACCGACATTGTGGCCCCTTCCGACATGATGGATGGTCGGGTGGATGCGATCCGTCGGGCCCTGGATGTGCAGGGATACACTCATGTCAGCATCATGGCTTATTCCGCCAAGTACGCGTCCGCCTATTACGGTCCTTTTCGGGATGCCCTGGGATCTGCCCCCAAGGCTGGGGATAAAAAAACCTACCAGATGGATCCCGCCAATGTCCGCGAAGCTCTACGGGAGATCAGCCTGGATGAATCTGAGGGAGCGGACATCCTCATGGTCAAACCAGCTCTTGCCTACCTGGATGTGATTTATCGGGTGAAAGAAGCCACGGATCTGCCGATCGCCGCCTATAACGTCAGTGGGGAGTACTCCATGATTAAGGCCGCTGCTCAGCGGGGGTGGATTGACGGCAAAAAGGTGATGATGGAATCGCTACTGGCCATGAAGCGAGCCGGTGCAGATATGATTCTCACTTACTTTGCGAAAGAAGCCGCTTTGGTCATGCAGGGCTAGGGATCCGTCACAGGCACCTGACTGGTGATCTGACCGGGGGTGAGAGGGTTGCCATCCTGGGCGATCTGGGTGGAGGGATCCACGAGTCGCACCTGCATCTGGTTGCGAGGCACGAAATTAAACTTTTCTTTGATCAGGGCCTCCTTTTGCAGGGGATCCATGCCGCGGTCAAGGGCGTTCTGAAGACGCAGCACGCGCGCATTCAAATGGGAAACCTGCTCATCCAGAACCTGCAGCCGACTATGCTGGGCAATCTGCACCGGCAACAGGCGAGCAAACCCATTAATGACAGCAGCGGTGAGGATCAGATTGACACTGATCCCCGCGACACATTCCATCCCTACGAAACGCCAGTGACGGTGGAGCCGCTTCTGGACTTTCCTTCGGGCTGTGACTCGCTGGGGGTGGGAGCGACGGGTTCGAGATCCAGCCATGCGCCTTGCTATGGGTTGCGGTGCTGGTCTGTCTGGGGCAGAAGCGAGGAAAGAGAATCTCTTGCTTGCTACGCAATTCAGCAGAACCACCGCTTATTTAAGCCGATTTTTGTAGATCTGTCAGGATGGGAGTTAAAAAAGTTGCTAACTCTCCCCAGGGATCCGGAGTTGAGCGCCTCAACAAAGAAAAACTGCAGGGTCAATCCCCGCAGCACGGTGAACGGTTCCTTAAGGCCACTGAAAGCTCAGGGCAGGCTCAGGTCTCAAGAACGAGCCAGAGCAGACCCCAGCAGTAATGCAAACAGAGCCGGGACCAGGGCCAAACCAAGAATGATGAAAATTTGTGCTTCTGACAACATTGGTATTCGCTCCTGCCGTGAATCACAAGGATCAAGTATGCTTACTCACTTTACTGGGGGTTGTGACCAATAATGTCGCCCTGAGAAAAAGCTCAAGAGAACTTAACACCCACCTGTGGATCGGGTTTTATTCCTGCCGTCAGGATTGGCCATACCAGGCCCAAGAAGCTGGCGTGCTAGCATAACTGAGCACTGAACAGCTGGAGGCATGCGTGTGATCACTCGTTCCAACCAACCGTTATCCCCTTTGGAAACCCTGGCGGATACCGATCCAGCTGTGTTTGAGTTGATCGGTCGCGAACTAGGTCGCCAACGGGATCATCTGGAGATGATCGCCAGTGAAAACTTCACGTCGGTGGCGGTTCTGGCCGCCCAGGGATCGGTTCTGACCAATAAGTATGCAGAAGGGCTACCCCACAAGCGCTATTACGGTGGCTGTGAGTTTGTGGATGGCATTGAAGAGCTGGCCATTGCCCGGGCAAAACAGCTGTTTGGAGCCGCCCATGTCAACGTCCAACCTCATTCCGGAGCCCAGGCCAACTTTGCCGTCTTTCTGGCCCTGCTGCAGCCGGGTGATGTGATTATGGGCATGGATCTCTCCCACGGGGGGCACCTTACCCACGGATCTCCGGTCAATGTGTCCGGCAAGTGGTTCCAGGCGGTGCATTACGGCGTTTCGCAGGAAACCGAACAGCTGGACTACGATCAGATCCGGGATCTGGCCCGGCAGCATCGTCCCAAATTGATGATCACGGGGTACTCCGCCTATCCCCGCCAGATTGATTTTGCGGCCTTCCGGGCCATTGCCGATGAAGTGGGGGCTTACCTTTTGGCTGACATTGCCCACATTGCGGGATTGGTGGCTGCAGAACTCCACCCCAACCCTCTGCCCCTCTGTGATGTGGTTACCACCACCACCCACAAAACACTGCGTGGACCTCGGGGTGGCCTGATCATGACCCGCGATCCGGAACTGGGCAAAAAACTGGATAAAGCCGTGTTTCCCGGCACTCAGGGAGGACCTCTGGAGCATGTGATTGCGGGCAAAGCCGTGGCCTTTGGGGAAGCGCTGCAACCGGCCTTCAAGACTTACGCTGCTCAGGTGATTGCCAATGCCCATGCCCTCGCCACCCGTCTGAGCCAACGGGGCATCCGCCTGGTGTCCGGTGGTACCGATAATCATCTCCTGCTCCTGGATCTGCGTTCGGTCACTCGGCAACTGGAGGCTCAGGGAGCTGCCAACCCCCTCATGACGGGCAAACGGGCCGATCAGCTCATGGATCAGATCCACATCACGGCCAATAAAAATACGATTCCTTTTGATCCAGAAAGCCCATTTGTTGCCAGTGGTCTGCGTTTGGGCTCTCCGGCACTAACCACCCGCGGTCTGGAGCCGTTGGAGTTTGAAGAAATTGGCGATATTATTGCAGACTGTTTGTATCATCCTGAGGATGAGGTGACGTTAGCGCGTTGTCGCCAGCAGGTGCAGCAACTGTCTCGTCGTTTCCCGCTCTATCCTCAACTCCAGATCAGTCTTCCCGCTCTTGCCTAGGATTTGGCATGACCTACCTGGTTGCCTTTCTCGCCGCTGCCTGTGTGGTGCTGTGGGCAACTCCTACAGTCAAGGAGCTTGGCTTGCGAAGTGGCCAGGTGGATTTGCCCAATGAACGGAAAATCCACCAGCAACCAATGGTACGGCTGGGGGGGGTGTCCATCTTTGCCGGTAACTTGACGGCCCTGCTGCTGCTATGGAGTATGGGGGCTTTTGCGGGGTTAGGACCGGAACAGGAATATGAGATCTGGGGTGTCACGGTTGGGGGACTTTTGTTTTTCCTGATCGGCCTGGCGGACGATCTCTTTCAACTCTCGGCAGGCACACGTCTGACCTTACAGCTGATGGTGGCTGCGGCTGCCTGGGGGGTAGGAGTCCGCATTGAGTTTATTGGTCTACCGGGTTTGGGTACTTTGCATCTGCCTCTCTGGATCAGCCTGGGGGTAACGCTGCTCTGGTTAGCAGGCATGGCCAATGCCATTAACTTCATTGACGGTCTGGATGGCCTGGCTGCAGGGGTCTCCGGCATTGCCGCCGTGGTGATGCTGATCGTCACGGTCCTGCTGGATCGGCCTGCCGCCGCCATGATTGCTGCCGCTCTGGCAGGAGGATCCCTGGGATTTCTCCGCTACAATTTCAACCCGGCTCAGATCTTTATGGGGGATGGGGGAGCCTATTTTCTGGGATTTACATTAGCTGGAATTGGGGTGATTGGTGTCGCCAAGGTGGCGGCCACACTGGCGGTATTGCTCCCGTTCTGCATTTTGGCCGTGCCGATTCTGGATATGTCGGCGGTGATTCTAGAAAGAGTCCGTAAAGGTTATTCTCCCTTTCGTCCTGATAAGGCGCATCTACACCACCGTCTGTTGAAGGCAGGTCTGTCTCAGCGCTTTTCTGTTCTCTTTATCTATGCCCTCACCCTCTGGGTGGGGAGTTTGGCCCTGGCCCTGGCGGGACTCCCTGCAGGGGAAACCTATTTGGCCGGAGCCTCCCTGATCATGGGGGTGGTCAGTTGGGGGGCACTGCAAACCCATCGGCGCTCCCGCCGCCACTCCCACTCCTTGTCGGAGGCCAAACCCGATCCTCATCCCCACCCTTCCTCACGGGAATAAGGAATTCTGTTTAGCTTCATCTATCTTGAAAAGGGATCTCCCCGCACCCCCATTGATTGCACCCTGATGAAACCCCGATTCAACCCTGGTCTGCGCCACTTCTGGAAACGGCTGGCCCCAGGACGTCTGTACCAAGTTCCTGTAGCGATGGGGGAGTCGTCTCAACCCCAAGCAGAATCTGAGTTAAACCCAAATCCGATTGTCTTTTAACGAATGTATTGTGCCAGGGCTCGGGAGGGTTGGGAGAGGCGCAACTTACGCAGAGCATCCTTCTCAATCTGACGGATCCGCTCACGGGTGAGGTTAAAGTGCTCACCCACCTCTCGCAGCGTCTTCACCGTCTGACCATCCAGGCCATAGCGCAACTCCAGCACCTGCCGCTCGATCGGCTTCAGCATGGCCATGGCCGTGCGGACCTCCTGCTGCATCGATTGCGAAAGGATCTCCTGAAAAGGCTGACCGTTGCGCTCGTCTTCCAGCAAGTCTCCTAATCGACTTTCCCCTTCATGCCCTATCGAAACATCAAGAGAGACCGGAAGGGCCGCCGCCTGCTGGATCAGCCGCAATTTTTTGATCTGCACCCCCAGGGCTCTGGCCAGTTCAGCCTCACTGGGGCGTCGTCCTGTGGCCTTGGTCATGTCTCGCATGGTCCGTTTCAGAAAGCGAACCTTATCCACCATGTGCACTGGTAGGCGAATCGTGCGGGCCTGGTTGGCAATACAGCGGGTGATCCCCTGCCGGATCCACCAGTGAGCATAGGTGCTAAAGCGATATCCCCGTTCGGCATCAAACTTCTCGGTGGCGCGAATCAGACCAATATTGCCCTCCTGGATCAAATCCAGAAAAGGAACCCCGCGATTGAGGTATTTTTTGGCAACACTAACCACAAGACGCAGGTTGGCAGTAATCAGTTGTCGCTGTGCCCGCTCCCCTCGCCGGATCTGCAGCCGCAACGACCGGACCTCGACCTGCAGGTGCTCCGCCAGCTCCTCCCAGGAGGGGGAATGTCCCAGCTGTTCTGCCAGATGCTGAGACTGCTCTTCAATGACCATTTTGCGCTGGATCAGACGGGATAACTCAATCTCTTCGGCATGGTCAATCCGAGGAACACGACCAATCTCATTGAGATACTGGTCCACCGTATCCTCACTCATGAGGAGATCACCAACAGCCAACTCTCCCTCACTCCAGGCTTCCATCTCTGTCCGAGACAGAACCGGATCAGGGGATTGAGTCTCAGGGTCTGAGTGAGTTGAACCCACGCTACAAACTCTCCTCGCAGTACAGGCGTGCTCCCAGTCTAGGCAAAGGCGGGGATCAGCAGCAAGCGAAAATCGATCATCCGCTAAGTTTTTTGCAGATCCTCCTTTTGCGGGAGGGTTTGAGGCCACCACAACTCATTGAGCCCCTGGTAACTTGCCGAGCTGGAGTGGGGATAGAACCCCGACCAAGGCTGGAGAGGCCCATGGGCATGAGATCAGGCAATCGGATTTTCGATCACCAGGAACTGATCTGGAGGGCTCGGTTGTTGGTGACAATGGAAGATAGGGCTTTCTTCTCAGGCCTGGAGCAGTAGGCGATGATACAAGAATCCAGTTCCTCTGCCAATCTGATCGGAGGACGTGTCCGCTGGATGCGGGAACGACTGCAACTCACTCAGGATCAACTGGCGGGTCGACTGGCTCGCTATGGGATTCACCTGGACTACGTCAAAATTGGCCAGATTGAGAAGGGCAAGCGGCGGGTTATGGATAAGGAACTGATTGCTTTTGCGCGGGCGTTAGGGGTGTCAGTCACCTGGCTCCTCAGTGGTGATGACCATCACCTGTGAGACGGAAAAGACTATTTTCAGGTCCAGCCTTATTCATGTAAACTTCATAAAGTCAGGGATAAGTTTTCCAGTGGTCAAGCAATCGCCAGGAGAGGGTCATGTTTGCACGATTTGGGGCTAAGAAGACAACGGCGGCGAAAACCTCTCGCCAGGATGCAAAAACAGGTCAGAAATCTCAAGATGGCGCTTTTGAGCTCATGGAGAAGCGAATCGCCCAGATCCACTACTACTTTCGCAACGCAGATCTCTCTCCAGAAGTTCGACAGGTCATGACCTATCGCAAACTGATGGAATTGGATTATTTTACTCCGCAGGCAGCCAAAGAGCTATTGCGGCAGTGGAATCATGGGGATAGCTCCACAAAATAAGGCCGAGAGCAGGCCACTCTCTCCGTGACAAACATTTAGATCCTTTACGATGCAGGGCTTCACTCATGAGTTCTGCATTTTTATCTTTTAATCGGGATCCCTAGATATATAGAGATTTACCCGGAAGCAAGGCTCCAAACCAAACAAATGGAGTTGTAGAAAAGGCCGACTCGACCCACAGTAAAGAATCAAGATGCAGGATCCGAGGAGAGCAATGCCGGCAGCAATTACTCTTCTGACTTACTTGCGGTTTGAACGTAGAGAATTACCAGAAAGATTGCTGGCACTAAAATCGCCAGAACAGTTGCCAGAACCCCTAAGAAATTGGTTTCCATATCACTTCTCATCCAGCGTTCATCAAGAGCTTGTCCCTAGAATACCATCAGATGGAAGAGGGAACCGGCCTGTAACTTTTCTCTGGAAACCCCTGCCTCAACCTGGCTTGGTCTTCACACTGACCGGGCCGTTCACTAAAGTTTGACAGGCAAGGCGGTAGCTGGCGGGCTTCCGTTTTAGATGGCGCTCTTCGGCAGCCGTGCGAGGTGAAAGATTTTCCATCCCCGCCTGGATCTCCACGACGCAGGTGCCACACTGGCCATTGCCGCCACAGTTCATGACCTTCGCCACCAATTTGTAGAGGTCAATTTGATTTTCCAAGGCCTTCAGACGCAGGTTTGCCCCGTCAGCAGCAATTACCTCTTTGTCCTCGTCCACAAATCGGATCGTTCCCATAGTCTTGCCTCTACTCTCCTTTTTATTATGAAGGGGATTGCCTTCAGCTATCGATTTAATTGTAAAGTTTAATGACATTATCTTAAGAATCTCTCGGCTTCCTGGGAAGATTGTCTCAAACTCGTTCACAAGTTACGGAAATCAGCACAGGCTGGTTGCACTTCGTTATACTGACTGGTGCTGGCAATACTTCTACCCTACTCACAGGTGGGCGCAGCAAGACTCCTTCTGAGTCCGGTTGCCGTATGGCCAGGACTGATTTGAGAAATCTTGATGTGGTTGGTCCCCTCTGGGGGGCTGGGGAGAAGCCCAGTTCATGATCAAGATATCAAGGCTGAGTTAGAAAAAAGCACGTTCCTGATTGGCGTAAGTGGAGGATCGCACTCTATGGGACTACCCTGGTACCGGGTCCATACCGTTGTACTGAATGATCCCGGACGGCTGATCTCAGTTCACCTGATGCACACAGCATTGGTGGCGGGTTGGGCTGGTTCGATGGCTCTGTACGAAACTGCAATTTTTGACCCAAGTGACCCTGTTCTGAACCCCATGTGGCGGCAGGGAATGTTTGTGATGCCCTTTATGGCCCGCCTGGGGGTGGAAAACTCCTGGGGCGGTTGGAATATCTATGGGGAGAGCGTGGCTAACGCTGGCTTCTGGACCTTTGAAGGGGTAGCCACGGCTCACATTGTTTTATCCGGTTTACTCTTCCTGGCTGCCTGCTGGCACTGGGTGTATTGGGATCTGGAGCTCTTCCGCGATCCGCGAACCGGAGAACCAGCTCTAGACCTGCCTAAAATGTTCGGAATTCATCTCTTCCTGGCGGGTCTTCTCTGCTTTGGTTTTGGCGCCTTTCACCTTACGGGCGTGTGGGGACCGGGCATGTGGGTGAGTGATCCCTATGGGGTCACTGGCCATGTGGAGCCCGTCGCCCCCGAATGGGGACCCTCAGGCTTTAATCCGTTCAACTCCGGCGGTGTGGTAGCCCACCATATTGCAGCAGGCATTGTTGGGATCATTGCGGGTCTTTTCCATCTGACGGTGCGGCCACCCCAGCGTCTCTACCGTGCGTTGCGCATGGGGAACATTGAGACGGTTCTCTCCAGTTCGATTGCGGCTGTCTTTTTTGCGGGCTTTGTGGTTGCGGGGACCATGTGGTATGGCAGTGCCACCACCCCCATCGATCTGTTTGGCCCCACCCGCTATCAGTGGGATGAGTCCTACTTCAGTCAGGAAATCAATCGCCGCGTGACCACCTCGGTGGAAGCGGGCATGTCCCCTTCTGAGGCCTGGAATGAATTGCCTGGGAAGCTTCTGTTCTACGATTATGTGGGCAACAGCCCTGCTAAGGGTGGGTTGTTCCGAGCTGGCCCCATGAACAAGGGAGATGGTCTGGCCACCGAATGGTTAGGGCACCCGATCTTCCGAGATGGAGAGGGCAATGAACTGTTTGTGGATCGGATGCCCAACTTCTTTGAAACCTTCCCGGTGGTTCTGCGGGATCAGGAAGGGGTGGTCCGGGCTGATATTCCCTTCCGGCGGGCGGAATCCAAGTACAGCTTCGAGCAGGTGGGCGTTAACGTTGAGTTTGTGGGCGGTGCCCTGGGCGGCCAGCGATTCACCGATCCCAATGAGGTGAAGAAGTATGCCCGCAAGGCACAATTGGGTCAGGTGTTTGAATTTAATCAGGAAGTGATGCAGGCGGATGGAACCTTCCATACCAGTCCCCGGGGCTGGTTCACCTTTGGCCACACCGTTTTTGCCCTCCTCTTCTTCTTTGGCCACATCTGGCACGGGGCTCGTACCCTCTTCCGTGATGTCTTTGCCGGGATTGATCCTGAAATGGAAGAAGAAATGGTGGAATTCGGGGTCTTCCAGAAACTGGGCGATCCATCCACACGGAAAGAACCTGTAACCCAGATCTAACTTTGCAATTGTGCCCATCCAGTCTTCCCACTGACCTGATCATAAGAATCTTGTATGGTGGTCATAGAGGACTGGATCGGGTCCTTGGTGTTGAGAAAGCACGCTATCTTTTGGAGAATCCACCATGGAAGCCATTACTTACACCTTTATTCTCTTTCTGACGGTTGGACTGTTGTTTTTCGCCATCTTTTTCCGGGAGACACCCACCATCAAGAAAAAGTAGGGCCTTTGCATCCGAGGGTCCTACCCTCTTCATCTCTCTCCATGGCGAGGCTTTAGGCAGGGCGGACCCGCGCTTAAACATCGCTCTCTGGGGAGAGTTTTTTGCTGATATGGGGTCACAGAACCTTAGGCGTTCCCCTGCTTTTCCATCAGTAGTTTTTGCATGCCCAATAAATAGATCTGCCGTTCTCCTTCCTCCTCCTGCAGCAAGGCCATATGGCTGGCCATTCCCAGGGGATCAGATTGCCGATAGGTGGCAGGTAAGGGACGAATGGCCTCAAGGGAAAGTTCCATTAGCACTGGCGGGGCATCCACAGGAATCCCACACAATTCCCCCTGACGAGTTTGGGTCAGGATCAGAAAGCGGCGGTGCAGGGGCTGGGGGCCGGTAGAAGGTTTCAAATGCTGGTGCAGATTGATCACCGTCACCGTCTGTCGATCCACATCCACCATGCCCAGCCCATGGCGATCACTGTCGGCAGTGGTGGTGATGGGAGGACTGAGGATCACCTTAAGAACCGCATTAATCGGGAGGGCTAACCAGTAGCTGGCCACTGGAAAAACAATCACCTTGAGTTGATTTGCCTTCTGAGCGGCAAGCCTAGAAAGTCGTCTGGGAATAAAAGGGGTCTGCATCATGGTTGAGTGGGGAAAGGGCGGTGAACCGAGGACAACAAATAGCAGCAGTCTCTTGAACCTCTTTAGCGCACGGCTTCTAGCTGGCCCAGGGCTGAAAACAATTCCTGACTGGAACAGGGTTTGGTCAGGTAGCCCCTTGCCCCCAGCGCAAAGGCCCGATCGCGGTGTTTGGATCCCGAACGGGACGTCAGCATGATCACCGGTAGCCTCGCCAGCTGGGGATCCTGACGACAGGCCGTTAAAAATTCATAGCCATTCATTTGCGGCATCTCCACATCGCACACCACCACCTGGATTTCGGGATGGCGACGCAGTTTCTCCAGCCCTTCCAATCCATGTCCTGCTTGAATCACACGGTAGCCCTGCTTCTGCAGGGTCAGGACCACCGTTTGCCGTTGGGTCACCGAGTCTTCAATCACGAGGATGGTTGTTTCTGCTGCGGGTAAGAAGGAAGCAGCTCTGCTTGGGGTATCCCCTTCAGGTGCCGCTAACACTGCGGGATCAGCAGCTAACCAGGCAGGAACAGGTTCCTTCTGGGCGAGAGCGTTCTGGGGAGTTCGGATGGCGGAACTGGCCCCGTCTTTCCAATGGTGGGCCACCAGACTCTGGGGATCAATCACCAAAGCCTGTTGTCCATCCCCCAGGACGGTGTAGCCCTGAATGTAGTCAGGCAGAATGGGACGACGCCCCAGCGTTTTAATCACCAGATCCTGTTCTGCCATGATCTGATCTACTCGCAGACAGAAGAGCTGTTGCCCTTGCTGCATCAAGATCAGCGGGTCGCCATGATCCTGTTTACGTTGCAGCGGAAACGGACTGATGGAAGAGAGGGACTGAGCTTTCAGTCGTCCAGGGGCATAGCGATAGTCGATGAGATCGGATAGGGGTCGGATGGGGACCAGGTGCTGCTGCTCTTCTTCTTCCCAATAGAGGAAGGGTTGCAACCCCTGTTGCCCTACCAGCGGCTGGGAGAGAAGCTGCTCAGCATTGGGCAGGATGATCTGTTCCACCGCATCCGTGAGTAGAGCGTAGCTAATCCCCTGAGCCTGACACACCAGCAGTCGGGCAGTGGTCAAGGTCAGAGGAATTTGAATCAGAAAACGGGTGCCCTGAGCCGGGGTGGAGATCACCTCCACCGTCCCTTGCAGGGCCTGGATCTGACTGCGGACCACATCTAACCCCACCCCGCGACCGGACAGCTGACTGACCTGATCTGCGGTGGAGAACCCAGGCTGAAACAGGAGTTCCGCCAGTTGGGCCGGGGTTGCCGTCGCCAGTTCCCCAGGACTGAGGAGTTGCCGTTCCTGAGCCCGTTGGCGAATTTTGTCGTAATTCAGCCCGCCCCCGTCATCCTGGATCTCAATCGTGGTGCGGTTGCCCTGATGGTAGGCCTGCAGCAGGATCATGCCTGTGTCGGGCTTGCCCCGCTGGCGGCGCAGATCGATGGCTTCAATCCCATGGTCAAAGGCGTTGCGGACCAGGTGGAGGAGCGGATCATAGAGTTTTTCGGCGATCACCTTGTCAATCAGCACCTGAGTTCCCTGCAGGCGCAGATCGACCAATTTTTGGTGGGAGGTACACAGCTGTTGGAGCACAGGGGGAAAACGATTAAACACCTGACCTAAGGGCACCATCCGCGCCTGGAGCAGGTCTTCCTGCCCATTGGTCAGGAGCCGTTTTTGCTTTTTCAAATGCAGACGGGATTGCTGGACAAAGAGATCGAAGGATTCAACCCCCTCCGCCAGTTGCGCCATCTCCTCATGCAGCCGCTGCAGCAACAGATGCAGTTCATCGTAAGGATCCAGCTCCAGAACGTCGAAGTCAGATGTGCTCTCAGGCGAGCCGAATTGCCGATACTGAGAGGACAACAGACGCTGATTGGCACGGTCCTGCACCTGGTTAAGACGCTGAAAACAACGCTGCAGCTGCGCCATGGCCTCCTGAGCAGCAGCATGAATCTGATCGGTTTGCAAACTTTGCTGATTCTGGTTGATCAGCAGTTCCCCAATGACATGGTTGAGCCGACTGAGCAATTCGATATCAACGCGAATATTACGGGCGGGGGGTGTCTCGGTGCTCCCTTTGCCTGGAACAGGTTGCGACGGTGGCGGCACAGAACTGGCGGGGAAAGCTGGAGTCTCGGCCCAGATTTGCTGCACCACCTGATCAATGGGAGAGGGGGGGGCCGACGCATGGGAACTCTGGGAGGACGTCGAGCTAGAGGAGGGGGCCAGAGCAGATCCTGTCCCCAGTAGATCGGTGATGGCCAGATCCATACCCGTGGGAGGTGCCGAGTCAGGAGGGGATGAAGCAGATGCCTGTCTTTGGGTAGTGGCTGCTGAGAGCAACTCCGACATCGCCAGATCCAGAGCACCTGCAGGGAACAGATCCTGCTCCTGGGCTGAGATCTCTTCGTCTGCAGGGGAAGCAGGCTGCGGCTGGGGGACTGGGGGGGGGGTGAGTTCATCCTCCAGAGCCGAGAGAGTGTCGAGCGCTGATTGTTGCAGGTGAATGGGATCATCCTGCCCATCGTCCTCAACCCCGGAAGCCTCTGCCATCGCAATCAGAGGATCCCATCCAGGATCCACCAGGGAGGTCGATGCCTGCATCCCCGCCAGCTCCAGCAGTTCCGGAGATGGATCTCCCCCCTGGGTTCGATCTCCTGCCAGCACCTGATCCCGCGCCCGTTGCAGGTCCTCCAGGATGATAGTGGCCACCTCCACAATCTGATCAGGATGACGCTCCAGAGCGGCAATAGCAGCAGCAGAGATCTCCATCAGCCCTGGCAAGCCATAGGATTCCCCCATACCAACCAGAAACTCCGCCTGATTGTGAAAAGACTCACGGATGACCTGGGGCTGTCCCCCCGCCAGGGTAACGGCCAGGTGATTCAGATCCTGCTGAACGCTCTCCTGAAAGATGGACCCCACCACGTCAAAACCCAGATCCGCAGAGGTGGGCAGAGTGGGTTCCTGGCCGAAGAAGTCCCCCAGTTTCTCCTGCAGCTGGGCAAAAACCGTGGCGGTCTCCTCCAGAATAAACTCCTCATCACAGGGCGTGCCGCTCAGTTCCGCCATGACAGGCAACCTCAGACACTCATACCCCTGCAGTAGCAGGGCCCCCAGCTCCTGATCCAGCTCGATCTCAGGGTTGTAGAGGCTTTTAAACACATCTTCCAGATGGTGCGCCACAGTTTTAATCGTCTCCCGCTCGACACTGGCGGCAGACCCCTTGAGGGTGTGGGCACTGCGCATGAGATTGTTCACCAGTTCCACATTCCACCCCTGTAACAGCGCCAGCAAATCCTGTTCAATGGCCTGCAGCAGGTCCGGAGCCTCCGTGAGGAAAAACTCGTAAATCTGAGCCTGAATATCGGGGTCAGTTGCCATAGGTTGCTGTGGGGTAGGTGAGCAAAAAAGGTCTCTAGTCCAGCTTGTCCAGAGTTTCCAGGGCCATGTATTTGTGCTGTAAATCTTGATGCTCTTGCTTCAGGTTCTGATAGGCAGCCATGAGCTCCTGCAGAGGTTGGTGACCAAACTGTTGCATGATCTGATCCCGTGCACTCAGCTGGGCTCGGAGCTGATCCCGCTCCTGGGTAAGGCTGATCAGCGTTGCCTGCATCTGGGCCTGCAGAGACTGAAGCTGCACCTGAGACCGTTGCTCCAGTTCCTGGCGCAGCAGGTGGTGCTCCTGTTGCAGTTGTTGCCGATCCCGCTCCAGCTGTAGCTGTTGCCATTTCAGATCATGTTGAGCCTGAATTAGCGCCTGCTTGTCCTGCTCCAGCGTTTGGATCTCTCGCCGCTGCCGCTCCAGATCGTGCTCCAGGAGGGAACGACGGCGGCGGATCTCCTCCTCAATTTCCTGCTGCACCTGCTCCTGATCTGAACCCAGGCGCTGCCGTTGCAGATCCAGATAGGCTTCAAAAGCCTGCAGTCGGACGTCCAGCTCCTGTTCAAACTGGGAGCGCCGTTGCGAAATCTCCAGCTGTACCTCCTGACGAATGCGGTTGTTATCCGCTTCAAAAGCGCGGTAGGCCTGATGCAAATAAACCTGAAAGACCAGACGCTTTTGCTCCTGTTCTTGCTCCAGATCACTGAGCTGTTGCAGGTGCTGCTGCTCCTGTTGCAGGCGGGTTTCCTGCAGCTGCTGCTCTGCCTGCTCAAGCGACTGTTGCAGACGGTGCAGATCCTGCTGTTTTTGCTGGTAATCCAGCTGCAGCTCCGCCAGAGATTGTTCCAGGACTTGCCGTTGCCGTTGGAAATGTTGTTCCAACTCCGCCTCCGCAGCCTGATACCGCTGGGCCAGAGTGGCATCTCTCTGCTGTTGTTGGAGCTGCAATTCGATCTCCATCTCCTGGTGCCGCTGATCCATCTCGGCCTGGAGGTCTGCCAGGGCCTGGTGGCGTTGCATCTGGATCTCGGTGGCCAGGTTTTGCCGTGCCCGCTGCTGCTCCTCCGCCAAGGCGGCAGCCTCCATCTGCATCTGCTCCTGAGCCCGCTCTCGATCTGCCTCGATCTGGGCCTGAGCCCGCTCTTGGTCTGCCTGGATCTGGGCCTGGGCTCGCTGCTGATCCAGCTGGATCTGGCGCTGCATGGCCTCCCGTTCCGCTTGCATGCGGGTTTCCAGGTCGATCTGTTGCTCTTGCAGAAATTGCAGAGACTGCTGCTGCTGGCTCAGGGATTGGCGGAGGGCAGCCTCCTGATGCTGCAGCTCCTCTAGGATCTGGTGCTGCAACTGGGACCGTTCCTCGAGATCCGCCTGCTGTTCCTGCAGGTGCTCCAGCTCTGCTGCTGCCTGGGCAACCGCCTGACGTTTTTCCTGCAGTGCCGCGGCTAATTCCTGCTCCTGTTGCTGCCGTTGCTGCTGCAGCTGATCCCGCATCTCGGCCTGCCGTTGCTGCAGATCCCGTTCCAGGGCCTGGCGACGTTGCTGAAGCTCCTGCTCCTGCTCGCGCAGAGCGGATTGCAGGGCCTGTTGCCGTTGCTGGATCACCGTCTCCGCCGCCAGAATTTGCTGTCGCAGGGTTCGGGCCAGATGCAGAGAGCGCTCCACCGCCGTCCGTTCCTGAGGAAAGGTTTCCGGTGTAAATACCTGCAGAGCCTGCTCATAGCCTGTGATCGCCACCTGAAAGCGCAGCAGTGGGTCCCCCGGCTCAAACTGCTGGATCAGGTGACTGAACTGCACCACCACCTCCGCCAGGGCCTTGCTGACCGCCAGATTCTGGCTGTGGAACTTTTGCTGGGTCCACCGCTGTAGGGTGGCTCCCAGAAGCGGCAGCTGATCCAGATGCTCTCTCAAGAGCTGGAAGACAGGCTGGGGGTTGCCTGAAGACCGATAGGTCTCCTCCAGCAGACTACAGAGAAGCGTGGTGTCGCTGTCACGTGGCTGACCAACCGGCATCACTCCTACACCTCCCTCTCTGGGACCACCAGACGCTGAAGGGAGCAACGTTGCAACAGTCGAGCCAGAGCAGCACACATGGCAGATCCAAGAAATAAAGAACTCAGATAGCTGGGATAGACATCAGTCCACCTTGAACTGGCTAATACTGGCCTGTAGTTGCTGGGAGGTGGCCAGCAGATCCTGGAAGGAGTGGACAATCTGCACGGAGTGGGCGGAGGTTTGCTTGGCAATTTCCGCCACCTGCGACATGGTCTGGTTCAGGTGATCCGCCTGCTGGGTCTGGTTTCCTGTGGCCTGGGTAATCCCCTGCACCAGCTGAGAGATCTCCTGGGTCGCTTCGGCAATGGCATTCAAGCTGCGCCGGGTTTCATTCACCAGACTGGTTCCCTGCACCACCTGAGTGATCCCCACCTCCATGGCTTCGGTCACCTCCTTGGTTTCGGTCTGGATCTCCTGCACCAGGCGTTCAATCTCGGTGGTCGCATTGGCCGACTGGTAAGCCAGGGCCCGCACCTCATCCGCCACCACGGCAAAGCCGCGTCCGTACTCTCCCGCCCGCGTGGCTTCAATGGCGGCGTTCAGGGCCAGCAGGTTGGTCTGAGTCGCAAAGTTATCGATCAGGCTGACCACCTTGGCAATTTTCTGGGAAGACTCTCCCAGGCGTTTGATCTTCTTGGCGGCCTCCGAGACGGTGTCGCGGATGCTGAGGATCCCGCTGACAGTCTGCTCAATGATCGAATCCCCCGCTTGCACTGTGCGGTTGGCCTCCTGCACCGCCAGATCCACCCGCTCCGCATCAGCTGCCACCGACTGAATGGAATGCACCATCCCCTTCAGCTGATTGACGGCGTTCTCCAGTTCCTGAAACTGGGTCTGGGCCTGCTGAGAAAGGGCTTCCACTGAGGTGGTGCTCTGCTGGGAGGTTTCGCCCACCTTCAGGGAAGTGGCTTTCACCTGCTGTACCAGTCCTCGCAAACTCTGGATCGTGGTGTTATAGCCGTCTGCAATCGTGCCGATCTCATCCTCGGTTAAGGGAGCACGCACCGTCAGATCTCCGCGGAAGGAGGGCTCCAGCGCCTTGAGCACCCGCAGAGCCCCCTGTTGCAGTTGCTCTTTAGCTTTCCGTTCCCGTTCCGCCGCCGCCGCCAGCTGCTGCGACTGTTCCTGCAGTTGGGTCAGGGTTTCTGCCTGTTGCAGGGCAAGGCCGAATTGGGCGGCCACCTGCTGGACAAACTGGATCTCATCCTCCTGCCAGTCCCGTGGTCCCTGGCATTGATGCACGCACAGCAACCCCCACAGCTCGGTCCCTTTCACCAGCGGCACCACCAGATGAGCCCGCACCTTGAACTGCTCCAGGATCTCGATGTAGCAGTCACTTAACCCTGCTGTGTAGATATCCGAGAGAGCCTGATAGCGCCCCTGGGCATACTGGCCCGAGTAGTCTTCCCCCAGACAATGATCGTGAATGCGGATACCAACGGCAGCAGGCAGCCCCCCCTGACTGTCCTCCGCCACAAATTCACCATCGTTAAATCCTGTTTCCGGCAGCAGCTTAAAGACGCCCACTCGATCCGCCTGCAAGTAGCGGCGGACTTCCCGCACCGTGGCTTTGGAGATGTTCTGGAGATCCAGAGACTGGCGAATCCGATCCACAATTTTGCTCAGGGTTTGCTCCCGCGCCACCGAGCGGGCCAGGGCCTCATTCTTCCCCCGCATTTCCTCCAAAGCATCCGCCTGCCGCGCCGCTACCCCCAGCTGTTCCCCGATCTGGGTCAGCCATTGAATTTCCTGCTCCGTCCAAACCCGCGGACCAGAGTTTTGATAAGCCCCGAGAATGCCATAGACCCGCTGTCCGGCAAAGACGGGAACCAGGACGTAGGCGCGCGCTTGAAATTGTTCCAACAACTCCAGATGGCAGGGATCAAAATCGGTGGCGTAAACATCGTCAATGGCTTGATATTCACCCCGGGCATAGCGGCCCCCCTGGGTTTTCTCCAGGTTGGTATCCTTCACGGTTTGGCCCACCAGCGGATTCCAGCCAGAGGCCACCGACTCCGCTTCAAAATCTCCACTCCAGTCGGGATTGAATTTGTAGATCACCGCCCGATCACAGTTGATCAGCTGCCGCACTTCCTGAGTCACGGTGCGAAAAATGGCGATCGGCTCTAGGGGCTGGCGCACCTTGTCGATAATCCGGTCAATCGCATCTTTTTCCTGCAGTTTTTGCTGAGTTTCTGAGCGCACCGCCGCAATCTGCAGTTGAATCACCAGCTCCCGAATCAGCTGATCCACCAGACGCACTTCCGTGTCTGTCCAGGGGTGAGCGGCCAGGCAATGGTGCAGGACCACCAGGCCCCAGAGACGCTCCTCCACCACAATGGGCAGGGCCAGACTGGAGCGCACCTGAAACCGTTCCAGCAACTGCAGCTGATAAGGAGTCAGATCGGATTGATAAATGTCTGCGATCGCAAGCTGTTGTTCCTGAGCATAGACCGAGGCCACCGGAGCTCCAAAGGCCACCACAGGTAAGGTCTCGCCCTGGGCAGGGGTAAATCCATCGCGGACGGATTCCGCCAGCACGGTGCCTTCGTTAACGGCAGGTGCAGGCGCAAACTGGTAGATAAGGACCCGATCCACCCCCAGCGCAGACCGCAACTGGGCCGCCGTGGTCATGAGCAGGTCATTGCGACTGCCCGCCCGTCGGATCTCGGTGATGGCCCCCTGCAGATGCTGTTTCTCCGCCTGTTCCTGTTGGGGGATCTCCTGCACTAGCCGCGTCAGTTGGGCCAGTTTGGTACGCAGATGATCGGCATCCCGCCAGTCCTTACGATCCAGCTCTGCCTCCGCCTCGTTCAATAGCCCCAGCAGTTGCTGAACTGGATTGGCCCCATTGCCGGATCCATTGCGAAAGCCCTTACTGCGATCGGAACTGGAGGAATAGGAGTGGGAAGGGAGTGTGGAGGTCATGGGCGTGTCCTTAAAAATGAACAGAAACAAAGAGGATGTTGGGCTCAGGATCCACCAAGCACATGCTGTAACAATATGTCGACATTCATTACAGGCAATGACTGATGTTCTGCATCGATCACATAGCCTGCGCTCACCTGTTGCAGTTGGGAGGTTTGTAGCTCGGGAGACCAGGGATGCAACTGCCCCAGATCATGGGCTTCAATGGTCATCACCTGTTCCACACAAAATCCCACCAGCTGGCTCCCCTGACGCACCACCAGGGTCAAGACCGTGGGTGGCACCTTCTCCTGATCAATAAACCGCGGCTGCCCCAGCACCCCCCCCAGATCCACCAGCCAGATGGCATCGCCCCGCCAGTTGCCCACCCCCATCAGATAACCCGACAGCTCTGGGATGGGCATGATATCCGCCAGGGTGATTGGCATGACCTCGATCAATAGGTGGAGCGGGATCAACCCCTGCCCCTGTTGGTGCAGACGAACTCGCAAGCAGCGAGTCAATCCGACATCTGCGGGAGCCGCAGTGAGAAGGATGGCTGGAGGATGGTTGAGTCGAGTGAGCTCTGGGGAGGAAGCTAGCATAAGCACCCCTGCGATTAACGCATCAACTGTCGAACCGTATTCACAAGCGCCGTTTGATCCACGGGTTTGGTGATGTAGGCATCCGCCCCCCCCATCCGAGCCCAGGTTTTATCCACTTCCGTATCTTTGGTAGAGCAGATGACGACCGGAATGCCTTTGGTTTGGGGATCGGCCTTCAGCTTGCGGCAGAACTCGAAGCCACTTTGTCCGGGCAAGATCACATCCAGAACGATTAGATCCGGCTGTTGCTGCTGCAATTGAATCTGCGCATCTTCAGCACTGCGAACAGTTTTGACGGTTAAGCCTTCTTTTTGCAAACAGAGGGTGATCAGCTCCTGTTCCGTAATGCTATCTTCAACCACCAAAACGGTGCTCATACGGGGTGTCCTCGACTCGAATGTGCAATTTCTACCCTTGACTGTAGCCTATGCAGTTACTTACGCACTGCCTCCTGGGGCAGAAGCCGCTGCAGGGTCGCTGTTACCTTGTCTGGATCCACAGGCTTGGAGAGGAACTCCGTTGACCCTACCATCTTGGCCCGGACCCGATCCACCACCCCATCATTGCTGGTGAGGATGACCACCGGCACATCCTTGAGGCTGGAAACTCGCCGAATTTGGGAGCAAACTTCATAACCATTGACCACCGGCATCATCAGATCCAGGAAGATAATGTCCGGTTTGTTTTTCAATAGAAGAGGAATGGTCTGCAGTGGATCTTTGGTACTGATAAACCGGCAGCCCTGGGCCGTGACCACACTCTCCAGCATCTTGGCCACCAGCGGACTGTCATCAATGCAGGCCACCAGGGGTAAAGGCATGTCAGAGGGTGCAGGTTGACTGACCTTGGGAGGTTGAGGCACATTCACCGGCTCCAAGCAGATCTCTGTGGTCACCGATCCTCCCTCCGGCATCACATCAGCACAGGTGCGCAGCGCCAGGATCCCTGTATTGACATAGGGCATAAGGGATTGGGCCAGAGCGACCGGATCCTGCTGCATTTTCAGGGCCAGACTGCGCAGGGTGCGTTTGCCATCGATCAGGGTGGTGAGCAGCTGGAATACACTGGCGGACACCTGCCGCTGCAACAGCTCTGGACGCCGGATCACGGGTGCCAGCGTGGGGTGCAGGGTTTCTAAACCCGCATCCTGCCAGCGGTACCACTCCTGCTGAGCTTTGTTGAGAATCTGATCCACCTTAAAGAACGTGAGGGGATCCTCCAAACGGCTCTGGGGATCTCGCTGGATCTCCACCTGAGCTGACCCTGACTCATTAATCAGGGTTGACTCACGAGCCTGAAGAATATCAAAGATCACCTCCACCAGTGCCGCTTCAATCAGAGCCAGCATGGCCTCCCGTTCAATCCGCTGGCGCCTCAGGAGGCCAATCAACAGACCATATTCCCGGCAGTTTTCCTTGGATTCAATACTGGCCAGCTCGACTTCATCCACATCTGGACAGTACTGACTGAGCAACCGTCGCCAGCGATCGCCGGGGTGAGATCCTCCTGCCTGCCACACCAAACGACCCAGACAGAAGTAAAGGCTCCAGGTCGTCCCCTCTCCCACGTGAATATCACACCGCCCCGTGAATCGCTCTGTGCCTAAACGACTCAATTGATCAGCAATCGAATGGTGTTGAAGGTGGGGGGGTGAAGCAGCAAACTGTGTGGTGGCCATCTCTCTCAAACTCCCTAGCGTTGCGAACTGTGGAATAGGAAGGGGACTGAAAATCTACAAATGTTACAAACCTGGTCGGGATTGTTCTGCGCAGATTCAACTGGACTTCTGCGTGAATGAGCGCTGCCTTTCAGCGATGAGTTCATTATGGAAGAGAGATTTGGATTTTCGAGCCGTATATCCACGGAAAAACAACTGAGCCAGACGACGTAAATGTGTACGCCATTTTGCTGAGGCCTCTCGATTTAGCAACCTGCATATGCAGACCGTTCTGGTCACCAGGCAAATTTCTGCGTCAGGTCTTTACAGAAGTTTAAGGAACTCTTGACTGGATGCCGCAAAGGGAGCCATAAGATTTGAGAAAATCCTGAAGGGAGACCGCTGAGCAGGGCTTAAAAAGGGAAATGCTAAACTAGGCGGGATGCATTTTGGCAAGAGTCCGTGCAGCCAATGATTTGATCCCGCTCGTCCAGTTAACGTCAGAGCAGCAAGAGTGAAACGGTTTCGCAATGAGTCAGCGAGTTCATCAGGCTGTGGTGCAGGGAGATCCAAATCGCCTTCGTCAGTATTTAGAGGCTGGGGATCCACCCGACACTAGGGATGCACACCAGCAAACCCCGCTTCACAAAGCCGCTGCCCATGGACATATGGAGATCGCCAAGCTGCTCCTGGCTCAAAAGGTGGCCCTCAATAGTCAGGATGAGATGGGAGCCACCCCCTTGCACTTGGCGGCTTATCAGGGACATGCCGCAGTGGTCAGGGTGCTGCTGGATCATGGGGCGGAGGTGGATGTTCTGGATCAACACCAGCTCACGCCTTTGCATCAGGCCGCCCTGCGAGATCAGAGTGAAGTCATCGATCTGCTGATCCAGAAAGGGGCCAATAGTGGGCTGCTGCTACACTGGGCGGCCAGTACGGGGCGGAAAGGGATTCTGGCACGGCTGCTGTCTCGAGGTGCCCCTGTCGATGCCCGCGATCCAGAGGGTCGGACCCCGTTACATGAGGCGGTGACCAGGGGCAATCGTGGCATTGTCAGCTTTCTCATCATGTATGGGGCAGAGGTGAATGCTCGCAACATCCACGGAGCCACGCCGCTGCACTGGGCTGCCTGGGAAGGCCATCGCGACATTGTGGAAACTCTGCTCACCCATGGAGCCGATCCCCTCTGCCGCAATCAGGAGGGGGCCACTCCCCTTGACTACGCCCAGAAACGACAGCACCGCCACCTGATCGATCTGCTGCAAAGCACGTAAACTCTTTAACCAGAAGCAAGAAACAAGCTCCGGGCGGTCCAGAACATATATAGCGCCATCGATCCCATCAGCAGCCGGAACAGAAGGGTAATCACCCGATCCGGCAGACGGGGTAAAAAGCGGGTGCCCAACTGTACTCCCAACAGCCCCCCCACCCCCAGACATAGTCCCGGCAGATACAGGACATTGCCCTGCAGAGCATGGCCACCACTGGCGGAGATGGCAGTAATCACAATCACCCCCAGGCTGGTCCGTATTGCCGATTTAATGGCTTCCCCAGCAGCAGGATCTGCATAGGCACCATGATCACCCCGCCCCCCACCCCAAACAAACCCGCCAGAATCCCTGCTCCTCCGCCCGTGAAAAGTCGCGGCAACACCTGAAGCAAAGGCTGGGAGGCTGGACCGACTTCAGTTGTGGCTAGTTTCTCTGCCTGCACCATGGCTGATTTCTTCAAGCCCACCAGGTAGATGTTGGCCAGCAACAAACACCCAAATCCAGCCGCCAGCAGATAGGCGGGTGATGCAGTAGCCAAAAGCACACCGATCTGGGAGGTCAGGATGGCCGGGATCCCCAGAAGTACAATTTTGTCTAGCTGCAGAAATCCCATCCGCCAGTTCTGAATCGTGCCTGCAGTGGAGGTCAACAGAATGGCCAGACTGCTGGTGGCGGCGGCCTGCACAGGGGAATAGCCCAGGGCCACCAGTAAGGGATTTAAAAGCACACCTCCCCCAATGCCCAGAATCCCCGCCAGTACCCCCGAAACCGATCCTCCCCCCAGCAACACCGCCAAATTCAAGAGATCCACACCTGTCCTCCCGTCAACGTAAAGTTACTTTACCTGACGTTCTCGGCGGGCTTGGCTACATGCCACACCAATTTTTTGCAGGAGTTACCCCTTCAGGTGCTCCAGCTGATCCAGATTCTCTCCCGTGACTCGATAGGCCTGACCAAAGCCCTGGATAAACAGGCCCTCAATGGGAGTGATCTGACAAAAATGGAAATCCTCCAGATCCAGCAGCATGTCAGCAATCGGAAATTTTTGCTGGTAGATCTGATCCAATCCCAGCTCCTGGGCCTGTTCACGGCTGAGAAAGCGGGCTTCTCCTTGCACCGAGAGGCGGGTGAGAGCGTGATTGCTGCGCGGATCCTCCGGTTCGGGGTTGGCATGGATTAAAAGACTACAGCGGGGATGCTGACGCAGGAGTTCCGTATGGGCAGAGAGATCACTGATCAACAAAGAAAACCGCAGTGGATGGCGGATCACCGTATAGGGAACCAGAGAGAGCAGCGGAAAATCCTGAGCCCAAACGGCGAGACTGGCCACCTCGGTGGAATCGATCAGATCAGCAAGCGCGCTCAGGGGTGGGAGGGTGGACATGGGATGTGCATGCATAAATATGGTCATCCTATCCGGTTCAGGATCCCCGTACAATTGGTAGCAGAATCGGAGCCCCTATGCGCATCTCCCCGCGTGTGTTGGCCACAGCTGTACTGATGATCACAACCTCTGGGCCTCTGAGGGCTCAGCCTGCGGAGTTGGTATATGGCAAGGCGGTGGACCGTTTATGGGAACAGGCTCGGCAGCAGGAAATTCAGGGGAACTATGCCCAGGCAATCCTCCTCTATGAAGAAGTATTGACAGTGTTGCAAACGCTGGAAAACCCGCAACTGGGGCTGTGTGGCCAGATCAGTACCCAGGCTTTTCTGACGGCGGCCCTGGCCGCTCAGGATTATATTGATCGCCATCCTGATCACCCACCAGAAGCACGCCTCAACCGAGCCCAGGAGCTAGCCGAGGCCACCTTTGTGGTGGAGATGAATGAGTTTGACAAACAGTTTCCTGAGCTGGAAACCTCCTGCTCCTAACTGCGACCTCCGGTAGGAGATCCTGGGCTGAATCCTGGGATCTTGGCCAGCAGAGTCGCTAGGCTAGATCTATGAGTAGGGACATGATCAATGTTAAATTTCAAGACTTGGATGCGCAGATCCCCATGGTTAACCCTGGTGTGTCTGGCCGGTTTGGGGCTATGGGCACCCGTAGAAGCGCAGGATTCTGATCGGTTTGACACGGATTTATCGATCCCCAACTACAACTGCACCAAGGCCAACGCTGGGGCAAATTCTCCTGTGATCTGTCGCTCTCGCGTAGGCGGACCAACCCGGATCTTTCGACCCACCCAGGATATTAACGGGGAAACCCTCTACCGGGAAAGTAATCGCTCTGGTATCTTTCTCCCTCGTCCGCTGGTGACGGTGCAACCGCTGCCCACGCCTGTGATTGAGCGACCCTTCTTCCCCTCCACCAGCGCCTCGATCACCCTCTACGATGACATCAACTTTGGGGGAGCTTCCTTCGGAGCCTCGGGTCCAGTGCCCAGTTTTGCCATCTTCGGCTTTGATAACCGCATCTCCAGCTTTGTCATCTCGGAGGGCACCTGGCAGCTCTGTGAAGGTCCTGGATATACAGGCCGTTGTCGGGTGGTGGGTCCCGGGCGCTATAGCCGTACCGAAAATGCGGGTCTCAGCAATGATCAGATCAGTTCTGTGCGGCCCTGGCAGAGCTGGACCAACTAACGCCGCTGCCGGGACGAAGCTGTAGGGTGATCGGTGGTCATCTGGATCAGGGCCAGGGGAAAGGCCTCGCGTTCGGGGTGACCCTGCTTTAATTTCACCTCCAGCTCCAGCAACTGGATCAGGCAATGGTGAAGCCAGTCCAGGGAGAGGGATTTCACCTCCTTCTGCAGGAAATAGACCCGTTTGGGATTCCCCACCTCGGCCATCTGGGCCATATGCTGGATGTCTCGCTGCCCCTCCTGAGTCAGGAGTTTGATCCAGAGCCAGGTGCGCACCTGGTTGACCAGCACCGCCAGGATCTTGAGGGCGGGTTCGTTGCGATCGAGAAGATGACTCAGGGTATCCAGAGCGCGGCTGGTGTCTCGCTGACGCAGGTGCGCCGCCAGCTGAAAACTGTTGTGGGCGGAGGCAGGCACCAGTTGCTGCACCATATCAGGGGTAATCGACTGATCACCAGCCAGCAGAGCCAGCTTCTCCAGTTCCATGGCCAGAGTACGAGAATCGTTGCCGATGGCAGTCGTGAGCAGCTCAGCGGCGGCAGGGGTCAGATCTATGTGCAGATCTTGAGCGGTTTGCAGAATCTGGGCCAGGATCCCCTCCGTATCCCAGGGGGGCAAGAGAGAAAATTCTTTCACAGTCGCCACCTGCTTCACCAGCTTGGTGGATTTCAGTCGGCCATCTGGCTTGCGATCTGTGGTGAGCAGCAGATGGGTGGTGTCAGGCACATGGGCCAGGGTGCGTTCCCACTCACTCAACAGTTCCTCAGAGCACTGGTGCAGCAGTTTGGTATCCGCCAGCCACACCAATCGATCCCCCATGCCCATGGGCGGGGTCATGGCCTGATTCAAACCAGTGATAGTGGCCTCGGCAGCCACCCGATCGTAGTTAAAGGCCACCCAATCGGGATCCAGGACCTGCTGCCGCAATTGCTGGACCGCGGACTCCAGACGGAAGCTATCATCACCCCAATAGAGATAAACAGGCATGGGATCAATGGGCCAGGTGGGATCGATTGAGCAATGTCTCGGCCATGAGTAGATCCAGAGGCGTTGTGACTTTGAGATTGGTTTCCTCTCCCTCCACAATGTAGACAGGTCGCCCCAGCCTTTCAAATAGAGCGGCATCATCCGTAACCTGCCAGTGGGCCTGAGCCGCCTGTTCATGCGCCTGCAACAGTTGCCAGAAGTCAAAGCCCTGGGGGGTCTGGGCTGCCCAGAGATGATTGCGATCTGGGGTACTGGCAATTCGGGGCAAAGGGTCTCCCGTCTCAGGTTCCTGGATCTTGATGGTGTCCTTCACCGGAATGGCGGCGATTAAAGCTCCCACCTCCGTCAACGCCTGACTGCAGCGATCCAGAAGCGTGGGACTGACCAGACAGCGGGCTCCATCATGGATCAATACATGCGTTACACCTGCCTGAGAAGCCAGATGTTGTAGACCTCGCCACACCGATTCCTGCCGCGTTGCTCCTCCCTGAATCAGCGCTACAGGGGTTTGCAGGGGGTACCTGTCCAGGATCGCTTGCAAGGCAGGCCAGTCGTGAGTCTGTCCCAACACCCCGATCCAGGTAATCGACTCCGCCGCATCAGCCGCCGCTAGGGTCCAGGCCAGGACAGGCCGATCCCGCAAGGGCAGCAATAACTTATTCTGAGCAGCGCCCATGCGCCGCCCACTCCCCGCTGCAGGAATCAAAAGGTGCATTGGCAGAGGTGATCACGGTTGCTTTAACTTCCGCAGTGTAACGCTCCCACGGCACAGGTGAACAAGTCCGGCGGTTGTCGGCTCTTTTTTTGCAGGGTCTTCACCGCAAATAGGTGTACGAGCGCAGGCTGTCATCAAAGTGAGTCTGCAACAGGCGCGCTTCCTCCAGGGTGATCCGCTTATTCTGCAGAGCGGTCTCAGTGGCATGGTGAATGGTTTCCGCCAGATCTTCGCTGTTGTACTGCACATATCCCAGCACTTCACTGATCGAGTCCCCTTTCACCACCTGGGCCACACGGTACCCTCCCTGGGGTTGTAGCTGAATATGCACCGCATTGGTGTCCCCAAAGAGGTTGTGCAGATCTCCGAGAATCTCCTGGTAAGCTCCCCCCAGGAATATCCCCAGCAAGTACGGTTGCTCATTCAACTCATGCAGGGGCATGACCGAGGCAATTTTGCCCTCTTCATCAAAGAAGCGGTTGATCTTGCCATCGCTGTCACAGGTGAGATCCGCCAGCGTACCCCAGAGGCGAGGTTCTTCGCTCAAACGGTGAATGGGCATGACCGGAAACACCTGATCAATGGCCCAGCTGTCCGGCACCGACTGGAACAGAGAGAAATTGCAGTAATAGGTGTGGGCCAGCATCTCATCCAGATCCGTCAAGCCCACGGGATCAAAACCAGTGTGCTGCAGCTGCTCGTAGGCCAGATTGCAGATGCGATCACAACAATTCCAGAACAGCCGCTCCACCCGGGCGCGTTCCTGCAGACTGAGCTGCCCCTCGGTAAAGGATCGCAGGGCTGTATCCTTCAGCTCCACGGCTTTGCGATACTGAGCGGTCAAACTTTGAGCCTGGATCTCGTGGTACAGGGAAAGCAGTTCATGAACCACAGGTGCGTCACTCTCTTGAATGGTCGGTAGTGATCCCTGGGAGCCGGCACTGCAGCCTAAGACATCAAACACCAGCACCGATTGGTGAGACATAATGGCTCGCCCACTCTCGGTCACCAGCGTCGGAGGTGCTACTGCATGGTCCTGACAGGTGGTGAGCACCGTTTGAACAATGGTGGCTGCATAATCCACCAGACTGTAGGCCTGGGAGGTATGGGCAGTCGATTGAGATCCGTCATAGTCAATGCCTAGACCCCCTCCCATATCCAGATAGCCCATGGGAGCCCCCATCTTCACCAGCTCCACATACAGTTGGCTGGCTTCCCGCACCGCTCGCCCATGTACGCTAACCGTCGAGATCTGGGAGCCAATATGGTAGTGAAGCAAGCGCAGACTGGGCAGCAGATCCGCCTCCTGCAAGCGGGAGACCGCCTCCAGCAACTCTCCAGCCGTGAGACCAAACTTGGCCCGCTCTCCAGCAGAGCTGCCCCACCGTCCGATCCCCTGGGCAGAGAGCTTAGCCCGCACCCCCAGAATCGGAGCAATTTTTAGCCGTTGCGCCGCCTCGATCACCAGCGTCAGCTCATGCAGGCGTTCCAGCACAATGATCGGGGTGAGTCCCAACCGCTGGGCCAGCAGGGCTGTTTCGATATACTCCAGATCCTTGTAGCCATTGCAGATCAACAGAGCTCCTGGCGTGGAGAGATTGGCCAGGGCAATGAGCAACTCTGGCTTTGAGCCTGCTTCCAGACCAAACTGATAGGCCTTGCCGTAGCGAACCACATCCTCCACCAGGTGACGCTGCTGATTCACCTTGACCGGGTACACCCCCTGGTAATGATTGGGATAGTGAAACTGCTGGATCGCCTGGGCAAAGCTATCGCAAACTCGATGGATCCGATCCGCCACGATATCCGGGAAGCGAATCAGCAAGGGCAACTGCAACCCCCGCGCTTGCAGATCCTGAACCAGATGATAGAGATCAATGGCCTGGCCCGAGTCTGCGGCTGACGGAGGGGTCTGTGGCTGTACCTCCACATGCCCAGCGGCATTGATGTGGAAATAAGGAGCACCCCACCCCTTGATCCGATAGAGCCTTTCGCTCTCTTGCACAGTCCAGGGTGAGCGAAGCAAAGTAGGCATGGTAAAGCCCCCCAGATGATACAAGTGGACGCGGCGTGCGGCCCGCATTGATTTCGCACAGAACCTTTAATCTAGCGGCAAATTTTGGGAAATGTCAAGATTTCTCGGTTTGTCCCTGCCTTGATCTTAGCCTGCTTCATCCCTGACCCAACAGGGATCACAGGGATTGATCCCCGGCTACGCGATCTGTCAAAAATTCCCTTATGCTTTCGATTTCTTGCTATTGCTTTGATTCTCTTGAATTTATTAGCTTTATTGTCTGACTTCTCCCTCGGTGACATAGGGGTCCCTGGCAACCCTAATCCCGCATTTCTGCAGACTCGCCGGTGTTGGGGTAAGGATAGTTACAAAGTGCGCTGAGATTCCAGGTTGTTCGCTATGATCAGCAAAGAAATTGGGTTTCTGGCCAAGCTATCCTCCTATTGCACCCCTGAGGGATCCCGTGAGAACGCGAACGTCTCCCCCATCTACCGACTCCTCCAAAGTTGGGCGCATTGACCTCTGCTGGGGTGACCGAGCCTCCAACAGAGAGGTGGAGCTTCCAGAAATTGTGCGTGCTCGCTATCCCTGTAGCCCTCTGCAAGCGGGCATTTGTGACTTGAGCGCTTCCCTGGAGCAGGATCAGCTCAACCAGTTGCGACAGTGGGTGATTGAGATTAACCAGCATCAAGGTCGCTGTGCTCTGATCGATGTTTCCCAGAAACTCAGCTCTGCCCACTGGAAGATGTTGACCGCCTCTGGACTCAATTGGCTGGTGCGGCCCGACAGCCTCTACATGGCCCTGCGCTGTACCCTGACCCTTCTCAATAGTCGTCAGTTTCTGCTGGTCACTCTGCTGGGCTTGAGTGCCCAGGATCTGGATCCTGCCGATGGCCTGATTTTGCAGGCCGCCCTGCCCCCCCGCACCACCCTTCTCTTTGTGCAGTTCCTGCCCTGGGATCACTCTGGAGAACCTGTTGCTCTCCCGCGGGATCATGGAGCTTGTTGTGCTTGAGGAACGCTGCAGATTGTGTCGTTAGCTACACTTTTCTGGGGGGTTCTTCGCTAGGGTAGCGGCAAAAGCAATAGATCCAGAAGGACTGAAAAGTCGGCTTCTAGGGTTCCGATCCGGGATGCTCAGAGACACCCGTGATGGCTGGTCCGAGAGAAGCAGCTGTGGCCTTAGAAGGGAGCAGTGACACGGCGGGAGAAAAGCCCGGGAGAGCCAGCCATCAATAGGGTTGGTTGTCTCGGGCTTCGATGTTGCCAGCCTTTCTTCTGGATCGAGTCACCTGGCGCGGAGGTCAGCAGGCAATGTCGGAGTCAAGCCCCCCTTCTCCCCTTTCCCATGAAGGGCAGCGGGCCCTGGATCAGGAAGCACACTTACCCCTGGTGGGCTGGCAGCAGGAAGTCTCTCATGCCCTGAAATATGGATTGGAGGCTGCCGCCAGTATTCAAGATCGCAGTATCTCCACCTTCTCACGTGGGGAATTACCCCATTTTGCTGGGATCAATACCTTTCTCAAAGCTCCCTATCTGGAGGATGTGCGGCGCGCTGGGGACTACGATGTGGTGGTGGTGGGCGTGCCGCATGACTCAGGAACCACGTACCGTCCGGGCACCCGCTTTGGACCGCAGGGCATCCGCCGCATCTCCGCCCTCTACACCCCCTACAACTTTGAATTTGGCGTCGATCTCCGCGAACAGATCACACTGGCGGATGTGGGCGATATCTTCACGATTCCCGCCAATAATGAAAAATCCTTTGATCAGATCTCTAAAGGGGTGGCGCACCTTTTTGCCTCCGGTGCCTTTCCCATCATTCTCGGGGGAGATCACTCCATTGGTTATCCCACCGTGAGGGGTCTCTGTCGCCATCTGGGATCGAAAAAGGTGGGCATTATTCACTTTGATCGGCATGTGGATACCCAGGAAACGGATCTCGATGAGCGCATGCACACCTGCCCCTGGTTCCACGCCACCAACATCCGTAATGCCCCGCCTCAGAACCTGGTGCAACTGGGGATCGGGGGCTGGCAGGTGCCCCGTCAGGGGGTCAAGGTCTGTCGGGAACGGGCGACCAATGTTCTGACCGTAACCGATATTACCGACATGGGCCTGGATGCTGCAGCAGACTTTGCCTTGGAGCGAGCCCTGGACGGAACCGACTGTGTGTACATCAGCTTTGATATTGACTGCATTGATGCTGGCTTTGTCCCAGGCACCGGCTGGCCGGAACCGGGGGGACTGCTGCCGCGGGAAGCGCTGTACCTGCTCAAACGCATTGTGCGGGAAGCCCCTGTCTGTGGACTGGAAGTGGTGGAGGTTTCCCCTCCCTATGACATCAGTGATATCACCTCCCTCATGGCCACACGCGTGATCTGTGATGTCTTGGCCCATCTGGTGGTCTCGGGTCAGCTGCCCCGCTCTTCTCCACCCCCCTACCTTTTTCCGGAAGCGCAACCGGAATTCCTCTCAGAGTGGACCTGAGCCTCCTGTCTGATCTGAAAATTCTGATCTGAACTATGCATGAAACCGATATGACCCGTGCCCTGATTCAAACCCTGCAGATCTGGTGGCAGGCCCAGCCCGAATCCCCCCGGATTGAACGAGTCCACCTGCAGGTGGGGCAGTTTACCTGTGTGGAACCAGCCAGTTTGCAGTTTGCCTACAGGGTGCAAACCCAGGGCACGCTGCTGGAGGGATCCCAGTTGCTGATTGAGGAGATTCCGTTGGTCGCTTTCTGCCAGCATTGTCAGCGGACCTATCAACCGGAGATGGGGGCTGCCTACACCTGTCCCACCTGCCAGGCTCCCATGGAAGAGATCCGCTCTGGACGTGAGCTGAAGATTGCAGCGATTGATTATTGTTCCCCACTCACTCTCAGGAAGAGCTGAAGATGCATGCACCGAGTCAGGCTCAGCTCGGCCTTAACCTGCTGCAGGCCAATCACCAGGAAGCCGCGATCAATCAACACCAGCTGGATCACTGGGGCATTACCTGTCTCAACCTCATGAGTGGTCCAGGAGCAGGCAAGACTTCACTGCTGGAAAGTACGCTGGTTCGACTGCAGAAGCAATGGCGTCTGGTGGTGATGGAAGGGGATATGACCACGGAGCTGGATGCTGAACGACTCAGGCGTCTGGGGGCAACCGTGATCGCCATCAACACCGGGCGGGCTTGCCATCTGGATGCCCACATGGTGGCAGGAGGACTGCAGCAACTGCAGGAAAAGCTGGATCCAACTCAGGTGGACCTGTTGCTGGTGGAAAATGTCGGCAATCTGGTCTGCCCGGCAGAGTTTGCTGTGGGGGAACACGCCAAGGTGGCCCTGCTCAGTGTCACAGAAGGGGAAGACAAGCCCCTCAAGTACCCGATCATGTTTCGGGAAGCGGACTGCCTCTTGATCACCAAAATTGATCTGGCCCCCTATCTGGAGGTGGATGTGCAGCGAATCGTGGACAACATCCAGCAGGTGAATCCAGGGGTGCCCATTTTACAGGTGTCAGCTCGCACTGGCGAAGGTCTATCCCTCTGGTGCGATTGGATCCAAACCTTTCTGGCGGACCGGGATCAGGGTCGCCGGGGAAGTGGGGCATCCCCCCATTGATCAACACCGATGTACATACAACAGGAGCCTAATCCATGCAACGACGTTCTCTTCTCGGCTTGACGGTGGCTGTGATCAGCGGCCTGTCTCTGGGGGTATGGCAGGTGAGCCAACCTCGATCCGCAGCGGCTGCCGACCCGATTGTGATTGGCTACAGTAACTGGGCCGGATGGTGGCCCTGGGCGATTGCCGAAGCCGAAGGTCTGTTTGCAGCAAATGGGGCCAATGTGGAAATGCGCTGGTTTGATGGCTACCTGCAGTCGATGGAAGCCCTGGCTGCCGGACAGATTGATGGCAACTGCCAGACGCTGAACGACACCATTTCCTTTCTGGGCAGCTCTGTGGAGGGGCAAGTGGTGGTGCTGGTCAACGATAACTCGGCTGGCAATGACAAGATCATCGTCACGTCAGACATCAATACCATTGAAGATTTAAAAGGACGCAAAGTCGCTGTTGAAGAAGGGGTGGTGGATGATTTTCTCCTGACGCTGGGTCTGGAACGAGCAGGCATGTCCCGCGAGGATGTGGAGATTGTACCCCTGGAAACCGGAGCGGCAGCGGCGGCCTTTGTGGCTGGACAGGTGGATGCTGTGGGTGCCTTTCCCCCCTTCTGGTTGACGGCGCTGGAACGGGAAGGAAGCAAAGAGCTGTTTTCCTCCGCTGAGTTTCCAGGCTCCATCCCCGATCTCTTGGTGGTGACCCAAACCCTGATTGACGAGCAGCCCGAGCAGGTGCAGGCCATTGTCAACACCTGGTTTGATGTTCTGCAGTTCATGGCCGAGAATCCCGAGAGAGCCGATGAGATCATGGCGGAGAGAGCAGGAGTTACCCCTGAGGAACTCCAGTTGTTCAAAGAAGGAACCCGCATGTTCACAATTGAGGACAATCTCCAGGCCTTTTCTCCGGGAGAGAGCATGGAGCATATGCCCTTTGCCGCCGAGGAGATGGCGGAATTTATGCTCAGCGTTGGCTTCATTGATGAGGCCCCCGATCTGAGCACATTGTTTGATGACCGCTTTGTCCGTGCCTACGCCGAACAGCAATAGGGCTGATCGCTCTCTACTCCCCCAGCTCCTGGAATGGCAGCACCTGAATCTGGACGGGCACCACTCCTGCCTTCAACATGTTCAGAGCTGCTGCTGCCGCATGGGATAGATCGATGATGCGATTGGGGATGAAGGGTCCCCGATCATTGATCTGGACCACCACCTCGCGCCCATTCTCCAGATTTACCACTCGCACGGGTGTGCCCATGGGTAGTGAGCGATGGGCTGCCGTCAGGGTTTCCGCTGCATCGGGATGCCTGTACCAGGAGGCCAGACCTTGATCCGTTGACAGGTGAGCCTGAGGCAGGAGGGGGGGCTCCAGGAGATCCTGAGGATCGGGAGATGAGGCAGCTTCAGCCATAGGGGGCGCTGACACCGGCGGAGCGTCAAATAGGAGGCGGCGAAGTCGATTGGTCGCCAGCAGGGCAACATCCACATCGCGGGACTGGGTGCCGGTCAGTAAAACCCCTTCATCCACCTGCACCAATTCCGCTTCATTTAGCCGGATCACGTAGCCACCTGGAGCCGACGGGGAGTCTTCCTGCCAATCCAGGGTGATGCTGGCATTTTGGGCATGGCTTTGGGCCAACTGATTCAGTTCCGCCACCAACCCTGCCGCTCGCAGAAGGGGAGATGCATGCTCAGGATGCGCCTGAAAACTGATGATGGGCAGCTCCTTCAGATACACGGTGACCACGGGGCGCTCGTCAATGAAGTGGCTGAAGAGGGTAGCCATTGGGACCTGCTGCTCACCGCTCTCCAGTTGGGGTTGTCCCACTTTGATCACCGCCTCCGGTCCAATGGCCTGGTTGAAAAAGGTGGTGGCTGATTGAGCAGAAGCATCCACAGAGAGCGTTTGAGCTGCGGCTTTCCACTCCAGTTGAGAGGGTGGATCGTCCCACGCATCCGTCGGAGAGAGCACGGTTCCCTGAGGAATTGCAGTTGGGACTCGTTCCCATAATCGTTCAGTGGAGGAGCCTGGAGGGTAGAGAACACCTGTCGCAGGATTGGTGACATCTGGACGGGCCAGGGTTTCCAGTGCCAGCAGGGATCCGGAGAGCAGAGTGAGGAAAGTTGTGCTCAGGAGTCTGTAATTTCCCATAGGTAATGGTGAGGTCAACTCGCAGTGAGGACGCAACGTATCAAGCAGTGGTTAATGTACCATGTATTTTTGAAAATGTCCGATTCCGTACAGGGATTACTGAGTAGGAATGCTCACTGCTAGAGGATCAATCAACGGTGGATTATCAAGATGCAGGGGTCGATATCGAGGCAGGGCAAGCGTTTGTCCGGCAAATTGCTCAGCGGGTTAAAGCAACCTCTCAGGTTGGGGTCTTAGCAGGTATTGGGGGCTTTGCTGGTCTGATGGCCCTGCCCACAGGTTTCCGAGAACCGATTCTGGTGGCCTCCACCGATGGGGTGGGCACAAAACTGATGGTGGCCCAGGCCTGTCAGCAGCATGAGGGGATCGGCATTGACCTGGTGGCCATGTGTGTGAACGATATCCTGACGGTGGGGGCTCAGCCGCTCTTTTTCCTTGATTATCTGGCCACGGGCAGAATCAATCAAAATGTCCTTCTGCAGATTATTGAAGGGATCATCAAGGGCTGTCAACAGGCGGGATGTGCCCTGCTGGGGGGAGAGACAGCCGAGATGCCCGGTCTATACCAACCCCAGGACTACGATGTGGCGGGATTCTGTGTGGGGGTGGTGGAAAAAGACGCCATTCTCAATGGCCAGCAGGTGCAGGTGGGGGATCGGGTGGTGGCTCTCCCCAGTTCAGGCGTTCATAGCAATGGCTACAGCCTGGTGCGGCGGATCGTTGCCGACAGGGGCTGGGACTGGCACCATACCCCTCCGGGCTGGACACGGTCGCTGGGAGAAGAATTGCTCACGCCCACGTTGATCTACTGCTCCCAGATCCGAGCTCTCCAAGCTGCCGGTGTGGACATTCATGGCATGGCCCATATTACGGGGGGGGGGCTGCCGGAGAATCTCCCCCGCTGCCTGGGACCGCAGCAATCCATCCAACTTGATCCCTACCGCTGGAGAATCCCTCCTGTTTTTCAATGGTTACAGGTGGAAGGGAGTATCGAGACACAGGAAATGTTTCGTACCTTCAACATGGGGATCGGGTATGTACTCATCATCCCCCCTGAGGCGCTGGAGCATACCCGCCGTCTCCTGCCGCAGGCTTCAGACATTGGAGAAGTGATTTCCGGTTCTGGGGAAGTGCTGGGACTGGATCAAGGGTAAATACCCGGGGAGAAGCCGAGGGGGAGCATCCCCCCCAAAGGCAGGGATCGGCTGACTAAGTAGAGATGCCCAGGCTGTGCTAATGTATCGAGTGGACTGAATGGTCCTTTACGTTCATTAACTGAAATTGACCAGTTGCTTTCTATCAGAAAATGCTGGTATGTAAGGTCCCATCCAACTGCAACTCTACCTGGCGATCATCGTCGCAGAACAGGCAACTCGGCCCAGACAGGAGGAGCATCCTGAGCAATGATCGAAGTTGAACAGCTGAGCAAAACGTACGGCACCTTCTCCGCCATTCGGGATTTAACATTTCGGGTTGAACCGGGTGAGATCATGGGATTTCTCGGTCCCAATGGTGCTGGCAAAACCACCTCTATGCGGATCCTTTCGGGCTATCTACCCGCCACGTCTGGCATGGCACGGGTGGCTGGCTTTGATGTCAGTGAAGACTCCATGGCTGTGCGTCAACGCATTGGCTACCTGCCAGAGACCCCACCTCTTTACACCGACATGACGGTGGAGGACTATCTCGGGTTCGTGGCCAAACTGAAAAAGGTACGAGCAGGGGATCGAGCCCAGCAAATTGAGCGGGCTATCCAACGCTGCAGCCTGGAGGAGAAACGTCATACCCTGATTCGCAAACTCTCCAAAGGCTTTCGACAGCGGGTGGGCATTGCCCAGGCCATTGTCCATGATCCGCCCGTGATCATTCTGGATGAACCCACAGTGGGTTTGGATCCCAAGCAAATCATTGAAGTGCGAAACCTGATTAAAAGTCTGGCGGGGGATCACACCATCATTCTGTCCACTCACATCCTGCCGGAAGTGAGCATGACCTGTGATCGGGTGGTGATCATCAATCGAGGCCAGGTGGTGGCCAAGGGCACGCCAGCAGAATTAGCCGGGGAACTGCAGGGGGAACACCAGGTGTACCTGCAGGTGGAGGGAGCGGAGGAACAGGTCCGTACAGCGCTGTTGCCCCTGACCCAGGTGCAGCTCACCCGTCTGGAATCCCTGACTTCCTCCGATCAGAGTTCCCCTCGCTGGAGGCTGGAGGTGCGCAGCAGTGCAGAGGGGGATAGCTGGATGCGAGAGGTTTCCACCCATCTGGTGCAGGCGGGACTGGGCATTTACGAAATGCGCCGCGCCCAGGCCTCTCTGGAGGAAGTCTTCCTGGATCTGACAACGCAGGAAGAAGGCAGTGCTGAGGAGGTCATGACGTCATGATGGACAGTATCATCACCATTTTTCGTAAGGAACTGCGGGGCTATTTTGCTTCCCCCATTGCCTATGTGGTGGCCGCCATTTTCTGGTTGCTGGGGGGCTTTTTCTTTGTCACCATCGTGGGTCGCGTGATCCAGTTTTCGCAACAGGCGGATATGTTTGGGGGCGGCCAGAGCTTTGATGCGGTGACCATTGCCTCTCAGCAGTTTCTGGGAGTGCTGGGAACTCTGATGCTGTTTGTGCTGCCGATCCTGACCATGGGGTTGTATGCCGAGGAGCGACGACGGGGCACCATGGAGCTGCTGGCCACTTCTCCAGTCAGTAATTTTGCAGTGGCTTTTGGCAAGTGGCTAGGAGTGCTGGTGTTCTTCGCCACCATCCTGCTGCCGATCCTGGTTTATCAGGTCCTCAGCTTTAGCGCCAGCAATCCCTCCATGAACTTTCGGTTGATGATCTTTGGCTATCTGGGTCTGTTGCTCCTGGCGGGCAGCATCCTGGCTCTGGGCCTCTTTGTCTCGTCCCTAACCGACAGCACCCTGATCGCTGCCCTGGGGAGCTTTGGTCTGGTTCTGCTCCTCTGGGTGGTGGATGCCGCTGCCGGGGAAGACACCAGTCCCGCCTCTGCTCTGTTGCGGCATATCTCGCTGCTGCAACAGTACAACAGCTGGGTCCAGGGCTCGGTCAACCTCAGTAGCCTGATCCTGTTTGTGAGTGTGATTACCTTTGGGCTGTTTCTAACCGTACAGTCGGTGGAAGCCCTGCGCTGGCAGCGGAGCTGACAAGATCGGAATGCATCGTTGACATGGTAGTGGGCTAAGGAGTGGAAACGTGGCAATGAAACATCAAGGTGGGGTGTGGGATTGGAGTGGGGTTCTGGGGATCGCCACACTGGCCATCGGACTGCTACTGGGGGGATCGATTCTGGGCTGGACCCTGGTGCCCTTCGTGCTGATTGCAGCCGGAACCGTCCTGGTGCTGGCTTGGTTCCTCACTCATCGAGCTCTGGTGGCCGAGGTGGCCGGACTGCGTTCCACCCAGGACAACGCCAACTTTCTGGTGGCTGCCACGGCGTTTGCGGTGATTCTGATCCTGGTCAATGTGGTAGCCGTCCGGTTTGATCAGAAGTTTGATCTGACAGAAGAAGGCTTTTACACCCTATCGCCTCAGTCTGTGAAGGTGGTGCAGGAGCTGTCCCAACCCGTCAAGGTCTGGGTGGTGAGCGAAAGTCCCAACCCGACTGTTCGGGAGCAACTGGAGCGGTTTCAACGGCTTAACCCGCAGCAATTTAGCTTTGAGTTTCTCAACCCCCGCAACAATCCTGCGGAAGCCTCCCGTCTGGAGGTGAGTCGTGCCGATACGATCGTGGTGGAAGCAGGAACTCGACGGCAGCAGTTTGCGGAACCCGCGGGTGCTCAACTGGAGAGTGAACTCACCCCGGCCATTCTCCGCACCGTGACCACAGAGGATCTGAAGGCTTATTTCACCGAAGGTCACCAGGAGCTTGCCCTCAATCCTCCCGCTGGACAAATGGGGATTTCTCAGGCCAGCAGTGGTCTGTCCCGCGAAGGGTTCACAACAGAATCCTTGAATCTGGTGACCACGGAGATCCCGGAAGATGCCAGTGTGATTGTGGTGGCTGGACCGCAGCGACCTTTCCTGCCTGGTGAAACGGACAAATTAACCTCCTACCTGGATGAGGGGGGCAAACTGCTGCTGCTGCTCAATCCCCAAACGGACAATAATCTTTCGCCCCTGCTGCAGGCGTGGGGTGTAGACCTGGGGGATGACGTGGTGGTGGATCGGCTGAGTGAAACCTTCTTCCGCAGTGGACCCCTGGTGGCCCTGGGGGCAACCTACGATGCCTCCCACCCGATCACAGCAGATCTGGCCAATCAGCGCCTCTTTACGCTCTTTCCCCTAGCCCGTTCAGTTTCCACCTCGCTGGTGCAGGGAATCACGGCCACCCAACTGGTCAGCACCAGTCCCCAGGGTAGCTGGGGGGAAACCAGTCTGGATCTGAATCGACCCAACCAGCAGCAAACCCTCAGCTTTGATCCCGAAGTCGATACCCCTGGGCCCGTGGGTCTGGGAATTGCCCTGAGCAAGGAAATCACCACCCCTGAGGATGATCTCCGGGAGGCCCGTCTGGTGGTTTATGGCAGCTCTGGCTTTGCCAGTGATGGTGTCTATGCCCAGCAGGGGAATCCGGATCTCTTCCTGAACACGGTGAACTGGCTGTCGGCACAGGAGGAGCAGCGCATCTCGATTCGACCCAAATCGGTGACCAACCGCCGTTTCACCCTCAACAACCGCAGCTTCACTGCCCTGAGCTGGATTGCGGTTCTGCTCCTGCCGGGGCTGGCCCTGATCGGAGGATTCTACCTCTGGTGGCGGCGGCGTTAAGTCCCCCTAACAGCTTGCTACTGTTAAGCCTTCACCCTATTGTCTGGCCGTTTGTGAGGACAACTCCATGTTCAAACGCAGCACTGTGCTTTTGGTCCTGGTGGCTTTTGCCCTGATCGCAGGGGTCTGGGCGCTGGATCTGTTTCAAACTCAGCAGGAGCAGCGGGCCGCTGAAAAAAGTCGTCTCCTTGCCCTAGAGCCCAGTGCCGTGCAGGAGATCGTCATTGTCAGGACCTCACCCCCTTCTGAAGATGCCGCTGCTGAACCCCAGGCCATTGAGGTGCGCAGGGTTACAGAAGATGACAGTGAAACCTGGCAGATCACAGAGCCCGTCACGACAGAGGCGGATGATTTTGCCATCAGCAATCTCCTCAGCAAAGTGACCACTCTGGAGCCGCAAACCGAAATTGCCGCCAGTGCCGACCTCTCTCAATACGGTCTGGATCCTGCTCAGAGTACCCTCACCCTGACGCTAGAGGATGGGGATCAACAAAGTCTGAAACTGGGAACAGAAGATTTTGACAAAACGGGGATCTATCTCCAGGTGGGGGACCGCGTGGTGACGGTTCCGCTCTCGGATCAGCAGGTGCTGACCCCCGATTTATTTACGTTGCGCAGTAAAAACCTGACGCAAGTGCAGCGATCCGCCATTGCGGATGTCGTGATTCAGCAACCTGACACGACCCTCAAGCTGGTGCAAACGGCTAACGGCTGGCGGATCCAGGAACCGCAAGAATTGCCTGTGGATGAAACCTCGCTGGATAGCCTGATCAATCCCCTCCTCAGCTTGCAGGCCAGCAGCTTTGTGGCCGAGTCGAAATCGGAAGCCGATCTGGAGGAATTTGGACTGGCTCAGCCCACCTCCGTCGTCACCGTCACCCTCCAGCCAGATCCAGAATCAGGTCTGGAAAATGTGGTGGTTAATCTGGGTGCTCAAACCCAAACTGAACCTCCTCAGGTGTATGTCACCACCTCGCAATCCCCCTCCATTGCCACCATTGTGCTTGCCACAGCAGAGGCGCTGCAGCCCACTCTCCTTGATCTGCGGGATAAATCTCTGGGCAAGGTTGAGCCAGAGTCTTTAGCGGAAGTGGCAGTCAATGCTGAGGATCCTGAACTGGAGCGCACCTTTTTACTCTCTGCAGTCACCGCTGGCAGTACTCCCGATCCCACGGGTAATCGCTGGGAAGTTTCGGATCAACCGGGACGCATGGTGTCTTTGGAGGGTCTATTTACAACGCTACAAGGGATCCGGGCCACCGATTTTCTCAGCTCTGGGGATGTCGATGCAGCCGGAGCTCTCGAATCTCCGACGCTGACCATGACTCTAGCTCCAGATGGCGAGGTCAATAATCCGCTGGTGATTGAACTGGGTAAAGATGCCGGTCGAGCTTATGCCCGATCATCACAACAATCCGAAATCCTGGTGATCGATTCCAGCGCGATTGAGGAACTGGTTTCAATTCTGGAAACCTTCAAACCTTTACCGGAGCCTGCGGCATCCCCATCCCCATAGTTTTATCCGGGTCAAATCCCACTTATTGAGCAATCAATATTGCGCTGATGCCAAACAAAGCATCCACAACCAATGTGCTCAATGCTGCTCCGGCAAAGGCCAGCCAGGACAGTCGATATTTTGGCTCACCAACGCTGCGATGCAAGCTCCAGATCCCGATCACCAAAAGGATCAGGGATAATTCCACCGCCCACAGCCCTCCCCACAGGGTTTGCATTTTTAATAGAGCAGATTGAAAGGCAACCTGTCCCTGCTGCATTTCTGCTAGCTGCATGACCTCCCGCCATTCTGATAACAACCCCACCGAATGGATATAGAGATCGGTGATGGCTGTCCCCAGCAGAGAACCAAGGTAGAAGAAATTCCCCACCACCGCCCATCCTGTTCTCAACCCCCACCAGGCCAGGGGTAACCCCAGGGCTTCCACCGGCAAATGCCAGAGGGGTTCCTGCCGCAGCCATCCCCAGTAGAGGGATCCTGCACACCAGGTCAGGGTAAACCCGAAGAGCAAACTTCCCCACCAACGGGTTTGGGGATGGGCATAGAGCTTCCAACTCAAGCCCAACCATGCCAGGGTCAAAAACAAACTGATCCAGGGGGCATGGCGCACCAGAGGAGCCTGGACAAAGACTGGCACCGAAACCAGAAAGGCGGAAGCCCAGAACGTCGGCTGCGCAGCCAGATCAAAGTAGCGCAACACCAGCGGCTGCGAAGGCGGAGAGGTAAAGGAAGTTGACAATGCGATTGCTGAAAACTCTTCACAAAGAGTAACACACCTATCCCTCTAAATCCCCCCCCAGGGGATCGGACGGCGGTGATTTTTCCTCTTTATCCTGCTGGAGCTGATTGATCAGGGAGAGCACTCGTGTTCCTCGCTCCAGAGAATGATCCTGGTAAAAGACCACTTCCGGTGTGCGGCGGAGGGCCAGACGGTGGCCAATTTCGCGGCGGATAAATCTAGCGGCAGCTTGTAACCCGATCATGGTTTCCTGCTGAGCCGCTTCGCTGCCAAAAATACTGACGTAGACACGGGCAAACTGCAGATCTTTAGTCAGGGTGACTTCGGTTACACTGACCATGCCTGCTCCCACGCGATCATCTTTAATATCCGTCAGCAGCATCTGACTGATTTCCCGCTTGATCAATTCTGCGACCCGTGCGACTCGGCGTTCAGTTGCCATCGGTTCTTCCTAGTTGCGCCTCTATAGCTAGTCTATCGAGGATTGACAAACACCAGGGCGGGATCCAGCGTCGGGGCAAATGAGGATGGGGAAAGCGCAGAGGTACAGGAGGTGAGCAAGCCAAAGGCCACCAGACAACTGCCCGCCAGCAAGAATTTCCAGGATTGAGTGGTGGAGTCCATCAGAGGATCCTCGGGGGGATGGGGTTACTGTTGTTACTTTATCGAGGCAGATCTGACGTTGATGTGACAGCTATCACCCTCTCCCTCTGATCCGATGCAGTCGTTGAGGATCAGCTTTCTTCCCAGCAGCAGCCAGCCCAGTCGCTACACTGAGGTGAGTCAGGTTTGCCTGGAGAGAGAGTCTATGCCAGGGATTGATCCATCGCGTCCTTTCAAACCCGTGAGGGTTGCTGTGTTGACGGTATCGGATACTCGCACTCTGGAGCAGGATCGCTCGGGAGAATTGCTGGTGGACCGGATCAAGGCGGCGGGGCATGCGCTGATCGATCGCCAGATTGTGCCCGACGACAAAGCCAGCATCGTTGCGATTTTGCAGGCCTGGATAACTGATCCGCAGGTGCAGGTGGTGATCTCAACCGGGGGGACGGGGTTAACGGGGCGAGATGTCACCCCCGAAGCCTTTCAGGAAGTAATGGAGAAGGAGATCCCAGGATTTGGGGAACTCTTCCGCATGCTCAGCTATGCCACCGTGGGCACCTCCACCATTCAATCTCGAGCCCTGGGGGGCGTGGCACAAGGGACCTATCTATTTGCGCTGCCCGGATCCACCAGTGCCTGTCGCGAAGCCTGGGACGCCATCCTCAGTCTGCAACTGGACAGCCGTTACACCCCCTGCAATCTGGTGGATCTGCTGCCGCGACTGCAGGAACATGTGCCATCGGTCTCTCTGCTATGAATTCACCCCAGATTGGGGAAGAAGCTCGGCAACCCCGCAGATAATTCCGAATTAAAAGTTTACAATGAGAGGCGGTGCTTACGGACCACCTGAACATCGTCGTTCATCGGAACCTACCCTATGGATCTCGCCTACCAGCTCACCTGGCTTGTTCCCCTCTACCCGCTTCTGGCCGCTCTCCTGCTGGGGATGGCCATTCTGATGCTCAATCCCTGGATCACCCGTTCCCGCTCTCTGGCTTCAGGCCTGAGCGTCTTTCTGACCGGAACGGCGATGGTGCATGCCTTTGCTCTGCTGGTGGGGCAGCTACAGGGCCATCCTGCCTATGACTTCAGTTTTACCTGGGCGCAGGCGGGGAGTTTTGTTGTGGCCATGGGGGTATCGCTGGACAACCTGGCCGCCCTGATGCTGGTGGTGGTGACCACGGTTTCTTTTCTGGTGCAGGTCTATACCCACGGCTATATGGCCCATGATCCCGGGTATGTGCGCTTCTATGCCTATCTCAGTCTTTTCACCTCCTCAATGCTGGGGCTGGTAATCAGTCCGAATCTGGTGCAGATCTACGTCTTTTGGGAACTGGTGGGCATGTGCTCTTACCTGCTGATCGGGTTCTGGTACGACCGTCCAGCGGCGGCAGAAGCAGCACAGAAAGCCTTTGTGACCAACCGCGTGGGCGACTTTGGCCTGCTCCTGGGGCTGCTGGGGCTGTACTGGCTCACCCGCACCTTCCAGTTTGAGGAGATGGGCGAGATCCTGCAGGAAATGGTCAATTCTGGGGCCGTGAGTGCGACGTTGGTGGCCCTCTTTGCGATTCTAGTTTTCCTTGGTCCAGTGGCCAAATCCGCTCAGTTTCCCCTGCATGTGTGGCTGCCGGATGCGATGGAAGGCCCCACCCCGATTTCGGCCCTGATCCATGCCGCCACGATGGTGGCTGCGGGTGTGTTTCTGGTGGCCCGCATGTTCCCGGTTTTTGAGGGTATTCCTGCTGTCATGACCACAATTGCCTGGACGGGAGCCGGAACCGCTTTCCTGGGGGCCAGCATTGCCATCACGCAAAACGACATTAAAAAGGGTTTGGCCTACTCCACCATTTCCCAGCTAGGCTACATGACCATGGCCATGGGGGTGGGAGCCTACAGTGCCGGATTGTTTCACCTCATGACTCACGCCTACTTCAAGGCCATGCTCTTTCTCTGCTCGGGATCGGTGATCCACGGCATGGAAGCAGTGGTGGGTCATAATCCAGCGGTGGCTCAGGATATGCGGGTGATGGGAGGGCTGCGCCGCTACATGCCGATCACCGCCACCACCTTCTTGCTGGGCACGCTGGCCATCTGTGGGATTCCCCCCTTCGCAGGTTTCTGGTCTAAAGACGAGATCCTGGGTTCCACGTTTGCCGTCAGTCCGTTGCTGTGGGGCATTGGCTTTTTGACCGCAGGGATCACGGCGTTTTACATGTTCCGCATGTACTTCCTCACCTTTGAAGGGGAGTTTCGCGGCTCCAATCAGGAGCTGTGTGCCCAGGTGAGCCGCAGCGAAGGCAAGCCCGTTCCCGCCTTTAATCTTGCCTATCAGATGGGAGAAGCTACGGTGTTTGGGCCGGGGGCCATGGATGTCAAAGAGATGGCTCACAGCAGCCATAGTGAAACGGGCCACGACCATGAGCATGAACTTGCCCACGAACCTCACGAGTCTCCCTGGTCCATGACCCTACCCCTGATCCTCCTGGCGGTGCCGTCGGTCCTGATCGGGTTGGTGGGAACCCCCTTTGCCAATTTCTTTGAAGCCTTTATTCACCCTCCTGCTGCCGCCGTTGGCGAAACTGCTGATCTCACCCTCTGGGCAGAAGTGGCGGAACAATGGCATGAGCTGCTGGCTGGAGAGTTTGAGTGGTCTGAGTTTCTGATCATGGGCGGCAGTTCCGTGGGCATTGGCCTGGTGGGGATCAGCATTGCGGTCTTGCTCTATGTCAATCGCCGCGCTCTGCCGGAAGGTTGGGTGCAGTCCCTGAAACCGCTCTATGCCTTCTCCCTGAACAAGTGGTACTTCGATGATCTCTATGACCGCATTTTTGTCCGGGGGACGCGACTGGTGGCTCGTGAAGCCCTGGAGGTGGATAACCGGATCGTGGATGGCATCGTCAATCTGGCGGGGCTGGTGGCCATGCTCTCAGGCGAAGTGCTGAAATATCTGGAAAATGGCAAGGCCCAGTTTTACGCCCTGATCATCTTTGCCTCGGTGATTGCGATTGTGCTGGCTTCTGGGATCACGGGCTGATTTCCTGAAGGGGCTAGAGTTAGCGCGAGGAGACGGGCGTTCGCTGGAGCAGGAGCTGAACCGCTGCCCGAAACTGGGGATCCGCCTCACTGGCCAGGCTCTCGGGAGAATGTCGCAGGGTTGCTTCTTCAGCCGCTGTCAGGGAGATGAGGTGATGGGGTTGCACCCCTCGCTGATCAATGGTTTCGCCTGCAGGGGTCTGGTAATAGGCCACCGTCACCACCAGACTGGCCCCATTCTCCAGGGGGAGCACAGACTGAACAGTCCCTTTGCCGAATGTTGAGGTGCCCACCAGCACCGCCCGTTGATGATCCCGCAAGGCCGCCGCCAGAACTTCACTGGCACTGGCGGATCCCTGGTTGATCAGCACCACCAAGGGTTTCTCCGTGAGCCTTTCCCCCTGGGCTTCAATCACCTCCAACTTGCCCTCCCGACCCAAGAGCGAGACGATCACTCCCGCGTCGATAAATAATCGGGCAATCTCAATACTGGCCTGCAACTGGCCTCCGGGATTGTTGCGCAGATCGAGAACGTAGGCATGGGCTCCATCCGCGTCCAGCTGCTGCAGAGCCCGACGGACCTGCTGGCCCGACTCTGGCTGAAATTGACTCAGACGCATATAGCCAACCTGCAGAGAGTCCATCGGTAAAAGACGAAACTCCAGATCGGGAGGCGTGACAATTTCGCGAGTTGCCGTTAACACTTCTTGCTGCTGTCCCCGTTGGATCTGCAACCCAACCTCTGACCCCTTGGGTCCACAGATCCGATCCACGGCATCCTCTAAACTCAACCCACGGGTGCTCTGGCCCGCAATTGCCGTGATCAGATCCCCAGGTTGTACCCCCAGACGATGCGCGGGGGAAGCAATGATGGGAGCCACCACCTGCAGATAACCACTCTCACGATCGCGACTGAGGTGGAGCCCTAACCCAGCCTCCTGCCCAGAAGTGGATCCAGGACGGGGCTCAATTAAGCGAGTGTAGGGATCCTGGAGCTGATTCAGGGCCGCATGAATCGCAGTGTAGGCCTGGGGAGTATCGCGATAGGGACGGTTGCGGAGTTGCTCTCCCAGCCGGTGCCAGTCGAGCTGATTGAAACTGGGATCTACATAGTTCTGGGTGACCAGCTGCCAGGACTGGTTGACCATCGCCTGCACATGCTGCTCTCTGGCCTGCACCGAGATCGCAGGCGCAAGCAAAACAACACCAGCACAACCCACCACCAGGCGCAAGAGCAGCCGAGGCCAAACCTGCATGATCATCCTCAAGCGTGAAGAACATCACGGATCTTCGGAGGCTGGGCCTGCAGTATATGTATCCTGAAATACACAACAATCTCCGTACTGCAGCTGCCAGGAGTTAAATTAAGCCCCGAGCAGGAAAACTGTCAAGACGCAAATCCGTCTTCCACAAATCACTCCAGCCCTGGATGGAGTTGATCGCAGGTAAAACGTAAACTTTTATTGAGAACCTCTCAGGAGAGGTGGGCAAGCGCCCTTAAGATATCCCTGACATCCCTAACCGAGAGTCTGGCAATGGTTGAATTTATTCAGCAGTATGAAGTTTTGATCCAGTTGGTGCTGCTGGGCGCCATTATTATGGCCGGTCCCCTGGTGATTCTGGTGCTCTACCTGCGCGGCGCAGACATGTAAGCGAACTGGATCGCAGAGTCTACTCTTCCCGTCTCCCTGGATCGGCAGATCTCAACCCGACTGAGTCGGGCTTTTTGTGGTGAAAGGGAGCGGCATCGATCTTGATCTGCGTTAAAATTGTGACGGTCTGTAAGCGCCATCTATGACTCTCCCTATCCGCAACGTTGCCATCATCGCTCACGTTGATCACGGTAAAACCACCCTGGTTGATGCATTGCTGCGCCAGTCTGGGACCTTTCGTGAGGGTGAAGAGGTTCCCTCCTGTGTCATGGACTCCAATGATCTGGAGCGGGAACGAGGCATCACCATTCTTTCTAAAAACACGGCGGTCCGCCACCAGGGCACCCTGATCAATATTGTGGATACTCCCGGCCACGCGGACTTTGGGGGTGAGGTGGAGCGGGTCCTGGGCATGGTGGAGGGTTGCCTCCTGATTGTGGATGCCAATGAGGGGCCGATGCCCCAAACCCGTTTTGTGCTGCGCAAAGCCTTGGAAAAGGGCCTGCGTCCGATTGTGATCGTCAACAAAATTGATCGGCCTCGGGCGGAGCCCTATCAGGCGGTGGACAAGGTGCTGGATCTGTTCCTGGAGCTGGGGGCGGATGACGATCAGTGCGACTTCCCTTACCTGTTTGCCTCCGGTCTGCAGGGATTTGCCATCGAAGAAAAAGATCTCCAGACTTTCCTTGATGGCGAGTACAGTGGCTCTCTGGATATGCAGCCGCTCTTTAGTGCCATCCTCACCCATGTGCCGCCCCCGGTTGGCGATCCCAGCAAGCCGCTGCAGCTGCAGGTGACCACCCTCGAGTATTCCGAGTATCTGGGCCGGATTGTGGTGGGCAAGATCCACAACGGCACGATCCATGTGGGTGAAAACCTGGCTCTGATGAAGGAAGAAGGCCAGATCGTTAAATCGCGGGTCAGCAAGCTATTTGGCTTTGAGGGGTTGCAACGGGTAGAGCTACAGGAGGCCTCAGCAGGCACGATTGTGGCGGTGGCAGGGTTTGCTGATGCCAACATTGGTCACACCCTCACCAGTCCTGAAGATCCGCAGGCCATGCCCCTGATCAAGGTGGATGAGCCCACGCTGCAGATGATCTTCAGTGTGAATGACTCCCCCTTTGCGGGACAGGAGGGCACCTATGTCACCTCCCGGCAATTGCGGGATCGGCTGGTGCGGGAACTGGAAACCAATGTGGCCCTGCGAGTTGAGGATACGGATTCGCCAGATCGGTTTCTGGTGTCAGGACGAGGGGAACTGCACCTGGGTATTTTGATTGAAACCATGCGTCGCGAAGGCTATGAATTCCTGGTGGGGCAGCCTCAGGTGATCTTCCGGCAGGTGAATGGGCAGCCCTACGAACCCTATGAGTGTCTGGTGCTGGATGTGCCCGAAAATGCCATGGGGGCATGTATTGAGCGCCTGGGGCAGCGGCGGGCCGATATGCAAAACATGCAGGTGGGCAGCGACGGGCGAGCCCAACTGGAATTTGTGATCCCAGCACGGGGGTTGATCGGATTTCGGGGTGACTTTATCCGCATGACCCGGGGGGAAGGGATCATGAGCCACAGCTTTTTAGAGTACCGCCGTATGGTGGCTGAGATCGACTCCCGCCGCAATGGGGTGCTGATCGCCTTTGAAGAGGGGGTGGCCACCTACTACGCCCTCAAGAACGCTGAGGATCGAGGGGTGTTTTTCATCTCCCCCGGCACGCGGGTTTACAAAGGCATGATCGTGGGGGAAAACAATCGTCCCCAGGATCTGGAACTCAACGTTTGTAAGACCAAGCAGTTAACCAACCACCGCGCTTCCGGTGGAGAAGAACTGGATCATTTGCAAACGCCTGTGGACATGAGTCTTGAGCGTGCTCTCGAATACATTAACAACGATGAGTTAGTTGAGATCACCCCCCAATCGGTGCGGTTGCGCAAAGCACAGTTGCAGACTTCCCGTCGCTGAGTCTAGTTCCTGCTAAGTATTTTGAGATCAGACTTGTCCTGGTTGATCTTTGTGCTGGCAAATGATGGGCTGGTTGAGTTCAGCCCGATTATTCTTATGCAGAGAAAGAAGACCCAAAGCCATCATAGAAGCTCAACAAATTAATGTATTCCGTAGCACAAACGCTCTTAAAAACAATCTTAGTTTGGTTATAAACCCCCCTTAACCCTAAGGAATTGGCATTCAGGTAAGGTTTTTTCTGGAACCTTTGCTTAGGTATCAGCGTCAAGAGGTTTGTTCTGTTCGAATTGAACAAACTAGACCCTTAATTAAGGAGAGAAAGCTTCATGAGCCCCAAATTTGGATCTGCCGCAGCAGTACTACTGACCAGCAGCATGGCCCTCATCGCTGGATCCGTCGCTCAGGCCCAGAATCAGGAAGTCATCATTGATGGCTCCAGTACTGTGACCCCCATCATCATTGGTCTGGCCGAAAAGTTCCAGGCTGAAAATTCTGGAACCGTGGTCTCTGTGGCCACCAGCGGTACTGGCGGTGGTTTCAAGAAGTTCTGTGTGGGTGAGACTGATATTTCCATGGCGTCTCGCCCCATCAAGCAGAGTGAAATCGACATCTGCGCTGAGAACGGCATCAACTTTGTTGAGCTGCCGGTTGCTTTCGATGGTCTGGCGGTTGTGGTTGGCAAGGACAACGACTTTGCTGAGTGCCTGACGGTGGAAGAGCTCAACACCATGTGGAACTTCGAGGCTGAAGGCACGGTCAACAACTGGACTGATGTGCGCTCCGATTTCCCCAGCACCCCTCTGACCCTGTACGGTCCTGGAACCGATTCCGGCACCTTCGACTACTTCTCTGAGGCCATCCTGGGTGAAGATGATATCCGCGCTGACTTCACCCCTAGCGAAGATGACAACGTGATCGTGACCGGTGTGTCTGGAACCCCTGGAGCTCTGGGCTTCTTTGGTCTGGCCTACTATGAAGAGAACGCTGAAGTTCTCAATGTAGTATCCATTGATGGTGGCGGCGGCTGTGTGGCTCCCTCCACCGAAACCGTGAAGGATGGCACCTACACCCCCCTCTCCCGCCCTCTGTTCATCTACGTGCGGGCCACCTCTCTGGCCAAAGAAGGCGTGAAGAACTTTGCTGAATATGTCCTCAATGACAAGGGGGCAATTGCAGGTGAAGTCGGCTACATTGCTCTGCCAGAGCCCATCTATGAGCGCGGTGTTGCACGCCTGTCTCAGGTAACTACCGGATCGGTGTTCACCGGCCTGGAGCCTGGAACCCCCATCGACGAAGTGTTCCAGTAAACCCAACAGACGTTGAGGCGGACCCTCTGCCTTAGCTTCTAGCCTCTGCTGCTTGAGTGTGGTTAGATAATGAAGGATTGAGTCAAACCCTCATTGATCAGACCTGCTCAAGCAGTCTTTATTTAGCTTCTATGTGCATTGGTGGATCTGCATATGATGTCCAAAGAGCTCCTGGACCCAACATCGGTCGCTGCTGCCCTACACACTCGCTCTGATCGCAACCGTAAAGAGCAGATTATTCAGCTGGTGATGCTGATCTGTGCAGTCTTTTCCATCTTTATTACCATCAGTATTGTCTTTATCTTGCTGGAAACAGCGGTTCAGTTTTTTACTGACGATTACTTCTACGAGGTGGGCAGTCTGGTGGATGCCGTCCGTCAGCTGGCCCAAGAGCAGGGGGTGGGTGGCGAGGATCTTGCCAGCATCCTCACGCGGGCCAACGATATTCGTGATGTGACCTTTGAGCGGATGGCGGAGGGCTTAGGATTAACCCCTGAGCAGGTCAGGGACCGCTATGAATTGGTTCTGGAATCCAATACAGGTCTAGGCAGATTTTGGGCGACGATTTCCGCGTCTTTCTCTCGCTTTTTTGCAGACGCCCGCTGGACCCCGTTGTTTGGCAGCAAACGCTTTGGCATCTGGCCCCTGATCAATGGCACCGCGATGGTGACCCTGGTGGCCATGAGTGTGGCGGTCCCCTTGGGACTCCTCACGGCCCTGTACTTAGGGATCTATGCCTCCCGCGATCTGGCCCGAATTCTCCGTCCCATGGTAGAAGTTCTGGCGGGCATCCCGACCGTGGTCTATGGCTATTTTGCCCTCATCTACGTCACTCCGATCCTGCAATGGGTTCTCAAGTTGTTTGGGATAGATGTCCCGATCTTCAACGTCCTGAGTGCTGGGGTGATGATGGGGGTGATGATCTTGCCGACAGTCGGATCCATCAGTTTAGACTCGATTAACGCAGTGCCCCGAGCCCTCCATGATGGGGCCTATGCATTAGGAGCCACCAAGATGGAGGTTGCCCTCAAGGTGGTTTTTCCAGCAGCAGTCTCGGGGATCTTCTCCTCCATCATTTTGGGGATCTCCCGTGCCGTTGGAGAAACCATGATCGTGACGATTGCAGGTGGAACCCAACCGATCTCTTATGGTCAGGGGTTTTGGGGAGTTCTATCCTCCATTTTTAATCCTTTCCAATCCATGGCCACCATGACCGCCTATATTGCGCAGGTGAGTCTGGGGGATTCCCCCTACGGCAGTATCCAGTACGAAACGCTTTTTGCTGTGGGCAGTGTCCTCTTTGCCATTACCCTTGCCCTGAACATCATCAGCCGGATGATTTCAGAACGGATCCGTAACGTTTACGAGTAATGCCATGACCAGTCTCTCTCCCTCCATCAATGACGTCTCTCAGACGAAGAACTTTGCCCCCAAGCTCGATCAGCGCAATCGAAACGGTCGCATCTTTCAGGCGGTCTGCCTGGTGGGTACCTTCTTGGGGATAGTTCTGCTAGCCCTGCTGATGTTGAGGGTGCTGGCGGATGGATTGCCTCGCCTAGACTGGAATGCCATTACCAATGTGCCTTCTCAGGTGAATCCTGACGAAGCGGGCTTCCGGATCGCCCTCCTGGGAACGATGTGGATCACCGTCTTTACCCTCCTGTTTGCGATACCTTTGGGTATTGGATCCGCCATCTATCTGGAAGAATACGCCCCCAAAAATCGCTTCACCCAATTGCTGGAGCTGAATATTGCCAACCTGGCTGGAGTTCCGTCTGTCATTTATGGGGTTCTGGGCTTGGGGTTGTTTGTTCGTGTTTTTCAGTTAGGTCCTGTAGTCCTGGCGGGATCGATGACCATGTCTCTGGTTATTCTGCCCGTGATCATTGTGGCAGCACGGGAAGCGATCCGTTCTGTGCCTCTCTCCATGCGGGAGGCGTCCTATGGCGTCGGGGCCACCAAGTGGCAGACCATCTCCAATCATGTGCTTCCCTACTCGCTGCCCGGCATTCTGACTGGGGTAATCATTGGGGTCTCCCGAGCAATTGGCGATTCGGCATCCCTGCTGATCATTGGAGGTCTGGTGTTCATCACCACCAACCCCAACCTCTTTTCCCGCTTTATTGTGTTACCCCTGCAGATTTATTTCAATATCTCTCAGCCTCAGGAAGCCTACAAGCAGCTGGCGGCAGCAGGGATCATTATTTTGCTGGTGGCGTTGTTGATTTTAAATGCCGCTGCCATTTATGTGCGCAACCGCTTTGAGCAACGCTACTAGGGTTTACTTGGTACACTGATGCTGCTGGCTAGAGTTCAGACCAGGGGGTGGGTATGGTAGGTTCCAATACTGATGGGCGCTCACAATCAAAACCAGTGCCTGTGCTGTCAACTCGGGAGGCCGATGTCTACTACGGATCCTTCTATGCGGTGCGTAGGGTGTCGCTGGATATCGCTCCTCGCCAGGTCACCGCGTTTATTGGTCCTTCTGGCTGTGGTAAGAGCACGATCCTGCGCTGCTTTAACCGCATGAATGATCTGATCCTGGGGGCCAGGGTTGGGGGTCAGGTTCTCTACCACAACTTTGATATTTACGGACCCGATGTGGATGCCGTTGAGTTGCGTCGGCGCATTGGCATTGTCTTCCAGCGTCCCAATCCTTTTCCCAAAACCATTTACGAAAATATCGCCTATGGTCCTCGCATTGCTGGCTTTAAAGGGGATATGGACGAACTGGTGGAGCGGACCCTGCGGCAGGCGGCCCTCTGGGATGAAGTCAAGGACAAACTCAAGCAGCCTGGCACCTCTTTATCCGGTGGTCAGCAGCAGCGCCTCTGCATTGCCCGCACCCTGGCGGTGGAACCGGAGGTGATCTTGATGGACGAACCCTGCTCGGCGCTCGATCCCATCTCCACCCTGCGGATTGAGGAGCTGATCAAAGAACTGAAGCAGAAATACACGATTGTGATCGTGACCCACAATATGCAGCAGGCGGCTCGGGTTTCCGATATGGTGGCTTTCTATAATGCCGAACTGGATGAAAAAGGAGTTCGCTTTGGGCGGCTGGTGGAATATGACTACACCACCAAGATCTTTAATGCCCCCAGCCAGCGGGAAACCGAAGAATACGTGAGTGGCCGCTTCGGCTAACGGTTGCGGTCAGCGGTTGCCGATCGCCTTGAACTCAGCACCAGCGGATTCCTTACAATCCGCTGCACCGCAATTGTTGAGCTGCGCTAACTGGTATTAATATATCAGATATGATATAAAAGATGCATGGACGAAACAGATAAACCGTTGGTTTGGCTTCATGGAGAAGTCAAAACCCCTCCCTTTAGCCAAGAAGCACGGATCGAAACAGGTGTGTTGTTGCGGCGATTGCAGCAGGGTGAAAATTTGGGTTTGCCTCACTCAAGACCAATGCCGAGTATTGGGGCACACTGCCATGAACTGCGGGTTCGAGATGCAAGTAAGAACTGGAGAATCATTTACCGCATTGATAACGATGCAATTCTCATTCTTGAGGTATTTCACAAAACAACAAGAACGACACCCGCCAGCATTATTGATACCTGCCAAAAACGCTTGAGCAAGTATGACAACGATCAGGAGGATTAGGGATATGGACGAAGCTAAGAGAAAAAGACTAGAGGACAAAGGCTGGAAAGTTGGAACAGTTTCAGAATTTCTAGACCTCACACCAGAAGAAACAACCCTCATTGAAATTAAGCTGGCATTGAGCCGTAACCTAAAAGAACGACGGCAAAAATCAATGACTCAAACAGAACTGGCAGATAAATTGCACTCCAGCCAACCCCGTGTTGCCAAAGCTGAAAATGGTGATGCGTCTGTCTCTATTGAGCTGCTAATTCGGGCAATGCTGGCAACAGGTGCAACCCCTCAAGAAATTGGTCAAGTGATTGCACAAGTAGGCTGAACTCAATCTCCCACAGATAATTTTGCTGTACTGCCCCAACCGAGAACTGAAGCAGCCCAACGCCAAGCTCAACGGCTGCAACAACCTTGGACTCCCTACCGATCGCCCCTGTCAGTCCGTTGCAGCGACGTGTTAGCCTGCGCGCTCTGGCGATCGCCCCCACAACACTTCCTGAGACCCCGAACTCTGACTAACACCGCTATTCTACTCACCCTCTCGCTGACCACCAGAAAACTTCTGGGACTTTTAAGCGTTTCGCAAATCCTTGAAGTACTGAACCTCTCTCGCTGGGGGCGATCGCACACCCACAGATACCCTTCAAACCACGGTTCGGAAAACCAGCACCCTTGAGCGATCGCTCCCACAACCCTCACTGGGACTCTGAACTTTGTGCGATCGCCTGAGTAACCCTCACCTTTGATTCCTCTCGACAACGCAGTGGGACTTGTTGCAAGTTGCAGCAAGTTCAATGGGCTTAACCTTCGCAAATTGGGGGCGATCGCACACCCACAGATAAGGCTCAAACCACCACCACTTCAGGTTCTAACTGACTCGATAACTCAGTGCGATAGCAGGCTAACTACTGCTGATCTGGGTCAGGGTCCTGACGGGGGCTGCCAATGTACCCCCACTTGCCCTCAACCCGCACCGCTGCCAACCCCTGAGAAAACATCTTCGCCTCCTCAAAATGGGGGGGGATCAGCATTTCCCCGGAGCGATCGATAAAACCCCAGAGGCCCGTGATACTCACCGGGGCAAGATCATTGGAAAAGTTGAGGGCAATACTATAACCAAGATTCAGGGGATAAGAGAAAACTGGTGTCCCCGTCTTATCGATATAAAATTGCTGTCCTTCGACTTCCACCAAGGCCAACCCCTCTGAAAATTTGAGGGCATTGCGGTAGCGAGGATTAATTACAAACTTCCCCTGGCGATCGATAAATCCCCAGAGGCCATCCACCATCACCAACCCCAGATCTTCAGAAAAGACGATCGCCTGCTCAAAAATAGGGGGCACGATCTGCTCACCTGTGGCGTTAATGTAACCAAAACGGCCATTGATCTTGACCACAGCCACCCCCTGGGAAAAGCGAGAGCCGTCTTGAAACTGAGGCTCGATCACGAATTCTCCCTGGCGGTTAATATAGCCCCAGGCCCCTTGAGCAGTGCGCACCGAAGCTAACCCTTCCGAAAAGCGCCCGGCCACCCGAAACGTTAAGGGGATGACGATTTCCCCCTGCGGATCCACGAACCCCATTTTTCCATCCTGGCGAACGGCAGCCAGCCCCTCGGAAAAGCTGTGGGCCCGCTCAAACTGGGGAGGGATGGCCCAGGCCCCTGAGCGGTTGATGTACCCCCACTGCCCTTGATAGCGGACCGCTGCCTTCCCTTCCGTAAAAGGAGCAACAAAGTCATACTGGATCGGGATCACCAGCCTGCCTGCACGGTTAATGAATCCCCACTTTTCTCCCACTTCCACCGCTGCCAGTCCTTCCGAAAAGGGGCGAGCCTGATCAAATTGGGGAGGGATCCGAAAAGAAAAGTGAGCTGCTATCGGGAGAAGAGAGACATCCGGTAACCGTTGATCATCGCTCTCCAGGCGGGCAAGCAGGCGGGGGGAATCTGAGGAAGCCAGGGGGTGACTCCAACTGGATTCGCAGGGAAAGCAGGCAAGAAGCAGGCAACAGCATCCAGCGGTGGCAATGGATTTGAAGTTCAACATGGCAATGGGGTGAGCGTGAGTACGTTATAGCAAAAGCCTGCAGATGACATGCCCCCCTCAACTGTCTGTAAAGATAGTGAAAGATAGATTTACATTGAAGACTGTTCCCTACAAACATCTCCCCAGTCGGAGAAGCGATCTGTAGGGATTTCGCATCGAATCACCTCAAGTGCCGGGTTGGAAAAGTGCCAGACCAGTGACAACTGCCGCCAGACCACTGAGGACCGACATCATGCCTGCGGGCATAAAAGCTTGCGTTTTGCGGTAACGTTGAATGAAAACCAGCGTCAGGATCAGCCCCAGGATCAACCCCAGGCTTAGCCCCAGAACCGGATAGGGATAGCTCAGCCCAAAGCCAGCCACCGCCAGGACACTACTGCCAATACCGCTGATCAAGGAGATCTTGCTTCCTGCTTTGGCATACCCGACCATTCCCCCCACCAGCAGCAATCCTGCGTAAATCAACAAACTGAACTGACCGATCTGAAGCATCATGATTGACTCCGAAGGCTATGTCTTGCCATGAACTTAGTGGCATGGCGGTTCGAGGTTTACCATACCCCGAGCTTAAGATTTCCTGTTCAACATGAAGAAGTCTTTACAGCAGGACAGATTACTCCAGGACCAAGTCTCGGATCAGGGGTAAATGTTGACTAATGTAGATGTTCAGTGCCTGTGTGTCTACATTGCTCAAAGGTGGTTTTTGCTGGCATTCACGCAAAAGCAGACGGATTAGATCATCATCCTGTCGCTGCACAACCTCCGGTCGGCCAAGCTCATTAACCAGAGACCAAAAGCGCCGCATCATATCCGGAGTCATGGTGTTCATCACAAAATTCAACATGATTTAGCCAGCACCCAATGAATGACAGAGGTGTTTCACATTCACAGTCTACCCAGGGAAAGACGGGGATTTTAAGATTATGTCAACTCCGACATGACTCAGAATATGGCGACATAATGACCGAGTAATTGAGGCTCAATTTCAACATCAGCCTTCCGATTTGGCCATCAATTCTGGCTTTGCAAACAAGTGTCTCATTTTCCTGATGATTCTTGATTTAGAGATTGCCAAGACTGTATTTCAACAGATAGGATCCCCCAGCCGTGGCGTCGCTAAAGGTGTTCGCTCGAATGGTGTAATCTCCCGATTGAGTCAGATAAAGGATGACCAGGGCATCGGTTCCTCCCCCCTGATCGTCATCTTGAGCAACCACATTGCCCTTGGGATCGAGAATCTGGAGAAAGGCATCAAAGGTGTAGCTACTTAAATGCACCAGTAAGGTTTGTCCAGCTCGACCCGAAAGGGTATGGGTGTCCATCCAGGTGTTGTCCTGTGGATGCTGTTGGTCCCCCTCCTGCAGTTCCCCAGTGAGGCTCTCTTGCCAGTCTGGAGATTCCAGGGCGTAGCCCAGCTGATACGCTCCTTGGGTTTCCCCCTCAAATGTGGTGGCTCGCAGCTCATAGGTGCCCGGGTTGGGCAGGAAAACGGCCAGATAGGCATTGACATCCGGTCCACTGTCGTCATTGAAGGCCACCACTTCACCAGAGTCGTTGGTGAGCTCCAGATAGGGATCAAATTCGCGGCTGACGAGAGCGGCAATCAATAATTGATCTCCTGAGACTTCAACCGGATAGCTGTCCACGAAGCTGCGATCAACTGGGTTCTTGGTATCTTCTGCCTCCAGGGTGCCCTCGATCAGCTGAGTGCCTGAGAAAAATAGACCCGATCCACCCTGAAAGGGTGGGAGCAAGCTGCATCCTATCCAGAACGGAGCAACCAAGAGCATGATCAGGGCATGACGATAGGGCCTTACCTGAGGAAACGCAACCAGCATAGAGAGCATTGAAAACAGTTGTCCTTATCCTACTCGAAGCACCCTAGCTTCATTGTGGGTCATGGCAGGTTCTCAAAAGCCTTGAGGACGGACTCTAGAGCCAAGACTCCATGGCTGAGATGTGTTCCTCCCTGCAGAAAGACAACAAAGGGATCTCGCATGGGGCCGTCGGCGGAGAGCTCAGCGCTACTACCCTCCACAAACGTCCCCCCAGCCATGATCACCGCATCCCCGTAACCGGGCATGGCTTCGGGAATGGGCTCCAGATAAGCTTCGATCGGGGACGCCTGCTGAATGGCACGGCAAAATTGCTGCAACTTCTCCGCTGATCCCAGCTGGATCGCCTGAATGATATCGGTGCGGGGGTGTTGCGGCAGGGGCAGGACCGGGTAGCCCAGCTGCTCAAAGACCAGGGCTGCCAGATGGCTGATTTTCACCGCCTCTCCCACCATCTGGGGGGCAAGAAATAATCCCTGCAGCAGCAGACGGTTTTGATCCAGGGTGGCTCCCCCTTCGGATCCAATTCCGGGAGCCGTAAGCCGACAGGCGGCTTGCTCCACCAGCTCGGCTCGACCTGCCACATATCCCCCGGTGGGAGCGATGGTTCCCCCTGGGTTTTTAATTAAAGATCCTGCGATGAGATCTGCCCCAACCTGAAGGGGTTCTGCGGTTTCCACAAACTCCCCATAACAGTTATCCACAAAGCAGATCACTTCTGGATTCTGACTTTTGATCCTCTGGATCAGGCGCGCCAGAGTGGTGATAGAGAGGCTGGGTCGCCAGCTGTATCCACAGGAGCGCTGAATGTGAACCATCCGCGTCTGGGGAGTGATGGCTGTGGCCAGGGCATCCCAGTGGATCTCCCCATCCTGCAGTTCCAGTTGGCGGTAGTGAATCCCCCAGTCCCTCAGGGATCCCTGCCCTTCTCCTCGCAAGCCAATCACCTCCTCCAGCGTGTCATAGGGTGAGCCTGTGACACCGAGCAATTCATCTCCTGGCCTGAGGATGCCGAACAAAGCGGCAGCAATAGCATGGGTGCCAGACACAAATTGAATCCGCACCAGAGCGGCCTCTGCTCCCATCACCCGCGCAAACACCTGATCCAGAACGGCCCGACCCAGATCCCCATGTCCATATCCAGCCACCCCGGCAAAATGATGGGCCCCCACCCGCTCCGCCCGCAATGCCCCCAAGACCTTGTGCAGGTTGTGCCGTACCCTGGCATCGATCTGAGCAAAGATCGGCTGTAACTCTGCCTCCGCCTTGGCAATGACTGGCAGGGTGGGAATGACTGGGGGCTGGGAAGAGATCGGCATGATCGGGGGTCACCTCAGGGGAACTCGACCCGTAATCCTACACCTTTTGCAATAGAAATTTGCAATCAGCATCGGGTGGATCAGACGGAATCTGGGCCGTTATCAACGCTCCCCTAAGCTGAATAAAGATATATGAAACAGGCTGCCCAGCCAGGAATTGCAATGTTAACTTGAACTTAATCTCATAGATCCCGATGGGTTCGTGCTTCTCTCCGATATGCATCTGCAGGAGTCGAGGCTAGTTCAGCATTCGGGGTGGAGAGCCAGATTGAGCAAGTGATGAGTCCCGCGCCCGCGATTCCAGGGAGGTGGTAACCCAGGTAGCCGAGCAGTTGCATCCGCAGGCTGTTCCCTGTTGCCCTACGACTCTGATCTGGACTCGATTTGGTGACGCAACCTATAGCTCTGATTGGGAGAGACCCTATGACCAAACTCGTGATTCAGGGTAAGAATATCGACGTTACCGATGCCATTCGAGAGTACGTCAGCGAAAAGATTGATCGGGCTGTGAGCCACTTTGCCCATATCACCAGTGAGGTTGATGTCAATCTGTCTGTTGCCCGCAATCCCCGTATCAGCAATAGTCAGTCTGCAGAAGTCACCCTCTATGCCAACGGAACCGTGATTCGGGCCGAGGAAAGCACCACCAATATGTACGCCAGCATTGACCGCGTTGCTGATAAGCTCTCGCGGCAATTACGCAAGTTCAAAGAACGCAACGGTGTTTACAAAACCAAACACTCCCCCAAAACTGCCATGATCGTGGGGCAACAGCAGCCTGTGCATCCCCCCCGCACCGATCGCACCCCCGAACTGCCTCGGGAAGTGGTTCGCAACAAATATTTCGCCATGCCCCCGATGACGGTGAGTGAAGCTCTGCATCAGTTAGATCTTGTGGATCACGACTTCTTTGTGTTTCGCAATCTGGAAACAGGAGAAATTAATGTGATTTACGAACGCAACCACGGAGGCTTTGGTCTGATTCAACCCCTGAACTAGGTCAAGCCCATGGAGCCATTCAGCCCCTCTGGAGCAGCCTCTGGAGGGGTAAAACTTTCGATCTGCTCCTTGACAGCGTCTGGTTTCTATTTTTGAACACCCTTAAGGATCGGCCCCACCCTTCGTTAGGCTGAAAGCACATACCACTGGACACAATCATGATCAAAAAATGCAACTCTGCCTCCCCATGGGAAGGGATCCCAGCCCCAACTCACCAGATCCTCCCCCTGCGTTCCTGGTGCTGGCAATGGCCTCTGGCTTCGGGAGTGGCGCTCTTGATCCTGGGCTTGAGTAGCTGGGGGGGACTCCTGAGTCAACCTGTGCTGAGTGCCCCCGAATCCCCACGCCTGTTGACGGTGACGGGACAGGGGCGTGTACAGGTGGAAACCTCCGTGGCCGTGATTCATTTAGGAGTGCTGGTGGAGGGAGACTCTGCTCAGGCAGTTCAGATGCAGGTGGCCCGTCAGTCCGAGCAACTGGTGGAAAGGCTGCGTCAACTTCAGGTGGACAAGTTACAAACCACCGGCATTTCCCTCAATCCCCGCTACGACTACAGTGGCGATCAACCGGTGCAGCGAGGGGTGCAGGGGCAAAACAGTGTTCAATTTGAAGTACCTGTGGAGGAGGCGGGGGGAATTTTGGATGAAGCGATTGCGGCAGGAGCCACCCAGGTGCAATCTATCAGCTTCAAAGCTAGCGAGGAGGTGTTAAAAACTGCACGGGGAGAAGCCCTGCGCGCGGCTGTAGCAGATGCCCAAGCCCAGGCCAGCGTTGTTCTAGAAGCCTTGAATCTAACTCAGGAAGGGATTCAGGAAGTTCAGGTCAACAGTGAGATGGGCTTTCCACCCCCCATGCCTCTAGAAAGTACAGTGGCTTACGCCCGCAGCAGTGATGCCACCACTCCGGTCATTGGAGGAGAACAGGAAGTCGGGGCCAGTGTCACATTGAAGATCAGCTATTGAGTCCGAAGGGTTACTCCTGGGTGGTGGGTGGTGGCGGGGGAGGATCCTGGGGAATCCCCCAGCGTTGTACAGCCAGGAATCCAGTCAGGAAGGATCCGCCTGCCAGGAGAAGCACAACAAAGATCCAAAACACCATCGGTCGGGAACTGGCCTGTCGTTCCCGCGATCGCTGCTGGTAGAGGGAGTTGACATAGCCCATATCCTGAGGATCGATCCCCAGTTCCTCCAGCAAATCAGCAGATTCATCATCGGCAGTAGGCGGGTAACCTGAGTCCATCCAGGCAGCAGCAGCACTGGGATAACTGGAGCGTTGGTCGGGGTGACTCTGGGACCACTGACGACGGCCCCGAGGAGGGGATCCTGATCCAGATGGGCGTGAGCGTTGGCCTGGATCCGGTTTTTCTAGGGCAAAATCTTCGGTTTCTGGGGGATAAGAATCGCGTGTCAGGGAAGGACGAGGACTCCGACCCGCGGAGATCACTGCGGTCTCTGCTGAGGAGGCAATAGAGGTAGGGTTGGTCTCTACCAGGGGATCGCCCTGCCGTCCCAGGCCATTGCTCTGACGTTGCTTCAGCTTTTCTAGGAAACTGTAGGTTTGATCCTGGCTTGCGGTTTCTGGAACAGATGGCGGGGGGGACACCCGGACAGCTGCGGAACTGTTTTTCGAGACTGAGGTGGCTTGGGAGAGACGGCGCAACCGATCCAGCGTCTGGCTCATACTGCTTTGCAACTGATCGGTGAGGTTCTCCACCTCCTGCCGCAGCTGCTGATTGGCGGTCTCCAGGGCCTGTTTTTCCTGAGTCAGTTGACTGATGTGCTGTCGTGCTCCTTTGAGTTCGCCCACCAATCGCTGGTAAACAGCGGAGGGGATGGTGCTTGGAGGCGTCTGCTCACGCAGGTCCCGCGGGCGTAATGACCTGGGCTCGGGATAGGCCCGCCTGCCAGGAGGGGTGTCTGGCAACATAGAGGTTAGTACGTCAGTCTCATATGGCATGCTTGTCAACCTACCACATTCTGGATATTGATCACGCTTAAGTTACCAGGGCCTACGTGTAGCCGTTGATGTCAAACCACTGTTAAATGTATCGTAAGGGCTACGCTATGGGTAGTGGTTAGTTCCGGATCTACAACTGCAGCACGGGAGCAATGGAGATTAGCTCCAGATCGGGATAGCGTTCTTCCACCTGCTGCAAGCTCCAGACATTTTTGCAGAGCAACACGGGACGACCCCAGGCATCCTTAAAAATCTCGGCGTTGTAGAGCACCTGCAACTTTTCCGCCGCCTCCCATCCCCCGGCAATCCAGCGAGCCAGACTAAAGGTGAGGGGCTCCAGTCGGGTATCCACCTGGTATTCATTGACAAGCCGAAACTGCACCACCTCAAACTGCAGGGGGCCAACAGCAGCCAGAATCGGATCGCGGCGGCTTTCATCCAGAGAGTAGAGAATTTGGACAGCACCTTCTTCCTTCAGCTGGTTCACCCCTTTGGTAAAAGCCTTAAATTTGGACGGATTGGGGTTGCGGAGCCAGCAAAAGTGCTCGGGAGAAAAGCTGGGGATCCCCTCAAACTGCCGGGTTTTGCCAGTACAGATGGTGTCCCCGATGGAAAATAAGCCCGGGTTGATCAGACCGACAATATCCCCTGGATAAGCAATCTCCACCGATTCCCGTTCCTGGCCAAACAGACGATGGGCCTGAGAGAGCCGCACCGCTTTACCCGTCCGCACATGCTGCACCGTCATGTCTTTTTCGAACTTGCCGGAACAGACACGGACAAAAGCAATGCGATCCCGATGCTTGGGATCCATGTTGGCCTGAAGCTTGAAGACAAACCCAGAAAACTCCGGTTCTTCCGGTTCCACCAGACCTTCGGTGCTGGGACGGCTGCCGGGGGGTAAGGCCAGCTCTAAAAATTGATCCAGAAACAACTGCACCCCGAAGTTGGTCATGGCACTGCCGAAGAAGACCGGAGTCATCAGGCCCTGATGCACCGCCTCCAGATCAAGGGGGGGAGTGATCTCCTGCAGAATTTCCAGTTCCTCCTTGAGCTGGTAGTAGAGATCAGAATCCAACCACTCCAGCAGCACCGGATCCCCCAAAGACGAGACTACCAGCTGATGGGCCTTCTGCCCGTGGGCCTGGCGCTCGTAAAGGTGAAGCGTGTTAGTGTCACGGTCATACACCCCCTTAAAGCGGTCCCCCATCCCAATGGGCCAGTTGACCGCGTAGGGGATCAATCCCAGGGTTTGCTCGATCTCATCCAGGAGCTCCAGGGGTTGCCGAGTGGGCCGATCCATCTTGTTAATAAACGAAAAGATGGGCAGATTCCGCAGCTTGCAAACTTCAAACAGCTTCAGGGTTTGCGGTTCCAGACCCTTGGCTCCATCCAGCAACATCACGGCGTTATCGGCAGCCGCCAGGGTCCGGTAGGTGTCCTCACTGAAGTCCTGGTGACCCGGGGTATCCAGCAGGTTGATCTGACGGGTGTTGTAGTCAAACTGGAGGACCGTGGAGGTGATCGAAATCCCCCGTTGCTGTTCCAGCTTCATCCAGTCGGAGGTGGCATGCCGCTGATTGCGTTTGGCTTTCACAGCGCCCGCCAGGTTCACAGCCCCTCCATACAGCAGGAGTTTTTCGGTCAATGTTGTTTTCCCCGCATCCGGGTGAGAGATGATGGCAAAGGTCCTGCGTCTCTGCACCTCCCGCTGTAACTCCACCTGCACCGATTCAGTCACGGTCATAGATCAGTACTTAGCCTCTTTTGCCACACTTTAAGACTTGCGAAGCCACCTGTTAGTCAAAGTAGAACAATGTCACCAGCTTGTGCTGTTCCTCGGCATACTGACAGGTGCCCAGGAGGGTGGTGCTGTCATGAAACGCAAAGCAGATCAGCTGTTGACATTTACTGATGATCTCCTGATTGCAAAGCTGACTGGCCTCGGCGAGAGGGAGTTGATCATGTTCCGGGTGTTCCACCAGGTGTAGGACCTGATCCAGATTGGCCCGCGACTCCGCCGGTTGCTTATCAATACTCTGGGGCAAAATCACCGTCAGAGCTTTGACATCAGCACGGATGGCCCCCCGGATCACCGCCAGATTGGTACCGGTAGCCCCTGAAGTGAGGATCCGATTGCCCGTCAGGGCCAGGGCATAGCTGAGGGTTTCGATCAGATACTGGTGACCAATGGGCACATGACGGCTTCCCAGGATGGCAATGCGTTTGGGCCCCACCTGTTGGATGGCCGCCAGCTCCTGCAGGAAGGTATCAATCTGTGGTGGTGTATCAATAGACTGGGTCAACCTCTCTCCTCCAACCCCTGTATGAGCGTATGTATCCTGAGCATCTCCTGCTGACAACCCATTGAGAGTCGACGACTCAGGGCCTACAGCCATCCTAATGTATCGTTACTCTCTCGGCAGGGGAAGCAGAGGTTTCGAGTTAGCATAGCGAGTGCAATCTGTGGTCCGCTTCCAGTCCATGTCGGATCTTTCTGCTTCGCGTCCCTCTCTCGATCCTACCCCTCTCAGAGGGGTTAACCTCTACCTGGTGGGAATGATGGGTGCGGGTAAAACGACGCTGGGCCAACATCTGGCTCGCTGTCTGGGCTATCACTTCTTTGACACCGATCAGTTAATCGAAGAGGTCAGCGGCGAAACGATTCCCACCCTATTTGCGTTGCGGGGCGAATCCAGTTTCCGGGAGCTGGAAACCCAGGTGCTGGCCCAACTGGCTCCTTACCGCCGCCTGGTGGTTGCCACGGGAGGTGGTTTGGTGCAAAAGCCCGAAAACTGGAGCTACCTGCACCATGGGGTTGTGATCTGGCTGAAGGTTGACCCGCCCCAGCTGCTAAGTCGTCTGCAAGCGGATCCCACCCCTCGCCCTTTGCTGGAAACCGCCGATCCCGCTGCCACGCTCCAGCATCTGCTGACCCAGCGCGTCCCCTACTACAGCCAGGCCGATGTCCATATTTCCATCCCAAGCCACATGTCCCCTGAAGATCTGGTCTCTCAGGTGTGGCAGCAAGTGTTGCAGCGACTGCGCTCCCACTAGAGTCCGGCTCACCCTTGCGTAGCAAACTCGTTACACTTGGGAATGAAGTTGCTCATCTCTTCTTTGCCTCGAGGCCTTGTGCAGATCAATACGATGTCTCAGCGCCCTCAATCCGCCTGGAAACGGCAGCTGCGCTACCATTATTTGCGGCTCAAACGCCTGCAGTCGTCTCCCCATGCAATTGCGCGGGGGATCGCGGCAGGAGTTTTTGCGGGTTGGTTTCCCATTTTTGGCTTTCAAACCCTAGCCGCTGTGCTACTGGCTGTTCCCTTGCGGGGCAATAAATTTGCAGCTGCTATAGCCACCTGGGTGAGCAATCCCCTGACCTATGTGCCCATTTACCTGTTCAATTTTTTCGTGGGCCAGCGTCTGCTGGGATCTTCCATGTCTTCAGACACCCTGCTGGCCGCAATTCAAACTCAGGATACCTGGCTGGCATTGGGAAAAGATTTGCTGATAGCAACGCTGCTCGGTTCAGCCTGCGTCGGGTTAATTGTGGCAAGTATCAGTTATTTCCTGGGATTGTGGCTGGTCCAGCGCTGGCGGCACCGCCCCTCCCCAACCCTTTAATTATGGTTTTATTCACCATAAACTGGCCAATTCTTGAGCTGCTTGGCGAGCGATAGGGCTCCTGAGAAGATTGTTATCTTTTCTTTCTCCACGGAGATCCTGCCATGCTGCTAGAGACTGTCGGGTTGAGAATCTCAATGCAAAGCTAGATCGATCAACCGCTTTACTTATGGTTGTAATCACTATAAAATGAGTGAACTCTAACGGAGGCTCTATGCTCTCTCCCTCCCTCTCATTAGAACCTCAAGACTACAGCTTATTGACCGATCTGTATGAATTGACGATGGCGGCCTGCTATGTCGGAGAAGCGGTGGAGGAGCAACCGGCGGCCTTTGAGCTGTTTGTGCGCCGTCTGCCTCCCCACTATGGCTACCTGGTGGCGATGGGTCTGACCCAGGCGGTGGAGTATCTGCAGAGTTTGAGCTTTAATCAGGGCCAGATCGAGGCACTCAAAGCTTGTGGGGTTCTGGATGCTGCGCCTGCCCGTTTCTGGGAGTTGCTGCACACTCTGCGCTTTAGTGGGGATCTCTGGGCTGTTCCCGAAGGCACAGTGATCTTTGCCAATGAACCTTTGTTACGGGTGGAAGCCCCTCTCTGGCAGGCCCAGCTGGTGGAGACCTATCTGCTGGCCACCCTCAATTATCAAACCCTGATCGCCACCAAGGCAGCTCGAATGCGGGATGCTGCGGGGCCAGATGCGGTGCTGCTCGAGTTTGGCACCCGACGTGCTTTTGGTCCCCAGGCGGGGATGTGGGCGGCACGGGCGGCTCTGGCATCGGGATTTAATGCCACCTCCAATGTCTTGGCAGCTCTCAAATTAGGACGGCAACCGGCGGGAACAATGGCTCACTCCCTGGTGATGGCCCTGGCCACCCTCTCTGGCGATGAACCTCATGCCTTTCAGTCTTTCCGTCGCTATTTTCCCAAATCTGCCCTCCTGATCGATACCTACGATCCGATTCAGGGGGCTCGCACCGCAGCAGAGTTAATGCATAGTGATTCGGTGGATGGCGGAGAATTGGGAGGGGTACGCATTGATTCCGGTGATCTGGCCCAGCTCTCACGGGAAGTGAATCAGATCCTGCCGCAGGGATCTCCCATTTTTGTCAGTGGTGATCTGGATGAGTATGAGATCGAACGATTGCATCAGGGAAAAGCGCCCATTGCGGGATACGGGGTGGGCACTCGTCTGGTTACGGGTGAGAGCATCAATGGGGTGTACAAACTGGTGGAGATCAATGGCATTCCTGTGGCCAAAGCCTCCATGTCCAAGGCCACGATTCCAGGCCGCAAACAGATTTATCGCAGTGCTGACGGGGACTACCTGGCTACAGCCACGGAAGCTGCTCCCCCCGCAACCACGCCCCTATTGCAGCCCATGATGCAGGCAGGCCAGTTGTTGCAACCTTTGCCGGATCTGAATCAGATTGCCGAGTTCACTCGCACCGGGGTCGAGCGATTACCGTTGCCACTCCGCCGCCTGAAGAACCCTGGCCGCTGGCCACTGCAACTCACCCCTGAACTGGCCCAAATCCGGGCTCAATTTCACCGTGAGGATACCCTGTCGCAAGCGGCGGATCCCTGGGCTGGACTGAAAGCTTGAGGGGCTTAAGGCTGGGAGTGTTCCTGAGGTTGCGGTTTCTCCACAAAGAAGGGGATCCGTTCCGGTTCACCCACCAGGCCATTCTGCTGCACCTCGGTGGTCTCCAGTTCCTGCAGGGCTACGGGCATTTGCATCGGCTCCACAATAAAGCAACTGGCGACGGGGAGCGCCTGTTCCAGATCATCCAGAGGTCTGGGGATAATCGCCACTGCATGCAGCTCACCAATCTGTTCAGCTTTGTACATGCCTGCCTCAATGGAGATGGTGACATTGGCTACCGATCCCCGCACAATGGCAGTGCAGAGGCCATCTCCAATCGTTTCATAGGCCACCAGTTCCACTTCCGCCGTTTTCAGCATCTCATCGGCGGCCCCCACCAGCGCCGGAAACCCGCGAGTTTCTAACAACCCCACCGCCTGACGACTGGCGCGATTGTAGCCATTCCGCTGCGCCCATTCCGAGAGACGATTGCTGATGGGCAGGACTGCCTCCAGATTGGGCATGGGGCGGGGGATCACGAGGCTGGAAATCAGCTGCCCGAATTCTTCCCCCAGGCGGCTCCCCGCTTCGATGGCAATGCGGACATCGGCAATCCCCCCCCGCACCACCGCTGTGCAGTAGCCCCCATGGGTTTTCTCAAAGCCCACCAGGCTCACGCCTGAAGACTTGAGCATCGCGTCCGCAATCCGCACGATCACTGGAAAGCTGCGGGTTTCGATCAAGCCAAGGGAGGAGCTGGCCATGGGACTTACCTAGGGGTGCTGGCCTCAGTCATCGTCGGTTGGGGAACTCAGCTGCCGCTGAGGGTAGATGCTGCGCATCAGTCGCTCTACATCTGACCGTCCTGGAATCAGAGGAAGGTTGCTGGCTGGCAGAGGCTGTGGAGCGGTTACCGGAACATCGGCAGAGTCATGATCGCGGAGAACCTTTTCTACGGCAGCCACAGGGGGGGAGGGGGTGACCGCAGCAGCAGAGGGCGGATCCTCTGTCAGCTCATCCGCAACTTCAGGGGATTGATCCCGAGGATCTCCCCGCAGCGATCCTGGGGGAATGATCTCTCGATCTGCGATCCAAGTGTTCCAGAGGGTGCTGAAGGAACCAATGCAGGCCCGCTCCCCCACCGTCAATTGCCCCACCATCAGGACCCCTGTACCCAGAGTAGCTCCGGCCCGCACGTGAATGCTGCCCTCATGGGCATGCAGAATTGATCCCATGCCGATACAGACCCCAGCCTCCACACGGATCTGGCTGCCAGGATCCGCCTGCAGTAGCACGCCCGCTGCGATCCCAGCACTCTCATCCACCTGCACATCACCACTGAGGATATATCCGGTGTCGTTGACAGGAGCGAGAAGAGGCAGATGAAAGGCCATGAAGTTGAGAGAACTCATCCCTAATGACGGTTGAACTTCAGCAGCAGTTGCCTGCAGCAATCATAGTCGATCCCTAGCGCCTAGGGTTTTTGAATCACCTGTTCCAGAATCCGCCGTTTCGCTTTGGGATCAATGCCGATCAGGCGCACGTATTCTCCAGCATGCTCCTGCAGACAGGCTTCTAACGCAGCCATCACCTCTGGCTCCCGCACAGCTTCCACCGGCGCACAGCTTTGCCAGGAACTGGTGCGAAAACGACGCTCACTGGCATGTTCTGTCCCGATCTGATATCCCTGAGCCAGCAACTGCCGCACTGCCGTTTGGGTTTCGGGACTCAGGCGAGAGGCAGAACCTCCAGCATAGTTGAAGGAGCTGGACGGGGATGAAGCATAGGTGGAGGGAAGGGCAGCACTTTGCTGCGGAGCTTGGGGCTGATCTCCGGGAGTATGGATAACTTCCTCCAAGACCCGCCGCTTCACCTGCGGATCGATCCCAATTAGCCGCACATACTCCTGAGGATGCTGGGCCATGATCTGGTTCAATTCTGCCAGGATATCCCCTAAGCGTCCCTGCTCAAAAACCGGACCACTCTGCCAGGAACGGGTACGGAAGCGGCGCTGATCGGCAAACTCAACCCCAATGTGACATCCCTGACTGAGGAGACTCTGCACCTGGGTTTGCAGGTTGGCATTGGCCTGAGGGCTGTAGGAAGTTGCAGGGGTGCCTCTACTCGAAGTTGTCGTGGCAGTGGGGGCGGCCTGACCTGGAGACTGGATTAAAATCTCATCCACCCGTCGCTTTCCCTGGGGATCCACCACAATCAGGCGCACGTATTCCTGGGGATGTTCGCGGGCAAAGCGATCAATGGTCCCCATAACTTCCCCGAGATGGGTTGATTCCACCAGCGGACCACTCTGCCAGGAGCGGGTGCGATAGCGGCGCTGATCGGCGCATTCCAGATTGAGGCGATAGCCCTGCCGCAGAATTTGGCCAATCTGTTGCTCCAGACCTCGATCCAGACCAGCGGGAGCTGAAGGGGCAGAGGTCGAGGGGCCCGCCTGATAGCCGCCAGAATGCCCGAGGCCAGAGGTGACGGGGGCAGGTTGCTGACCAGGGTATTGGATCACCTGCTCCAGGATTCTTGTTTTAGCTTTCGGATCCACACCGATCAGGCGAACGTACTCCTGTGGATGTTGGGCCATCACCGACTCAATGGCTTGCAGAACGTCCGTTTCCCGGTCACTTTCAATGGCGATGGCACTCCGCCAGGACCGGGTTCGATAACGGCGCTCATCGGCATACTCCGTACTGATCCGGTACCCCTGGGCCAGGAGCTGGCGAATCTGGTTCCGAATATCTGCAGAGAGAAGAGTGCCGTTTTGATTGCTTCCAACCATGCCGTGTATCCCCACTGGGTGTCTAGACTGTACAGAGGTGCTCTTTGGGTTTGCCGCTGACTGTTGCAGCGCATTGCGCAAGGGGCCGATACACACAAGGTTTTCGGCACAGTGATAGCCTTCTCGCAACGCCTGATTGACGCCGACCATCTGTTGCGCAAATTGAATGTCCTTCTCCTCCACCGCAGGCAACTGGTCGGCCTGGGCCTGGGTGGTAATGATCGATCCAGAGGCCACATAGCGTCCTGGAGGGATCTCTACATCCTGGATAAGGCAATGCATCATCACCACTGAGCCGGAGCCGACGCGGGCATTGAAGACAGTGGAACGAAAGCCGATCACACAGTGATCCCCCACATAGGCAGGACCATGGATCAAGCTCATATGGGTAATGGAGCTGTTGCGTCCGATCCAGACGGAATAGGGATGGCCATCATCCCCCAGGACTCGGCCCGCCAAGCCTCCATGCACCACAACACCGTTTTGCAGGTTGGAGCCTGGGCCGATCGAGAAGGGGGTGCCTGCATCCGCTCGAATCGTTGTCCCTGGACCAATGAAGACATTGGCAGCAACAGCCACATCTCCCGTCAAGGTGGAGAACGGGTGCACATAGGCCGCGTCATGGATCTGAGGCTCAGCGAGGGACTTCGACCAGGGGGTGGGTGGAGCAGGGTAGCAATGGGCAACCATGAAACATTTCTCCCAAACAACATGCAAAACCAGTGATCACACCCTGATCGACCTGGAATATGGAGCGGTCATCTCCCTCAGCCATGATCTCGCTTGTTATAGACGGAGCGTCCCGCCAGACTGACCGTGTCAATAATGGCGATCACGACAGCATCCAGTGGCCGTTTTTCATTCCCCTGGGGTTGGCGGGCGGCACTGCCACGACTGACCAGCACCCATTCCCCCACGCCAGCACCCACCGGATCCGCTGCCACTTCATAATCCGGTTGAGGTTGACCCTCCTCATTCAGGAACTGAACCCAGAGGAATTTGGTTCCCATCAGGCTGGGATCCTTCTGGGTGCTTACCACCGTGCCCCGCACAACAGCAACTTGCATGGACTCAGGACACCCTTAAGGGCGACCGTAGGGGCGAATGGCATTGACGCTTTCGCGGAACTGAGCCACATCTTCGGTGTAGCGGATGGGAAGAACGTATTCCAGGTTCTCATGGGGCCGAGCAATGATATGCCAGGACAGCAGTTGTCCGCCATTCACCCGTTTGATCGACTCAATCCCAGCAGCCACCGAGGCCTGCACTTCGGACACATCGCCGCGCACGATCACGGTGACCCGTCCGCTGCTGATCTTTTCGTAGCCCACCAGGGTCACCCGCGCAGCCTTGACCATCGCATCCGCAGCTTCTACAACAGCTGGAAATCCCAGCGTTTCCACCATTCCAACAGCAATAGCCACAACAACAATCTCCTTAGCAACATCGCAACATCAACAATAAGGGCGACTCTGCCGCAGGTGGGCGCGATCCTCTCAGCCGCTCCTGCAGCCAGGGTCTTAGGAGCGGAACTGTTCCACTGCTTCGGTGTAGCGAATCGGGAGAACGAACTCCAGGTTTTCGTGAGGACGGGCAATGATGTGATGGGAGAGAATCTCACCGCCACTGACCCGCTTGGCGGATTCCAGACCTGCTGCGACTGAGGCCTGCACCTCGGACACATCGCCACGCACGATCACCGTGACTCGCCCGCTACCAATTTTCTCGTAGCCCACCAGGGTCACCCGCGCAGCCTTGACCATGGCATCTGCGGCTTCTACCACACAAGGAAACCCTTTTGTTTCGATCATTCCAACAGCAATCGGCATATCCCTTTTCTCCCAATGAAGTCCCAGTGCATGAGTGAATTACATCAATCAGGGGGGATGCTCTCAACCCCAAGACCTGATCATTGTTCGAACCGTTTAGCGCAGGGGAACATTCCATGACCTGACGGGTAAACGGTCGTGCCAGAGCCTTGACGGCAAAGACTTAAGAGGCAAAACACCAGATCACCTCACAAGCCTGTAAGTGTAACTCCCTCAATCTCTCGACAGGCAAAATGCAACCCGTTTGTGTAGCGGCATTTCGACTTTAAATCAATCATATCGCCCTGGGAACATAAGGAAAAATTAATATTCTTAATTAGACTGATAGCTTTTGGTTAAGTCAGTAAATTGCCTTAATATAATTAAGATATTTCTTAAAAGAAAGCGATAAATCGATAGCTCTTTCTAGGATGGGGCTGGCTGTTCAAGAATCTGATGCTGTCAGGATGCAAGCTTGCTGAGCCGGACCCTCTGACCGCTCGCCTGCCCGAGGAATTCGTGACGATTCTCAAGATCGGCCTAGATAGATCAACAATGGATCAACACCCGTGTTGTCCCTCATGGTTTTGCTGAGATTCTTACCCCTATGGAGCCTGAAAAACTGCGTGATCTGCTACAGGCGGTAGCTAGTGGTCGAATGACTCCTGACCAGGCTCTGCAGGATCTCAAGTATCTGCCCTTTGAGGCGGTAGGCAATTTTGCCCGTATTGATGGCCATCGCCGTTTACGCACAGGGTTTCCGGAAGCGGTGTGGGGGCCGGGCAAGAGTGCCGAGCAGATTGTGCAGATCATGCGTCGGATTGAGGAACGGGGATCCCTGGCCCTGGCCACGCGCATTTCACCGGAGCTATTTCAGCAAATCCAACCTCATCTCCGCCAGGCCTGTTATTCCCCTGAGGCTCGCCTGTGCTGGTTGCCGATGACAGGCCCCGCCTATCCGGGCCGACTAAGTGTGATCTCTGCCGGGACCGCCGATCTGCCGGTGGCGGAAGAAGCAGCCCTGACGGCTGAACTGTCTGGATTTCAAGTGCGACGACTCTGGGATGTGGGCGTTGCAGGCATTCATCGGCTGCTGGATAATCGAGACGCTTTGCAGGCGGATGTTTTGATCGTGGTGGCGGGGATGGAAGGTGCGCTGGCCAGCGTAGTGGCGGGTTTAGTGGACTGTCCCGTGATCGCGGTTCCCACCAGCATTGGCTATGGTGCCAGCTTCCATGGGATTGCCGCCCTCTTGGGTATGCTCAACTCCTGTGCTGCAGGGGTGGGGGTTGTGAACATCGACAATGGGTTTGGAGCCGCAATTCTGGCGGGACAAATTTTGCGCAGGATCAAGCCTTCACCCCTGTCAACCCCAAGAGAGGGGAACTCATTCTCCTGGTAAAGTCTCCTGCCTGTTCTGCAAGGCAAGGGCCCGAAAAGTTATCATCATCAACATCCCCTGACAATACCTTTCCCCTATGGACACCCTGCTTGCGCTGGCCCAGAGCCTGATCGAGACATTTGCCTGGTCAGATCTGATGCTGATCGTGGCGCTCGTTTTTCTGGAGGCTGCCCTTTCAGCGGATAATGCTGTGGCTCTGGCGGCGCTGGTTCGACACCTGCCCACCGTGGAACAGCGGAACCGTGCTCTGCGCCTGGGGATTTTGGGGGCTTATGGCTTTCGCATCCTGATCATTCTGGCGGCCACCTGGATCGTTGAATATCGACCCGCTCAGATCCTTGGAGCTGCCTATCTGCTCTGGTTAGCCCTGCAGCATTTTCGCGAAGAGGAAGGTCACGAAAGTGAACATATTCCTGGAAGTGCCAACTTTTGGCAAACCATCCTGCTGGTGGAGCTGACGGATCTGGCCTTTTCCTTCGACAGTATTGCGGCCTCAATTGCGGTATCGCGCAAAACCTGGGTGGTAATTCTGGGGGGTATCCTGGGCATTACCCTGATGCGCTACATGGCGATGTTTTTTCTCCGCTGGCTGGATGAGTACAGTCGCCTGGAGGATGCCGCCTACTTTATGATCAGTTTGATGGGGACGCGGATGCTACTGGATGCGTTTGTGCCCGGGTGGGAGATGCCCGAATGGCCTCTCATGTGTGTGGTGCTTGCCATTTTTGTCTGGGGATTCTCGAAACGAACCCTCTCCCCAAGCTCTGATCCCCCTGATCCTTCTCTGGAGTTTGATGGAGGAGAGAGGCAAGGCAGTGAAGCACTGGGATACCTACAGCATCAGCCCGGTACAGGGGAGCATTGACAAGGTGAACCCCTCTCAACCCCATTCCGAGTCCGTGGTAGCAGCGGACCTTGCCCCAGCTTCTGCTCAGCCCCTGGGTCGGTTGGTGGCCCAGTATTTGCAGGAACGGGAGCGGGATCTGGCAAAAGCCAGTCGCCGAACCTACCGCATGGCCCTGGAACAGTTTGCCGATAGCTGTCAACTGCCCCTGGATCAGATCCAGCCGCTGCAGGTGCAAACCTTTCTGAATGGGTTGAAAGGCCGGCCTTTTCGCACCAAAGCGGGAACCTTGATGTATCCTCCGGCGTCTCCCGCCACCTACAATCTCAAGCGCCTGGCCCTGCAGCAATTCTTTCAGTGGGCCTGTGAACGCGGCTATTGCCACCCCCCCCTTCCCACCCAGGCGATTCGGGCAGCACGCCTACCAGCGCGGTTACCGAAAGATATGGATCGGTTGATGCTGCAGCGAGTTCTACACCGATCAGAACTGCATTCCCGTCGCTATGCCGCTCTGGTGCGGGTATTACTGGAGTGTGGATTGCGGGCTCAGGAATTGCTGGATTTAACTCTGCAGGATTTTCAACCCGGACCCGAGGGGGCGATTTTAGAGGTGCGCAGTGGGAAGGGCAGTAAACCCAGAGCGGTGGCAGTGGGAAGTTCCCTCATGGAGTTATTGCAGGAGTATATCAGCCTTGAACGGGGACCCTGTGGTCCCACCGATCCCTTGTTTGTCTCGCTTTCCCGTTGTCCGGCCTATCAGGGGAAACCCCTGACGTATGACGGATTGCGCCACATCATTTTGAAGTTAACCCATCCTGAACCGGGTCAACAAACACCCCACCAGTTCCGCCACAGTTTTGCCACCCTCCTGCTGGATAAGGGGATTGCGCCTGAGCACATCCAGCATCTGTTAGGCCACACCACAGCGGCGATGACCATGCGTTACACCCAGCGGGCCAATCTGCGGGCGGCCATTGCCCGGTCGCGGGAATTTTTGGATCAAGGCCTGATCTGAGCCGTCCTTGGATCCAACAAAAAAGCTGCCCCAGCAGGGACAGCCGTAGGATTTCTGTCCAGCGTGGCGTTAGCCTTTGGCTTTCAGGTTCTCACCTTTTTCAATCGCTTCTTCAATGTCACCCACTAGGTAGAAGGCCTGCTCCGGCAGATGATCCAGTTCTCCCGAGAGGATGCGCTGAAAGCCCTTGATGGTGTCCTCCAGTTTCACATACTTGCCAGGGGAGCCGGTGAAGACCTCAGCCACAAAGAAAGGCTGGGAAAGGAATCGCTCAATCTTACGGGCCCGAGCCACGGTGATCTTGTCATCCTCCGACAGCTCATCCAGCCCCAGAATGGCAATGATGTCCTGCAGTTCCTTATAGCGTTGCAGGGTTTCTTTCACCGCCGAGGCCGTGTTGTAGTGCTCATCTCCCAAGATGGAGGCCTGCAGCATCGTGGAGGCGGAATCCAGAGGATCCACCGCCGGATAAATGCCTTTGGAGGCGAGACTCCGGGAGAGCACCACGGTGGAATCCAGGTGAGCAAAGGTGGTGGCAGGGGCGGGATCCGTCAGGTCATCAGCAGGAACGTAGACCGCCTGGACTGAAGTGATCGATCCCTCCAGGGTGGAGGTGATCCGCTCCTGCAGGTTCCCCATTTCTGTGGCCAGTGTGGGCTGGTATCCCACCGCCGAGGGCATGCGGCCCAGCAGTGCCGAAACTTCCGATCCGGCCTGGACAAAGCGGAAAATATTGTCGATGAACAGCAACACGTCCTGCTTATTGCTATCGCGGAAGTGCTCCGCCATCGTCAAGGCCGTCAGCCCCACCCGCATCCGGGCTCCCGGGGGTTCGTTCATCTGGCCATACACCAGAGCCACCTTGTCGAGAATGCCGGACTCTTTAAATTCGTTGTAGAGATCGTTACCTTCGCGGGTCCGCTCTCCCACCCCCCCGAACACGGATAAGCCGGAGTGTTCCTGAGCGATGTTATTGATCAGCTCCTGAATGAGCACGGTCTTGCCCACCCCTGCACCACCAAACAGACCCACCTTGCCCCCTTTCCGGATGGGCGCCAGCAGATCAATAACTTTGATGCCAGTTTCAAAGGGCTCCGGCTTGGTGGAGAGGGCCGTTAGGGGAGGGGCATCGCGATGGATCGGGGAAACCTGTTCAGATTTCACCGGTTCTCCCTGATCAACGGGTTCTCCCAGGACGTTAAAAATCCGCCCTAGCGTCGGTTGACCTACGGGGACGCTGATGGCCGCGCCCGTATCCGTGACCTGCATGCCCCGCACCAGTCCATCCGTGGAGGACATGGCCACCGCCCGCACCTTGTTGTCCCCCAGCAACTGCTGGACCTCAAACGTCACCTTGACTTCAATCCCAGCGTCAGTGGTGGCCTCAACCCTGAGGGCGTTGTAGATTTCCGGTAGCTTACCACTGGGAAATTCTGCGTCGATTACAGGTCCGATCACCTGTGTGATATAGCCAATATTCTGACCAACTGTCGTAACCATTCTGGGAAGCAGCTCCTTTTCTGTTGTCATCCCGGCAGGGAGAGCGAGCTCTAGATCAAGCTTTGCCCCTGAGCCTCACTGTCTGCCTTTAAGACTATCACCCTCTGTTACCCGCCTGATAACCATTTCTTCAGGAGCTGCATGGGCTGCCTCCGGATGATCATAGATGACTAGGGATAGAAGCTGAGCCGGGGTAGACCCAGCATCTGATCCCATCCCTGCTGCAGGTTCAGACACTGAATCGCCTGACCGGATTGGCCCTTAATCAGGTTGTCGATCACGGACAGAACGATCACGCGGTTGGTGCGACCATCCACTTCCACCCCGATCAGGCAATAGTTGGTTCCAGACACCCATTTGGTTTGGGGATAGACTCCGGTTGGTAAGACTCTCACCCAGGGGGACTGACGGTAAAACGCCGTGTAAATGGTTTGGAGATCCTCCGCCACCAGACCGGGATCTCGAAGCGTACCGTACAGGGTGACATGGATCCCGCGAACCATGGGGATCAGATGGGGGGTAAATTGGACGGTGACCGAATGGTGGATCAGATCGGCACAGATTTGCTCAATTTCTGGGGTGTGGCGGTGCTTGGCCACGCTATAGGCGCCCAGGGAACTGTCCACCTCGGCAAAAAGCGAGCCCTGTTTTGCGGCTCGGCCCGCCCCCGACACTCCTGACTTGGCATCAAAGATCAGGGTTTCTGGCTCCACCAACCCCTGCCGTAAGAGAGGAGCCGCCGCCAGGAGCGACGCGGTGGGATAACAGCCGGGACATCCGATCAGGCGCGCCTGGGCAATGGCATCACGGTACAGTTCTGGCAACCCATAGACCGCTTCCTGATTGGCCTGGTGATGAGCAGGGGTGGGCCATTGGGGATCGGGAGGACCGGGGCGGTACCAGGCTTGATAAAGCTTCAGATCCCGAAAGCGGTAGTCGGCAGAGAGATCAAGCACCTGACAACCTTTCGCCAGCAGAGGAGGAGCGAGTTCGCAAGCCAGCCCATTGGGTAAGGCCAGGAACACCACCTGACAGGCCTGTCCCAGCGCGTCCACATCCACCGCCTGGATCGGCAGATTGACATGCTGCCCCAGATGAGGATAGATGTCCCCATACTTTTTGCCCACACTGTCCCGTCCAGCGATGTAGGTCACCTGGACCTGAGGATGGTCCGCCAGGAGACGCACCAGCTGAACCCCCCCATAGCCGGAGGCTCCCACGATCCCCACACGGAGGATGTCCTGATCAAGCGGCTGTGAAGGTGTTGAGGGCATAAGATCTGCCTGTCCAGAGGATAGAGATCATCACAAGGGCAACTTACCCCTCGGTATACTTGCGAAAGGCCAGGGTGACATTATGGCCACCAAACCCAAAGGAATTGGAGAGTGCAACCTGGACAACACGAGTACGACTGTGTTGAGGGACGTAATCGAGATCGCAGTCCTGACCAGGATTCTCAAGGTTAATGGTGGGAGGAAGCTGATCCTGATGGACTACCAAAACTGTGGCCACCGCTTCGACTCCCCCCGATCCCCCCAGGAGATGACCGGTCATGGATTTGGTTGAACTCATGCTGATCTGATAGGCGTGGTCTCCCAGAGCTGCTTTCACCGCATGAGTTTCGGTGGAATCATTGGCGACGGTGCTGGTGCCGTGGGCATTCACGTAATCGACAGCCTCAGGCGGGATGTCCGCATCTTTAAGGGCATGTCGGATCGCCCGCGTGGCACCTTCCCCCTGGGGAGAGGGAGAGGTCATGTGATAAGCATCGCAGGTGGCGCCATAGCCCACGATCTCGGCGTAGATCCGTGCCCCCCGCGTGCGGGCATGCTCCAGATCCTCCAGGAGCAGAACCCCAGCCCCTTCCCCCATGACAAATCCATCCCGATCGCGATCAAAAGGGCGGCTGGCTCGGGTGGGATCCTGGTTACGGCAGGAGAGGGCCTTCATCGAAGCAAATCCTGCCATGGAAAGAGGGGTCACAGCAGCCTCTGTGCCTCCGGTCAGCATCGCCTGGACATCTCCCCGCTGGATCATGCGCATGGCATCTCCGATCGCATTGGACCCCGAGGCGCAGGCGGTCACAGTGCAACTGTTGGGACCCCGTGCCCCCAGATGGATGGCGATCTGTCCGGCGGCCATGTTGGCAATCATCATGGGAACCATGAAGGGACTGCAGCGATCCGGCCCTTTCTCCAGGTAGACTTTTTCTTGATCTTCGAGCACCTTAATCCCGCCAATGCCAGTGCCGATGATCACACCCACCTGCTCGGCATTGAGATCCGTAATCCTGAAGTTTCCATCTTCCAGGGCCTGCTGGGCGGCAGCAATCGCAAATTGAACAAACCGATCGGTGCGCTTGGCTTCCTTTCGATCCATGTAGTCGGTGGGTTCGAACCCCTTTACCTCCGCTGCAATCCGACAACTGTGCCGTTCTGCATCAAACAGGGTGATCTGACCCACTCCCGAACGGCCCTGCAATAAGCCCTGCCAGTATTCAGACACTGTATTGCCGAGGGGAGTAATGGCACCGAGCCCGGTGACCACAACACGCCGCCCTGCATAATCTGATGCGGAGGAGGACGAAGATGGGGACGGATGTAAAGCCATGATTACAGCAGGGTAGGGATTAAGGTGCCAGGGATCTCAGGGTGATGAACCAATCCACCCTTCTCAGGCAGCAGCCTTCTGGGAAATGTAGCTCACGGCATCCTGGACAGTGGCAATGGTCTCGGCATCCTCATCAGGAATTTCCAAGTTGAATTCCTCCTCAAAAGCCATTACCAGTTCAACAGTATCAAGACTGTCGGCCCCCAAGTCATTTTGAAAGCTGGCTTCCATCGTGACTTTGGCATCCTCTACACCCAGTTGGGAAGCCACAATCTTGCGCACGCGGCTATAGATTTCGTCATCACTCATTGAGCTTAATGTCCTTTTTGCTAGATAACAACCTAGATTGACGCATTTGCAACTACCAATTCTATAAGACAATGGGACCCACTGATACCTTTGCCTGTAGACAGATCCTGCCACTGTCCTCAGCGCTGATCCATCCAGGCCGAGGCATGCCATCCCCCTCGCTTCTGCAACTGCCGCAAAAACAGGGGCAGAATGACCTCAGAGATGAAGTGGAAGGCAGCTTCTTTCCCTGCTTCTCGATAGATCAGCCCAATCTTGGCTTCAATGCGGGTAGGATCTCCCAGGGCAGATAAAAACTGATTCGAGGTGAAGTGGGTAAAGAGTTCCCGACGCTCATCTCCAGGAGGCACACCCTGTTGCAATAGCCACTCACGAGCATAGAGGGCAAGAAGGGCATCCCCGATCCAGGCCCGGTCCCGCAGGCTCTGATCATCCATCTCCGGTAGCAGTACTTTGGCCATGGCTACGCCATTACCATGCCCCCATCGACATTGAACACCTGGCCGGTGATGTATGCAGCAGCAGGATCTAGGGCCAAAAATCGCACCATGCCTGCCACATCCTCCGGCTGCCCCATCCGCCCTAGAGGAATTTGCGCCAGAATGGCCTCGGCTGCTAAGTCTGCTGTCATCTGGGTGGCAATAAATCCAGGGGCAACGGCATTCACCAAAATATTGCGGCTGGCCAACTCTCGGGCTGCCGAGCGGGTGAGCCCGATCACGCCAGCTTTGGCTGCACTGTAATTGCTCTGGCCCGCATTGCCCATCAGTCCCACCACAGAGGTGATATTGATGATGCGACCGGAACGCTGTTTCATCATCGGCTTGGCCGCTGCCTTCAGACAGAAAAAGGTGCCAGAGAGGTTGAGATTAATCACTTCCTGCCAGTCCTCCGGCTTGAGGCGAACCAGCAGGTTGTCACGGGTGATGCCTGCGTTATTCACCAGGATATCGATGCGGCCCCAGTGCTCGCTGAGCTGGGCAAACAGCGTTTCCACCTCCGCTGGCTGGCTGACGTCACCCGCCAGAGCGATGGCTTCTCCTCCGGCAACTGTGATTGTGTCCACCACCTCAGCAGCAGCGTCTGCCGACCGCGCATAATTCACAGCGACTTTGACGCCTGCCGCCGCCAATTGCAGCGCAATCGCCCGTCCAATCCCCCGACTGGCTCCTGTTACCAGGGCCACCTGATCCACTGCCTGGGCCTGACTCAACCCCATGCCTCCCTAACATCAGCTGCATAAACAGGCTAAGTATAAATCTTTTGGCGACAGCTTGAAATCTCTGCAGCAGAACCACATAATGGTAGACCAACTCTGTACTTCTTGCGTATCGCAGCGCCTCCCATCCCTCTAGCTTGTCGGAACTTGGGGGCCCTACTCATCTCCGCTTCTGGGAGAACCCCTGCTGGTTCATCTTGTGACTCAAGCCTCATCACGCCATGAATGATTTTCTGCCGATTGCTTACTTTCAAAACCAGTTCATCCCCTTTTCGGAAGCGAAAATTTCAATTGCAACCCACGCTTTGCACTACGGTACGGGTTCGTTTGGAGGTCTCAGAGGTCTACCGGATCCTGAGCATCGGGGTACCATATTACTCTTTCGTTTGCAGCGGCACTGTCAACGTCTCAGCCAGGGGGCTCGCTTCCTGCACTACGATCTGCCTGCCGACAAAATTGAGAGTGTCATCGTAGAGTTTGTCCAACAAAATCAGCCAACCGTTCCCTTCTATATTCGCCCCTTTGTCTATACCTCAGGGCTAGGTATTGCTCCTCGTCTGCACAACATTGAAATAGACTTTTTTGTTTACGGCCTGCAGATGGGGGATTACCTCTCTCCGGAGGGGGTGAGCTGTCGCCTCAGTTCCTGGCATCGGCAGGAGGATCGCAGTTTGCCGTTGCGGGGAAAAATAGCAGGAGCCTACATCACATCCTCCCTGGCTAAATCGGAAGCTGTTGCCTCTGGTTTTGATGAAGCGATTTTGCTCAACTCTCAGGGCAAAGTCAGTGAAGCTTCGGGGATGAATATCTTTCTGGTCCGAAATGGCACCCTGATCACTCCGGGATTCGATCAGGATATTTTGGAAGGCATTACCCGCGATAGTGTGATCACGCTGGCCCAGGAGATGGGGATTCCGGTGGTGGAGCGTCCCATTGATAAGTCAGAGCTGTTCATTGCTGATGAGGCCTTTCTCACCGGAACTGCGGCCAAAATCACCCCGATCAAACAGGTGGAAAACTTTTCTCTGCCCAAGCAGCGACCGATCACCGATCAACTCAAGACGAAGCTGACCGCCATCACTGAAAATCGGGATCCAGAGCATGCGGACTGGGTCTACAAAATCGTCCTCTCCTGATGGACATCACCCTGCTGGCGTGACCCCGATCACGAAGGATTTTTAGATTAGCCAGGATGATCAGAAGGAGATAGACAGATCTAACTTCTTTCCCTCTGATTCAGGAGCGCGTGCCATGCAATCTTTCGATCCTTCCAAGCTATTTGTGCAGATGGCGGCCTCACTTGTGGTTGGGCTTGCTGCCTTAAGTCTGCTTTCTCTTGCGGATCGCCACTGGGCTTCAACCGTGGATCCAGGGCAAGCCTCTGCGGCTAGCTCCACAGTTGCATCCCAACTCTAATCATGGATGTCTAGGACTCGCTGATATCCTCCTCCGTTCGACTGATCAGGGCCAGGTCCACAAAGGCTTGCTGAGGTTGAGACAGCTGAACTTGGACGTCTCGCCCAAAAAATCCTGTCTTTCTCTGATTTATACTTTCTTGCCAGCGATCAAACGTGACGTTGGGAGATTGGAACCGGAGGAGCAGGGTGTAGTGACCCTGGCGCAGTTCCTCTCGATACCCCACCAATTCCGGTAGATCAGCATCGGTTGCTCCTTTAAGTTTGAGAAATTCTAGGGCATCCTGCATATGCACATTCGCCCCATAAGAGTAGCGGCTGATATCGGTGCGGATCTGGGTTTGGATGGTGGTGGCCTGTTGGGCACGAGCCTGCAGGATCTCGTCAGAAGGCGCTTCTAGAGAGGGAACCGGTTTGAGCTCCACCAGCTTCATGACCAGCCCCCCCAGCAGCAGAGGAATGCCAGTGGTCAGACCCACAAGATTGAGCTGGGGGTTGTTGTAATTGATAAACCCCCAGATGGTGGTGGCAAGACCCGCCAGCAGCACGATCGTGCTCAGGGGAATGGGCAACTTCTCAAACATAAGCCAGGTATGCAACTCCCGCAAAATGAGTAGGGATAGACCCACTCGTGTTTATGGACGGAAAGACTGGACCGGAGGATAATGGCAACTCGTAAGTGTGAGAGAGTGAAGCCTTGTTAAGAACCCGGTCATTACGTAGCTTACGCCCCCTTGACCGCGAAGCTCAAGCCCGTGCCCCTCTATTTGAAGCGATCCGAACCTATTGCACTCTGGATAAAGCTCCGTTTCATACCCCAGGGCATAAGCAAGGCCGAGGGATTCCCCAGGATCTGCGGGACCTACTGGGGGAGATGGTGTTCAAGGCGGATCTAACCGAATTGCCTGAGGTTGACAACCTGCATGATCCTGACGGTGTCATTCAGGAGGCTCAGATCCTGGCAGCTCAAGCCTACGGTGCTTCCCGCAGCTGGTTTCTGGTGAACGGCTCCACCTGTGGTGTGGAAACCCTGATCATGGCAATCTGCGATCCGGGGGACAAGATCTTGATTCCCCGAAACTGCCACAAATCAGCGGTGGCGGGGGTGATCCTGTCGGGGGCCGTCCCCGTCTATATGGAACCGGATTATGATCGCTCCCTGGGGCTAGCCCATGGGGTAACGCCTGCAGCGGTGGAACGATCTCTGCACCTCCATCCCGATGTCAAAGGGGTGCTGGTGGTCAATCCCACCTACTACGGGGTTTGTTCTGATATCGAGGCGATTGCGGCCTTAGTGCATGCTCACCATCTGCCCCTGCTAGTGGATGAAGCCCATGGACCTCACTTTGCTTTTCATCCGCGGCTGCCCATTTCTGCCCTGGAGGCGGGAGCCGATCTGGTGGTGCAATCCACCCACAAAGTCATCTCAGGGATGACCCAGGCATCGCTGCTGCACCTGCAGGGAGAGCGTGTGGATCCCAATCGTGTTCGCAATATCCTGCAGTTGCTGCAATCCACCAGTCCCAATTACGTGCTGTTAATGTCTCTGGATGTGGCTCGACGCCAGATGGCTCTGGAGGGAAGCGAACTGCTCTCGGAAACCCTGACCCTGGCGGAGCAGGTGCGCGCCCAGTTAAACCAGATCCCAGGCATCAGCTGCTTTGGCAGTGAGCGGATCCTGTCCTCTCCAGGCTTTTTTGACCTGGATCCAACCCGTCTGACCGTGACGGTTACGGGACTGGGTCTATACGGATTTGAGGCTCATGATCTGGTCAATGATCGCTTCCTGGTGCAGCCCGAGATGTCGACCCTGCACAACGTCGTCTTCATTTTCAGCATTGGCAATACCGTCCGTGATGGGGAGCGTCTGGTGCAGAGCTTTACCCAACTGGCGCAGGAACAGCAGGGGCAGATGGGGGAGATGACCGAGAAACTGCAACGACTGGCTGCCATTCAACTTCCGTCTCTGCCTCCCCAGCGCCTCTCCCCCCGCCAGGCCTTTTTTGCCCCCATCCATCGCATTCCTTTTCAGGAGGCCAGAGGTGAAGTGTGTGCTGAGATTATCTCTCCCTACCCGCCCGGAATCCCGATCCTGGTCCCCGGAGAAGAGGTGACTCAGGAGGCCATTGATTACCTGTTGCTGGTGCATGAGGCTGGGGGTTTTATCAATGGTCCGGAGGATGTGCGTCTGCAGACCCTGAAAGTCGTCAAGGGGTAGGGGAAACCCCACAGACATCCCCTTTTTTCTGGGCTATGTTGTAAGCTCAAGTGAACATATCGCGTCATCCTGCGCGGGGGCTGGGTTGCTGACTCCAGAGGGTCCACCGCCAGTTCCTTTTCACCAACCTGTCGTTTTGATCAAGACTCTATGGGATTACAAACCCCTAAAACCTACTCGATTGCCCTGCGCGGCTGGGGCTTCTGGCTGGGTGCTCTCGGTGTGGCTCTGTTGTTGAGTGCTGCCGGATTGGGTTGGCTAATTGTCGTTCTCCTTGGATTTCTGATCTTTTTGCTGTTGTTACCCGTTCTGATCCTGCTCAGCTTTCGCTGGTGGATCGGTCGTTTGATGGCCACCGATAGCTGTCCGGTGTGTGGGTTTGAGTCCCAGGCCCTGGAAGGTCGCCGGTTTCGTTGTCCCAGCTGTGGTGAAGCCCTGTTTGTGGCTGATGGAGAGTTCCACCGTCGCACTCCCCCCGGCACCATTGAGGTGGAAGTTCTGCAGGATTAGAGGCAGGCTTCTCCCCGCTGGCTTGTCCGTAAGGAGCATGTTAAATTCCTTGTATTTTTTCGAGGGGCATTTAGAGTGATCCAGGGACTGCAGTAGACTGAGGGGCACATGTGCTGTAGAGACAGCGTTTGGCCTGATTCCTAATAAACGGTTTTGAGACTGGAGAACCCCCATGTCCCACACAGTTAAAATCTACGATACCTGCATCGGTTGTACCCAATGTGTGCGTGCTTGCCCGACGGACGTACTGGAAATGGTCCCTTGGCCTGGACTGAACAAGGCAGGGACGATTGCTGCTTCACCACGGACCGAAGATTGTGTTGGATGCAAGCGTTGTGAAACCGCCTGCCCGACCGACTTCCTCAGTATCCGTGTTTACCTCGGACCTGAAACCACCCGCAGTATGGGCCTTGCTTACTAGCTTCCTTGAACCCAAGCCTGGAAAATAGATCATTGAGCACAAGGGACGGAAGCAGACTCTGTCCCTTTTTGATTTGACTTGAAGGTGCGGTTCCTGGACTCTGATTCAGTCAGATCCCGTCAGATTGTCACTGCCCACCTGGCCAATCCACACACGGTTGCGACCCAACTGCTTTGCCTGGTAAAGCGCCTGATCGGCTTCTTTGAGAAGGGCTTCCGCTGGCAAAGGGGTGGATTCCCCCAGGACCGCCCCTCCAATGCTAATGGTGATGGGAATCGATCGCTTGGGGGAGATGGGGATGGGTTCGTTGGCGATCACGTTGCGCAGGTATTCGGCGTAGCGATGGCCCCGTTGGGTATTCAAGCCTGGCGTAATACAAACAAACTCTTCACCTCCATAGCGATAGAGCAGACTGGCGGGGCGCTGTTCACTTTGCAGTCGCTGAGCCACCGCCTGGAGGACACAGTCTCCGGCAAAATGCCCGTGAGTATCATTCACCGCCTTAAAATGATCCACATCCATCATCAGGAGGCAGAGGTGTTGATAGCGGGCCTCAGTGTAGCGGGGACCCACCTGTTGCAGGAGGTGAGGCAGGGCCTGGTCCAGGGCACGGCGATTGAGCACTCCGGTCAACTGATCGGTAAGTGAGAGGGATTCCAGGAGTTCATTGCGTGCCTGCAGCTGGCGGTTGGTTTGGGCCAGTTTGTGAGTGAGCTGTTGCAAGCGCAATCCTGCCCGGACCCGTGCCTGCAGTTCATCTGGATCCACGGGTTTGGCAATAAATTCATCAGCACCCGCATCCAGTCCGCGCACTCGGTCCTGAATTTCAGTGCGAGCGGTCAGGAGGATAAAATACACCAGTCGAAAGTCAGCACTGGCCTTGAGGCGACGACAGATCTCTACCCCTGACATCTCTGGCATGGTCCAGTCACAAATAATCAGGTTCGGCAACTGCTGGGGGGGCAACTTCACCAGTAGATCCCAGGCCTGACGACCTCCCTGGACGGTTTGCACCTGGTACTGATCCTGACGATGCAGGGCTTCGCTGACATAGGAGAGGGTGGAAATATCATCGTCAATTACAAGAATACGAGGGGATCCGCCCTTTGCCTCCAGTTCAGCTGTGTCCGTGTCCAGGTCGTCCAGTCTTAAGAAAGCCAGAACAGATTCATCACGCATAGCGGTTCCCAGAGTCCAAGGGAATGAAGTGTGGAGCCGAGGTTAGGGTACCCGCAAGCTCAAACTAGCCTACAGGTCAACCGGATCGGGATCAGTATTTTCAGTCTAGCGTGGTTGCCCCGACCGGCTCAGGTCTCTAGAAGGAGCTGGAAACCGTGAGATGGGGTTGGCGACCAAGTTGCTGTTGCATGGCATCAACAAAGTTACGCACCCGAATCGGATCGATGGACTGAAAAGCCTCGCGTCCATTCAGGGGTGACCCGGTAGACATCAGCGGTGCCCGCCCAGGTCGTTTAAGAGAACTGGCCACAATTACTCCGTCGGCAGACTGGATCAGGTGACCAATGTTCTCGGCGGTGGCCCCCGAGCCGATCAGCAGGGGTGTTGAGGGGGCGGTAGAGCGGGCCAAGGAGAGATCCTCAAGGGAGGGGGGATGTCCCGTTGACCAGCCGGAGAGAATAATCGCATCCGCCAATCCCCGCTCTACGGTATCACTGACGGCAGCCGTGAGGGTGGCCGCTCCCAGGGTGTTGGCATGTTTGACCATGACATCGGCAAAGATCTTGACATCCACCCCCAGTTCCCGCCGATAGCGCAGTAGACGGTAGGCTTCCCCTTCAATCAAGCCCTGATCGGTGACCATCACTCCAATCAAGACATTCACACGAATGAACTGGGCCCCCAGACAGGCAGCAATGGCCAGAGCGCTGTGACCGTCATTGCGCAGCACATTGATCCCGAAGGGTAAGGCCACCAGGGTCTTGAGACGGTGCAGAATAACGCTCATGGTGCTGACGACAGCAGGATCCACCCCGGTCTTGCAGAAGGGGGCGTCATGGTAGTTCTCGATAATAATGCCGTGCACACCTCCAGCAGCAAGAGCCGTGGCCTCCTGTTCTGCCTGGGCAATCACGGGTTCCAACTTGCCACCCCAACGGGGAGAGGTGGGTAACGGGAGTAAATGAACAACACCGATAACAGGATTAGCGGTACCGAACAGGCTGTACAACAGGTCCACCGTCAAGGAATCTCCTGGATGTGGGATCGTATCCTTATCTAATTAACATCCTACTGGACTTCACTCCCTCGCCACAGGGGCAGCATTTACGAGCTAAGCCAGGCAGAAGACCGCCGCCCGTACCAGTCGGATCTCGTCGTAGCTGATGTCTTCGCCCACCAGCTCTTTCACTGCTGTCAGACTGGTGAGGCTATGCAGATCGTAAAAGGCTCGCAAAATCAGCCGTTGTTGCCGCGGGGGAACCAGCTGATCCAGATCCACCTCCGTCCCGACCGCCAGGAGCTGACAGAGCTGCGTGATCACCGTGTCCAGGCTGAGATGGAGCTCGGTGGCAATGCTGGCAGGATCCAGGCCCTGTTGATGCAGGTGGAGCGTGGGCTGAGCGGTGGGAGAGAGGGGGGGGAATGGAGGCAGTGTCTTTTCCTTGGGGACAGCAGAAACCGCTGGTCTCTGGGCAGCCAGGGGAATGGGAGTCGCAGGGGGTTGGGAATGAGGCTGAACCTTCTCCGCGACCTGTTCAGGGCGGAAGGCCTGAATGGCTTCTAGAAACCTCTCTCCATACTGATCCAGCTTGCGCTGCCCCACGCCGTGCACCTGTTCCAGTTCCTTCAGCGTCTGGGGTTGACGCAATGCCATCTCCTGGAGGGTGCGGTCAGCAAAGATCAGGAAGGGAGGTACAGCCGCCTGATCCGCCAGTTGCCGCCGCAAGTGCCGCAGATGCTGAAACAGTTGCTGCTGAGCTGCATTCAGTGCCTGTCCCTCTGGCTGCGAGCAAGGATCAGGGGTGCGTTGAGAGAGGGGAACCTTTACCTCGACCTCTCCGCGCAAGACGGCCCACCCTTGGTCTGTTACCGACAGGACAGGGTAGCCATCCTGGCTCTCGGCCAGCAATCCCTGATGCAGGAACGCTCGCCCCAGATCCTGCCAGTCCCGCCCACTTAAATCCCGACCAATGCCATAGGTGGAGAGGCGATCATGGCCCAGCTTCAGGATTCGTTCCTGAGACGATCCCCGCAGGACATCGATAATATGTCGCATGCCAAAGCGCTGCTGACAGCGGAGCACACAGGAAAGCAACTTCTGGGCTTCGATTGTTCGATCCTCAACGGCCACGGGATGGCAGCAGTTATCACAGAGATGACAGGGATCCTCCTCAACCGTTTCGGAAAAGTAGCCCAGCAGTAATCGCCGCCGACAGACGGCACTCATGGCGTAATCCAGCATCTGCCGCAATTGCTGACGGGCCAGACGTTGTTCCTGAGGATCGGGTTTTTGCTGAATCAGGTACTCAATCTTGTGCCGATCCGCAGGATTAAAGTACAGGATACAGCGAGCCGGGAGCCCATCCCGTCCCGCTCGACCCGACTCCTGGTAATAGGACTCGATGGTTCTGGGCAGATCGTAGTGCACCACCAGGCGGACATCGGGTTTATTGATGCCCATTCCAAAGGCCAGGGTGGCCACAATCACCTGCACCTGATCATAGAGAAATTGATTTTGATGGCTGTGCCGTTCTGTCGCGGGGAGCCCAGCGTGGTACGGAAGGGCGGTAATCCCCTGCGCTTGAATCTGATCCGTGAGAGTCTCCACCCCCGCTCGGCTCTGGCAGTAGATGATTGCGGATCCCGAGTCCATCTGGTGTAGCCGCTGGATGATCTCTTTGGGGGTGGATCGGGTTTTGGGTAGCACCTCATAGTAAAGGTTGGGACGATTAAAGCTGGCGGTGTAACAAAAAGGATCCTGAAGCTGGAGTTGCTGCAGGATATCCCCGCGCACCCGTTCCGTGGCGGTGGCCGTCAGGGCTGTGATCGGCAGCTGGGGGAAGTGGCTGCGCATCTGGTGTAACTGTCGGTATTCTGGGCGAAAATCATGCCCCCATTCGGAGATGCAGTGGGCCTCATCCACCACCAGGCGGGGCAGGCCTTGACGGTGCTGGATCTCTGCCAGCAGGGGTAAAAAGTCTTCCTGCAGCAGACGTTCCGGAGCCACATAGAGCAGTTTGTACTCTCCGCGCCGCAGAGCTGAGATGCGCTGGGACTGTTCTGAAGCCGTGAGGCTGCTGTTCAGAAAGGTGGCTGTAATCCCACTGGACTGAAGGCTGAGCACCTGATCCTGCATGAGGGCAATTAAGGGAGATACCACCAGCGTTACTCCGTCCTGGAGCAGGGCAGGTAATTGATAGCAAAGGGATTTCCCCCCGCCGGTGGGCATGAGGACGAAGATATCCCGATCCTGCAACACCTGCTGCAGGATCTCCTGTTGCCCTGGACGAAAATGCTCGTAGCCAAAGTAATGTTTTAAGGCGGCCTGCAATCGATCGGTCATGCCTGTGGTCCTGGTGACGCCCTCATTTTATGAAAAACAATTCCCCTGGTTCTGACAAGTGCAGCCGTTTCACCAGTTGGTAAGATAAAGGCTACAGCATGGGATAAGTTGCCGAGCCCTGTCAGAAGATCTATGACTGCACCTCGGATCCTGGTGGTTGACGATGAGCTCAGTATTCGCAGCCTGTTGCAACGCTATTTGCAGCGGCAGGGATATCTGGTGGAAACTGCCGAAACCGGCACCCTGGCCCTGGAGCGATTGCATAGTTTTCAGCCCAATCTCGTGGTTCTGGATTTGAACCTGCCGGACATGAGTGGGTACGAAGTCTGTCAGCGGATGCAGCAGGAGACCGGTGTCTATGTGCTCATGCTCACCAGCCGTGTCAGTACAGCCGATCGGCTGCAGGGACTTCACCTAGGAGCCGATGATTATCTGACCAAGCCCTTCCAACTGCCAGAGGTGAGTGCTCGGGTGGCGGCCATCCTGCGCCGACAACGGGTCAAGGCTCCGGTGGAAAGCGCCCCTTCCCTGTCCTTTCCTTCGCTGCACATCGATCCCGAAAGTCGGCAGGTGGTGCGGCATCATAAGGTGGTGCCTCTCACTGCCCTGGAATTTGACCTGCTCTACACGCTGGCCCGTTATCCTGGACGGGTGTGGCGGCGCAATGAACTCATTCAGGAGGTGTGGGAGTTCAATCAGCACAGTGGGGATGAACGGGTGGTGGATGTCCATATTGGTCAGATCCGCAAGAAGCTGGAATCGGATACCAGCCAGCCCGAGATGATCCTCACGGTCCGGGGGGTAGGGTACAAATTTGAGCCCCCCGCCAATTCTGAGTTCTCTCCTGCCCTGTCGCCATCCCCTTAAGGATTGATGCTCGATCCTGCGGGGTAGAGGCTGTAGTCGGGGCAGCCTTCGCAGGGACCCAGAGGATGAACAGCACAGCGGAGGAGAGGGGAATGGGCGTTGTAACGGCAACTGGCATCGCCAATGATCCCCTCATTCTCTGGGGTCAGGGTGGGGGCCGGTCGCACAAAGGCACGGATGGCATGCAGGACGTAATGTCCGGCCCGGAGTGAATAGGAGTGGCGTTTTTCCAGAACCAGGTACCCCTGGGATCCCACCTGCAGATAGCTGCCAGGATGGGGGCTCTGCTCCAGGCTAATCTCAGCAACATGTTCCCCGGTTTCCGCGTCGATAATTTCTACCCCGCGGGGAGTCAAGGTCTCTGTCATGAGCTCCTTTCATGGCTGTTCAGAAGTCATGGTCTTGCACCAGTGTATCTCCGGGGGCAAAGCCTGGTGACCGGTGAGTCTTAGCTTAGCCCCAGGAGCAGTTGCAGGGGAGGGGGAACCGGCAGAATGATCAAGACCAGAAACGTCAGCAACACCAACCCCAGCAAATCTCGCCACTCTGATAACTCAGTCACATCATTCAGGGCGGGTTCATCCGCCGCAGAGATAAAGAACAAGAGCAAGACCCACAACAGCAACCAGGGTTGGATGGTTAAGGCCAACACCAGAGCCAGGAGCCGACTGATCCAGCCAATGGTGGCCGCCAGTTTCTGACCGTAGACCGCGTGCACCAGATGGCCGCCATCCAGTTGTCCGACTGGCATGATGTTGAAGGCCATCACCACCAACCCGATCCAACCGGCAAAGGCCAGAGGATGAAAATCAATCAACTGTCCCGGTTCCAGTTGCCCGCCCATGATCACACTGGCCAGCATCCCCAACAGCAGTGAGTGGGTGGGATTCATCTGGTGAAAGGTGGTCAAGAGCGGTTGATTCTCCTGCACCACGGGAGCAGCAGTGGGATCGGAGTGGAACAGTCCCAGCACCAGAAACAGCAGCGCGATCAGACTGCCCACCAATGGCCCAGAAACACTGAGATCGAAGAGGACGGTCCGGTTGGGAACGGGTTGTTTCAGCTGGGTGATCGCCCCAAAGGTGCCCAGGGCAAAAGGAACAGGAATGAAGTAAGGCAGAGAGGTGGAGAGTTGGTGCCAGCGGGCAACAGCATAGCGACTGAGTTCGTGACCGGCCAGGATGGTCAGCAATCCAGCAGCGTAAGGCAAGCCCGTCAACAGATCCTCAGGATGCAGCATCCAGTTCAAGGGCAGCAACCGTTCTGGGGGCACACCCGCTGCATAAGCCCCTGCACTCAAAAGCGTGTAGACACTCATCAGGGCCAGTCCGATCGCCAGATCTGGACGATCGGCAGCCAGAGGCCGTCGGGCCGCCGGATTGGGTACCAGGGCAAAAAAAGGCTTGCCTGCGAACCCTTCCTGCAACACCACCAGAAAACGGTTACCAAACTCCGCTTCCACGTTATGTCGCACCCGCTCATAGGCTTCGGTGGGCTCGGATCGCAAATTGCCCCGACAGATAATGGCCTGGGATCGGTAGTCAATGGTCTGCAAATAGTACACCGACCAGGGAAAACATCCGCGCAGACGATCCCGAGGAATTTCCGAAATGGGGGTGTGAGCGAGGGCCGCGGTCATGCGCTCCGCAGCGGTGTCATCCGCCTGGGAAGTCTCCGGCGCAGGAGAGGAGGCAGACGAGGGGGGGGCCTCTTGAGAAGGACTTTCCTCAGAAGAAGAACGACGGTGGTGCGACATGATCCGGCGAGTGATGTAAAAGTAGGCGCTGAGAAACAGGACTAACCGCAGAATAAAGGGCATTTCGGTCTGCAACAGTTGACGAGTCCCCACAATCAACACAGGGGGAATCAGCATGACAAGCCAGAGGTGCCGCCATGGTAAAGGCTTGACCTGAGGTGATCCCTTTTGCAGTAGCCCAATGAGGAGGTAAGTAACCACTGCTACAATTGCAAGTGCAATCCAATCTGCCATGCTGAAGGTATTGCGCTGGTGGCAGCTCCTAAGTGGACCCTCCTAGGCTAGCAGAGCTGTCTGTCAACAGGGTGGGAGATCACATCCAACGTTCGCCGGACTCTATTTATGCAGATCATTGGGATCGTGCTGCTGAGATAAGTGTATGGGAGAAACCCTGGATCTTGCCCATCAGGTGGCTCAGATGATTGTGGTGCCAGTGCAGGGATGCTTTTTGCATGCGGCCCCAGCGGTTACCTCCTCAGGATGGGCTGCTGACCAGCCCTATGCCTGTGCCGAGCCCGCTGATCTTCAGGAGCTCATTCAAACTCTGGGAATGGGCGGGGTTTGGATCAATGCGGCTCCTGCCGCTGAGGCCTACCTGCGGATTCAGCAGTTGCAGGCTTGGGCGTCACTGCCATTGCTCGTGGGAGCTAGCCTGGAGCAGGGGCCTGGCCATCTCTTCTCTGGATTAAGCCGTTGTTTTCCGACCCTGACATTGCAGGGGTTAGAGGCGGATCAGAGCAATTACTGGGCTGCAACCATGGCGCGGATTACCGCCCGCGAGGCCCTGACTCTGGGCATCAACTGGCTGCTGGCCCCCATGGTAGATCTGTTACCCCAGGGGTTGAACCCCTTTCTGGCGGACCATCGCACGTTTGGACCTGAACCCCAACAGGTGGCTCTGAGGGTGAATGCCTTCATTGCCGCAGCTCGGGCTGAAGGACTGTTAACCACCGCCAAAACCTATCCTAGCTATGGTTGCAGCAGCAGCAGCGAGGAGAGTCCCTGGCCCAGAAGTGATCGGTCTCTACAGGATCTGATGTCAGGTCCCCTGCAACCTTTACTGCAGGCGGTTCAGGCAGGGGTTGATGCGGTGATGACCGCCCATGTCCTCGTACCGGAGATTGATCCCGAGTGGCCTGCAACCCTTTCGCCTGCGGTGCTGCAACCGTTATTGTCATCCTTTAGGGGTCTGGTGGTGACAGATGTGCTGGATCATCCCCTCCTGATGACCCACTCCACTCCTGCTGAAATCGTCCTGCGGGCAGTAAAGGCCGGTGCCGATCTGCTGCTTGCACCCCCCAATCCGGCTGAAACGGTGGCGACGCTCTGTGAGGCGGTGGAACAGGGTGTGATTCCAGCCGAGCGTATCCAGCGATCCGTCGGCAAGATTCTGCGAGCCAAACAGCGGATCATGCCCCAGGCGGCTCCCCTGCTGCAGCACTGGTGGCCCCCCCTGCGTCCCCCCTCTCCCCCCCCTGCACTGGATCCGAGTCGTCGGGTAGAAACTGGGTTGTTGAGAGAGCTGCTCCTGGATGAGCCTTTACCCAAGGGGACTGCCCGCAATGCCATGGGGACAGGTCCCCTCACCGCCCTTGCTCATCCTTCGGAGTCTGGAGAAACCCGTGCTTATCTCCAATCGCTTGCTCGGGTTTCAGTGCAGGGGCAAGCCCTGGACAAACTCCCTCTCCCCCCACAGGGACTGGCCTGGATCTGGACAACGGATCTGTTGCTCTCTCAGGATCTGCAACCGGAAGCTCCCGCCATCACCCAACCCATGCAGGCTGGTCTAGAGGTGTTGATCAGTGATAACCGCACCCCCCTAGCGACGCTGGAGTCCACCCTTGATGCAGCTGAGACACTCATTGTGCAGTGGTTGTTGCCCATGGCTTCCCCCCTGGAAGACCCACCCCCTTGGCTCTGGCCTCTGCTGGCCGAACATCTGCACAAAACGCAGGCCATGATCTGGTACGGTAATCGCCATCTGGGGCAGCGACTGTCTGTCATGCTAGAAGCGGCCCCTCACCCCATCCCCTATTTGCAATCCCTCACTGCCCATGTACAGGTGCAGACTCAGATCTGGGCTCGATTGCTGGGCAGTGCTGTCTTCCCCTAATCTAGAGAGGCTTTCCCACTGACCTCTGTAGCAATGCTTAAGAAAACGTAAACTCAGTTACGGAAAGTTGGCACACATTTACCCTTGAGTTATTCTGTAGGGAGATTTGTTAATGTTTAGCAACTATTTCTCTCAGGAAGTGCTGTGCAGACCCTTCCCCGCATGGAGTCTTATAATCTGTTACCTAAAGGGTGGCTCAGCGGGCTCAGGTTATTAGCATTCGGGTTGCTGATCTGGCTATTGATTCTGGTGGGAATGCGTGCCTGGCCCCAGCCCGATCCTTATGTACATCAGGTGTTGCAATTGCAGGGGAATCCAGCGCGGGGAGCCTCTTTGTTTGCCCTCAACTGTGCCGCTTGCCACGGTGAAGATGGCCATGGCCGCGTGGGGCCCAGTTTGCACGGGTTGCACAGTCATCGCTCCTCGACTTTTATTATTGAGCAGGTGACCAGCGGCAATACTCCTCCCATGCCTCAATTTCAGCCTGATCCTCAAGAAATGGCTGATCTTCTCAGTTATTTAGAAAGTCTGTAAGCGGTTGTTGCTTCGGTCACAGCTATTCCCCTGGATCCCTTATGCTGGTAGGCAACTTTGCCCCCCTCTGTTGGATGGAGCATGTCCACCCCTGAGCTCATTCTTTCGCTTTGCTACTGTGGCCTCTGGCTGGCAACGGTGTTTGTGCTGGCGGAATGGTTGCGCTGGCGGCAGGTGGAAGGCGAGCTGGTGCGCAAGTGGATTCACATTGGGGTGGGCAACATTATCTTATTGGCGTGGTATCTACAGATCCCCCGTTGGGTGGGGCTGGCCTTTTCAATCCTGTTTTGTGGAGTGGCATTGTTGTCTTATCGCATCCAGATTTTGCAGAGCCTGAATGGGGTGGGGCGCAAAAGTTTTGGCACGTTTTTTTATCCCCTCAGCATTGGGATTTTATTGCTGCTGTTCTGGTTTCCGGATGCGGGGATGCAACCCTTTGCGGTGATCGGAATCCTGGTGATGACCTGGGGAGATGCACTGGCGGCTCTGGTGGGCCAAACCTGGGGACACCACCCCTACACGGTGGGCACAATCCACAAAAGCTGGGAAGGATCGGCCACAATGCTGCTGGTCAGCACCCTGATCATTGGGCTGGTTCTGGGCAGCCGCCTAGGATTTAGTGGGGGTATGTGGTTGGGATCCGGTGGGATCGCCATGGCTGCAACATGTCTGGAGGTGCTGTCCTGGCGAGGCATAGATAACCTGACGGTTCCGGTGGTCAGTGGTGTGCTCAGTTACTGGCTTTTTGGGGTGGTGGGCTAGAGAGCAAAGGGATCGGTTACCCTGACCACCATAAGGGCAATTTTGGCATGACTCAATTCCATCCGATGCAAACCGATTGAGTTGCCAGAAATGGGCGAGAGATGCTGAAAATGCTCCGAGCTGGAGACCCTGAAGTAACCTGGCGGAGGAAAGCGCACCCCATGCATGAACAGGAGCAGACACGGCAGGAATTGCAGACAGCGATTGCAGAGTTACCTGTGTCAGGACCTTACTTTATCGAGCAACGCCTGGCACGCATTCGGGGACCTTTTCTGCGTGCGGTGAAGGATGTTGCACCTGGGGAATCCTGGTGGGAGATCCGCTACTTTTTTACCCTCAATGATCTGCAGTGGGCCTACCTGCCGGAACAACACCGCACGGCTGAGTTTGCCTGGGGGCATACCCCAAAACAAGCCTACCTAAACGGGATCCTTTTGCATGTGGAACGAGCGGAAGTGGAGTAAGTTTTAAAGATTTTGAGCGTGTTCCAGGAAAACCCCATCTTCTCCATCTTCTTCCTGGAGGTGAACCCGCACCACATCAGTTAATTGGGTGGTCAGGCACATGCCTGTGTAGTCGGGTTGAATCGGGAGCTGACGGTGTCCCCGATCGATGAGTACGGCCAGACGCACAAACTGGGGCCGACCAAATTGCTTCAGGGCTTCCAGCGCCGCCTGCACTGTGCGTCCCCGAAAAATAACATCATCCACCAGGATCACAGGTTGATTGGTCAGATCGCGCGGCATATCAGTTTGATGAGGGGTGCGCACCCCCCGCTGCTGCAGATCATCCCGAAAAAAGGTGATATCCAGAGCTCCCACCACCAAGGGTTGCTGAGGCCAGCGGCTTTGCAACACCTGACTCAACCGCCGGGCCAGGGGTACACCACGAGTTCGGATCCCCACCAGCACAGGCGGTAGGCTACTCGACAGGTCGGCTGTACAGGCTGCCGCCAGCTGCAGGATTAACTGATCGATTTGGGGGGCGGCAAGCAGCGGCGGGTTCACCAGAATCCGGCTCGGTTCATGATTCGCTTATCATAGTCAATCTCAAGCTGTGGTGGCCTCTTCTTCTCTAGGAAGCAGGGAAGCCTTAAGCTAAGCTAGAACTGCTACCTATTAAACTGTCCAATTGGTTACACCTGAGGCAGCGTAGGAGTGGGGAATCCCACTTCTTCTGTTTTTTAGGGTGTCTGCCTGCTGTACTGGCCTCTGATTGTCCTATGGTTCACCCTCTCATTCCTCAAGTGGAAGCTCTCGCCCAACCCGTGGCTCAAGATCTGGGTTTTGAGTTGGTGCAAGTGAACTACTTTACCAACCAGTTCCCTCCGGTCCTGCGGGTCTCGATTCGGCCTCAGGATCCGTCCCTAGATACCAGCCATGCCGACTGTGAGCGCATGAGTCTGGCGCTAGAAGCTTCTCTGGATGCGGCGGAATTGGTGACCAATCATTATGTGCTGGAAGTGTCCAGTCCTGGTCTGGGACGGCAGCTGGAGAGTGACCGTGACTTTGAAGTCTTTCGAGGATTTCCGGTCTCCATTCAACTGCATCCGCCCCAGAAGGGAAAAACCCAGATCGTGGGCACCCTCCTCAGTCGCGATCTAGAAAAGGTCGTGATTTCTCAACGGGGACGACGGGTTGAGTTACCCCGCTCCTCGATTCAAGAGGTGCTTCTCCAGGATCAGAAGGAGTCCTGATCCGCTAGAACTCCAAAAATGTTGCCTATCCAGTCTGTGAATGGAAGGAGATGAATCGTGTCAATGGTACCTTTGCCAGGTCTGGCCGAAATGGTGGATGTGATCAGCCGCGAGCGCAATTTGCCCCGCCATGCGGTCACGGATGCGGTCAAGGAAGCCCTGCTCAAAGGGTATGAGCGCTATCGCAAAACCATGGCCCGCGACAGCCATGCCTTTGAAGAAGGGTATTTCGATAATTTTGATGTGGAACTGGATCTGGAGGGGGGAGGCTTTCGGGTTCTGGCCACCAAGACAATTGTGGATTCGGTGCAGGTGGCGGATCACGAAATTTCCATTGAGGATGTCCGCCAGGATTACCCGGAGGCGGAGGTGGGCTGGGAGGTGACCGACGATGTCACCCCTGAACAGGTGGAGTTTGGTCGCATGGCCGCAATCCAGACCAAACAGGTGCTGGCCCAAAAATTACGGGATCAACAGCGCAAGTTGATTCAAGAAGAGTTCCGTGATCTGGAGGGCACGGTTCTGCAGGCGCGGGTGGTGCGACAGGAGCGGCAATCGGTGATCATGGCGGTGACCAGCGGGTTTGGCCAGCCGGAGGTGGAGGCGGAACTGCCGAAGCGAGAGCAGTTGGCCAGTGATCGCTACGCCCCTGGAACCACCCTGAGGGTTTATTTGAAGCGGGTGCATGAAGGATCTCGTCGGGGTCCACAGCTGCTGGTCTCTCGTGCCGATGCCGGGCTGGTGGTGTACCTGTTTGCCAACGAGGTACCCGAAATTGAAGATGAAGTGGTGCGGATTGTGGCGGTGGCCCGTGAGGCCAATCCTCCCTCCCGCAATGTGGGGCCTCGCACCAAGATCGCGGTGGATACTCTGGAACGGGATGTAGATCCGGTGGGGGCCTGTATCGGGGCTCGGGGTTCTCGGATTCAGGCGGTGGTGCAGGAGCTGCGGAATGAAAAAATTGATGTGATCCGCTGGTCTCCGGATCCCGCCACCTATATTGCCAATGCCCTTAGTCCAGCACGGATCGTGGAGGTGCGGCTGGTGGATCCCGAAATTCAGCAGGCGCATGTGCTGGTGCCCGGCGATCAATTGAGCCTGGCGATTGGCAAAGAGGGGCAAAATGTGCGGCTGGCAGCCCGGTTAACCGGATGGAAGATCGACATCAAAGAGGTGGAAAGCTATCGAGAAGCCCAGGCGGCGGCTGAGGCCGAGGGGTTGCCCTACCCGATTCTCAGTACCCCATCTGCTCTGGCCCGCCAGGCCCAGGAGAAGGAGGCGGCGCTGGCCAAGGCCAAATACTACGAAGAGGAACTGGAGGAGGATCTGGAAGAGGAGTTTGAGGAGGACTGGGAAGAGGACGAAGACGCCTTTGACTTTGATGCCGAATTTGACATTGCCACACCGCCACACCCATGACGCTTCAGTTCCCGCTCACCCTCTCGGCCTCCGGGTTAAAGGCTCTGGAGTCCTGTCCGCGCTTATTTCGCTTCCGCTTTCTGGACAAGCACCTCTGGCCTGTGACGGATCCAGAGATTCTGACCGCGCTGCAGCGGGGGCAACAGTTTCATCGCCTGGTGGAGCTGCAGGCCAAGGGACGAGAGGTGGAACTGCGCCTGGCCAGTGTTGATGCTCAGGTGCAGACCTGGTGGCGTCAGTTTCAGAAGAGTGAGCACGCCCATCCTCAGGAAGACGTCAAGACGGAACTTCCTCTCTGGACCGAGCTGTGGGGGGTCCGCTGGACCGCCCGTTTAGATCGCCTGCTGATCGGGACAGATCACCTGCATATTCTGGACTGGAAAACTGACCGCCGCCGCCCTGCAGATGCTCAGATCCAGGAGAGCTGGCAGGTGCGTCTTTACCCTCTGCTGCTGCTACAGCTGGGATCGCTGTTTTTTGGGGATCGTCCCCTGAATCCCGAGGCGATTCACCTCACCTTCTGGTACGTGCAGCATCCGGATCAGCCCTTTCAGATGCAATATAGCGAGGAGCAGTGGCATCAGGACTGGGCCGATCTGGAGAGGATCGTCGGTGATCTGGACCGGTTGCAGGCAGAGCAGTTTCCCCGCACCCCCCACCTTTCCCGTTGTACCGGTTGTGCCTATCGCAGCCGATGTTATGGACTGTTGCCGGATCAAGTGAGTGAGGATCTGCTCCCTGCCTGGGAGAATCTTGATCTCGAAGCACCGCTGGATTTTGAACTGCTCTAGCTGCTGGCGGGGTTAAGAACACCACTAAACTGAGGATGCACCCCTGAGACCCCCTGGTCATGATCCTGGCATCTGATCCCCGCTTGAGCGAATTGCAGCAGCAGATCGGTCCTGAAGCTTTTGGCACCGTGGCTGAAGGCGAAGCTGACTGGTCAACCAATCTACAGGGAGCTGTTGCTGCCCCTATCCCCGCAGTGGTGATCGCTCCCGCCACCGTATCAGAACTGGCGATGGTGCAGCGGTGGTGTGCCCGTCATCAGCTGCCCGTGTTGATCGCTGGTCGAGGGAGCAAATTGCACTGGGGAGAGCCGGTTCAGCGGCCAGAGGTGATTCTGAGTACCCAGCGAATGGCCCATCTCATCGATCATGCCGCTGCCGATCTAACCGTGACCGTGGCCACGGGCATGCCCCTGCGGGAACTGCAGACTCAACTGGCCCTCAAGCAACAATTCTGGCCTGTGGATCCGTTGTACCCCCAACAAGCAACCGTAGGAGGCATTCTGGCCACCGCCGATGCAGGATCCTGGCGACACCGCTACGGCAGTGTGCGGGATCTGCTGTTGGGGATGACCCTGGTGCGCGCGGACGGGGCTGTGGCCAAAGCGGGGGGGCGAGTCGTGAAAAATGTGGCGGGCTATGACCTGATGAAGCTGATGACGGGATCCTGGGGTTCACTGGGGATCCTGGCCGAAGTGACTTTGCGCCTCTATCCTTTACCGGAGGCACGACAGAGCTGGTTGTTGATTGGCGATCCCCAGGCTGTAGATGCCCTGCGATCCCGCCTGATGGCGTCTGCCCTGATGCCCGCCAGTCTGGATCTTCTCAGTCCTAGCCTGCTTGCCCCCTGGAAAGGGAGGGCGGAGGAGGTGGGGCTGGCGGTGAGCTTCCACGGATTGCAGGAGAGCCTCCAGGCCCAGGGGCAACGGCTGCGGCAATGGGGGGCGGAAGGGTCCCTCCGATCCCAGGACTTGCAGGAGGGGGATGTCCTGGCTCAGCACCTGCAGGAGCAGTTTCAAGATCAGGTCTCCTGTCCTGGTCTGGCGAAGTTGGGAGTTCTGCCCGCCCAGGCGGTGGCGCTGCTGAATCATCTGGTGCAGGAGGATCCTGACAGTCGGGTTCAGATCCACGCGGGTTGTGGCATGGCTCGCTGGCGCTGGCATCCAGGCCACTGGAGAGTCGAGGCCCTCACCACTTTACAAACTCAGCTTCAGGCTCAGCAGGGGTATTTCAGGCTTCTGGAGGCCCCTCAAGATCTCAAGCAGCAGTTATCCTGGCAGCCTCCGGATCCGGTGCAGTACACCCTCTGGCAGCGTCTTAAGTCGCAGTTTGATCCGCAACAGCTGTTGAATCCGGGTCGGCGTTAGGAGGAGCAGGGGGCGGGGGGGTTAACTTTTGCCCGATCAGGGGCTCAGTCCCTGCCAGGAGGCGCTCAATATTGCGGCGGTGGGTCAAGACAACGTAGATTCCTGCCGCCAAAGCAAACAGTCCGTAGGCCAGAGGTTGCCGCAGATTCAACATGATGACCGGAGTTGCCACCGCAGCCACCAGAGAACTGAGGGAAACCCTGCGGCTGAAGCCAAGACTGATCAGCCAGAGGCCTAGAGCGATCAGAGCCACCGGCCAGCTCATGGCCAGCAGGATCCCCAGGCCCGTAGCAACCGATTTACCCCCCTTAAACCGCAGCCAGAGAGGCCGACTATGACCCACAACCGCTCCCAGGCTGGCCAAGACCACCATCCAGGCCACCAACCTGCCATCCAAGGACGAGCTACTCCATGCCTGCCAGGGGCTGATCTGCAGCAGCCGCACCAGATTCACAGCAGCAATGCCCTTACAGGTGTCGGTGAGTAGGACCACCAGAGCAGGTCCTTTCCCCAGGGTTCGGAGCACATTGGTGGCCCCCATCGATCCGGAGCCATGCTCGCGAATATCAATGCCTTTGAGCAGGCGACCCAGCAGATAGCCGGTGGGAAAGGTTCCCAGCAGATAGCCCAGAATCCCTGAACAGATCAGGAGCAGCAAGATCTGTGCTGGTGCCATTCCCTCTGTCTCACCTCAAACAACTCACCTGCCGATCTTATCAGGAGGCCGAAAGGCTATTGAAACCTGAGTACTCTATCAGAGCTACAGGTTGGCGGTACAGGTGCGTCGGGCTTCATTCAGTTCTGCAGCCACCCAGGAAAAGGCAAAATGGCTAACGCACTGCAATTGCGGAAACCGTTTTTGCAGCTCCTGCATTTGCACCTCGAGCATGGGTCGCTTCCGGAGGGACTCACCCCATAGCCCCGCCAGAGCCGGACATACCAGTGTTCCGGCAGCAGCTTCCTGCACCACCTGATCCACCTGATCCCCTACACAGCCCAGATCTTCACAGCGAGCATAGGCCATCACATGCCATTCCAGTTCAGGGTCAAAACGATCCCAGGGCTGCAGGCGAGAATCGTAACCCATGTCTCCCACCTGACGATTGCCATCGGGGAAAAAAACGGCTCCGGCAGGAATCTGCTGTGCCTCCACCCCCTCACTCATGGTGTGCAGGTAATCCAGGACCCCCTGCTGCGCAAACTCTACCGCAAGCTGCCAGAGCTGGGGCTGGAGCTGAGCATGGCGCACCGCTGCTGCTGGAGTGGGAGTCGGGGTGGGGCTGGGCGTTGCCTCCGGATCCCCTGCGGGTATCACACTGGGGGGAGGGGGAGAAGAGGAAACCGGAGCCGATCGCCTGTACTCCGCCTGGATCGCTGTCTCCACAAGGGGTTTGGGCTGCTGAGGTTGCCGCCAACGCGGAGGCATGGCTCCATAACGGGCATCGAGAGCCATCAGATCGGCCACCGTGATCAATCCCTGATCCAGATATTTCTGCAGCAGAGCTTTCCCGGAAGCATTGAGTCCTAGATCAAGAAAGGCATTGCGAGCAGATTCTCCGTAGATCCAGAGATCTTTCACTGTTCCGGCCACGGAAGCCGCCCCTGCCTGACGGGGATAGCGAATATAGTCAAAGAGAACCCCATCCGGTTGTCGCCGCAGCACCTGCTGCAGAAGGCCCTGAAAATCCTGGCGAGCCAGAGGGCTGTAGGGATCCGCAAACACCTGATCTGGACCCACATCCTCGACGAAGTCCTGCAGGGTGGCTGTGGTGGGATCCAGCAGGCTGGTCTGACCGGATCCATTTACCGCCAGGGCGGACTGTCGTTCGGGTAATTGGCTGTAGGTATAGCCAAAGTTGAGGGAAAATAACCAGGCATAGGCTGAGAGCCCTCGTTGTCGAGCGGATCGCAGCGCCAGATCTAGCAAATCCGCTTCCGGATCGAGACTGGGCCAGGGTTGGCCATCGGGCGACGGCAAGATGGTGTTGCCATCGTAAAACGCCTCAATGAATACGCGGTTGTAGCCCAGATTCACAATCTGATCAAAGACATGATCCAGCACCCCAGCCTCAACGTCACAGGGATAAAGGCGCAGCCAGGTGGCCTGGATCCGCGGCCATTGGGTCTGGCGGCAGCGATCCAGCTCTTGACGGTGTTGGGCCACGATCTGGGTATAGCGGGCCCAAGCCTGATCCGACTGATTAGCTTCCTGCCGTAACTGCTCTTTTGCGGCCATGGCTTCGGGAGACTGACGGCAAAACTGATCCAACGAGCTGATCGGGGCCTGAGAGAGCAGCTGGGAGGTATCTTCCGCCTGGACAGGAGGGTGCCAGTTGATCCAGGGATTCAGCCCCAGGATCATGAGAATACCTACCCCGATCATCCTCCAGCGACGGATCCATCCTGGCCATTGGCCCCAGTAGCGCTTGACCTGCACAGTCATCCTCTCCGCAAAATGGGAACTCCCCTTCCCTGAAGAGAGTTGGGGATCGTGAAGTCACTCTGCGGCAATTTTAAATGACTTTGATGAGAATCCTCGTGGCATTTCCTCCCCTAGGGATGTTCTCCCACCTGAGCCCAGGTGTCATGGCGGCGGAGACAAGCCCCCCGCAAATCTTTCAAAGACGCTGATCCTGTACAAAAGGCGGCGATCCGCAACTCTTCGATCATGGCCGCAAATCGCTGATAAACTGCCTCCGCCTCAGCGGTAGCCGCAGGACCCAGAAGGGGCGCAGCACTCCCCACCAGCGTGGCCCCCAGGGCAATGGCCTTAGCCACCTCCACCCCATTGCGGATGCCTCCACTGGCAAAGACAGGTAGATGGGGCAGGGCTTGATGCACCTCCTGCAGGGCCAGGGCCGTCGGGATCCCCCAGCCTGCAAAGGAGCGGGCCACCCGTTGCTGTAAGGGATCGGATTGGCGATAGGACTCCACCTCACTCCAGCTGGTTCCCCCGGCCCCTGCAATATCAATGGCGGCTACACCACAGTTCGCCAGCCGTTGGGCCACCACAGCACTGATCCCATTTCCCACTTCTTTGACAACGACAGGCACCTGCACCTGACGAACCAGCTGAGCAATTTTGGCATACAGGTGAGACCAAATGCGATCTCCTTGCTGCTGTACAGCCTCCTGCAGAGGATTGAGATGCAGGATCAGGGCATCGGCACCGATCATCTCCACCGCCCTCTGCGCCTGCTCGATCCCATAGCCATAGTTGAGCTGTACCGCCCCCAGATTGGCCAGAAGCAGAATATCGGGAGCCCCTTTGCGCACCTGATAGGTGTAGGCCAGGGCCGGATCTTCAATGGCAGCCCGCTGAGATCCTACGCCCATCGCCACCCCTAGAGCTTGAGCGGCTTCTGCTAAATGCAGATTGATCGCATGCGCAGCAGGGGTTCCCCCCGTCATGCTGCTGATCAGCAGAGGGGCCTTGAGGGTTTTGCCCCAGATCCCCAAACTGAGATCGATAGCATCCAGGTCTAGTTCTGGCAGGGCTACATGTTCAAAGAAATAGCGCTCAAATCCAGAGGAAATGCCCTTAGCCTCCACATTTTTTTCTAAAACAATATTGATGTGTTCCTGTTTACGCGCCTCCGTCGGTTGAGCCTGGCTGGACTGCATGGATCGCCTCAATGAAGAATATCCTGGACGTTTACTCTAGCAAGGCTGCGAGAGGAGAGGTTACTTGCTGCAGATCGAACTGCTCTCTGTTTCTGGGTAAGGCATCCCCTCTAGCCCTGGAGGAATCACAAACCCGTCCCATCCCTGACCAGTTATACTAAAGCTCAAAGCTGCTCAAACATTGGTGAGTTTTCTTGGCTTTTCTTCAGTGATTCATCGCTCGTGAATATCCGCTATGGCTGCAGAAACCCGCAAGCACGATACCAGCTCTGGCGATGACAAGTTTGACATTGCCCTGGGGGAAACACTGCTGCGGGCAGGACTCCTGTCTCAGGAGCAATTGGCTCAGGCCATGTGGGAGCGATCTGAAACTCAGCAACGATTGGAAGATATCTGTATTCGCCACAACTGGATCCCGATTGAACGGTTATACAGCTATGTACCCAGCTATCGCCTGCGGCTGGGAGAATTGCTGGTGCTGTACGGGTTGCTCAGCTTCAGCCAGCTGCAGATCGTGCTTGCGGATCAAGACCGCTATCCCCAGCGTAAATTGGGGGAACTGCTGGTTGAATATGGCCTTTTAAAATCGGATCAACTGTTTTGGAGCATCCAGGAACTGGCGGAGCTGAGGCAACTGTCGGTCCCCAACACCTGGGAACTGGTGCAACACCGCAGTCCCTATCCCCGCCGCCCGGGCCAGAGCCGACAGACCCCTGTTCCCTCTGCCAGTCCTCCAGCACGACCTGCCTCCTCAACTGCTTCTCCCCGTCCAGAGAGCCATCGAGGGCCTATCGATCTTTCCTCGGATCTCAGCCATTACCAGCAACGGATCAAGGAACTGGAGCAACAACTGGCTCAGCAGCGTCGGCAGGAGCAGGAGAAGTCACGCCGCGAGCTCCAGGCTGGCCAGACCATTACCGAGTTACACCGCCGCATTCGTCAGCTGGAGGAACAACTGCAGGAGCGCGGCTCCCGTGATCAGCAGCAGGAATCCGTTGAGCAGGATCTGCGCCGATCCTTGAGCACCCTGCAGGAGCGCCTGCAACAAACCCAGATCCAGGTTCAGGAGCAACAGTCTCGGAATGAACAACTAACCGAACAACTGAAAGTTGCCCAGGCCCGCATCTCGATTCTGGATAACCAGCTGGTGCAACAACAGATGGGCCAACCCAGCAATGTGCATGTAGAGCAGGCGCTGCGGCAGACGATCACAACATTGCAACAGCAGCTGCAGACCACCCAGATGAGTTTGCAAAATCAGCAGGTTGTCAACCAGCAACTCAGCGTTCAACACAGCCAGGATCAGGAACTTCTGCACGCTTGGGGTGTTTACCAGGAACAGGTGGAAGCGCAGTTGGCCGCCATGCAACAGAAATCGCAGGAGTCTGGCGGCGAATTGGATGCAGCCCGAACTCAGGTGGAACAGCTGCAGGCCGAACTGGAGCACAACCGTCTGCGCCTGGAGCAACTGGAAAAAGATCTGGAGGAAAAGCAGTCCCTCATGGATCGGGTGCAGGCTGCCAATGCCCGTCTGATTTCCGATCTGGCGGAGGCGCGGCGGCAGTCTCTGGACTATCAACAACAGCTGCAGTCTCTCACCTCTCCTTCCTCAGCGGGACGGGCAGCGGAGCTGGAAAGCATGCTGGCTCAAGAGCGGGAAAAGAATGCTGTGCTGGTGATCCAGATGCAGGAGCAACGTTCTGCCCACATTGAGGCCATGCAGAATCTGCAGGAAAAACTGAAGCAGCAGCAATCGTCCCCTCAAGACGCTGGTAGTCAACCCGCCGCACCGACCTCTTTGCCCCCTGCTGATCCCAAAAGCACGGACTCCGGTCTGGATGCGGATGAGATCACTTGGTTGACCACCCTTCCCATCTGGGCTGAAAAGATCCTCTCCTCTCTGCGACAAGCTGATCTGCTGAGCAAAGAACAATTGCAAGCGGTGATCGGGGCCTGGGATCAAGAGAAGCAATCCTTAACTGATGTTTTGAATCAACAGACTGCTCTGAAAGTAGAGACGATCCGTTTCTTCAGTGAGGAAGGATTCTCAGCTAAATTTCACGGTTCTCGGGGGATGGGTGAGCTGTTGCGGGCGGCAGGACTGGTGAGCGAAGAGGCACTGAAAAAGGCCCAGTCGACCGCCAAAGATGATCAGGCTCTCTGCCAGGCATTGGTAGACCAAGGAGTCCTCAGTACCACCACTGCTGAGTACTTCAACCGCAGCTTCCATAAGCAACAAGGCCGAGACCCAGGGCGCAAGCGCTTCCGACTTCTTCCCTTATCCTAAACTTCAACGGTCCAGGATCAAGGTCACAGGGCCTTCATTCACCAACGAAACCTTCATGATCGCCCCAAATTGACCCGTGGCAATCGGACGTCCCAGCTCCTGTTGAAGAAGATCCACAAATCGATCAAACAGGGGTTCCGCCAACTGGGGTGCCATGGCAGCCGTAAACGACGGTCGTTTGCCTTTACGACAATCCCCCATGAGCGTGAACTGGGACACCGCCAGGATCTCACCCCCAATATCCCGCACCGACTGCTGCATCAAGCCTTCCTGTTCAAAAATGCGCAACCCCACCACTTTGCGGGCCATCCAGAGCAGTTGCTCCTCCCCATCTCCAGTCGCCAGACCCACCAGCAACAACAGCCCCCGCCGGATCTCGCCAACCCCAGATCCTGCCACCTGCACCTGGGCAGACGATACTCGTTGGACAACAACCTTCATGGGGCCATTTACTCTAAAACTAAAGAGAGGGTCACAGTTGGATCAGTATAGCGGTGGGGTTCGGTGGCGACGAAAACGACTCAAGATCAGGAAGGGCAGGTAGCACGCCCGTTTCTCAAGTGGGCAGGAGGAAAAGGCAAGCTTCTGGATCAGTACATCAAGTATTTCCCGCGCCAGTATCGCACCTATTTCGAGCCCTTTCTGGGAGGGGGAGCCGTTTTTTTTCATCTGAGGCCGCAACAAGCTGTCCTCACAGACATCAATCCCCACCTTGTGAATGTCTATCGTTGTGTACGGGATGAGGTGGAGTCCCTGATCCCTCTGCTGCAAGATCACCAGGTGCACCATGGCCCAGACCACTACTACCGGGTGCGGGCGCTGCCACCCGAGGATCCGGTGCAACAGGCCGCGCGGCTGCTCTATCTCAACAAGACCTGTTTCAACGGCCTCTACCGTGAAAACGCCAGCGGTCAGTTTAATGTTCCCATCGGGCGCTACCGCAATCCCCGGATCTGTGACCCCGATCTGTTGCGGGCGGCATCGCAAGCTTTGCAGGGCACGGATCTACAGGTGAAACCTTTCGAAGCAATCCTGGAGGCTGCAACTCCAGTAGACTTTGTCTATTTCGATCCTCCCTACCATCCCCTCAGTCCCACCAGCAGCTTCACGGCCTATAATCGCTGCAGCTTTGGAGACAAGGATCAAATCCGCCTACGGGATGTGTTTGCCACCCTGGTCGCCCGCGGGGTTCCGGTCATGCTCTCTAACTCGGACTGCGAATGGATCCGGACCTTGTACCAGGATTTTTCGATTCACACCATCACTGCGGCGCGGGCCATTAACTCTAAAGCACAAGGGCGAGGCAAGATCACAGAAGTACTGGTCACGTCTGTATGACAGCTTCACAGCCAAAACCACTCACCCGAACTGCTTCCTCACTGCGAGTGGTGGTGATCGGTGGGGGGGCAGCTGGATTTTTTGGAGCCATTACCTGTGCTCAGTCCCATCCCCATACCCAGGTCACACTGCTGGAGGCCGGTCCACATTTCCTGAGTAAAGTGCGCATTTCTGGAGGAGGACGCTGCAATGTCACCCACGCCTGCTTTGATCCGGCTCTGCTAGTACAGCATTATCCCCGAGGCGGCAAGGCCTTACGCGGACCCTTCACCCGCTTTCAACCCCGAGATACCGTGGCCTGGTTTGCCAAGGCGGGCGTTGAATTAAAAACGGAAGCGGATGGTCGCATGTTCCCCGTCACCGATGACTCTGCTACGGTTGTGGATTGCCTGATCCAGGCTGCGACTCAGGCAGGGGTCCAATTGCGCTCCCACAGCCCCGTGACTCAGGTTGAGTTTCAGGATCAGCAATTCAAACTCCACCTTAAATCGGGAGAAACCCTGTTCTGTGAGCGGCTGTTACTGGCAACTGGCAGCAGTCCTCAGGGACATCGCCTGGCTCGTGCTTTAGGTCATACCATCATTCCTCCCGCCCCCTCCCTCTTCACGTTCAATATTCCGGATCCCGCCCTACACCAGCTCGCGGGGGTGAGTGTCGAACAAGCTCATCTACGCCTACAGCTCGGATCAGAGCGCCTGGAGCAAGTAGGACCGATCCTGATCACCCACTGGGGCCTGAGTGGACCTGCGGTGCTGAAACTGTCGGCATGGGGAGCCCGACTCCTGCAAACTCACCATTACCAGGCTTGCCTGCGCATTAACTGGCTTCCCGGTATAAACCAGGATCAGCTGCGCCAAGACCTGCTACAGGCCAAATCAAACACCCCGCGCCGCCAGGTGCGTTCTCATTCCCCACTCCCTTTATCCCTGCGACTCTGGCAGTACTGCTGTGACCAGGCCAATCTGGATCTGGCGTTGCGCTGGGCCGATCTCTCCAAGCAGGCCATGCAACGTCTGCTCATGCTCCTCACCCAGTCTGACTTTCAGATCACGGGCAAGGGAGTGTTTAAGGAAGAGTTTGTCACAGCAGGAGGCGTGGATCTGCGGCAGGTGGACACCCGCACCATGGCCAGTCGTCTCTGGGGAGGACTCTATTTTGCAGGCGAGATCCTGGATATTGATGGGGTCACCGGAGGCTTCAACTTTCAAGCGGCCTGGACCACCGCCTGGTTAGCCGGACAAGCGTTGGGGACAGGTTAACCTCTTCAGCTAAGATCCCCTCTGCCCTTGGCCCATGCAGGAACAGGTTACGATCGACTTTCATTGCCCCCGGAACGCCTGGCCAGGAGTCCCCCATGAAGTGGATCTCTTCTCCCTTCGCCCCCAAAGCCCCCTATGCCTGGGAACTCAGCCCAGATAGGCACCCGAGTCATATAGCCATCCTCCACGTAGCGGCGCGTAGTCAGAGATGTGAGTGGGAGGAGTTCCAGCAATGAGAGAAAGGAACAGATTTTGAGAGAAGCTAACAAGATCAACAAGGGACACACTGTATACTAGCCTCAACATAAAATTATCGTGACAATCCGGAGGTCAACTTGAAGACAAGAAAATCAGTTTTATATAGGGTGGAAATTGGACTCTAGATACCTGATTGTTAGACTTCTGGACATATTAAAAATGGTGTGCTTTCAGTCCCATGAATCACTATGGATTTGATCCTCATTCGGGCAGCTCTGCTGAACAGGATGTAGAACGGTCTCGGTTAGCACTATCTCAAGGAGATCTTCAAGAAGCTCTTGGGTATCTGGGTTGGGCATTGGATCATACTGCAGGTAATCTGGAGCATGAAGCACTTCTGGATCAGATCATTCAATCGGCAGAAGATCCTCTAGACCTGGTTCCCCTTCAAGATCCCATGTCCCACGTTCAGGCTGCATTGCGCGCCTATATCCTGGCGGAACAGGGAGAGTATAAAGATGCCTTGGATCTTCTGTTGCAAGCCCTGCAGGTGCAGCCGGAGTCCGCGTTTTCGATCTGGGCAATCCGCTGGTTAGCGGTTCCTGCCGCTCAGGGAGCGATTCAGCCCCAAGATGTCATGCATTTAGCGCTGTCCTTGCTACGGGATCCCCCTCACCCTCGGGCATTCGTGCGTTTAGCACCATTTTTTCTGGATTACATTCAGACTCACCCAGATGATGGGGTGATCCTGGGGATGGTGGGAGCTTTACTGCAACCTGCAGGTCGATCGTCAGATGCTTTGCCTCTGGCCCTGCGAGCATTTGAACAGACTCCCCACTGGCAAACCGCTCATCAGCTAGCCCTGATCTATGCCGATCTGCAGGACATTGAACAGGCGATCCATTGTCAACAGCGAGCAGTGGAACTGGCCCCAGAACGCGATGAACCTCTCCAGGATCTGGCGCTTCTCTTCTGCGAACACGGAAAACTGGAGGAAGGTCTGGCAGTTTATGATCAGCTGTTGCAAAAAGATCCAGATCATCCCGTGGCTCGGCCTCATCGACTTTACTATCACTTTCGCCAGACGGGGGATCAGGAGGTATTGCAGGAGTTAGAGCAAATTGCCAGCCAGGAGGATCGTTATCCTCTTGCTCAACAGCTGGTCAGGGATGCGCTGGATCACGTCACTCCGACCTGAAGGGTATTCAGATCCGGCTTGCTGCGCAACATTTCACGACAAATCTCTCCACATTAGACAAATCCTGGTAACCTAGAAAAACTGTCAATTCACACCTCAAGATCCCGCAGGAGCCGCTGCATGGCACGCATGTACTATGACACCGATGCCAACCTTGATCTGCTTTTGGACAAAACCATTGCCATTATTGGTTATGGCAGCCAGGGGCATGCCCACGCCTTAAATCTGCATGACAGTGGCGTGAAAGTGATCGTGGGTCTTTATGAGGGCAGTCCTTCCTGGGCGAAGGCAGAAGCCGATGGACTCACGGTCAAAACCGTCAGCGATGCCGCCGCCGCCGCCGATGGGGTGATGATCCTGTTGCCGGATGAACTGCAGAAGGCGATCTTCACCACCGAGATCAAGCCCAATCTCAAAACGGATGATTTTCTCCTCTTTGCCCATGGCTTCAACATCCACTTCGGCCAGGTGGCACCACCTGCGGATATCGATGTGATCATGGTGGCTCCTAAAGGCCCCGGGCATCTGGTGCGTCGTACCTTTGAGCAGGGAGAAGGGGTGCCCTGCCTATTTGCCATTCATCAGGATCATTCCGGGCAGGCACGGCAACGGGCGATGGCCTATGCCAAAGGGATTGGCGGCACACGGGCAGGGATCCTGGAAACCACTTTCCGCGAAGAAACAGAAACCGATCTATTTGGGGAACAGGTGGTGCTCTGTGGGGGCCTAACCGCCCTGATCAAGATGGGCTTTGAAACCCTGGTGGAAGCCGGATATCAGCCGGAGCTGGCCTACTTTGAGTGTCTGCACGAAGTCAAGCTGATTGTGGATCTGATCGTGGAGGGGGGGCTGGCCAAGATGCGCCACAGTATCTCCAACACGGCTGAGTATGGCGACTATACCCGAGGACCGCGTGTGATCAATGAGGAAACTCGGGCCGAAATGCGCAAGATCCTGCACGAGATCCAGACGGGGACCTTTGCGCGTGAGTTTGTTCTGGAAAACCAATCGGGTCGTCCTGGGTTTACAGCGATGCGGCGGCGGGAAGCAGAGCACCGGATTGAAGAGGTGGGACGGGAACTGCGGGCCATGTTTAGCTGGCTGAAAAATTGACACCCTCATTCCAACTGGGATCTGGCTCAGCAGTTTGGGCAGCAAGAATGAGAGTGTAATTGTTATTCATGATCGAAAGCTCTTGATTTCTGGCAGCATTCGTAAAACTGCAGTGACGCTGTTGAGCAGCTAGTACACCCATGACATCGCTCTGGGGTGGGTAACTGTTGAATCCGGCCTTTTCGGATCAGGTGAGCTAACATCCCCTCCAGGGCATGCGCTTCGATATCGAAATGCATCTCCAATTGGGCCAGTGAAGCACGTCCCTGTTGCTGAATATGGTTTTGAATGTCTTCCAGAAGCATGGCTCCTCCTCTACAAAAACAGTGGGTTGCATAGTTTTGATCAGGGTGGAAATCGGGTGGGGAGGTGATGGATCTACACCCTGACATTTGCCTCAACCCTCCGCTGTCCGAGGCTCTAAAGTGCCTGCGTGAACACGGAATCTGAATTTATGCATGCCATATAGCACCACGGCCATGGTGATCAACAACCCCCCAATCCAGTTCAACGAGGTGGCGGGATGGAGTGGGTAGCTTCCCAACTGGTAGACCATCACGGCACTCCAGTAGGCCAATCCTGTGGTCCAACACCCCGCAAAGGTTGTCCATCCCCAGTTGGTTTCCCGATAGATGGCTCCCATGGCCGCAACACAGGGGAAGTACATCAAAACAAATAGCAGGTAAGCAAAGGCTCCTAGAGATCCGTCGAAACGACTGACCATTGCCCCAAACGTCCCCACAGTGACTTCCTGCTCCTCAGCTGCCACTTCCACAGTGCTGATATCCCCCACACTCAACCCCAGAGGATCCAGGAGCATGCCCGGAACTGCTGCCAGATTGGCTGGGATGGTAGCCACGGCGTCCTGCAAACTGGTCCACAGATCAAAGTCCGCAGCCTCTTCACTGTCTGCAATTCCTGCATCTTGCTCCGCCAGTGACCCATAGAGAGAATCCAGGGTCCCGACCACCGCCTCTTTTGCAAAAACCCCAGTAAAGATCCCTACAGTGGCTGGCCAGTTCTCCTGTCGGACTCCCATAGGACTCAAGACTGGCGTTAATGTGCGGCTGGTAGCACTCAGAACCGACTGCTCTGTATCTTCATGACCAAAGGAGCCATCGGTTCCAATCGAATTCAACAGGCTCAGGACCATGACCATGATCACAATCACTTTTCCAGCTCGCAGCATGAAACTCTGCAACCGATCCCAGCTGCGCAGCAATACGCCCTTCCAATGGGGCAGATGATAGGAGGGTAGCTCCATCACAAAGGGTGAGGTATTCCCCCGTAGTAAGGTGTTTTTCAAAACCAAGCCGGTGAACATGGCGGCAGCCACACCAATCAGGTACAGCCCAAAGACCACATTTTGACCTGTGGCCGGGAAGAAGGCCGCCGCAAAGAGGGCATAGACAGGCAAGCGAGCCCCACAGGACATGAAGGGATTCATCATGATCGTCAGGAGCCGGTCCCGAGAATTTTCCAGGGTGCGGGTGGCCATGATCGCCGGGACATTACAACCAAACCCAATCAACATGGGCACAAAAGACTTGCCTGGTAAACCCACCAGCCGCATCAACCGATCCATGACAAAGGCGGCCCTGGCCATGTAACCAGAGTCTTCCAAAATAGACAGGAGCAGGAATAAAATACCGATGATGGGAATAAAGGTGGCCACCACCTGAATCCCTCCCCCCACCCCATGGGCCAGCAGCACCGTCAACCACGGCGGTGATCCCACAGCCCCCATGACCTCAGCGACACCGTCCACAAATAGGGTGCCAGCGGCAATGTCAAAGAAATCAATGAATGCCCCCCCGACATTGATGGTGATCAGGAACATGAGGTACATGACCAGGAGAAAAATGGGGATGCCTAACCAGCGGTTGAGCACCACACTGTCAATTTTGTCACTTGTAGTTTGACTCACGACGCGGGTCTTGCGGCATACTCCCTGGAGCAGCTGGTGAATAAATGTATATTGACTATCCGCCAAAACCAGATCCAGTTCTTCATTGAGGACCTGTTGAATCCGTTGACGATGGGCCTCCAGTCGCGGTCGCAAAGAGGCATCCCCCTGGGTTTCTGAGTTCAACAACGCCAGAGCATGCCAGCGGGGATCAACCCTAGCAGCATGGGTTCTTTCCAACTCTGCACTCAAGTCCAGCAAAGCATCCTCAACCACCGGAGGGTAAGGCACAACCCCATACGGGCGGGTCGGCTGCTGCAATTGCTGTTGGATCGCCTGATGCAGGGCTTCAATCCCTTTGTTTCGATTGGCGATCATGGGCACAACCGGAACCCCCAACCGTTGCGACAACAACTGGGGATCAACCTCCAAGCCGCGCTCCTCAGCCACATCCATCATGTTCAGGACCAGGATCGTGGGCAGACGCATCTGCAAAATCTGCAGGCTGAGATAAAGATTGCGTTCCAGGCTGGCGACATCCACCACGTTAATAATCAGATCCGCTTCCCCTGAAAGCAGATAGGTGCGGGCTACAGTTTCATCCAGACCCGTCTCATCCGCCTCCCCCTGCAGGGAATACACCCCTGGTAGATCCACAAGAGTTAGATTTTGCTCCCCAGAGCGAAACTGTCCTTCTTTCCGCTCCACCGTTACTCCGGGCCAGTTCCCGACGCGCTGATGCGTTCCACACAGGGCATTGAACAGAGTGGTTTTGCCAGCATTGGGATTGGCGGCCAGTGCCAAAGTCGGGTTAGGCATGGCTGATCTCCTCCACCGTGATCACAGCGGCTTCCACCTTGCGCAAGCTGAGATGCACCCCTCGCACTTCAATATCCACTGGATCCCCGAGGGGGGCGTGCCGCTTGACAATAAACTCTGTGCCTGGAGTTAGCCCCATGGCCAGGAGCTTTTGCCGATAGGGACGAGCTGCAGGGGCATAACCCACCACACGCGCGCGGGTCCCAATCGTGAGTTGAGCCAGTTCAGTTGGGCTGCTCATGGTCTGATCCTTTTCTGGATAACAACTGGAGTCGGGTGTTTGGGGGGACCCAGGAGGAAGCGCCACGACCTGGATCGCCTGCACCATTTCAGAGCTCAGTCCCATGCGATCCTCCCCCAGAGCGACAACCAATCCCCCCTCAGCGGTTCTCTGCACAATCTGAAGGTGACGACCTTTGACAAATCCCAGGCTTAACAACTGCTGACGGGTACTTCTACTGCCATCAAGCCCCACAATGCTGAGAGGATCCCCCCGCCTCGCCAGCCCCAATACCATGGGCAGACCTTGCAACGGCTTCCTAGAAGAGGGGAAGAGTTTTTGCCACCAAAGCTGGACTCTTGCAAAGGGGATCCATTGAGTCACCCAGGGCTGAACTAAAGTCTCAGAGCCTTTAGCCGCGCGAGATCGAGGAAATGCCATGCCGCTACCGGTATCATGCCTATTGCAAATAATTCTTGATCAATTCCTTGGGGATAGGGGTCTTCTTAACAACAACTTTGTTTTTCTTTGCATTTAGAGATATCTATTTCTGTATTAAAGCAAGAACCTATCTGGCCCAAAGTTTCTGTAATTCAACAGGGGAGGACAGTACCTCTAGTAATTGAAAGGGTGAGTACAAACTGGCGAGACGATTATGGTCATAAGTTTGTCGAGTATGAGGCGATGGGGATCTGTGAGTACTGGCTGGTCGATTATAGAGCGCTGGGAGCTGTACGTCATATTGGCAAGCCAAAGCAGCCCACGATTACAATTTGTCAACTTGAAGGTGAAGAATATCAGATGCGGCGATTTGTAGCTGGCGAGAGATTGGTGTCTGGAGTGTTTCCAGAATTGAATTTGACTTCGGACGCCGTGTTTGCTGCTGCTGACACACAAGTTAATTTGACCAATTCGGATTCTTCTCCTGGGTGATGCACTTCATTTTTGAGTTGGCGTAGTTCTCTAGATTGTTCCTAATGTCAACTAATTTTAGCCATTTGTTTCTCTGAAAGACTTTCAGTTGTCATATTTGTTGAAACCTCCTCAGTCATATCGCCTGATTTCAATTGATTTGTCCACTCCGCAAGTGAGAGTGTTCTCGTGCATTCACAGTCATCTCAATTCAGGGATGGGAAGACCCGCCGCAATGGAGTGGAAGTGATGATCACCCCCAGTAAAAACAGGATCAGCTGGGTGGTGACGATACTGGGGCCCGAGGGTAAGTTAAAGGCTGCCGATCCGATCATTCCCAGCACAGCGCTGATCCCTCCAAGCCCCATCGCTAGACCGAGATAATGGGTAAATCTTTGAGAGAGAATGCGGGCAGTACAGGCAGGGATAACGATAAAAGCACTCACTAGCAACACACCGACCGATTGAATCGAAACGCCCACCACCAGAGATAGCAACACCACAAAGATCTGACGGTGTAGACGGGTCGCCACTCCCTGCGCCCTAGCCAGAGGTTCGTGCAGTGTGGATACCATCTGCGATCTCCAGGTCAATCCCAGATAAAAAATAGCGATCCCCAGTAATCCCCCACTCAACCACAGATCAATCCGACTAATGCCCAGAATGTCTCCAAATAAAAGCTGAGTAATGCTGCCGCGATAGGCGTCCGTGAAGGTCAAACCGATCACCGCCAGAGCTAGGGAAGAAGAGTAAACAATATTTAGGACGGCGTCCGTTGCCAGTTGACTGCGCTCCAGTAGCCAGGTCACCCCTAATCCAAATAAAACGGCAAACGGTAGCAACACCCAGCGTGGATCCAGCCCCAGCAGTAACCCGATCACCAGTCCCAGGAGGGCTGAGTGTCCCAGAGCGTCACTGAAAAAAGAGAGTTGTCTCAGGATGGCAAATCCTCCTAGCAACCCTCCTAGAAGTCCCGTCAAGATCCCTCCAGTCAGGGCTCGTTGCATAAATGGTAAAGCTAACAGGTCAAGAATCTGTTGGATTTTTTCCATAAGTCAGTGACAGCGATGGTGATAGCGAATGAACTCCGGTCCGTAGGCAGCGGTGAGGGTTTCTGTTGACAACGTCTGGGCAGGGGGCCCCTGACAGAGTAGGGTTTTCCGCAAACACAGAACATGATCACAATGGCGACTGACCATATCCAGATCATGGGAAACCTGCAGGATGGCCCAGCCCAGGGACCGCCTCAATTCTTCCAGAAGCTGATAGAAGTCTCCTTCGGCCTGCAGATCCAATCCCGCTGGAGCTTCATCCAGAATCAAGAGCCGACGTGGCCAGACTAGACAGTAGGCCAAAAGCACCCGCTTAGTCTCTCCTCCGCTTAATCCAGCGACGGATCGATGCAGCAAATGCAGTGCATTCACTTTGTCTAGAGCCTGTTGGATCCCACGAAAACGCGCCTGTCTATGAGTCCAGGGCCACTGCGGCCCCAGAGATCCCCAGCCCAAGCCCACGAATTCTGCCACCGTCATGGGCACACTGGGATCGAACTGAAAGCTCTGAGGCAGATAGGCAATTTGCTCTCGGATAGAGGTGGGTAGGTGGCCTTTTGCCGTCATTGGGGTTCCCAACACAGAAATCGATCCCTCCTGAAAGGGAAGGATGCCAAGGATCGCCTGCACCAGGGTGCTCTTACCCGCTCCATTGGGACCGATCACAGCGGTGTTGGATCCTGCTTGCAGCTGAAAAGATACTCCCTCAACAGCCACTTCAGATCCCCGTTTTACGGTTAAGCTATCCACCACCAGCACCGACTGATTCATCGGGAGATCCCTTGCGCCCATCCCACAACAGGGATCTGGGGCAGAGCAGCAGATTCTGCCGCGAAGGCTGAGGCCAGGTTTTCTGCGTTCTGTCGCATGATCGTCAGGTAGTATTCAGGATCCAACGCAGTTTCAGGTCCTGTTTCTAAGGGATCAAAGACACTGACTTGAATACCTAGATCCTGAGCAATCGCTTCAAAGGGGCTACCTCCATCTGCCTGCGGTTCAGTGAGGACTGTTTGCAAGCCAGCCTCTTGCACGGTTTCCATGACCCGTCGGACATCTTCAGGTGCCGCATTTTCCTCCGGTGCTTCCACCAAAAATTCAGACTCCAGCCCATAACTGTCGGCAAAATAGGCAGCAAAGTCATGAAAGACGACAAAGGGCTTACCCTCGTAGGGTTGGAGACGGGTAGAGATCTCCTGATCTAGAGCCTGCAATTCATCAATGAAAGCTGCCGCATTGGCGGTGTAAGCCTCTTCACCTTCGGGATCTGCTGCAATCAGACCATCCCGGATATTTTCCACTTGCTGAATTGCCCGTTTGGGATCCAGCCATACATGGGGATCAAATTCTCCATGGCTATGCCCGTGATCGTGATCTCCGTGTTCATGATCATGGTCTTCTTTGTCAGAGTGTCCCTGTTCATCACCATGATCATGATCCTCGTGGGCATGGTCTTCTTCATGCGAATGCTCTTCTTCATGGGCATGATCATGGTCTTCTTTGTCAGAATGTCCGTGCTCTTCTTCATGACCGTGATCATGTCCCTCTGCAGTGGCAATGGTGGCGATACCCTCGCTAGTGTCAATCATCACCAGATCAGGATTTCCGGCATTCTCAATGAGGCCGTCCAGAAAGCCCTCCATCTCCAGACCATTGATCACCAGCACATCGGCATTGGAGAGCATCTGAACATCTTGAGGACGAGCCTGGAAGCCATGCGGACCCATGTTCGTCGGGATCAGCGGGGTCACTGTTGCTCGATCTCCAGCGACTGCCAGCGTGAATTGGCTGATGGGCAGGATGGTTGTCACCACCTCAAGCTGATCATTTTGAGCGGGAACCTCCCAGGCCAGAGCACCTGTGAAGAGGGTTGAGCAAAATAAGACGCCAAACTGCCGGAGTAAGCGAGGCATCACAGTCTCCTTCATCGATGAGAGAACATGCTGATGTCGATCGAGATCTCACATGACCGCATCTAGCACCTGAAAGATAATCATTCTCATTCTACAGGGATCTCCCCGATCTTCAAGTCGAATGTCCCAAAGAGGGAATGGATTTGTCTTTGCAGACAGCGAAGGATAACTGTGACCAGATCTATAATCGGCTGAGAGTGTCCCGAGGTCACAGTCATGGTGATCAGTCTCAATCGCAACGCTGAAACGAAAGAAATCATCTACCCCTGTGAGGATGGTGAACCGTTGGCCGAGAGTTATGAACACCTTCAGGTCTTGATCGCAACATTCTATATTCTGACCTTCTATCTCAAGGGACAGCAGGCGGTGGTTCTAGCGGATCAGTTTTTGTACTACGTAGAGGGACAACCCAGGGCCAGAGTGGCCCCCGACGTCATGGTGATTTTCAATGTCGCTCCAGGGGGGCGAGGGAACTACAAGGTCTGGGAGGAAGGAGAATTTCCCTCTGTGATTTTTGAGATGACTTCAGAAAGCACCCGTGAGAGAGACTGGAGTTTCAAGAAAAATCTCTATGAGCAGTTGGGGGTGCAAGAGTACTGGTTATTTGATCCTAAAGGAGAATGGATTCCAGAGCAGTTGCAGGGATACAGCCTGGATGCCGAAGGCATTTATCGCCGGATCCAGGATGGGTGTAGTCAGGTCTTGCAACTGCGCCTGGTCGTCGAGGGGAAGTTGATCGGGTTTTATCGCCAAGACACAAATGAGAAATTACTAACACCGGATGAGTTGCCTGGAGTTCTAGATCAAGCGAGACAACGCGCTGAAACCGCTGAAGAACGGGCCAATCAGGAAAAACAACGGGCCGATCAGGAAAAACAACGGGCCGATCAACTAGCTGAACGGTTGCGCAGTTTAGGGATTGATCCTGAAGAACTGTGAAGTATCGTTCTTAAACTTGTCGATCCGCACAATCTTCACGCCGATACACCCGAGAGAATCGGAGGATGGATCAGAGAGGGAACGATTCGCTCACTGGCCAGCCTCTCCCCAGTTACTCCACTTCCTATCTGGCCCATACTGCGTGTAATCAGGTTTGATGGGGCATTGACGATAGAAGAATAGGGGACAGAGATCCTTAGAGGGTATCGGGATCGAGACCTAGCTCCCGCAATTTTTGGGCTAAACGATCTGCTCTGAGCCGTTCTTCTCTAGCCCGTTGATCAGCCTCTGTGACTTTTTGCCTCACTTCGGCAAAGCTCTCAAACAGACTGCCGTCAGGTCGGTATACTTTCATCTCTGGATCCTCTACCTCAAATCGTATTCCTAACCGAGGGCTGGTCCATTGCTTTACCAGATCGTCTCCTGCTAACTCTCGGGTCTTGGTTGAGCGGATCCACACCCACAACCGATTTCGCTCCGGATCGTAGACATAGTATTCCTCTACGCCATAGCGATCGTAGAAGGCCAACTTACGAACCATCTCCTTCAGCGAGTTGCCAGGAGAGAGAATCTCAAAGACGACTTGTGGAGGAATATCATCCTCACGATGCTGAATGTAGGAGCCACGGTCTCCCTTGGGACGACCAAAGACCACCATGACATCTGGGGCTTGACGAATCTCCGGCTGATTGGGGACCGGGTACCACAACAGATCACCTGCAACATAGACATTCGGATCCTGGGCAAACCAATCAGCAATGTTTTGATGCAAGGTCACGATCCAACGAAACTGCCGAGTGTTATCCGCCATGGGCTGGCCATCACTATCCGGGTAGTGAACCTGATCAGGGTAAGTGGGGATCTGGGAGAACATGGGATCAGTTCCAGTCGGATCGGCTTCAAGTCTAGCAGTGTCCTCTGTAGGTTATTCAGCTGGATATTTCAGTGGGACCGCTTTGGTTCAAGAATCGTCTTGCGGTAGTGTCAAGCCCTATTGATCGACCCCAAGGATTCAGTCCCGCCGTATGCTAAGAATGATAATGATTCTATTTCTGGAGGAGGTCATCATGGTTCTGATCCAGGACCCTTTGGCAAGCCAGGTGGGGCGAGTGCCAGTGACTGTTCTCACGGGCTATCTGGGGGCAGGCAAAACCACCCTGCTCAACCGCATCCTCACCCACGAACATGGCAAGAAAGTCGCGGTGATCGTCAACGAGTTTGGGGAAGTGGGCATTGACAATCAGCTGGTGATCGATGCCGATGAGGAGATCTTCGAGATGAATAACGGCTGCATCTGCTGCACGGTCCGGGGAGATCTGATCCGGATTATTGGCAATCTGATGCGGCGGCGAGACAAATTTGATCATCTGGTGATCGAGACCACAGGCTTGGCCGATCCAGCTCCAGTGATCCAAACATTCTTTGTGGATGAGGATATGCAGGAACAACTGAGCTTGGATGCTGTGGTAACGGTGGTGGATGCCAGACATATTCACCAGCACTGGGATGCCGATGAAGCCCAAGAACAGATCGCGTTTGCCGATGTGATCCTGCTTAACAAAACGGATCTGGTGACTGACTCAGAGCTGGAGGAGTTGGAGCAACGAATCCGATCCATGAATGTGATGGCCCGCATCTATCGCACCCAACAAGCAGCTATTGCCATGGAATCCGTGCTAGGGGTTGAAGCCTTTGAACTGCAACGGGCTCTGGAGATTGATCCCCAGTTTCTGGACGAAGACGCCCATGAGCATGATGAAACAGTCCGCTCCGTTTGTATTTGTGAAGAGGGATCACTGGATGGAGAGCTTTTGAACAACTGGCTAGGAGATCTGTTGCGTACCCAAGGCCCGAATATCTTCCGCATGAAAGGAATCCTGAATCTGGCTGGAGAAGAGCGGCGGTATGTGTGTCAGGGGGTGCATATGCTGTTTGATGGGGTGGCGGATCGGCCCTGGAAGCCGGGGGAAACTCGCAAAAATGAATTGGTGTTCATTGGACGGAATCTGGATGAAGCCCAGTTGAAGGCCGATTTTCAGAGGTGTTTGCGGTGAGGGGAATTGGACAGGAGGTGGTGAAGCCCCTCTGGCAGGGAGGTTTGTCTGATTATGTAACAGGAATTGCCTGGTCTCCCCACGGTCAGATCCTGGCAGTGACTTCAGCTGCGGGGGAGTTGATGCTGTGGCAACGGGATACCCAGGCTTTGTTTCCTCTGATGGTCATCAAAGAGCAATCCCTGGATTGTCTGGCGTTTTCTGCTGAGGGGCGTTACCTGGCTGCCGGAGGGCAGGGCCGACTCTGGATCTGGGATCTAACCCATCCGGGCTTGCTGATCGCGGAGCTGGATCTGGGACGAGCCTGGGTGGATCGGGTGAGTTGGAATCCCCGTTCACCTCAGTTGGCCTTGAGTGTAGGGAAGTATGTCCAAGTTTGGGATGCAGACATCCATGATATTGCGGTGACCTTACCCTTTGAGTCTTCTTCAGTGCTGGATCTGACCTGGCATCCGAATGGACAGGAACTGACCGTAGGGGGGTATCAAGGTGTCAAGATTTGGGATAGTCGAGACTGGGATGAAGAGCCCTACCTTCTGGAGATCCCTACCGCCACCTTGGCCGTGTCCTGGTCTCCGGATGGTCGTTTTTTGGCCAGTGGGAACCTGGATCGAACGGTTGTCTTACTAGAATGGGGCGATCCAAACCCCTGGGCCATGCAAGGGTTTCCAGGTAAAGTCAGACAATTGATCTGGTCCGATCAGTTGACTGCAGCCCAGACGCCTCTTTTGGTGGCCTTAACAGCAGAAAGTTTGGTGGTCTGGCAAAAAGAGCAGAGTGAAGAGATGGGATGGACCGCCCAACCTTTGTCTGCTCATCAAGCAACTGTGAGAGCTGCAGCCTTCCAGCCTGGGTCTTTTCTTCTGGCCTCAGCAGGTTCTGATGGCTGTCTCTATCTCTGGTCAAAGGTGGGAGTTTTAGCACAGCTGCTAGAGGGGGTGGATCAAGGGTTTTCTTGCCTGGCTTGGCATCCGCAGGGACAGCTACTGGCGGCAGGAGGGGAAGCGGGTGAGGTATTGATCTGGAGCAGGAATCAATCTGGAAAAGGGTTTGGAGCGAAAAAGAGAAAATGAGCCAAAGGTTGATATCCCATGGTCTCAGGCAAGAGATCGGCTACTTCTTTCCCTCGGAGCTTGAGCACTTAGCATCGACTGGGTCTGATTGAAATGAGATCTACAATTGGTTTAGCGTGATCTGAGGTCACAGTCATGGTGATCAGTCTGAATCGAAATGTTGAAGGGACAGAAATCATCTACCCCTGTGAGGATGGTGAACCGTTGGCCGAGAGTTATGAACACCTTCAGGTCTTGATCGCAACATTCTATATTCTGACCTTCTATCTCAAGGGACAGCAGGCGGTGGTTCTAGCGGATCAGTTTTTGTATTACGTGGAAGGGCGTCCCTCTGCACGAGTGGCTCCGGATGTCATGGTCATTTTCAATGTCGCTGCCGGTGGCCGAGGAAACTACAAAATCTGGGAAGAAGGAGAAGTCCCTTCTGTGATTTTTGAGATGACCTCAGAAAGCACCCGCGAGAGAGATTGGGGGTTCAAGAAGAATCTCTATGAGCAGTTAGGGGTGCAAGAGTACTGGCTGTTTGATCCTAAAGGAGAATGGATTCCAGAGCAGTTGCAGGGATATAGCCTGGATGCCGAAGGCATTTATCGCCCGATCCAGGATGGGTGTAGTCAGGTCTTGCAACTGCGCCTGGCAGTCGAGGGAGAGTTGATCGGGTTTTATCGCCAAGACACGGACGAGAGATTATTGCCCCCGAATGAGTTATCTGCGGCTATAGATCAGGAGAAACAACGAGCAGAAACAGCTGAACAACGAGCAGATCAATTAGCTGAACGGTTGCGCAGTTTAGGGATTGATCCTGGAGAACTGTAAAGTATCGATCCTGAATGTGTCGATCTTGAATCGGAAGCCCGCGTCGTAGCCGTTATGGTGGGTGTCAGATAATTTACAACACAACATCTTCGTAGAGCAGATCGAAAGAGCTTTCAAACTGAAGACTCTCTAGCTGATAGATTCCCCCTTCCTCATAGGGATGAAGAATCCATAGTCCTTGCTCGGATCGACGGAAACACTCGATCCGGGGGGCATGCGTGCTGATCAGGACATACTCCTGGAGACTTTCCAACTGACGATAATCGGCAAACTTATCCCCTCGATCAAAAGCTTCAGTTGAATCAGATAAAACCTCAACAATCAACTGAGGATATTGTTTGTAGAGTAAATTGTCTCGATCTCGATCATCGCAGGTAATGAGGATATCAGGATAGTAAAAGCGATTTCGTGCCTCAATCCGAACCTTCATATCAGAGATAAAAACGCGGCATCGAGATCCTCTGAGATGGTTCCGGAGTAGAGCAAATAGGTTTCCGGCGATCGTCAGATGAGGATCACTGGCTCCTACCATCGCATAGGTCTCACCATTGATGTACTCATGTTTGAGCGGACTTTGCTGCTCCATCTGCAGGTACTGATCAGAAGAAAGGAACTCAAAAGGCTGAGTTGCACTACCCATAGGAGTTTCCTGAACAATGCCGTTGGAGATCAAAAGTGATTCTGGTGGGCTGCTGCACATTCTAATTCATGCAGGCAACAGATCGGCTACTGAAACTCGTTTATCAGGAAGAACAAGCGGACTCACACTCTGATCAGGCGAATAGATCACCAACTCACCATATCGAAACCCATACATGGCTTCAGGATCTATCCTAGGAGTCCGATACACTTCTAAACATCGATCCACAAGATTCACAATCCAGTAGTCCTGCAGATCTGATCGAGTATACAAACTCCCCTTCACTTGCCGATCAAATCTCAATGTACTGTCTGATATCTCGATCACTAGCAGTGCAGTGGTGGGATGTTGCTGTGCATACTCTCGAATCGTGCCAGAAATGACAGCAATATCTGGTTCCGGCTCTGAGATCGGACTCAAGGCCAGCGGCTGTTGTTCACGAATGTGCATTCCAGAGGGCAGTACCAATCTCAGGATCTCAGCAGTAAAGTTGATCGCGGTAGCATGAGCACTCTTGATTGGACTCATCTCAACCACCTGTCCTTCGATCAGCTGCACCCGTTGATCCAAAAACAAGCCTGCTTCCGCCATCTGATGGTAGTCCTCCCTCGTCCACAGGTGGAGGGTCGGATCACTCTTCAGGTCTTGAATGAACGTCTGCATAGACCCCATAGGAAGCATGATTTCCCCTTCAAGCTAGCAAAAACAACCAGAACCGCATCCCATCCCATCCGCTTCAAGCTTGACGAGAGAATAACCGCGAACGATAATGATTATCACTTTAGATCAATTGGTAATGACTTCAGTTCACGTTGTGAGTGGCCCTCCTGGGGTGGGCAAAACCACCTGGATCCGTAACTATCTCCAACGCCACCCTGATCCGGTGTTCTACAAGGTGGCAGGATCAGACTCACTGCCCATTGATGCGGTTCATCTCAGTCGAGAATTTCCTCACGTCACACCCATCCTGAACGAGGAGGAGTTTTCTCAATCATCATCCTCTCCACTCCTGGTCGAAGTTCCCTGGCAAGTGAATCCGGCAGCACTGTACCCAGCACTAGAACATCTGGATCCCACCTGGATTGGTATTGTGCCCTCAGCCCAGGCTGATACCGAGGTTTATTTGTGGGCAGATGAACTCATTGAGGGACGAGTGGTGAATGAGACGCTACCCAACCCTCACTTGTGGCAAGCAGGGCTCACTGGACAGGTTCTGGATCCCGCCAGTTTAGAAGCCTTCTGGTTTGAGCTGATTCGAGGAGCTTATGGTCAGATTTATCGGGTGAAGGGTATTTTCGAGATGCCTGAGGGAGACGCCATTTATGGAGAATACACGGCGGGCTTTCAACTGACCGATCTGGAGGACTTTGACATTCTCAGGGGTTCTCGTCATCTGGACGGCAGACCCAACCGTTTCAGTGGTGTAGAGATTCTGGGCAAAGATCTAGAAACGAACATTTTGAAAGATACTCTACAAGATTGCTGTCTGTCGGATCAGGCGCTCTGGGCCTATCACCAACAGGTCAAAGTTGCCGTTGCCAAGGGAGTGTTTGCCGCATGAAAATCGCAGTGCTTTCCTGTATTCACGGTAATTTACCAGCCCTGGATGCGGTGTTGGTGGATATTCGCGAGCAAGAAGTTGATCAAATCTTTTGTGTGGGGGATCTGGTGGGTTATGGTCCCTTTCCCAATGAAGTGGTTGAACGGATCCGACAGCTGCAGATCCCGACCTGTGCTGGGTGTTGGGATGAGGATGTTGTGGAAGGGCACAATGCTTGTGAATGCAGCTATCCCTCCCTATTGGCAGAGAAACGAGGACTGATCGCCCATGAATGGACCAATCGAGTGGTCACCTCCGAAAATCGGGATTATTTAGCGCAGCTACCCCACAGTCTTCGTTATGAAAATCTTTGCTTTGTTCACGGCAGTCCCAACAGTGCCCATGAATATCTGCTGCCCAATATGGATCGATTCATGGCTTTAGAGCGGGTCTTTTCCACAGGAGCAGATGTATTGTTCTGTGGTCATACTCATATCCCCTATGTGCGTGTCCTGGATCAAGCCCAGATCCAGATTCATATCAATGAGATCAATAGGGCAGGGAGTCAAAAGATTCATCAAACCCACACTATACCGATGAAACAGCTCATCAATGTGGGATCAGTCGGAGAACCTCGTCATGGACGCCCCCATGCCACCTATGCGATCTACGACGATCAAACCCAACAGACTAGCTTGCGGGAGGTTCCCTACAACTTCTCCGTTACCTGCATGGCCATTTTGGAAAAAGGATTACCTGCGATCTTTGCCTGGAGGCTAGCCCGAGGATTGGAGTTTGCGGAACGAGCCGATGATCCAGCCCATGTCTGCACTAGGAGTTGAGATCCATGAGTCAGTGGGCCTTATTGAGTGGAATTCAAGGGAATTTAGCTGCCTATGAGGCTGTGTTGTCAGACATTAAAGGGCAGTTACGTCCGGTGGAGGCGCTTTTTATTTTGGGGGATCTTGTTGGGCCGACTCCAGAATGTGAAGCGTTGGTGGATCGGGTCCGAACTCCTCAACCTGGGGAACCTGAACCGCAGATCTGTTTGGGGTGGTGGGAAGAACAGTGTTTCATTCTGCACGGTCTGGGGCCAACAGGTGATCCTGTAGAGTTGCGGGAACAGGCGGGTGCAGAGGGGATCGCCCATCTGTGGCAGGCCGTGTCTCGGTCCACGGTCGAGTGGCTCAGATCTTTAGACTTTGGTTTCCTGGAGTTGGATTGTTTATTGATCCATGGCAGTACTGTGAGTGTCAGCGATCAACTGACTCCGGACAGCCCGCCGTTGCAGTTGTGGGATCGGGTGGTGCGAGGGGAGGCTAACCGTTTGTTCTGTGGTCGCTCTGGACTGGCCTTTCGCTGTGAACTCTCGGGATCGGTTCAGGAACAACTGCACACCTTGGAGGGCAAACAAAGCTCGTCTCCACCCAGCTCTCTTTCTCGACAGGTGATTGGGGTGGGTAATGTGGGAAGGATCTCTGGGCAAGCCACCTATACTCTTTACGATCCCGGCACTGATCAGATCCAATTCAAAGTTATCGGGAGGCCAACATGACTCTCTCAGCTACTCAATCAATCTGTGTTCCTAACGTTCCTCAACAAGGGTTGCCTGTCACTATCATTACAGGATTCTTAGGAAGTGGAAAAACAACCCTGCTCAATCATATCTTGCGGAACAACCAGGATCTGAAAGTAGCCGTTTTGGTCAATGAGTTTGGAGATATCGATATCGATAGTCAGCTCTTAGTTTCCATAGACGAAGACATGGTACAGCTTAGCAATGGCTGCATCTGCTGCACTATCAATGATGGATTGATCGATGCAGTCTTTCAAGTGTTGGAACGAGAAGATCCTGTCGATTATCTGGTGGTTGAAACTACAGGGATTGCTGATCCTGTACCAATTGCGATCAGTTTCTTAGGGACAGAGCTGAAAGAGCTGACTCGCCTAGATTCCATCATCACTCTGATCGATGCAGAATCTTTTAATCATGAGCATTATTATAGTGATGCTGCCTTAAATCAGGTTCTATATGGCGATGTCATCCTGATCAATAAGACGGACCTCGTTTCCCCAGAAAAAGTCAATGAACTCGAGCACTTTTTACATGAGATGAGAGGAAAAGGGCGGATCCTCAGATGCCAACAGAGTCAGGTTCCTTTGGAAGCCATCATTGATATTCAGATTCACGCCCCTGCTGCTCTTCAGAAACACTCTGACCATAGACATGCTCATCATCATGAGTCCGATCATGATCATCACCACGCTCACATCCACTCTGATCACCTGACCAACGATGGTTTTGTCTCAATCTCCTTTGAAAGTGATCGTCCCTTTGATTTGCAACAGTTCCAGAATTTTCTTAACAACTTACCTGATGAAACCTATCGAGCCAAGGGCTTGCTTTGGTTCACGATTAAAGATGAGCGGTATATTTTCCAGTTATCTGGTAAACGCTTTACTTTAGATCCTGATCCTCGTCCAGGTCGGCCCCAAAGAAATCAATTGGTGATCATTGGTCGTCATCTAGATCAATCGTCAATACATCAACAACTTACAGCTTGCCTTGCACAACCATAGTGTGATCGTGGTGTCCTAGGGGATTGACTGAGATGGATAGCACCGATCTTGATGCAAACAATGATATGGATGAGGATCTGCTGCTCAACATCTACTCTTTAGGGGAGCGAGACTTTAATGGAACTAACCTGAGCCGAGCCCATTTGAAAGCTGCTCATCTGCCAGGAATCTTTTTGGAACAGGCGGATCTGTCTCAGGCTCATCTAGAGATGGCGAATTTGCGTCGGTCTCATCTTTGGGAGGCCAATTTGAGCGGTGCCTATCTTGCTGGTGCTTTACTGAGCGGTGCACACATGATGGGGACAAAACTCAAGGGAGCTGATCTATCGGCTGTCAAAGCCCTGGGAACTGATTTCACTTTCGCAGATCTTAGTGAAGCTAACCTCATTCAATCGAATCTCTGGAGAGCGAATCTAATGAATGCCAATCTGCGTCGCGCTCACCTAGAAAAAGCTCAGCTTAAAGAAGCTTCTCTGGTTGGGGCTCAACTGGCGGGAACCGATCTGCGAGGAGCGAATTTACAAGGGGCCAGTCTCTGGGGGGCAAAACTGCTGAAAGCCAAGCTCCACAACTGCGATCTGCGAGGAGCGAATCTACAAAACTGCCTGATCAAAGCCTCTGAGCTTTCCACCTCCAACCTGCAGGCAGCCTATTTCGATTCCACCACCCAATTCGAGAAAGGCTTTGATCCTACTGCTGCTGGCATGATCCATGTGGATATTTTGTAAATCCGTCTCCAACATCAGGCTTTAAGTTGACACTGGCCACAGATCCCAAAGGATTCCCAGGTGTGGTAGAGAATCTGGAAGGCGCTGGCACTTTCAGAAACAGGATCAGGAGGAGACCAGATTTCCTTGTCTGCTTGGATCAGAGTGGACTCACCACAGTGCAGACAGGTCAGATATCCTCTGCCAGGCTGCGCCAGACTATGCAGAGCCTCCCCCTCCGGTGAAATTTTCCTGTGGATCAGCCCTTCACGCTTAAGACCCTCCAGTGCTCGATACACGGTAGCCAGACCTAGCCCTGAGCCTTCATTCCGCAATCGCGCAAATAATTCCTGGGCTGAGATCGGCTCATGAAGCTGCTGCAGGTAGGCCAAGATCACCTTCTGCCCGCGTGTTCGTTTAGAGACAGTCTGGGGATCATCCATAGGGTCGCTCCTGCATCCAAGCTTCTCTATGTCCTATTCTATTGAAATGATAACCATTATCAACCCGACGATCAGAGCGATCAGTATGCCCCCCTCCCGGATTGCGGGCCAGGAGGAACTCGGATACCATCCTGTGGTTTAGGGGTATTCCCCGATCCATTCCCAATCGCACGAGCTTGAACTGCTATGGTTGTAACCCGCTCACTCGCCTCTGCCCTTCTGGGAGGGGTGCTGCTCGTTTCTAGTGTTCCTGGCCTTGCCCAAGAAAAAGGCAGCAAAGAGCAGATCGTTCTGGCCATCCAGGGGGAACCTGACGAAGGATTTGATCCCACCCTCGGTTGGGGACGATATGGTTCGCCTCTATTTCAAAGCACCTTGCTGAAGCGAGATGAAGATCTCAACATTGTTAATGATCTAGCTGAATCCTGGGAAGTGAGCGAAGAGGGAACCCTCTGGACAGTCAAGATCCGTGAGGATGTCACCTTTACCGATGGAGAGAATCTGACCGCAGCAGACGTAGCCTACACCTTTAACACCGCAGCTAGGCAGGGCGGAGTTGTGGATCTTTCAGGATTTCAGGAAGCAGTCGCAACGGGTCCTTATGAGGTGGAGTTACGACTGGAGGAGCCGCGCAGTACGTTTGTCAACCGACTGATCACCCTAGGGATTGTGCCTGAACATGCCCACGGAGAGGATTACGCTCGTAACCCTGTGGGATCGGGGCCTTACACCTTTGTGCAATGGCAGGAAGGCCAGCAGTTGATTGTGGAGGCTAACCCTGACTATTACGGAGGGGCACCCGCAATTCAGCGTCTGGTGTTTTTGTTTGCTGAAGAGGATACTGCCTTTGCCGCTGCCAAAGCTGGTCAAGCACAAGTGGTGAGTGTACCTCAGGCTCTGGCGATTCAACAGATCGAAGGGATGAGTCTCTACGATGTGGAAAGTGTAGATAACCGGGGAATCATGTTTCCCTTTTTGCCAGACACTGGGGAGAAGACTGAGGAAGGCTATCCGATTGGCAATGATGTCACGTCTGATCCCGCTATTCGTCAAGCCATCAACTACGCCATGGATCGGACGGCTCTTGTCGAGGGGATTCTGGAGGGCTATGGATCTCCAGCCTACGGGCCGGTCAGTGGACTCCCCTGGGAGGAACCGGAAGCTAGCTTTACAGATGGGGATCTGGAACAGGCGGAGGCGATTTTAGCAGCAGGGGGCTGGGAGGATACTGATACTGACGGGATCCGAGAAAAGGGTGATTTGAAGGCAGAGTTCACGGTGGTCTATCCGGCCTCCGACAGTACCCGACAGGCCTTAGCCTTGGCAGCGGCGGATATGATCCAGCCTCTAGGGATTCAGATGAACGCCGAGGGGCGCAGTTGGGATGAGATTGAAACCCTGATGCATAGCAATGCCGTTGTGTTCGGTTGGGGTAGTCATGATCCCACTGAGGTGTATAACCTCTACCACAGTTCTCTGGCGGGGGTGGATTTCTTCAATGCAGGTTACTACGAGAATGGGCAGATCGATGAACTTTTAGATCTAGCCCTGGGTGCACCCACGGAGGAGGAGGCTATTGCCTACTGGCAGGCGGCACAGTGGAATGGCGAGCAGGGCTTTACCACCAAAGGGGATGCTGTCTGGGCCTGGTTGGTGAATCTGGATCACACCTATTTTGTGGATGATTGCCTGGATATTGGGACCCCGCAAGTGCAACCCCACGGCCATGGCTGGCCCATTACCGCCAATATCGCCAGTTGGACCTGGACTTGTGAGAGTTAAGGAGCCCCACTGTGCCCCCGATTTTGCCCTCCCTCCTGCATTTCTTGGCGATCCGAGCCATCAAACTTGGACTGCTGCTGATCGCGGTCTGTCTCTGTACCTTCCTGCTGGTTAACCTTTCTCCCATTGATCCGGTAGATGCCTATATTGGGGCAGACATGATGCTGGTGGGACCTGAACAAAAAGCTCAGATCGCCGCTCGCTGGGGTTTAGATCAACCGCTACTCATCCGCTTCTGGCAGTGGTTCACACAGCTGCTGCAGGGAAACTTGGGGATCTCAATGGTGTTCAATCAGCCTGTAACTCAGGCCATTGCCACCCGCTTTGCCGCTTCCTTCAATCTCCTGTTTTTGGCCTGGATCCTCTCCGGTGTTCTGGGGTTGCTGCTAGGGATCTGGGCAGGCATGACGGCAGGGTCCTGGATTGATCAGGGGATCCGACTCTACGCCTACACCCTCTCCTCCAGCCCGACCTTCTGGGTAGGATTGCTGCTGTTGATCATCTTTTCAGTGTCCCTGGGCTGGACGCCGATCTGTTGTGCTAGCCCGCCCGGGGTTCTACCTGAAGCGGTCACCGTCTGGCAACGGATTCATCATCTGTTGCTCCCCGCTCTCACCCTCAGTGTGATTGGCATTGCCAACATTGCTTTGCACACCCGCCAGAAACTGGTTGAGATCTTTAACAGTGATTTTGCCCTCTTTGCCTTTGCTCAGGGGGAAACCCCTGCAAGTTTTATCTGGCACCATGGTCTGCGCAACATTGCTCTGCCTGCAATCACTCTGCAGTTTGCCTCTCTCAGTGAATTGTTCGGTGGATCCGTTTTGGCTGAACAGGTGTTTGCCTATCCCGGTCTGGGTCAGGCCACCGTTGAAGCAGCCTTACGCAGTGATATCCCTCTACTGGTGGGAATTGTCTTGTTCAGTGCCCTATTTGTCTACACGGGGAATACCCTGGCAGATCTGAGCTATCAGATGATCGATCCTCGCATTCGTTTAGGGGGTAAGCCATGACAGCCCTTGAGACTTCCACGTCTGCATCCCCATCTTCCTCACGAGCCTGGATTGCCAATCGACGACAGCGCACCCTGGGGATCATTCTTGTTTGTGGGGTGGGATTGCTGGTCGTTCTCTTTTCTCCTCTCTGGTTGGGGGATGCAGGGTTAAGTACGTCATTACCCGAACGCAACCTCTCCCCCAGCTGGGATCATGGGTTTGGCACTGACTGGTTGGGACGAGATATGCTGACCCGCACCTTACATGGCTTGAGCTTGAGCCTGCGTGTGGGTTTACTGGCTGCTAGCATAAGTGCAGTCTTGGGGATGATCCTGGGGTTGCTCTCTGGCACCCTGGGTGGATGGGTGGATGGGGTGATCACCTGGATCATTGACCTCTTCATGAGTTTGCCCCATCTGGTCCTGTTGATCTTGATTGCCTTCGCTGTCGGGGGAGGCCTGAAAGGGGTGATTATCGCGGTAGCCTTTACCCATTGGACCAGTCTCGCCCGCATTGTCCGTGCAGAGGTGTTACAGATACGAAGTGCGGATTATGTGCAATTGTCCCGCAAACTCGGAAAATCCTCGACCTGGATTGCTCGCCACCACATGCTGCCTCACGTCATCCCCCAGTTCCTGGTGGGATTGATTTTGTTATTTCCGCACGCGATCCTGCATGAAGCGGGTCTCTCATTCATTGGGATTGGTCTTTCCCCCCACACCCCAGCCATCGGAATAATCTTGGCGGAATCAATGCGGCATCTGTCCACGGGCTACTGGTGGTTAGGGGTGTTTCCAGGCTTGGCCCTGCTGTTCAGTGTCAAGGCCTTCGATATCCTGGGGGGCAATCTCCAGGCCCTACTCGATCCCAGGGTAAGTCAGGAGTAAAGATGCTATCCGTTAAGCATTTGAGTGTCAGCTTTACTCTTTATGACCAGGGACTGACGCAAAAACAGGTTACCCCCATCACAGACCTTGATCTCTCGGTGCGGGCAGGGGAGGTGGTGGCTGTCGTGGGATCCAGTGGCTCAGGCAAGAGTCTCCTAGCTCATGCAGTGCTAGGGATCCTGCCCCGTAATGCTCAGGTGAGAGGTCAGATCCTGTTTAAGGATCAACGTCTGACTCCCCAAATGCAGCAACAGTTAAGGGGTAGAGCAATCGCGCTCATCCCTCAGTCTGTAGGCTATCTGGATCCCCTCAAGTCAGTCGGGTCTCAGGTCAAAAGGGCAGCCCGCTTAAATGGCATGACTGGGGCTGCTCTACCTCGGGCGGTGACAGCAGTCCTGGAGCGTTATGATCTCGCTCCCCATGTTCAACACCTCTATCCTTTTCAACTGTCAGGGGGAATGGCCCGCCGCGTGCTGGTTTCCACTGCTGCTATTGGCAAAGCCGAGTTGTTGATCGCTGATGAACCTACCCCGGGATTGCATCCCGAGATCGTTAAAGAGACTCTTAATCATTTGAGGGAGCTGGCCAATGAGGGGCGAGCCGTGATCCTGATTACCCATGATATTGAAGCGGCTTTGCAGATTGCCGATCAAGTTGCGGTCTTCTACGCTGGAACAACAGTGGAGATTGCTAGCCCTCAGGACTTTGCCTCCAACCGTTTGCGTCATCCCTATACGCAAGCCCTGTGGCAATCCTTACCTCGAAATACCTTTATTCCTCTACCTGGTTCTCAACCCAATCCGGATCATTTACCTCCGGGATGTTTATTTGCGGATCGCTGTCCCCAGGCTACGGAGATCTGTCGAGAATCCCGTCCAGAATTAACCTCAGTGCAGGCAGGTTGGGTGAGGTGTTTCCATGCTTAAGGGAGAGAACCTCGGCTATCGCTACGGATCCAAGCAACCCTGGATCTTGAGGAACTATTCCTTAACTCTGAGCCCTGGCCAACGATTGGGGCTCTATGGTCCCAGTGGTTACGGTAAAACCACTCTGGCCAAACTTTTGGCTGGCTATCTCACCCCCATGGAAGGACTGATCACCCTCGATGGGACTCCCTTACCCACCCAAGGTTATTCCCCCATTCAACTGATCTTTCAAAACCCAGAGTTGGCAGTCAACCCCCGCTGGCGCATCCACCAGGTTTTGAGTGAAGCAGGCAATCCTAATCTTGTTTCTGCCAGCAGCGACTTGTCGCAACAACTTCAGTTACTCAGCATTGATCCCAGTTGGCTCAACCGCTGGCCCCATGAGCTTAGTGGTGGAGAACTTCAACGCATTGCAGTGGCCCGAGCTTTAGGATCCCGCACCCGCTATCTCATCTGTGATGAAATGACTGCGATGTTAGATGCCAACACCCAGGCCCTGATTTGGCAGGCGGTCCTCACTGTGACGCAGCAACGTCAACTGGGGCTTCTGGTGATCAGTCATAACCATGATCTGTTGGAACGTGTTTGTGACCAAATCCTCGATCTGACACTTACCGTTCCCATAAAGATGAAAAGTAAGACACTGTGAGATCTTTGCAGGCGCAAATCTCCCGGTAAGTTTCCTAGAGCATCTATATACGTTTTATTAAATAGTCCAACTCGTCAGAAAAATCAATCTAATATTATCCCCATATGGGCCATACCCATTCAGGAAAAGATCCAGTAATATCAAAGTTCAGCTAACCGAGCTAAACAAAGGGAGTGCGTAATGGAAACTTACCCAACGAATGCAATACCTTGGATTCCTATTGCTTTAGGGGACTTCGATTAATTGATAATGGGAGTTTTTTGGTAGAATTGAAGAGAT
>CAYMOX010000002.1:0-61014 GCA_964392245.1 uncultured bacterium
GACGCAAAGCTTTATTGCGCACAAACTGAGCTGTACGGATCGCCTCATCAATGGCGGATTTTTGAGTGGGGTTGACCCGTGCTTTGAACTCGATGACTAACAACGTTTTATCCTAGCGAAAACTGGATAAAGTCGTTCGCCTGCAGCTCGCCGCCTTATATCACACGGCTAAAGCCAGTGGGCTTTACGGCGATTTCTGTAACTCTGATCGGGTTGCAGAATCGCGTGCATGCCTTAGCCTCTTGACTGGTTTTGTTCTAGCTCAAAACACTATTTTGAGGACACTTGCAGAACTGGTACATCTCCTGACCTGAACTGCTGCAGCCTCGCCAGACTGGATACCATCACGATTGAGAGGAAGCCATGGCCGATGACCAATTTCGCCGCCAGCTTGCCAAGGTTCTGGATGCCTGGGTCTCGGAGGGATTAATCGATCCACCTCAGCGGGAAAATCTTCGCCAGTATTACGATCTGGAGGATCTCCACCACTCTGCCTCTAATCGGTTTGCCACGGTGCTGCTCTCCATCGGGGCAGTCCTGATTGGCCTGGGGATCATTTCCTTTATTGCGGCGAACTGGACCCTGATCCCTCGCAGTCTGCGGGCTCTGGTGAGTCTGGGATTGATGATCGGGTTGCAGGTGCAGGGATTTCGCCTCTGGCGTGTCGGCCACAAACCCCGTCTCGGATCGGTATTCCTGCTGGTGGGGGAGCTGGCCATGGGGGCTGCCATCGGTTTGATGGCTCAGTGGGTGCAGGTGAGTGGACCCCCCTCAGGGTTGTTCATGGCCTGGAGTCTGGGGGTGCTGGGCATGGCTTATGGGTTACGGCATACCCCCAGTGCCATTCTCGGGATCATTCTCTGGATGATCGGCTACTTCACCAACATTGCCTACGCTGGGGCTGAGATCTGGCTGTACGCACCCGCCATCGGACCCTGGTTTATAGTGCTGTTGCTGCTACCGCTGGCCTACTGGTGCCGTTCTCGCTGGTTGATTGCCTGTGTCGGGATCAGCTGGTTGTCCTCAATGCCTGTCCTGGCCTGGGGGATCTGGCACCAGGTGGAGGGATCCTACCGCGTCCAAGATCAAGTTCAGATCTATGCGTTGGGACTTACCTGGCTACTCGGAACTCTCAGCCTCTGGTACTGGAGCTTCTGGCATCAGCGGTTTTTACCCTGGTTTCGACTGCGGCTACGTTTATCTCCTGCCCACCCACAACCGGTGGAAGAAGATGGAGGTCTGGAGTTTCATCCCACTGGACAGTTTCTGGCTCTGCTCAGCTTGTTGGGACTTCTGCATGTCTGGGGTTTTCGTAGAATCTACAACACTTTCTATACCGCAGTAGAAAAAACATCGGCCTGGCAACACCTTTTGATGTTGGATCCCAACCGTTTAACCATTATCGCGTTGGTGATCCTGGTGATCCTTCTGGCCGTCAATCATTTCCGGGTTTTCCAGAGGCTGTCTTCAGACATGATAACCACAGATGTAATAGTGGGAATCTCAGCCCTTTGTTTATCTCTGGCGTTGAGTGTTGGACAGTTGTTTGGACTGGTGCTGGTTCTGATCAATTTGACTTATTTTGCTCTAGCGGCAGCGATTGCCTGGCAGGGATTACAACTGGGTCAGCGCTGGCGGTTCTGGTTAGGTCTACTGGGCTTAACCCTGCAAATTTTGACCCGCTTTTTTGAATACGACACAGGTCTTCTGCTTCGTTCTGTGGTCCTGATCTGTTGTGGGGTAGGTGTGATCCTGGCCGGGTTACGGTTTGAACGGGAACGCACACTGAGCCGTGCTCAAAGTTAGTTTTCAATGGATGCAAAGGGATTTTTTATGTCTCAACCAACAACAACCTCTATCGATCTGCAAACCAAGCCATCTTCTCCTCAAAAGATCACCTGGTGGAGGTGCTTGCTCCCTCTCGCAGCTCAGGCTTTGATTGTGATCAGTATTCCTGCCCAAAATGCCTACACGCTGGCTACAGGCACCACCGTTTATCTTCAGACGGCTCCTGTGGACCCCTACGATGTTCTGCGGGGCCGCTATGTGACTTTAGGCTATGTCATTACCCGCCTTGAACAACTGGACTCTCTGCCAGGCTGGTCCGAAGACTTTCGCCAGTTAGGAACTGAGTTGTATCTGGTGATCGAACCCTCCGGAGCAGGAGAGCGATCCCCCTGGCAAGCGGTGGCCATCCACGATCACTATCCTCAAGAACTGCAACCTCAACAGCAGGTGATCAAAGGTCAGTGGCTCCACGGCAGACTTCAGATTGGCTTGAGTGAGTACTACATTCCTGAAGAGATCGGGGATGCACTGGAAGCCGATATGCGCCAGCAAAATGGCGAGGCACTCGCTGAGGTCAAAGTCGATAGCCGTGGCCATGCCGCCCTGGTGCAGTTATGGGTCAAAGATCACGTCTACTGATCTCCGCCTGGGCCACCAGAGGAAGAGGAATGATCGGCATGGACATCTTAAAAATCGGTGGGATCGACCACCCGTAGAGTCCGGCTGAAGCTTTGTCCATACATTTCTGTCGGACTATACATCTCTTCGGCATGGGCAGGTAAGATGTGAAATTCCCCGGGGATCTCCGGACGAAATAGGTAAACAAATTCATGCTCACCCTGGGGCAAATCTGTGATGAAAAAGGTAATCCGATCATCGCGAATCGCCTGGTAGGTCCAGAACCAGTTCCACCAGTAGTCCGCGCGAGCCGTCCTTCCTGTCAATTGTTGAGGATCTTGAGAGGTGATTTCGGCCCCACTGGGAAGCGGCTCTTCGATCATGACGTAGTTGCTGTCCCGAGCAGCTGTGACCTTCAGTCGACCTAAGAGAGTTTCACCTGCGTTCGCAGCCCCTCTCAACTCACGCTCTTCATAGATCAGCGTGCCATCTGCCTGTTCTCGCGGCGTCAGCCTATAGTACTGGCGCTCCACCTGAAATCCCTGATCCTCTCCCCCGATCGGTTCGCCAGCCACCACAGGACGAAAGGCTTCCAGACTGAGGCTGTAGTAAAGGGGGCCCGATCCACGGGTTTCGATCTGGATCATCTGCTCCCCCGGTTGGAGAAGCTCGGTATTCAGATCCACCGGAGACAGACTGACCTGACGTTGCAGCTCTGTGGAAGAAGGCACCCAGCGGCCCAACACTGCACCTGTGGTCAGATTTCGGATCCATACCTCCTCCGGCAGAGGATTCTGAGTGGCCGTGGCGGCGTAGTAGCTGGTCAGTCCCACGATGGCATCTGCTGTGGCTTTGGTGGTTAACCAGCGCTGGCTACCCCGGTGACCCAGGATCCAGTCCGCAATCGCCTCGGCACGGGGATCTTGCAATGCAGTAGCAGCCTCCAGCAGTGGCGCCGCAACTTCAGCAGCATCATAGGTAAACCGCTGCCATTGACGTCTGTTAGCACTCCCCTCTGCCTTTTGCACCCAGTGGTAGGTTTTATCCCCCGTCACCCTCTTCATGGCTGTATCTAACGAGATCTGGGCTGCCTGCCGATCCCCCAGTCGTAGCAACGCCAGCGTGCGATAGGCCAAGCCCCAGGTGGACAGGTCTTCCGGCACCGTGGACCGCACCGGCTCCAGATCTGCCTGCCCGAAGAGACTCAGGGCATACTCCACAACCATGAGGGTGTCTGCGTCTAGCGATCCCTGACTGACCTGCTCTTCCAGGTATTGGAGCCCCCGATCTTCGGAGCTGGAATCAATGGCAAAGTTGGCGGCATGAGCGCGGTGATACCCCATCAATACATAGCTGGTCAGAAAGGGATTTCCCTGATCAAATCGCCACCAGCCCCAGCTTCCATCCTGATTTTGTTGCTGTTGCAGGCGGGTAAATCCTTCCTTCATGATCTGAGGTAACCGCGCCAGAGTTTCTGACTGCAGAGTCAAACCTAACCTCTCCGCAGCCTGGACCACCGCCAGAGCGGGCAGGATCCGGCTCAGGGTCTGTTCAGTACAGCCGTAGGGAAATTGCACCAGATAATCCAATGCCCCCAGGAGATCGGCTGCAGGGTGAACCGCCAGCTGAATCTGACCCTCCAGGGATCCGGGGATGATCCTGTCCGGCAGGGTTAAGGATAGGGTTTGAGTTGGGTTCCGTTCACTCATGAATTGCCCTCGGTCCTGCCAGCGGAAACGGCTGCCGTAGGCTTGAATCGGCAAGGTTAACTGCATCCCATCCTGCAGATCCCCAGCCTCTGCCCAAACACGGACATTGATCTGGCCAGCAGATTTCACCTGGGTGGGCCATTCCACTCGGCGGGCACTTTGGGGCGCGACCTGGATCCGCTGGGTCAGTTCTGTTTCTGGAATCAGAGCCGAGGGAACCTCCAGCCGGACATTAACCTCCTGTGGCTGTGAGGTTTGATTCTGGACCACTGCCGTTAGCCGCAGTTGATCTCCTGTGGTGAAAAAGCGGGGTGTGGCCAGCCTCACCAACAGATCTTTCGTAACCGTTAGCGTTGTTTGTGTGGATCCGACCTGGGTATCGGCAGTAATCGCGCGAGCGGTGAGTCTCCAGGTGGTGAGATTATCAGGAAGTTGTACCTCCACCTCAGCCAGCCCCGATGGATCGGTGGTGATGTCAGGGAACCAGGCGGCTGTATCTCGAAAATCCTGTCGAAGCTGGTTGGCCAGTTTGTCCTGCCCTCCCGGATACTGTTGGGGGAACGAGGTGCTGGTATTGACACTGTTGTAGCGCCGTTGAAAGAAATAGCGACGAATATCCGGGGTGCTATCAGGGCGCAGGATGTAGATCCCTTCATCCACCACCCCCAAACTGACTTCCGCAGGGACCGGGTTCCCCTGGGCATCTTTGGTGCGCACAGTCACCAGGGCAGTTTCTCCGGGCTGATAACGCTTCCGATCCGTCTCCAGCTCCACGGTCAGGAACTGATCCAGAGGTGACACCCGGATCACTATTTCCCCCTGATAAAGCTGTCGCTGGGATCCCACCACGGTTACTGAGAAATAGACGTTAGGTTGATAGATGGCCTGAATAGGTAGCTCCACTGTCAGCAACTGACCGGAAAACTGGCGAACCTCTGCCTGGTAAAGCGTGTTTCCCTCAACTGTTAGCAATGCATAGGCATCCGGAATCGGGGAAGTGATCACCAGTTGTGCTGTGTCCCCAACGCGATAGACCTGCTGGTCAGCGATCACTTCAATGGCCGACCGTTCTCCACTCCAATGGGAGGCAGGATCCCTGGGGTTACTGATCCAGAGATGGGTGGTATCTTCAACCACCTGACCGCGACCATCTCGGGCCCGCACATTAATGCGGTAATCGCCTGTCGTCAGATCGGGGGGAATGCGCAAAGCAATCTCACCTTCTCCCCCCTCCACCTCAAACGGTTGGGTCAGCACCGTGCGCAGGCGTCGATAAGCTTGCTTCTCACTTTTCCAGACCCATGCTTCCAGGCTGAGCGAACCGGAGAGGGAACGCGGTTCCTGATCATAGCCAAAGGCTCGTACCTGGTAAGAGACCACTTCCCCAGGCCGTGCAATCCACTGATCCCCTTCGACAAACAGAGCCAGATCACTCTGGGTAACGCGCAGACGACCATCTCGGGTCACGGAGCGGCGACTGATGTCGGTGACTTGAGCTTCAATCCGTAATTCCTGGACAGGGGGTTCACCAAAATAGCTGTCTGCTTCCCCCCAGGCATCATCCGCCAGCACCTGATCCAGGCGAATTTGGGCTACACCCCCTGAATCCGTGAAGGCATCTCCCTCTGCGATCACATCTCCATAGCCACCGTAGTAGCTGTACTGTTCCCGTTGCAGATCAGACTGAAAAAAGGCTTCTTCTGGAGAAGGAGGTAGAACACGGTAACGGTAGCTCCAGTCAGGGCTGCGGTAGATGATGTAGTGCACCTCCGCCTCAGCGACGGGACCGCCAAAGAGGTATTCGGCAGTGATGTTAACGTTGGTCGATTCTCCCTGTCGGATCCATTCCTGATCCGGGGTAATCCTGACATCGAATTCGGGTTTGCGATACTCTTCGACAGAAATAAAACTGTAGTCGGTTTCACCGTCAGGCAGGATCAGTTGTAACTCAAATGAACCTAGATCGGTTACTTCAGGCAGGCTAAAACTACCGTGTACCGTACCAAAATCACTGGTCCTCAGTTGCTGATCCTCCAGGGTATCCCCCTTCGGCGTCTTAATATGGACCTGAATAGGAAGATCCCGAGGGGGTGTACGGTAAGTCTCCCCCTGAGGATGATGGCGAATGATGCTGCGGAAATAGACCGTTTGGCCAGGACGGTAAAGAGGGCGATCGGTGTAGGTATAGATGCGGTACTGCTGGCTGGAACCGTACACATAGCTACTGGACAGGGCTTCAAATTGCTGATCAGCCGTTTGGGCATAAAGGGTCCACTGTCCACTTGGTTGCTGATCGGTCGGGAGCATGATGCGGGCAAGTCCCTGGGCATCCGTCTTGACCTGGAGGGGGGGCTGGTCCCATCGTTCGGCATCAAACAGCTGCAGTGCCACTGCCTCCAGAGGGATTTGCTGGCTGAGATCCACCGCCTGCGCCAACAGTTCTTCTGCCGTCTGCTTCAGGATCAACCCCAGGTCAGTAACTGTAAACCAGTAGGAAGAGGTGACGGTGGTCTGATCCAATCCTGTTCCTGTGGCTGTGAGTCGGTAACTGCCTGGGGGTAGCTCTCCGGGGATGGGTAAGCTCATGGCAATCCAGCCATCCTCACTAGGAGCAGGTAAAGCCTGGGTCCAAATTCTGAGGGGGGCCTCTGACAGCGTCTGGCTTTGGGGAATTCCATAGCCATAGGGATCCGCAAGATCTTTGAGTTCTGAAGTGCCCAGGTAGTCCTGCAAATTGAGAGGATCCAGCTGTAAATCCAGACGGGCCAGACCTGAGGTGCGAATATTCACCTGAGGCGTTTCCTGAGTGGTAAACACCTGACTGGTTCCATACATGCTGAGGGCGGGGGGGAGCCGCCGCAATTCCACCGGATCGAGATCTAGTGACTGTCCTTCTCGCACTGGTGCTGAAGTCTGGATAGTAGCAGTTTCGTACCCTGGAGCTTGTACTCGGACACTGTAGTTGCCTGTGGGTAAGCCGCGCAGACGGTAATGGCCATCAGGACCCACGTAGACCCCCCTCACCACTGGTCCAGCAGCGATCACCTGGGTGTTGGGCCATTCTCCTTCGGTGGGAAGCTGGATCTGTCCTTGCAATGAACCAGTGGGGGGCTCAGAAAGTATAATTGCTGCCCCCATGCCCAAGAGCACAAAGAGCAGCACCAACCACCGCTTCCACATAGGGTTCCTCTCAATCCTGGCTCAGCCCCTTGAGCTTAGCGCTGAGAGCATGGCCTGTCCTGCGGGTGAAGCCATGAATTAGGCCTGAACTAGATCGAAGATCTTGAACATAGGTAGATACATCGCGACAATAATGCAACCCACCATGCCGCCAAGCACCACAATCAGAACCGGTTCCATCAAACTGGTGAGGGCCTTCACCGCCTCTTCCACCTCCAGTTCATAGAAGTCAGCCACTTTCATGAGCATGGCATCCAGTTCACCGGTTTCCTCCCCCACCGCAATCATCTGAACTGCCATAATCGGGAAGACTTTAGCACGGTCAATGGCGGGAGAAATTTGTCCTCCTTCTGAGATGGACTGACGAGAGGCATCGACTGCGTTGGAGATCACCGTATTTCCTGCAGTATCGCGGCAGATTTCTAAGGCAGTTAAGACCGGCACACCCGAGCGGGTGAGGGCTCCAAAGGTACGGCAGAAGCGAGCAACCGCAGATTTTTGAATCAGATCTCCAAATACAGGAGTTTTGAGAGAGATGCTGTCAATTGTCAGTTTACCTGTAGGAGTGGAGTAGAAGCGTACGTAGGCAAACCCTATCATCAATACAAAGAAAATCGCCCCCAAACTATAGGCAGGGGTCCGTAAAAACTTACTGATATTCATGAAAAACTGAGTGAAGGCTGGCAACTCACCTCCTAATTCTTCATAAACTCCCTCAAAAGTGGGAAGAATGAAAATCACCATCCCCAGGAAAATACCAACAGCCAGAATACACACCACTACAGGGTAGGTGAGGGCAGATTTGATCTGCTTGGCCAAGCGATCCACATCCTCAAGCAATTTAGCGAGACGGTTTAGACATTCATCCAGAACACCCCCGACTTCCCCGGCCTGCACCATACTGCAGTAAAGGCCATCAAAAGCATCAGGGAAGGGTCGGATCGAATCAGAGAGATTTTTCCCTGACTCAACATCCGCCTTGATCACCTTCAAATATTTTTTTAGCTTGGGGTTGGTGGTCTGCTCAGCCATAATCGTCAGGGAGCGAACCATGGAAACACCTGCGTTAATCAGGGCGGCAAACTGTCGTGAAAACACTGCCTTATCCCGAGTATCAATGCCTCCTAGGAGCAGATCCGAAATGCCCCCCAGGGAGAGGCTGTCAAGGGATACTAGCCCTTTCACTTCTTGAATATCTTCAGGTTTGGCAAAAATACCCTGTTGACGGAGTTGTGTGCGTGCCTCAGCCAGCGTAGCGGCTGTTACAGTCTTGCGTACTGGCTGACCTGCTTGTAACCCTTTTACCTTAAACTGCGGCATGACCTCATCCTCTTATGGCCTGGACTATCAGACTTCACAGAAAAATACATGAAAATAGAAATCACCAGCTCCTGACCCGCCTTGGAGATGCTGGTGAGCATTGCTAGCTTGAGCTTAACCATAAATCTGCAAATGTGCTATAGGCGGATCAAGCACACCTGGATTGAAAAGTAACCTTAGCGTCGAGCGGCGACTGCAGGTTTGCGGGTGGTGGTGGCCGTTGGAGTGACAGTACCGATGAGACGCTGCAGCTCTTCCGGACGGGAGGTCTTGCCCATGGCCACATCAAAGGAGATGGCTCCATCCTCGTAGAGATCGGCCAGACGACGCTCCAGAGTTTGCATACCCATTTTGCCACCTGTCTGAATCGCCGAGTAAATTTGAGCGGATTTACCTTCCCGAATCAGGTTAGAAATGGCTGGGGTAACAATCATGATCTCCTGGACCAGAACCCGACTGAACTGTCCGGGTTGCGGATTATGGCGAGGAGCTAGGGTCTGGGAAAATACAGCCCGCAGGGAGTTGGATAGCTGTACACGGATCTGCTGCTGTTGCTCAGGTGGGAACACATCCACCATCCGGTCAACGGTTTGGGCTGCAGAACTGGTGTGGAGAGTGCCGAAGACCAAGTGACCAGTTTCGGAGGCTGTAATCGCCAGTTGAATCGTTTCCAGGTCACGCAACTCACCAATGAGGATAATATCCGGGTCTTCCCGCATGGCAGCTTTCAGGGCATTGGCAAAACTCTTGGTGTCTTCTCCCAATTGCCGCTGGTGAATAATACTTTTGATGGGAGTGTAGACATACTCAATCGGATCCTCAATGGTGAGGATATGCTCTGCCCGCTCGCGGTTGATCATGTCGATCATGGAGGCCAGGGTGGTGGTTTTTCCAGAACCCGTGGGACCAGTCACCAGGATGAGGCCGCGAGGGATGCGCGCCATCTCTTTGACGATATCCGGCATCCCGAGTTTGTCGATGTTGGGGATCTCAGAGGAAAGGGCCCGCATGGCACAGGCATAGGTGCCCCGATCTTTGTAAACGTTGACCCGGAAACGGCCAATGCCCCGTACCCCATAAGAGCAGTCCAATTCCCAGGTTTGCTCCAACTGCTTGCGCTGGGTGTTGTTCAGCATGCTAAAGATCAGCTTCTGGACTTCTTCTGCCATCAGCGGCTCATGCTCCGTAGGCTCGAGATGGCCACCTACACGGAAGTAGGGAGGTAAGCCCACAGAGATGTGAATATCTGAACCACCCTTCTGGACAACCGCTTCCATCAGGTCTTCGATCATCAGAGCCATAGGTGTTGATCCCCTTCAGAGAGTTTGTTGCATGCAATGTTAACGGGACAATGGCGAGGTTCAGTCTCCATTAGCCCCAGAATTCTAACCCAACTTGATTAGAATTTCGGAGTCAAACAGTAGGGACAATCCATCCAGTCCAGGGCCAGTTCAGCTCCACAGGTGCGACAGGTATTCATGGCCCGAGCCCGAGCCTTGAGTTCACTCTCCAGACCTTTGTCAGTGAGGGTAACCCGATCCACTTCATCCAGAGTGGTGTATCCCTGTTTCACCAGCATCAAGCTGTAGGCCAGCAAGGTTTTCATTCCTCCTTCCACAGCGGCCTCTTTAATCACCTCCGTGGGAGCCTCTTTATTAATCAGATCGGCAATCTGATCACTCATGCGCATGAATTCATAAACACCGACCCGGCCCTTATACCCCACGCCATTACATTTGGGACAGAGGGGTTTATTGGCGGCTTTATGTTGCTCTACATCCTTGGGCGTCAGCTTGTTGGCCTTGTAGAAGGTGAACTGTTCGGAATCGCCGGAGCTGATCAGACCGTAGCGGGCCAGTTCTTCTTGGGTGGGGTGATAGGGGATCCGACATTCACTGCAGACTCTACGCATCAGACGCTGAGCCAGAACCCCCAGTAGGGAGCTGGAAACCAGGTGCGGCTCGATGCCCATTTCCATCAGGCGGGCAATCGCCCCAGGGGCATCGTTGGTGTGTAGGGTGGTCAGCACCAAGTGACCGGTGAGGGAAGCTTCGATGGCCGTTTTGGCTGTTTCCAGGTCACGCGTCTCGCCCACGAGAATCACATCTGGATCCTGACGCAGAAAGGCCCGCAGGATCTTGGCGAAGTCCATGCCCTTCTCCCGAATCACCTGCACCTGAGTGAGACCGGGCAGGGTGTATTCAATCGGGTCCTCTGCGGTACTGATGTTGATTCCAGGATCGTTAACTTCTGCCAACGCCGAATAGAGGGTGGTGGTCTTACCGGATCCGGTCGGTCCTGTCACCAGAATCAGGCCAAAGGGACGTTTGACAATCTCTTTGAAGCTGTCGAGGGTTTCGGGATCGGTGATCAGCTTATCCAGGCCCAGCTGAGTGGAAGAGTTGTCCAGGATCCGGAGTACGATCTTTTCTCCATAGCGGGAAGGAAGGGTACTGACGCGGAAGTCCACCTTTCGACCCTGGAAGATGCGGCGAATCCGGCCATCCTGAGGCATGCGTCGCTCAGCAATATTGAGATCGGAGATGATCTTGAAGCGAGCGGTCAGAGCAGGAATGATCTTTTTGGGGAGCTTATCAAATGACTGCCGCAGTACTCCATCTTTGCGGAACCGGATTCGCAGTTCTTCTTCCTGAGGTTCAATGTGAATGTCAGAAGTGCCCTCCTGCAGAGCTTTGACCAAGATCTGGTTGGCCAGCTTCACCACCGGCGCATCACCCGCATGACGCATCTGGTCTTCCAGCGATCCCGAAGAGTCCGCATCATCGGCTCCCTCTTCAATGCTGTCCAGATCCAGGTCGTCAATTTTACCAGTAACAACAACCTCGTCTTCTTTCTGTTGTTGCTCTTGCTGAATGGCCGCCTTGATCGCCAGTGCATCTGCCTGCATATCGAGGCAGCGAGCCAGAAGCTGGTCAAAGTCATAGCGAGTAAACACCACCCGCTCAACCTTCAACCCTTGCAGCCGTAGGCGGCGGTTCAGGTCATCAATCGCCTGTAAGTCATCCGGTTTGACCATGGCAACTTTCAGGGAAGACTCCCCACGGGCAATGGGCAGCAACTGATAGCTATTGCAAATATCGAGGGGCAGAAGATTGGCATCAATAAATTCGGTCACAACTTTTGGATCAACCGGTTCCAGATCCATGTCAATGTAGGGAACCCCGTAGATGACCTTGAGTTCAAATAACTGTTGCCGCTTATAGGCCCTTTCCAGTTCGATGGGCAGATCTTGACCCGTGAGATCTCTAATGATCGTGGAGAGGGCTTTTCCCGTCGTTTTCTGAATCTGATAGGCCTCCTGCAGCTGATCATTGGTGGCAAGCTGCATCTCCACAAGCTTCTTTCCAAAGGGAGAGATGCTGGTGTTGCTGGGGATAATGGCCCGGTTCGTGCGACGGGAAGAAAAGGATTGGGGAACAGACAGATCTTTGCTCATTTCAGGCCACAAATTTTACTTCCATTTCACCTTAGACAGGCAGGGATTGTAAATAGGTCCACCCATTTGAACGCCTAACTCCGGAGAGCCCCGGGGCTCTCCCAACCCCTGGATCGGTTCTACCCAGAGGATGCCCATCAAGGGGGAGAAAACTACGTCGATTTCGCCTGAAGGTGGACCTGGATCCGCTTTGCCAACCTTTGGGCCGCCTGCCGATGCAGATCAGCCTGAACATGCTGCTGATACTCTCGCAGCCGATCCGGGTTCTGGATCCACTGCAAGCCTGTCTCGATAAATTGATTGAGATTCTGATTCTGTTCCCGCAAGACCACGGCTGCTCCCTGCTGGAGGACCATCTGGGCATTATGAAATTGATGATCGTCGGCGGCATAGGGGTAAGGGATCAGGATGGCTGGGGTGCCAGTCACCGCCAGTTCCGCCAAAGTCACCGCGCCCGCTCGACTCACGGCAAAATCCGCTCGTTGTAGCAAACCTGCCATATCCGCCCAAAAGGGGAACCAGAAATAATGAGGATGATCAGGGGCGCGTTGGGCAACCTCCTCGGCATCCGTCTGGCCCGTGAGATGAACGATCCAGGCCCCTGCATCCAGCCAGGAGGGGGCTGCCTCTAAAACCCAGCGGTTCAGCCCTCGGGCTCCCTGACTGCCCCCAATCACAGCAATCAGAAAGGCTTCTGCAGGGATCTGTAGCGTTTCCAGTCGCGGCTGAGGTCGGAGGTGACTTTGAGGATCGACAAACTCCTGGCGGACCGGGGTTCCCACCACCTGAGATCGGGGTAAGGACAGCCGTGCAGCCGCCTCTGGCATGCCTACCAGCACCTCTGTGCAAAGGGATCCCAACCAGCGAGTCACTTTTCCAGGAATGGCATTGGATTCGTGCAGGATCACCGGCAGGTTGAGGGAGCGGGCCGCCAGGATCGCCGGAGCCGCAATGTATCCTCCCGTGGTGAGTACCCCCTGAAAGTGGCCCTGGATCAGCAGGTGCCGAATCTGGAAAATTGCCTGGATCAGTTGTCCCAGGGAGCGGGGCCAGGCCAGCGCCGGATGCCCCTGGATCCCTGTCATGGAAACAGTGTGTAGAGGGTAATGTCCGGCCACTAGCTTTGCCTCCATGCGGTCTGGTACTCCCACCCATTCCACATGCCATTGGGATAGCTGCTGAGCAGTGGCCCAGGCGGGATAGACATGACCTCCCGTTCCACTTGCAGCAATCAAGAGTCGAGGGGCATGGTTGGAAGCAGGGGACATTGAGGGCATAGTCACACCGGGAGTCCATCGGGACCGATCAGCTCGATCTGACCCTGGCGCACCTGATCCGCAATCGATTCCAGCAATTCCATCTCTTCGGCAGTCACCACCCCATCCGCTAGAATTGCCGCTTCAATTTCGTCATGCTCGGCAGCGGTCAATTGGCCATCGGCAAGAGCACGGTCCACAATAGCCCGAACACTGGCAATATCCATAACTCTACCTGCCCAAGGATCCTTCCCATTCTACAGAAGGGGCCTCTCTCGCCTGAAAGTCCCCTTAGAATACGAACGGTTGTATTTTTTCTCTGGGCATAACCATGAGCATCTGGCAGCACAAGCCCTGGTGGTGTCAACCCTGGTCGATCCTATTCACTGGAGTGTCGTTGATCGCCGGGAGCTGGGTCCTAGTGCATAGACTCTGGTTCAGTGGACTGGTGGCGGTCCCGATCCTGACCTGGATGGGATTTTTTCTCCTGCTTTACCCCCGGTTGATGCAGGCAGACTCCAACCCTGGACCCGACATCGAGCAAGTCTGATCCGGGTGGAGGATGACTTACGTCAGAGTAAGGATGGCGTAAGCTGAGGGTGGTAGCGCGTTCTCCGGCAGTTATGACTGATTCCCAGACCTTTTCTTCCCCAACCTCTCCTGCGGACGTCTCTAACCCGCGAGATTTACGCAAGTCTCTGCGCAAGTCGGAGAGCTATTTTGCAAAAGGATTTGAAGAACATAAAGAGCATGTGCAGGGGCAGCTGCAGACCACCTATCAGAGTCCTCTGGTGGAAGAGATTCGCCAAAATCTGAACACCTACCAGCGGGGGGAAGTGAAAATTTCCCTGGCCAAGGCGTTTGGCTTCTGCTGGGGGGTGGAACGGGCGGTCGAATATGCCTACGAGGCCCGCCGTCGATTTCCGGATCGGCAATTGTGGATTACCAACGAAATTATCCACAACCCGCAGGTCAACCAGCATCTCCTGGATATGGGGATTCGCTTTGTAGAAACCCGCGAAGGCAAGAAAGACTTCTCCCAGATTCAACCGGAGGATGTGGTGATCTGGCCTGCTTTTGGTGCCAGTGTCCAGGAAATGGAATTCTTTCAACGCCAGGGAAATGAGATTGTTGATACCACCTGCCCCTGGGTGTCGCGGGTCTGGAATCAGGTGGACAAACACCGGGCAACTCAATTCACATCGATTATTCACGGTAAGTACAACCATGAGGAGACGATCGCCACCAGCTCCTTTGCCCAGACCTTTTTGATTGTCTTGAACCTGGCAGAAGCCACGTGGGTGGCCAACTACATTTTGCATGGGGGAGATCGCCAGGAATTTCTGCGCCGTTTTGGCAAAGCCATCTCTGCGGGCTTCGATCCTGACTGCGATCTCGAACGCATTGGCATCGCCAACCAGACCACCATGCTGGAAGGTGAAACCCGGGCCATCGCCAAACTCTTTGAAACCACCATGCTGCGCAAATACGGTCCTCAAGCCCTCAATGATCACTTCATGAGCTTTAACACCATTTGCAATGCCACCCAGGAGCGACAGGACGCCATGATCGAACTGGTCCAGCAACCCCTGGATCGCATGGTGGTGATCGGGGGCTTTAACTCCTCTAACACGACCCATCTGCAGGAGATCGCAGTGGAACAGGGACTGGTGTCTTTCCACATTGATGGTGCTGCTTGTATTCAACCCCAGAACCGGATTCGCCATAAGCCCCTGGGGCAGGAGGTCACGGTGACAGATCAGTGGCTACCTGCAGGGCCGGTCCACATTGGCATCACCTCTGGGGCTTCAACCCCCGATCGGATGGTGGAGGAAGTGGTGGAGGCGATCTTTGCCAGCAAGCAGTAGGCATGCTCAGGCCTGGGGCATACGCAATGGAGCCATACCGTGTTAGAGACACTGGTGGGTGTCTATCTCCCTCTGCTGGGATGGACTGGATTGGGGTTGCTGCTGCAGAAGGTTTTGCCGCCTTCCCTTCTGGCCAGAGTCGGTCCCCAGCAGTTGGGCCGTTTCCTCTACTGGGTGGGGGTTCCCGTCAGCATCATCGGGTTTTTACGGCAGGCGGATCTGAATGGGCAGGAGTGGTTGGCTCCGCTGGTGTGTTGGGTAGCGGTGGCACTGGCCGCAGCTTTAGCACTCTTCTGGGTTCTGGTGGTCACTCCCCAGAGAAAGATCTCTGCTGAATTATGGTTGCCTCCCGAACAGGGAAGCTTTCATCTCACCTCCATGCTAGGCAACACGGGCTACATTGGCTTTCCGGTTTGCTTAGCGATCGGGGGAACCCATTTTTTTGGCTGGGCAGTCTTTTACGATCTGGGCAATCTGCTCTGCAGCTATGGACTGGGGGTCTGGATTGCCAGCTACTATAGCCAGAACCGGGGACGACCGAGCAACCTGGCCTTCAATGTGATCCGGAATCCCAGCATGGCCGCTTTTATCCTGGGCTTATTGCTGAATCCGCTCATTCTCCCCTCCTGGCTAGATCAGGGGTTACAACGTTTTGCCTGGGGGATGGTGGGGTTAAGTTTGATCCTGCTGGGCATGAGATTGGCCCAGATCAGCGGGTGGCGTTATCCCTTCCGAGCCGGAATAGCTCTATTGATCAAGTTAATCCTGGTTCCGGGTCTGGTGAGTGTGATCTTGCTTCAGCTGCCTATCCCCGAGATGGGCAAGTTAATCCTGGCGTTACAGGCTGGCATGCCCCCTGCCATTGCGAGTTTAGTTCTGACAGAGGAGTACAACCTGGACCGGGAAATGACCATCGCCACCATGACGATAGGATACATAGCTGCGCTGATTACCTTACCCTTATGGGCTCAACTCTGGACTCTGCAGTTGGGAACCAGTTTCTAGTAGGCCAGGGTGGAGAGAGTTTGTTCCAGATATTCATGCACTAGGATGTCCAGCAGGTGATCATCTTCGGGTAAGGATCGTCCCTGTAGCCATCCCTGAAAACCAGAACTCTCTACAATGGCCTGTCGGAGAGGATGCCAGATCGCAGTATCTGCCTGGAGAGAGGAGGTCATATCCATAATGTTTAGAGGTAAGGAGCTGTGGAAAATCTGACTGTTTCACTCTAGTCGATCCTATCTGTTCCCAAAAGATCTTATTGATACAAACTACGGATCGGAGCAGCTGAGGCAAGAGAAGGCTCCTTAGCGGTGAATCAATTTATCCAGAGCAAAGGGGACCGACACCCCAAATTGTAAACGATCGTATCGAAACATGAGAAAGCCTCTAAACATAATAAGAACCAGTCACAGAAGCCATCATTTTGCTGAGGGTGCTCTACTCTTAAAGATATAGAGCGTTCAACCAAAGGAGCCACAATCCTTACGCCCCAAGCCCTACGGTTCAACACCACAGTCATCCTGCCCCAACCCTATGACAAGCCCTCTCCGATTACTGGGTGGTTGAATCAGAAAAACGGTAAAGTGGCATCTGCTCTCAACCAAGACAATCATTCTGGCAGCGCAAACTTAAGGGGATCGATCTAGAACTCATCGGTGGCTGAGGGTTCTAGCTCCCAGGCTTAATCAAGCAATAGGCAGGAATGAGGTGTCTGCTGCAGGTGTCCGGTATGGCTAAGCAGCTTGCATTTCTGGAGGTTCATTCAACACGTCCTTTATTCCCGCAGATGTGCCACTGGCACGCTAGCATCATCAATTTCCATAACCCGAGCGATGGCTGTTCCTGGCCGTCGCTTTGTGCTTTAGTTGTTCTGATTAATGCTTGTCCGATGAGTCCCTAAACCATGTCTTCACCGCAAACCCTCCACTGGTTTCACTGGCTTTGCTATCGACTGCTGAAGTGGCTGGTGGTGAATCCTGTTTTTCGCTTGGGCTTCTGGGGAAAAGTCAGTCGCTCAGCCCCCCTTCCTGACAAGCAGCCATTGATCATTGTTTGTAATCATGCCAGCCATCTCGATCCTCCTATGGTGGCCAATGCCGTTTGCCGTCCGGTAGCCTTTATGGCCAAAGCGGAACTCTTTCAGATTCCCCTCCTGAGTCAGCTGATCCGTCTCTACGGAGCCTATCCGGTGAAACGGGGGGGAGCCGACCGCAAAGCTTTGCAGGCAACTGAAAAGGCGCTCTCAGGAGGGTGGGCTGTGGGAATTTTTCTGAACGGAACCCGTACCCTTGATGGGCGGATTCATGATCCTCATCTGGGAGCTGCCCTGATCAGTGCCCGGACCCAGATCCCTCTCTTGCCTGTGGCTTTGCAAGGCACACAAGCAGCCTGGCCCAAGGGGCATCGCTGGCCTCATTTCTTCACACCTCTCCGTATTGCGATTGGAGAGCCGATTCCTCCTCCTGCCAGTAGCAAGCGGGAAGCGTTATTGGCAACCACAAACACCTGTGTAGAGGCCATCCACACCCTTCTCGATCAACAGGATTCAGAGTTTTCTGAAACAAAAGCAGAATTCCAGCAGGGAACTTGAGGATGTTAAGTTATATGATAGATATCAGGTTTTTGATTTGATCATCTGGAGTTGCTTGCATGGCTAACTTCAATCGCGGCATTATGGAATTTAAAGGGGCGGATAGTCCCATTGCCCTCACCCTCTCCACATTGATCTTGGCGGCTGTGGTGGGAACCCTAATCTGGTGGGCTCTAGGCCACGCTTACACTCTTTAAGGGCATGGGGAACCCCCACCTCTGGGTTGAAAGGATCGCTCCCTCGCTGCGTTTTCATTTACTGGACTGGTATAAATCGCACGGAAGATCGCTTCCCTGGAGATTGACTCGGGATCCTTATGCAATCTGGATCTCTGAGATCATGCTGCAACAGACTCAGGTGGCTACGGTCATTCCTTACTATCAGCGATGGCTGCAGGAATTTCCCATGGTCCATGATCTGGCCAGGGCCTCTCGGGATCAGGTGCTCAAGCAATGGGAGGGACTGGGGTATTATCGCCGTGCCCATTATCTCCATCAGGCTGCTCAAGAGCTTGTCGATCGGTTTGAGGGAGTCTTCCCGACGAATCTGCAAACCGTCCTCAGTCTTCCCGGTATTGGTCGGACCACTGCGGGAGGGATCCTGAGCGCCGCCTTTAACTTGCCTCACGCCATTCTGGATGGAAACGTCAAGCGGGTCCTGGCGCGTTTGGTGGCTCTGCCTGTTCCCCCTGCGAAAGCAGCGTCAACGCTCTGGACCTTGTCCACGATCCTTCTCGATCAACGGGATCCCCGCTGTTTCAACCAGGCTTTTATGGATCTTGGGGCCCTGGTTTGCCGTCCCAAACAACCGCAATGTTCCCTCTGTCCGTGGCAACAGGACTGTAGGGCGTACAATCAGGGGCGACAGTCTCATCTGCCTTTACCCATGCCCAGCCGTACCCGTCCCCACAAGCTTATTGCTGTTGCGGTGGTTTTCCGTGGCCAGGAATTGCTCATTGATCAGCGGCCTGAATCCTCCATGTTGGGCGGCCTGTGGGAGTTTCCCGGCGGAAAGATCGAACCGGGGGAAACGGCAGCAGAATGTGTGGTCCGAGAGGTGAAAGAAGAGGTCGGTATTGATGTGGTTGTGGAACAGGAACTGGCCACCGTCGAGCACGAATATACCCACTTTTCCATTACTCTGATCGCCTACATCTGTCGCTATCAGTCTGGAACCATTCAACCTCTTCAATGTGCAGATGTACGCTGGATCCAACCGCAGGATCTGCCTCGATTTGCTTTTCCTATGGCTAATCAAAAGCTCTTTCCTCACCTGCATACCTGGCTGGAAAAGCATCCTCTGGCTTGAGGGATGGACTTTAGTCGTTCCCTTCACCGAGAGATTGCGGGGGTTCAGTGGGAATCGTAATCGGGATCTCCTCTGATATTTCAGTGGCAGTCATCGGTAGGGGGGTCTCTTCACTCTCCCCAAGATCCCGATCCGCCTCTTCACCCTGATCAGTCACAGGTTCGGCTGAGACCTCTGGCACAGGAGTTTCCTCAGGCTCAGCTGGGGGCGGAGGAGCGGGGGGAAGGAAAGAGATGGGACGCCATTGTTGCGGATCAGTGCGGGGAACGGGTTCTAACAGGATCCACTCCGCTGCCTTCGGATCAGGTGCCGCCAGGGTCAGCTGAAAAGGCTGGTGATGGCGCTGGTAGTGACGAGAGGATGTGGGCTGAATTTTGACGTCATAGGTTCCCTGGAGGTGGTGGGCCGACACCAAGGTGGCATGGGTGAGCAGAACCTCCTGGGTTTGATCGCGGTGGACATGCACCCGAAGCAGCTGGATCTGCTGTTGCAACTGTTCGTAGCCCACGAGAGGGCGAGAAGAGGGGTGAGCGAGGCGGTAAGTGAGGGCCTGCTTGACGATCTCTTTGGGCACTGCACTGCCACAGGCTGTCACCAGTAGGGATAGGAGCAGGAACAAGGCCATCATGCCTGACCAGCGATTGAGTCTTGGATGCCGTAACCCTTGCCTGAATCGATCTCGCACCATTTCTGTCCACCCCATGGTTCCACCTTGCTGTACCTGCAAATCCTGGCAGGATCAGAACGAGGCCAGGGCCGGTTGCTGCTTGAGAAACTCGGTGTTGACACCGGATTCGCGGACCATCGCCACCAGGCCAGTGCGAGCAATTTCACGAATCCCAAAGTTGGTCAGCATCTTAATGATGGCAACCATTTTGCCCGGGTCACCGGTCACCTCCAGGGTCAGGGATTCCTCCGCCACATCCACAATCCGTGCCCGAAACATTTGGGCCACATCCATAATGTTGGAACGAGTTTCGGCACTGGCATTAACCTTAATCAACATCAGTTCCCGTTCCACACAAGGGATATTGGTGATATCCGTAACCTTGAGGACATCAATTAGTTTGTAAAGCTGTTTGGTGATTTGCTCAACCACCTGTTCATCGCCAGCGATCACCATGGTGATCCGCGAGATCCCTTGACGTTCTGTGGGCCCCACGGTCAGGCTGTCAATGTTATAACCCCGGCGGGCAAAAAGGCCAGCAATTCGGGTCAGGACACCTGGCTGATCCTGAACTTGGGCAGTGAGCGTATGCTTCATAGGGTAAACAACAGGGAGTAACAGGAAGAGAAGACAGGAGTGCAAGGGGGGCGGGGCCAGGAATGCAGCAGAGAGAAAGGGAATAAGCTCGATCACTCCAGCTTCTAGAGGATTGTGGCCACCGTTTTGGGAACAACCTCAGCCAATTTTTAGTCTATCAGTATCTCAAGCGTTTCCCGATCAAGATAACGACAGGCCAAGATGGATCCCCGCTGAGGAACCTCATCAATCTGATGAGTTATGCCTGATGGCGATGGCAGTGCGTGATTTGCTGCTTCAAGGTCTCACTTACACTGGTTTGATAAGTCTCTAAGGACATTTGCAGCCATGGACTCTGTCCCTCCGATCCCCTCTTCCTTTAGCCGCCGTCAGCTCTTACAGTCGGGAGCCCTTACCCTGGGAGCCAGTCTGATCAGCTGGGCAGGTCAGGCGCAATCCCTGCAGCGGCGAGGGCCCACCTTACTGGTGCAAAATGAGTTGCAATCCCTCACTTTTGGCACCAACTGGTTTGCTCAGGCTGAGCATGGTGGATTTTATCAGGCGGTCGCCAGGGGAATTTACCAGGATCACGGACTGCAGGTCACGATCAAAATGGGTGGACCCCAGGTCAACGGCACTCAATTGTTGGTGGGTCGAGCGATTGACTTCTTCATGGGATCTGCCGCCGATGCCATTCAGGCGATTCAGGAGGGCCTGCCCAAAATCACCGTCGCGGCTATTTTTCAAAAGGATCCTCAAGTCCTGATTGCCCATCCTGGGACTGGGGTGGAATCGCCTGCTGATCTGAAAGGTCGTCCCCTTTTGATCTCAGCGGGAGCCCAAAAGACCTACTGGCCCTTTCTCAAGGCCAAGTTTGGCCTCAGTGATAATCAAATCCGGCCCTACAACTTCAATATGGCCCCCTTTCTCCAGGATCAGCAGGCGGTACAGCAGGGCTATCTGACCTCGGAGCCCTTTTCAATTCAAAAGGAGGCTGGGTTTGAGCCCGTGGTGCTTCTCCTGGCGGATTTTGGCTATACCCCTTATGCCACTACCATTGAGACTCTGCAGGAGCGAGTAGAGCAGGATCCCGATCAGGTGCAGCGGTTCGTGGATGCCTCGATCAAAGGCTGGTACGACTATTTTGAGGATCCGGGCCCTGGCAACCAGCTGATCAAGCAAGACAATCCGGAAATGACGGATGACAAGCTGGCTAACGGCCTAGCCAAGATGCAGGAGTATGGCATTGTTGTCTCTGGAGAGGCACAGGAGCTGGGGATCGGAAGCATGAATGCGGATCGTTGGCAGGCTCTATTTGAAAGTCTGGTGGCCGCAGGCATTGTGGAAGCAGATGTGGACTACACGCAAGCCTTTACACTGCAGTTTGTGAATAAAGGCACGGACTATTATTTTTCTTGAAGTCGGCTCAGATCAGGGAGCCTGCCTGGGATCATGCCCAGTGATCCGCCATTGGGCCAGCCGATTCAGGGTATTGGCATCGAGATAAGCGTCAATGCCGCGCGGAACCCTGCGCCGTTGGTGTGGACGGGTGCGACGAATGTCTTGGGCCGTGGTGGTAACCTCCTCCAGCAGTTGCCGAGCTGAGAGCCATTCTGCTCCATATCCGCCCACCACCAGTTGTTGCACGCGATCGGAGGTGGCCACCCGCACCCGACTGCCCTGACGGGACTCCTGGGCACACCAGCGCTCAATCCAGGTGTCGGCTGTTTCTCCATAGCTGGTGTAAATGATCTGGATTCCTGAGGGAGAGCTCTCCTGAGTTACAGGCGTGGCCTGCCCGTAGGCATCAAACACCACCGTAGTCTGGTAATTGCGATAAGCGGTGTAACTGGCCAGCGATTCCACCAGCTGTAACCGTGCCAGATCCATCTGGGCTTGCTGAGCAAGCTCCTGCAGGTGAGACCAGGCCCCAATCACGTTATACCCATCCACAAGCAGAATGGTGGGGGAAAGGGCTGCTGCAGACATAAATCAGCCAGGGAGAAGTGACTCAATTATGTCTGATCCAGCTATGTTTTACAATTTGTAAATCTTGCTCATCTCACGTTGTTAGTACCTGATCTCGGCCTAGCGACTGCGGTAAACATGATTTTCCAGCTGCCGGATCTGCCGTTCCAGTCGATCCAGTCGGCCCCGTAACTCGTCCATCTCGGTCTGGCGCGGCACCCCCAGATCCAGGAGAATGTTGCGAATCTGTCGATGCATGTACCCCTCAAAATTACCCTGCTCGGTTTTAACCTGGTTGAGGAGGGAATTCACCACATCGTTGGCCTGATCCTGATCCATCTTGCCGCTTTGAACCAGATCATCCGCCGCCTTTTTGAGTTGTTCCACCACCAGGGTTGTAGTGCCAACTCCCATGAGCAGTAGTTGTCGTAATAAGCTGTTATTGTCCATAAAAAAATCTCGGGCAACACCTGGGCAGTATGCAGAATGCGGTAAGGTCCGTGGATAAACCCCATCAAAATTGGCTATGAGTCTCTATTCTCCTCAGTTTGTCCTGAACATTGCAACTGGATCCATCAGTTTTCCACTGGCTGCTGAGGGTGCTCATGCCCTCAACGATGCCCTGCGCCAGATCATGGAACGCCTGCAGGGGGCAGGGACTCCGGGAAAGAAGACCCCTCAACCCTCGGTGGATGTGAACCTGCACCAGGAGGGTCTGCTGCTCAATCTTTTTTGCAACCCCAACATCTGGCCCGCTCCCCACGCTGCCAAAGTGCTGTTTACCGTGAAAACTGACGTGATGCGGGTTTCCACAGAAGTCGAGCTGCCCCGCCTGATGGAAGATCTGAGCGATTATCTGGAAAGCCTCTAGTCCATGTCCATCCCATCAAGTGTTCAGGTTCATGCTTTAGTCTCAGATCCTGACCTGTCGATTCCCTGTCAGGAGACTGTCACCCTTTCCTGGGTGGATCGGCAGCGGGTGCGGCAACGGGTGCATACGGATCGGGGAACCGAAGTTCTCCTTGCTCTGCCCCGGGGTACATCGCTGCAGGAGGGGGATGTGCTTTACCAGGATCAGGAGCGCTTAATCAAAATCATGGCGGAGTTGGAGCCCGTGGTGTTGATCTCCGATATTCCAATCGCTCAGCTCTGTCGAGTGGCTCACCAGCTGGGGAACTGGCACCGACCGATCCAGCTGACGGAGACCGGATCTCTGATGGCTCTCGTAGATGATCCGTTACAAGCCTGGTTACGTCAGGCCCAGATCCCCTTTGTGATCACTCATCTGCCTTTTGAACCTACCCTGACCGGACATCATCACTCCCATCCATGAAGACAAGCAATCATCTGTAAACTTGGATACAGAAACATTAATTTTCGCAAAACTGTATCCTAGGTTGTCTCGACAATATTTCGGAGATGTCGGTAGCATGATCTAGTAGGTTGATTCTGTAAAAGGAGATACAGAAATGCAGCATTCTCAGCGCAGACATGTGATTACCGAGCTTCAGCACCAGCTCCGCCTGGCCTCAACCGCCTCTGAACGAGAATCGATCCGGCGAGAACTGGAGTTCTGGCTGCACACCCGTTAATGGCTCACGGTGGATCCCGTCAGGCTGGGGGTGTCGGTTTCCTGCAAGGTAGTGTTGGGATCGAGAGGCACCTGCATGATCTCTTCATACATGCGAATGTAGTCCAGAGCCGAACGCCGCCAGCTGTGATCCACCGCCATCCCCCGCCGTTGCAGCTGTCGCCAGCTGTCTTTGTATTGATATCCTTCCCAGGCCCTGACCATACAGGTGTAGAGATCCAGCGGCTCATAGCGGTCAAAACAATAGCCTGTGCCTGTTCCCTTTGCAGGATAGTGATGGGTCACCGTATCCACCAGTCCTCCGGTGCGGCGCACAATCGGCACACAGCCATAGCGAAGGGCGATCATCTGGCTGATGCCACAGGGCTCAAAACGACTGGGCATGAGAAAGGCATCCGCACCCCCATAGATCCGCTGGGCCAGTTTGGCATCAAATTTCTGCTGAAAAGCAACTCGACCCGGAAAGCGCTGTTGCAACTCCCGCAGTTGCTGCTCATAGTGGGGTTCTCCACTGCCCAGGATCACCAGCTGCGCATCGCTGAAGTTCAGAAATTGCACCACACTTTGCAACAGCAGATCAATCCCTTTCTGTTCGACCAGCCGCGAAACCATGCTCAGTAAAAACAAGTCGGGTTCAGTCAGCAAGCCAGACTCTTGTTGCAGCTCAGTTTTATTGGCGGCCCGTTGCTCCAGGGAGCTAGCAGAAAAGGGATGCTTGAGGGCCGGATCAGTAGCCGGATCAAACCGGGCCGGATCAATGCCATTGAGAATACCTCGGACTCGCTTGCCCTTCCAGACCAGAAGACCCTCCAACCCTTCTCCATGCACGGGGGTGCGAATCTCGTTCGCGTAGGTGGGGGAGACGGTATTCACCTGATCGGCATAGGTAATCCCCGCGGCCATGGCATTGCTGGCATGGAAAGTATCCGGTAGCCAGGTCATGGCTTCCATGTGCTGTCGCCAGGGGCCCTGATAGGCCAGGTTGTGGATCGTAAATACCGTGCCAATATCTTGAGACTGATCCATCCAGGCGGGGATCAGGCCAGTGTGCCAGTCGTGGCAGTGGATAATATTGGGTCTCCAGTGATGCCAGGCAAACATGGCTACGGCGTTGGCGAAGAGGACAAAGCGCCAGTGCTCATCTTCTCCCCCATACACCCGCTTGGGGGTAAACGCCAGGTGCGAAACCAGATACACAGGAACATCGGTGTTAGGCAGGGTTGCGGCGTACACCTCCACCGTCTGATACATGACCGAGGTGGTATAAATAGGAGTCGTCAAATCAGGGAATCGATCCACCAGTGTGCCGTAGAAGGGCATGATGATCCGAACGTCATGGCCCAACTGTTTCAAGATCACCGGTAAGGTACCGACCACATCCGCCATCCCTCCCACTTTGGCCAGAGGATCGGCTTCGGCAGAGGCAAAGAGAATGCGTGCACTGACCACGGTGCGCTCCTTTTCACTAACAGCGTGGCTGCGCAGCAGCCCTCCTCATCCTATGTCAGAAGCGTCCTTCCCCCCGCATCCATGACCGATTCACCGGGATCCTCAAGACACATAAACTCCCGCCAACGGAGCAGAAAGTGCCTCCTCCAGTTCTGCCTGCCCCAGACGTTGCTCCAGAATATCCATTACTTCGCGGCCAAAGTCATGGGGATTTTGATCCCAGGCCTGCAGACACACCTCGCCAAAGAAACTGCCCATCGGTTCGGGATTCCAGAGCAGCTTGCGGGCATTCCAGGGGGTCATGGCCAGAGGATCCCAGCCGGGTTGAACAATCTGGCGCTTCAGGGCATAGTCTTCGAGATGGGTATGGGGCTGCAATCCAATAAAGAAGATGGCGGGCTCCACTTTCTCGCGGCCAAAGATGGCTTCCAGTTCGCGGTGATAGCGCAGGGTCTGGCGGATGGTTTCCGGGCGCTCATCAATAACATTAAACGAGTAATTGACAGAAACCAAATCCTGGAATCCGGCATGCTTGAGGTAGCGACAACTTTCCAGAACCGTGCGCAGGTTATAGCCCATGCGCATCTTGCGCACCAGCTCCTGCGATCCGCTGGTAATGCCAATTTCAAAATAATTCATCCCCGTCTTTACCATCAGATCCGCCAGCTCGGGGGTGAGATTATCCGCTCGAATGTAGGCAGCCCAACGGATATCCCTCATACCGGCATCCAGGATCTTTTGCAGCAATTCCACCACATCATCGATGTAGCGCCGGGCAGGAATAAATTGGGCATCTGTAAACCAGAAGTTGCGCACCCCCCGGTCATACAGTTGCTGCATTTCTCGCACCACTTCATCGGCAGGATTGATCCGCACCTGTTTGCCTTCGATGACGGTGTAGATGCAGTAGCAACAGTTGTGGGGACAGCCTCGCTTGGTTTGCACCCCGATGTAAAAATCGCCCCCCTCCAGATAAAATTCCCACTCGGGCCAGATCTCGGCAATGTAGTCGTAGTTGCAGGCGGTCTTTTGCACTGGTAGGGGGGGCTCATGGATCAGACCGGAGCGGGGGGCTGTTTCCCCGACTATGTAGCAGCGCTCCGAAGCCAAACTTTGATCCTGCAAAACTTTCTCTAGCAGGGTTTCCCCTTCCCCAACCGACACGATCGTTCCTTTGGGCAGATAGGAGGCCATCTGTTCGTAGAATACGCTGACTGCTCCCCCTCCTAACACCACTTTCACAGTGGGGTTGTAACGGCGGGCCCGAGCCAAACCTTGCTTCACTAAATTGGTGTTGCGCCAAAGCTCTCCGTAGTAAGACAGAACCAGCCGCAGGCTATTCAAGGATCCCCGCAGGCGTCGCAGCGGATTGCGAGCATAGAGAAACTCAAAGGAATGTTGCAGCAGGTTGCCAGCCCGACCGTTCACCGGAGCATACACCTGAATATCTCGCCAGGAAAATACCAGCAGATCCGGCTGAAAAGTATCAATCTCTGCCAGCATTCGCTGCCGAACATCCAGGGGCGGCACGGTGCCCATATCGAAGATGCGTTGTTCCACCTGAGGAAAGAGCTTGTGCACATGATCCGCCAGATAAACCACCCCAATGGGAAAGATTGGATTGCAAGGGAGGCGCACATACAGGACTTTGGCCAAGGTCATGATTCCACTCAGGCTATGGCAGTAATGTCTTGTTACACATCTTCACTCTAGCCTTAGTTTTCTGGGCTGAGGATAAGCCCATCCTGCATAACGATGAAGACTTTCAACAACACTTCATAATTTGATAGGTTTATTCCCCTGGATTAGAGATCAAGATCTTGCTTGGGAGCCTCCTGAGGGTTTTCTTAAGCGAGGACTCCCGCTGTTCTTGCCCAGATGGGGGAAAGGATCTGCCCATCCCATCGACCCAACCCACTGAATTAACTTTTGAGAAAGATTTGCATCTGGCTAGAAGATCTGCTAGCCTCAGAGCAGTTGACTTGCTGAAAAGTATTATCAATAGGCTGTCAGGTTTTATGACCGAATCGCAAATGTTGCCACAAACCCTGGATCAGGTATCTACCAACCCGATTCTCCTGGAGCTGGAGACCACCGTTCCGATTTGTGAAGGCATGAATGTCACTCTGGCCAGTTTTCAGGCCCTGGCCCTGCAGTACCAGAAGCATCATTTTGTGGTGCAGGGCAGCGAATTTTATCAGCTGCATGAGTTTTTTCAGACCCATTATCAGCAGGTGCAATCCCACATTCATGATCTGGGGGAACGGCTGAATGGACTGGGGGGAGTACCTGTTGCCAACTTGACCAAGCTAGCAGAATTATCTTGTTTTCAGCAGGAAGAAGATGGAGCGTTTAACGCCCGCATGATGCTCAGCCATGATCTGAGAGCAGAACAGGCCCTGATCTCCCTGCTGCGGTCCCAGGCCTCCCAGGCCGAAAGTTTAGGGGATCGAGCCAGCCGGTATCTGTATGAGCAGATTCTTCTGAAGACGGAGGAACGGGCCTATCACCTGGATCATTTCCTGGCCCAGGACAGCCTCACCCTTGGATTGGTTTCTGGATAAGCCTGATGGAAATACCGACACCCCTGTTTCCCAGCACCGTAGCGATTCCCCGCTGGCTACGCTTCCAGATGCAACACCGTTTGCAGGAGTTAGCGATTCCAGCCCATTGCAGTCCAGATGGTCATTTGCATGTGGAGATCAGAGATGGTAGAGCGGCAATTCAACTTTGGAGCGTGGGTCTTCAGTTTAGGGCCTCTCGCGCCCAACTGGTGTCTTGGCTGGACCACTGTTGGCGGCTTTCAACTGATCAACGTTCCGGAATCTGATCACCTGCGGATCCAGCACCAGCAGGGCAACGCCTGGCGAGATGTGTACCTGGGGGAAGCTCAGGAGCAACCTCAGACCCGCCGCAGTATTCTGGATCCGAGAGCTAAGGTTGCCATTCACTATCTCCACCGGGACAGTGGCCGCATTCGCCGGTTAGAGTGTCCTGCAGAAGTTCCGACCCAATTGTGGCAACAGTTGCAGGCCCGACTGGCGAACGGTTATTAACCTCCTCCTCATTCTCTTCAGAAACGATGTACCAGCCCTTTTCACTGCAAGGATGCTTCCAGGGATTTGAATCTCATCCCAAAGGCAAGTTGAAAACCATGATCCTGCTGACCCAAGAAGGCGAACTGCGGATCAAGCTGGATAAGCCCTTGCGCCGAGTCGTCGGGCCCTGCCTGCAAACGGGTCAGTCTCTGGAGGTGCAGGGGATCACGAAGCTCAAACCTGGCAAGGAGCAGAAAACGATTGCTGAGCGGATTAGAATTCTGCAGGATGGGGCAGACCTTCAGGAGCCGCCTCAGTCAGCCCCTAAATTAGCACTGAAATGTATCCAGGTTTGTGGCAAGTCTGACTGTCGCCGCCGTGGAGGAGATCGGGTACTGGAGGTCGTTGAACAGGTCCTGGCGGATCATCCTGAAGCAGAGACTGTGCGTTTGAAGGTGACAGGATGCATGAAAAATTGTAAGGCTGGCCCGAATCTCGTAATGATGCCGGACAAGGCCCGATACTGCCAGGTTAGCCCTGCTCAGGTACCCGATCTGATTCAACGCCATTTTTTAGGTCCCCAGGTCCCCCCACATAAGCCCGCAAGCTCTGCTGCAGCTGATCGGGAGCAAAGATAATCGGCAGGAAATGAATACTGCGGGTTTCCCGAAAATAAAATAGCACTGGAAGTGCCGGTAAGTAGATCTGCCAGTGCAGCCACTCCTCATAGGGAAAGTGCCGGATCTGTTGTTCACCACGGTAGATGTCTAGAGCGGTTTCCGTAAAGACAAGGCGTAAAGTCGCTGCCTGGATCGCCAAAAAGAGGCCAAAGAGTGCGACACCCCCCGCAACCCAGAAGGACAGAAACCCACAGGGCAAAGACAGGATGATCAGGCTCAGGGGTAAGCGATAGTCCGGTTTCAGGGTTGTGGAGGGAGAGGAAAGGGACATCGGTCTACCTCAATCGAGAGCAAATCAATTCTAAACGAAACCTGTGGGATACTGCAGTTCTCCCTCCTTGAAGCAGCAACACTTGGCTCTAGAAGCTTTATAGGCATGGGCTGAAAGGAGTTCACTAGGTCGGAAAACGCTGCAGTCCGGGATGTCTTCGATGGTGAGCAATCACACTTCGACTTATTATTTCACCATTAGCATAGGTTGCAGATATGTAACTTAGACCTCTGTGTTTTCTGCGTATCCACTGTATTCCTCAATATATTCTCTCACCATAAATAATCTCAGGGGTTGAGGTGGAGACACTACCTCTTGTCCAGACGCTTCGTTTCCGTATTTATCTTCACGAGGAGAGATCATGGTTCATTCCACAAGAGTTCAATCATTTGGGAGTAATCCAGTTGCTGTCCGTGACACTGACCACTATCAGTTTGAGTATATTCAGAGCTTCGTTGAAAAGTGGGATCAGTTGATTGACTGGGAGCAGCGGGCCAGCAGTGAAGGAGATTTCCTCATCCGCATTCTCAAGGAGCGTGGGGCCCAGCGCATTCTGGATGTGGCATCTGGGACCGGATTTCACTCCGTGCGATTGCTGGATGCTGGTTTTGATGTTGTCAGTGCGGATGAAAAAAGGTCTGGTTCACTGGATCGAGGGAGGTGAGAAAGGCTACCTGGTCTGGGGTTTTTTCCACTGCCAGAAGCCTGAGGGCTGATCTCAGAATTTAAGTTCAAGACTAAGGGCTGACCTGTATCATCAAGGGCCAGCTTTTTTTTGACTTTTCAATCTGCGCGTTGAGAGCACTATTTTTTCAGAGAAACCCTTTACCGATCGAGAAGACCAGGAGAATCCCCCTGGCTAAATCAAAAAGCTGTATCTTAATAGACGAAGAAAATGCCTGTGCTGGGGGCATATGAAGCAAATTCTAGTGGTGGAAGATGGGCAGGCAGAACTACAGGTGGCTGTGGGGCTTTTGACCCGAGCTGGATTTAAGGTGCAGGCGGCAGATAATGCCGAAGATGCCTGGGAATGGTTGCAAAGCAATCCTCCCCCCGATCTGATTCTGCTGGATATTGTGATGCCAGGACAGAGCGGCCTGGAGCTTTGCCGTACTATTCGTACCCAGTCTGAACTGGCTCAGATCCCGATTATTTTCTGTAGTTCTAAAAAAGAGGAGTTTGACCGTTTTTGGGCGCTGCGTCAGGGGGGAACAGCCTATATCACCAAACCCTATGCCCCCCAGGAGTTACTGGAGCTAGTCTCCAGACATCTTGGCAATTAAAAGCTATGTATTCCTAGCCACATTTGATGTATGGTTGGCTACCTTGATTTGTGGATTATTGGCGATATAGTTGTAGTAATTTTAATCAGTGCTTACGTAGCAATCTTCTTGCGTGGTCTAATGGCTTCCCTACCGGGGCGTGGGGGGTGCTAGCTGGGTTCCGTCAGCCAATCTCAGGATCTTTGTCATGCTCGATCACTCGCTTCAGGATCCTCCAGTGACATCGGATAAAGAGGCCGCTTCAGCGACTGGAGGAAGGGGTTCTGTCACCAGTCTGATGGATACCATCATGATGGCTAATGCCGCTGAGCAATCTGAAGATTATGCCGAAGCTAGGCGTCTCTACGAACATGTAGTGGAGATGGATGCAACCGGTAGTTATGGCATGATTGCCCGCAAAGCTTTAGACGATCTGCCTGCTCGCATCGAAGCAGCTCTGAATGAAGGGTTCTCATCGCCAGCGCCTGCAACCGATAAGAAGGTTGAAACTCCAGCAAAACCTCTGTTGATTGGCTATGGCCCCAGCTCAGGATTTTGGGAACGTCTGGATCTGCGGACCAAGCAGACCCTGCTGTTGGCGGGCGTGGCTTCTGTTCCGATCTTGCTCTTAACTGCCATCAATATTGTTACCTCGCAGCGGAGTGTGCAGGCTCAATTTGAGGACACGATTTCTCAAACCAAGGCTGCGTTGGTGGAAGAATACGTGATTTTCAACGTGGATGACGCCCTCACTCAGGCTGATGCCATCCGCCTATTTTTAGAAAGCAATCAAATCAACTTAAGCGATCCGGTGGCGGTGGAAAACAACCGCGAAGTTCTGGAAAATTTATTGGACGAATCCTTCGGGGCTTTTGACCTGATTTACCCCGAGATCACCAAGCATTTTCGTTTGCTGGTCAATGCAGAGGGGGTCATTGTCGTCGATTCAATCAACCTTTTTGCAGATGATGCCACCCAGTTGCCAGGGGAGGAGATCACCTTTGCCCTGGAAAGTCTGGTGCTGCCTCCGGGGCAATCGCTTGCAGAGATTGCAATGGTGCAGGATGCCATAACAACAGCTGAGCCGCTATTGGGATTGGAGGAGCTTTCTCTGGATACGCTAGAAAAATTGGGTCTGCTAACCGCAGCGCAGATCCCCAGTCCCGCATCTGCTGCCACAGAAACTCCCCAGGAGTTGACCGGATTAATCAGCATGGGGGTTTATCCAGTCCAGATGCAGGGAGAGGTGGTGGGCGCTGTCGTGATCGGGAGTCTGCTCAACAACAACTTCGGCATTACCGATCAGTTTTCCAGCGTTTTTGAAAGCCCAATTGTCTCCCTTTATAACCGGGAGCAGGTGATCGCCACCACGGTTGCGGCAGAGAACAGTCAAACCCGAGCCCTGGGGATTCCGGTACCTGAAGATGTGCGCATGGCGGTCATTGAGGACAAGCAAGAAAATTATCTCTCCACGATGCAGATTGGTGGCGAAAGGTACTTAATCAGCTACAGTCCCCTGTACGCCTATCCCGATCCGATCACAGAAGGGGAAGGGGAACCCGTGGGCATGGCGGCCATCGGTGAGCCCCAAACCCAGTTAAATCAGCTGTTTTTGCAGCAGATCGCCCTCAACGGAGTCGTGGGCTTTGCCCTAATTATGCTGACTTTGGTGGTGGCTAGCATGGTGGCGGAAACCCTTTCCCGCCCGATTCGTGATCTGGCCCTCTTTGCCCAACGGGTGGCGGCAGGACAAACCGGAGTCCGTGTTGATTTAGGGGATCGGCAGGACGAGATCGGGACTCTGTCCATAGAGATGAACAAGATGGTAGGGGCAATCGAAGCCAGTTTGGAGGAGCTGCGGCGGAAGGAGGAAGAACGGGGGCAGGAAGCAGAAGAGCAACGGCGAGCAAAAGAAGAATTGCAGGAGGGGGTGATCAACCTGCTGCTCAAGATCGAGGAAGCCCGCGAAGGGAATATGACGGTCTATGCACCTTTCACAGAAGGAGCGGTGGGATCGATTGCCGATGCTTTCAATGCCACGATGGGGTCTCTGCGCCAACTCCTCATGCAGGTGAGGGGGGTGGCAATTCAGGTCAACTCCCTGGCGCAATCCAGTGCCGGCTCGGTGCAGCAGTTGGCCCATACTGCTCTCGATCAATCCGAAGAGGTGAGCATGGCTCTGGCGGCAGTGGATAAGGTGGACAACTCGATCCAGAATGTGGCCCAATCAGCTCAGGAGGCAGCCTACATTGCCCAGCAGGCGTCTTTGGATGCCCAGGAAGGTGATCGGTCCATCGAAAGAACCGTGGGCAGCATGGACAAGATCCGATCTGCAGTGGAGGATACCGCAGCTAAGATTGAGCGGCTTACCCGTTCATCCCAGGAGATCGCCAAGATCGCCACCGTGATCTCCAACATCTCTGAAAAAACCCACCTGCTGGCCTTCAACGCCTCGGTGGAAGCCATGCGGGCAGGAGAACAGGGGCAGGGTTTCCGGGTAGTGGCAGATGAAGTCCGACGACTAGCACAGCAGGTTTCAGAAGCAACGAAATCGATTGAGCAACTGGTGGCCACCATTCAGCGGGAAACCCTTGAGGTACAACAGGCGATGGTGGAAAGCACCCAGGAGGTGAGTACCGGGACCCTGCTGGTAAGTCAGGTGCGGACGATCCTCCGGGATCTGGCCTCCGTGAGTCAGCAGATTGATCAATATCTGAAAACTATTTCCAGCAGCACCACAGCTCAGATCACCACCTCCCAGCAGGTGAACCAAACCATGCATCAGGTGGTGCAAACTGCTCAGCACACAGCGGAGTCGGCCCAGACCGTTGCGGCCACCCTGCAGCAGCTGACCACAGAGGTTGAAGCTTTACAGTCCTCCATGTCCCGATTCCGCCTCGACCTACCCTCCTGATCCTATGAGCATCCAGATCGATCCCGAGTTGCTGCAGTCTATTGCCCAAGAAGCACGCCAGTGTTTTCTAGAAGAAGATGCACCAGGCTATCTGGCAACCTTGCAGGAGCAGCTCCAGACCGAGGTGGCGATCGACTATCCCCTGGTTTTGCGGGCGGCTCATTCCCTGAAAGGAGGAGCTGGGTTGGCCCAGATGCCCCATCTCAGTGAACTGGCCCACAAGCTAGAGGATGTACTGCAGGCCTACCGGGATCAGTTGCTCAGTCCCTCGGGTCAGGCCCAGGCATGGAAACTGATTCAGCAGGGCTTGGCAGAAATTGAACTGGTGCTTGGCCAGGCCTCAGGTGAGACCAATCCCGAAGTGGATCGCCAACTTCTCCGGGAGCTTGCGGATGTCCTCACCCACCAGAAAGCGGATCGTGGAGACGCCCCCCTGACCCAGGAGACCCCCGCCACCTTCAAAGCGCCTCCGGCCATGGTGCGCTCCGCTCTCTCCATTGATCTGGAGGATTGTCTGCAGCGTGCCGAAACCCATCTGCAGCAGCATTCTCTCGAACAACAGATCTCTAGATTGCAGACGCTGGTGGAGGAATGTTCCCTTCTGGGGGAAACCCTCTCCTTACCCTGGCTACAGGAATCGGCGAATGCGCTGGGCTTGCTACTGGAAACCCGATCTCCCCAACAACCTCTGGCGGATCTGGCCCTAGAGGTATTCCAGCATATTCGTCAACAACGGCAGCTTTTTCTGGAATCAGGACCAGAGACCGAGGCGGGAGAATCTAGCATCGAGAGCAATCTGGACTCCCAACCCAGGCTCTCAGTCAGATCTGAGCCTGAGCCTGCTCCAACCAGTGACTCTTTGCGCCCTCAGATCCCCCATGTGCGGATTCCCCTCAGCCGTGTGGATAGCATGGCGGATCAGGTGGGCGAGCTGATTGTCCGCTTTGAGCGTTTTTCCCTGCAGCAGCAACAATTACGTCAGTCCAGTCAGGAGTTGCAACGTCTCTCTTCGCAGTTTCAACCTCTGCGGGACCAGGTACAGCTCCTCTACGATCAGTTTTCTACGCTAAGCACTGCTCAGCATGGCTCAGCCGCAGCTGAAGCTGATTTTGATCCCCTAGAACTGGATCGCTACACAGCACTGCACACCAGCCTGCAAAACTTTGAGGAACTGATCACCCGCATTCAGGAAACCCGGGCAGACGTGGATCTGGTGACGCGGGAATTGACGGAAGATCTGGAACTGGGGCGGCAAGAGCTGGATTCTCTGTACAACAACGTCACCCAGTCCCGACTCATCCCCTTCCGAACCCTGGCGCAGCGATTCTTACCTCAGGTACAGCGGTTGGCCCAACGGTTTGGCAAGCAGACAGTGTTAGAGATCGAAGGGGGAGACACCCTGGTGGATCAGGTGATTCTGGAACAGTTACAAACCCCACTCACCCATTTGCTCAATAACGCGCTGGATCATGGGATTGAGCCTCCCGCAGAACGCAAACGACTGGATAAACCCCCCACGGCCCAGATTCTCCTGAAAGCAGAACTGGAGGGCAACCAGGTGGTGATCACCTTCCGTGATGATGGCCGGGGCATTGATCTGGAGCGGGTCTATCATAAAGCCGTGGCAGCAGGCCTCTGCTCTGCGTCCCTCTCCATGAGTCAACTGCGGCGGGAACAGATCCTGGGGTTGATTTTTCAATCGGGGTTTTCCACCGCAGCCCAGGTGAGTGAGATCTCTGGACGAGGAGTGGGTCTGGATGTTGTCAATCGCCAGGTAACCCAATTGCGGGGTTCATTACAGGTGGATTCCCAGCCAGGTCAGAGTACCACCTTCACGGTTCGCCTGCCGTTAGGCCTCAACCTGCTACCCCTGATGCTCTGCCAGTCCCAACGGCACCTGATTGCCCTCCCCGCCGCTAGTGTGCTGGAGATCTTTCCCTATCGTGAGATCGCCGAGCAATTGCCACCTCAGGAGGCTCCCCACTTACCCCAGCAGTTTGAATGGCGGCAGCGCCGGATTCCTCTCATGCCCTTGGCCCGTTTACTCCCCTACGCAGAGACCTATACAGAACAACGACAACCCAGGGTGGTCATTGTCGTCAATAGCGCCGAAACCCCAGTAGCTGTTTCCATCGATACCCTGATCGGAGAGCGGCAACTGATCCTGAAGCCATTTGATGAGACGATTCCGGTGCCGCCCTATGTAGCTGGGTGTACGATTTTGGGAACAGGGGATGTGGTGCCGGTCGTCCTGCCTTTCCACTTTGGCTTCCTGCTTGACAGCTCCAAACCGTCCACGTCCCGAGGCATGCTGCCGAGCCGCCGCACGATCTTAATTGCAGAAGATTCGGTTGCCACTCGCAGAGCACTGGAGCGGATCCTGGAGGAAGCCGGTTACACCACCATTGCTTGCCGCGACGGCCAGGAGGCCCTGGATGAGCTGCGACAGCGGCAGGGGGCGGTGGATCTGGTCCTCAGCGATATTGAAATGCCGCGCCTCACGGGCTTTGAGCTTCTGCAGACGATTCGTGCGCATTCGGAGTGGTTCGCCTTGCCTGTTGCCTTTCTTACTTCTCGCACCGGGGAACGGCATCGAGAAAAAGCCCTCAGCCTGGGGGCCACCACCTACTTTAATAAACCCGTGGACCCAAAAAATCTGGTGGAAGAAGTGGGAACGTTACTGAAGCCCTGAAAAGGTCAGCCCACAAGACTTTCAGAGGATGACGAACCTTCGTCATATCATCGTCACTTTTCCTCTGGGGGGTGTTGCTGGCGGATGAGGAAGCGGATCTCTTCCAGGAGGATATTGAAGAGTTGCTCGTTCTCCTCATGGCGTTGACGGGATTCAGCGTTGATCAGCTCCTGTTCAGCCCATTTCCTCTCCTGCTCCGCCCATTTCCTCTCCTGCTCCGCCCATCTCCGCTGCCGATCCTCCCGATCCTCTCTCATCAGACGAGCCAGGTCCCCGAGTTGGTCCTGGAAACGTAGCTGGGCATCCACTAGGCGACCAAATTTTTCGTTCAGTTCTTCATCTGTCATTACGACTCCTCCGCTCATGGGGTTAATTCCTTCAGCTTTGACCTGGGGAATGCAGCACGTCTGTATAGACTCCAGCTGTATATCTCTGCATGCCTAGAAACCTCCTCTCAACTGGGTAGCCTATTCGGTATAACCTAGATTATTTTTCACACTGCGGCCTACGGCATGAAGAAAGCAATTGATGAGAAGGATCTAGCAACGTTAGGAGTAGCAGCTGCGGGAGTTGCGGGTGGAGCAGGAGTATTTGCCCTACTGGGCGGAATGGGGCTTGCTGTTGGTGGAACTGCCGTAGCTACAGCGTTTCCCACCCTGGCGAACTACAGCCAACTCGGGTATCTCCAGCGTCCAGATCTACAAGTCGTACCTCAAGAGACTGGGAAATGCTGTATCTGGTAATCACTTCGTCACTGAAGGCCTGAAAAGGTTAGCCCACAAGACTTTCAGAGGATGAGGAGCCTTCGTCATATCATCGTCACTTTTCCTCTGGGGGGTGTTGCAGGCGGGTGAAGAAGAGGAGATAGAAATTAAGCGGATGAGGCGATTCGAACGCCCGACCATCTCGTTGGCAACGAGAAGCTCTACCACTGAGCTACATCCGCAGGCGACCTTTCAAGGTTTACCCATCATGACAAGGCCAACCATTTCTTGTCAACTTAAATTTTCGCCTCAGGACTCCCGATCCCCAAACGGTTGTCTGCTGCTTTGTTCTTCTGCGGAACGGGGTTCACTCGCCGGAGGATCGTTGTCGTCACGCCCCTCTAGGCGGGCAGGATCAATCAACTGTTCATATTCTGGACAATCATCTGCAACCGGCAGATCCTGGGGCAACATGGGACCTTTGGGAATGGTGGATAAGCGCTGGGCCACTGCGCCAATGCTTTCCAGGCGCACCATTTCTTCCCAGGAACAGATCTCATCCTCGTCTTCGGTTTCATAACGCACCAGAATGGTATCCCCCTCAATGTCCAAAATCCGAGCTCGCTCCAGCCAGCGGCCCTGATCCCGCAGATAAATCCAGACGTCTTTGCCTTCACGAGACAGTTGATAAACCTTCCGATGCAACATTGTCCCCTCCTCAAGCTATGGTGCTAACGTCGGACATGTCATGGGGGTTACCTGACCCTTGCCTCTATCTTAGCGGGTGTATTCCGTGCTGCACGTGCGGATTCTGTCCGGATCACGGAGCGCCCTGACAGTCTAAACCTGAAGACGTATAAAGGAGAAGTCGCTTGCAGATTGGCATTGTGGGTTTAGGGCTGATCGGAGGGTCCCTGGGGTTAGACCTGCTTCAGTGTGGACACACCCTGCACGGTGTCAGTCAAAAATTACCCACCTGTGAGGCAGCCCTTGCCCGTGGGGCAGTTCACACCGCCAGTACTGATCTCCGCAGTTTGGCCGATCGTCCTGTGGAGGTGATCTTCATCTGCACTCCGATCCCTCTAGTTTTGCCCACCCTGGAAGCATTGGCTCAATGGTTGCCCCCGTCTGTACTGATCACAGATGTTGCCTCGATCAAGGGTTCCATTGTGACGGCAGCGATTTCCCTCTGGCCCAATTTTGTTGGGGGTCACCCCATGGCGGGAACCGAGTCGCAGGGGATCCAGGCAGCAGTCCGACACCTGTTTCAAGACCGTCCCTATGTTTTGACCCCTCAATCCGACACATCTCCTGCCTCAATTGAGCAATTACGTGGATTAATTCAAGATCTGCAGGCTCGGGTGATCCTGGCCGATCCCTTCACTCACGATCAAGCCGTTGCCTGGATCAGTCATCTGCCTGTGATGATCAGTGCCAGCCTGATCGCCGCCTGCAGCCGTGAATCCCAGTCAGAGGTGTTGCAGTTAGCCCAAAAACTGGCCAGCAGCGGGTTTCGAGACACCAGTCGCGTGGGAGGGGGAAACCCTGATCTGGGCACAGCAATGGCTCAATATAATCGGCAAGCATTACTGCAGGCGTTGAATACCTATAGACAGGAATTAGAGGAGGTGATCCACTACATCGAGAATCAATCCTGGAGTGATCTCCATCAACTGTTGCAAATCACACACCGAGAACGTCAGACCTTTGGGGAATAAGCCTATTTCCCAACCAAGTTATTGAGGGTGAAGACAAAACCTGGTTGAATCACAGCGATGCTATCCTCCGGGCTGGGGTAGTCTATTGGTTGAAGTCAACGCTGTTTTTCATGGAGATTCGTCGTCGCTCTCCGGCTCCCGCTGTGGTGGTCGAGTCGCAGATCTATCAGGTGAGCATGCCAGGCTGTCAACCTCAGAACATTCTGGAGGAGATCGTCTGGCATAAAGAGGCAGAAGTGGAAAAACTGCGACAACAGCTCCCCCTGGAGCATCTGCAACAGCGGATCAGTCAGCAACCACCCCCTCTTGACTTTGCCGCTGCCTTACAAAGACCCAATTCAGCCGTGGCGCTGATCGCCGAAGTCAAGCGGGCTTCCCCCAGTAAAGGGGTATTGCGAGAAGATTTTGATGCCATTGCCTTAGCCCAAACCTATGCAGAGGCGGGGGCCAGCTGTCTCTCAGTGCTTACCGACAGCAAGTTTTTTCAGGGGAGTGGAGACTATCTGCGCCAGATCCGTGCTGCGGTTTCTCTCCCGTTGCTGTGCAAAGAGTTTATCCTTTATCCTTATCAGATCCTCTGGGCTCGCTCACTGGGAGCTGATGCCATCCTCCTGATCGCAGCCTTGCTTGACAATGACACCCTCAAGTATTTCCTCAAGCTGATCCAGAAGTTGGGAATGACTGCTCTGGTGGAAGTGCACACCTTGGCTGAATTGGACCGAGTGCTGGAGTTACCGTGGGTGCAGGTGATCGGCATCAATAACCGTGATTTAACCAGCTTTCAGGTCAACCTGGAAACCACACACGAACTGTTAAAGGTTCGAGGTTCTCTTTTACTTAACCGTGGAATTACGATAGTGAGTGAATCCGGAATACATACCCCCACGGATCTCCCGCGATTGCAAAGTTGGGGAGTCCGGGCCGTTCTGGTCGGGGAAGCTCTGGTCACTGCCCCAGATCCTGGTGCCGCAACCCGTTCGCTGTTGAGCCTTTCTCTATGAAGCATATTCCTGTGCCTGCCCATGTGCACTATGAAGTGCTCCTCCGGATTCTGGAACGGCAGACCTTTCCTGCAGTGGAGGAGCAAGACTACAAAAACCGCTCTCGCATGCAGGATCTGATCAATTCTCTGCGCAAAGCCTTAAGCCTACAGCAACAATTAGAGGAGGATTGGCAGCAGCGGGGCATCAAAGTGGATTACCGTTGGCAGGCTGAGGAAGAGAAGTAAACTCGACAAGGATCGTTCATTTTTTACCATGGTCACCGTGATCCCTCCCCGTACGACCCAAGCATACTGGCCCGGTTTGATTCAGCATTATGCTAAGTGGCTGCCAGTAACCGATAAAACACCGATCGTTACCCTCTGCGAAGGGAATACCCCTCTGATTGCCGCACCTGCCATCGCCGAACGCCTGGGGAAACCCTGCGAGGTTTATCTTAAGTTTGATGGTCTCAACCCGACCGGCAGTTTTAAGGATCGGGGCATGACCATGGCGGTTTCTAAAGCCAAAGAAGCGGGAGCGGCGGCAGTGATCTGTGCCAGTACGGGCAATACCTCTGCTGCTGCTGCTGCCTATGCGGCTCGGGGGGGAATGCGCGCCTATGTCCTAATCCCCGACGGGTATGTGGCCTTGGGTAAACTGGCCCAGACCCTCATGTACGGCGCAGAAATCATTGCCATCCGCGATAACTTCGACTGTGCCCTGGCCCTGGTGCGTCAGATGGCGGATCACTACCCCGTTTCCCTGGTAAATTCAGTCAATCGTTTCCGTCTGGAGGGGCAAAAAACAGCAGCTTTTGAGATCGTCGATGCCCTGGGGGATGCCCCCGATTGGTTGTGTATACCCGTGGGCAATGCAGGCAACATCACAGCCTACTGGATGGGATTTTGCCAATACCATCAACAGGGCAAAGCCAGTCACCGTCCCCGTCTCTTTGGGTTTGAGGCGGAGGGGGCTGCCGCCATTGTCAAAAATCAGGTGATCGCCCATCCCGAGACCATTGCGACCGCGATTCGGATCGGCAATCCGGCCAGCTGGGTCCGGGCTAAAGCCTCGGTGCAGGTAAGTCAGGGGGCCATGGATGCTGTTTCAGATGCCGAGATCCTGGAGGCGTATCGTTTGCTAGCCCGCTCCACAGGTATCTTTTGTGAGCCCGCCAGTGCAGCCTCAGTTGCCGGACTAATCCAATATCGGGAACATGTCCCTCCCCATGCTCGCATTGTCTGTGTGCTCACCGGCCATGGACTCAAGGATCCCCAAACGGCCATTGATTACTGTCAAGCCCAGATCCATTCAGGGGTCGAACCTACCCTCCCTGCCGTTGCCAAAACCATGGGGTTCTAAATTCCTTGAGGGGGCAGATTCGATGCATCGTTCAGGATTATTTCCCTTAGTCATCAACGGGGGTGATCCGTTCCTGCCCAGGACGGGCATGGCAGAATGAGAGGGTCATGATCACCAACCCGGACTACCAGACTGCTGCATCCGATGCTCACCCCTCAACCACCGGCAGGATGGGGGGAATCCGGCAGTGGTGGCTGCAGCTAACTCAAAATCTGCGTCTGGAGACTCAGCTGCTGTTTGTGGCCACCCTGGCTGTTTCATTGGTGGTTACCAGCTTTACCTTTTGGGCTGTCAACAATGTGCAGCAGGATGCCCAGTTTAATGACACCCGATTTGGTCGGGATCTGGGTCTACTGATGGCTGCCAATGTGGCTCCCTTGGTTGCCAATGGTGAAATCGAACAGGTGGCTCAACTCTCTCAGCAGTACTACGACAGCACCACCAGCATTCGTTATCTGCTCTATGCAGATCCCAATGGCCAGATTTACTTTGGCATCCCGTTCTCCAATCCGGAGGTTACCACTTCCCTCAACCTGACCCGCCGCATTCAGCTGCCTGACAACCGGCCTCCGGCAGAAGGAGAGGCGATGGTCCGCACTCACATTACACCCGCAGGCAGGATCACAGACATTTTTGTGGGCATCTACCAGCAGGGACGATTCCTCGGCACCTTAGGCCTGGGGATTAATCCCAACCCCACATTGGTGCGATCCTCACAACTGGCGCGTGAAGTTTCGGTGGGGGTGTTTCTCGCCGTCTGGGTTCTGGCGATTTTAGGATCCGTGGTCAATGCTCTCACCATTACCCGCCCCATTAAGGAACTGGTGGATGGGGTGCAGGGAATTGCCCGTGGCAATTTTCAACAGCGGATTGTCTTGCCCTTCGGTGGCGAACTCCGGCAGCTAATCGACAGCTTTAACGAGATGGCAGAGCGACTGCAAAGTTATGAGGAGCAAAACATTGAGGAGATTACCGCAGCCAAAGCCAAACTGGAAATCCTGGTTACTTCCATTGTCGATGCTGCCATTCTTCTGAATGAAGACTTTAAGCTGTTGTTGGCCAACCCTGCTGCCATCAAAATGTTTGGCTGGGAAGGAAAACCCATTCTTGGGGAACAGATCTTTTCCCTGCTACCAGAACCCTTAAGAATTCAGCTCACTCGCCCTCTCTTTCAAATGTCGCGTGGAGAAATGGAAAGTAGTGAGTTTCGCATCAATTTGCCAGAGCCCAGTGCCCGCCATATCCGCGTTATGCTCTCGACGGTATTTGATCAACGCCGCCTGAATTTAAAGGGGATCGTCTTTACGGTTCAGGATATTACCCGCGAAGTGGAATTAAATGAGGCAAAAGGGCAGTTTATTAGCAACATCAGCCACGAGCTACGGACTCCCCTTTTCAGTATCAAGTCTTTCATTGAAATGCTCTACGAGTACGGTGAGCAAATCTCTCCCGAAGAGCGCCTTGATTATCTAGAAATCGCCAATCGAGAAACGGATCGCCTCACTCGGCTAGTGAATGATGTTCTGGATCTTTCTCGCCTGGAGTCCGGAAAACAGTACCACTTTGAGGGGGTTGATCTGGCTCAGTTGATGGAACAGACTCTTCGTACTCATCAGCTTCAGGCGCGGGACAAGGGAATTCAACTCCGCAATGCCCTGGACCCAGGCCTTCCACCAGTCTGGGGCAATTATGACTTGCTGCTACAGGTGATGACCAATCTGGTGGGCAATGCCCTTAAATTTACAGATGTCGGGGGCCAGGTCACCATTCATGCCCACACAGTCAATCATCCCGACGGCAATCCTCAAGCGGTGCGCATTGCAGTGGCGGATACGGGAATCGGGATTGATGCTGAGGATCAGGAACGGATCTTTGACCGTTTTTTCCGGGTAGAAAACCGTGTCCACACTCTGGAGGGTACCGGTCTCGGTCTGGCTATTGTCCGCAACATTTTGGATAAGCATCACAGCAAGATTTCTCTGGCCAGTCGCCTAGGAGAGGGGGCAACCTTCTGGTTTGACCTGCACCTTTTTGACGACAGTTCCAATCCTGGATTGTTGACCCCTGGAGCCCCCGATTCCCGTTGTTGTCACTGGCAACACAAGCCTGAGAGTCAAGAGGTCATGGAACAAACAAAAGAGGAGGCTCTAGAAGCGAGTCCCAGTCCCTCCCCATCTGTAGACGCAAACGCTTAAGGGGGTGTCTCTAGAAATAACGGCGCCATGGCAGCGTTCCCTGTCCCTGAGCCTCTCCCTGGCCAAGAACCTGGCCCTGCCCCACAATAACGCCGCGCCCGATCGCCAGACCTCGGCCTTCTACCTGTCCGGTGCCCCGTTTGTGATCGATCTGACCGTTGGCGTCACGGTAGAGTACTAATCCTCGACCCTCAGCCGATCCAGTCCCTTGAGCAATGCCTGTGCCGGAGGCAACACCCACCCCCTGGATAAGTCCACGACCTGAGAGGGAATCTGCCCAAACTCGGGGAGTGATCAGCATGACAGGAACCAACGCCGTCATCATCAATAGCTGGAATTTCATCGGGACCTCATTAAAAGCAACTGTCCCTATGACTTTTCCGAAAAAGATCTGGTTCAACGGTAACTTCACAAGTTAGAGGCCTTGACAGACTGGAAAGATCTTTGCCTTGGCATCGCGGGGGCAAGAGATCCTACGGATGAGCGGGATCTGCCCGGGCTATTGAGATCTTCAGACACTCAAGCGGCGGTGGAGCAGGATAATTGCAAAATTTCTCCCACCAGTTCCACTTCAATATCCTCCCCATGGCGATGAAAAACAGCATAGGGGCGAAAGATCTGGGCCAGAGACATGCCCAGATGGCAATCTGGCTGACAATAGCAAGCAAAGGCCTGAATGGCTCGACCATTGGCATCCCACTTGTCCAGATCCGCATAAAAGCAGTCAGTGATGTCGTGATGCGGAGGTAAGCCAGGCAGGTTCACAGAGTCATGCCCCAGTTCATCCAGACCGACAATGGCAGCCACCAGATCGGGCTGATCCAGAACTGAGTAGAGGAAATAGTGGTGAACAGCATCATGAGCCTCCCCACAATCGTATTGCCCCACCAGCAAGGTAGCGGACTCAAGCTGGGGATAGTGGGCAAAACTTGTGGCCACAGCAGGGATCACATAGTCAACCATCAGCTGTTGTCTGACCACCCCAGTCTCTTCAATCCAATATGTTCTTTTCATCATCACACTCCATACCCCAGTTAAACTCAGGACATCCAGGCCCGAAATAACGGACACCAAACCGAATTTTCACTCTATATAGCTGGATTCAACGCCAACTCACTCTATAAAGTGAAGCTGAATTCAGATTATCCATCGACAGTACCGCTGTCAATAGAGATATAGTAAGAATATCTGGTGAAAAATGAGGTTCTATGCGCCGGGATTTGCAATCTTCTCCTACAACCTTTGCTGTGCGGTTGCGACAGGCGATTGGTGACGAGGCCATCTATGCCTTTGCTCGTCGAGCCCGCATTAGTGATACTGCTTTGCGCAGTTATCTTAAGGGATCCGTCCCAGGCATCGACAAAGTGGTTCTGATTGCTGAAACGGCCAACGTTAACCTGCACTGGTTAATTACTGGAGAAGGATCTCCCGACTCCGATACCTCCGGGACCTCCGACCAGGCAGAGATGATTTATATCCCGTTTGTGGATGTTGCTGCTTCTGCAGGGACCGGAGTTCTGGTCCATGATGAGACGATTCGTGAAGTTATCGGCTTTGATGCTCAATGGCTACGAACCAAGATTAAGAGCAGTCCAGCTGATCTGAGCTTAATTACGGTGCAGGGGGATAGTATGGCCCCCACCCTCCAACCTGGGGACATGATCTTTGTGGATCACCAAATTACCGATCTCAGGGATGGGATCTACGTATTCCAGATGGATGGCAATCTTCTGGTGAAAAGGCTGCAAAAGTTACCAGGATCTCAGGTCAGTGTGATTAGTGATAATCCTCGCTTCCCTCCCTTTATTCTGGATCTGAATGATACTTCCCTGGGCTTACAAATCGTCGGGCGTTATCAGGGGCGTTTATCCTTTGAATCCTGATCCCTGCCCGGAAAGGTCATACCCGAAGAGACTGGGATCAACAGACTTGGATACGATATCTCCCAATCCATACTCCTGCCAGCGGCGGTCCACCTGAGCTGCCATCGCCGGGTCAGACCGCAGAGGTTCCCCCCAGGGGTGATCGGTCTCTGGTGGGATTTTGGTAGTGGCATCAATGCCCATTCGTCCCCCCAAACCAATTTGGGTAGAGGCAAAATCCAGGGTGTCAAAGGGGGTGCGGGGAAGAATAAACACATCCCGAGTTGGATCCACTTTGGAACTGATTGCCCAGATGACCTGGCGTGGATCGCGGACATTAATATCGTGGTCCACCACCACCACAAACTTGGTGTACGTGAACTGAGGCAGCGCACTCCAGAAGGCTAGAGCGGCTCGCCGAGCCTGACCAGGGTAGGATTTGCGGATGGAAATAATCGCTGCTTTATAGCTAAGGGCCTCCATCGGCAGAAAGAAATCCACAATTTCATTCACCTGTTGCCGCAGGATGGGGGTATAGATGCGGTTGAGGGCAATGGCCACCATCGCTTCCTCTTTCGGAGGTTGGCCACTAAAAGTGGTCATGTAAATCGGATCGCGGCGGTGAGTCATGCAGTGAAAACGGATCAGAGGAGAATCCTCGACGCCCCCGTAGTAGCCCATGTGATCCCCAAACGGCCCATCCGGTTGCACCTCACCAGGGGTAATGCGACCCTCAAGAATGATCTCCGCCTGCCCAGGAACTTCCAGATCGAGAGTTTTACATTTCACCAATTCCACCCCTGCTCCCCCGTAAAGGCCAGCAAAGAGCCATTCCGACAGCTCCAGCGGAATGGGAGTGGCCGCCGCCATAATCAGGAGGGGATCCACCCCCAGGGCAATCGCCACCTCCAGAGGTTGACCGCGTTCTGCCGCTTTTCGTAGATGACGGGCTCCCCCTCTCACGGACAGCCAGTGCACCGTCATCGTTTGGGCCGACTGCAGCTGCAGACGATAAACGCCCACATTAGGAGTGCCGGTTTCAACATCCTTCGTGATCACCAGCCCCAGGGTTATCACTTTGCCAGCATCCTGAGGCCAGGGGCGCAACAGCGGAAGCTGAGCCAGGTTTAGATCCTCGGTAATGACGACCTCCTGGCAGGGAGCCCCCCAAAGAATTGGATTGGGTTTGGCCTTGAGTACATCCCACAACAGCAACCCCATATCCAGAAGCTGCACCGGAGATTTCGGCGGCTTTGGACTCTGGAGTTTCCCCAGTTTTGTCCCCAGGTGCTCTAGTGCCTGCTGATCCTGCATGCCCATCGCCCAGCACACCCGTTCCACCGTGCCCAGAGCATTGATCAAGACCGGAAAGGTCGACCCCTTGACGTTTTCAAACAGGAGGGCAGGTCCCCCACAGGCCAGAAGACGATTGCTGATCTCAGCAATTTCCAAATCAGGGTCAACCGCAGACTGGATCCGGCGAAGCTGACCGCGGTCTTCCAGGCTCTTGATAAATCCACGCAAATCTCTGGCCATAACGTGCAAAGAGGGGAACAACTATCCATTGTGGCCGATGTTCAAATTGTGCCATGCGACCGCTGCCGATCTGGTTTATTTTAGGATGATGATAACGCTGGCCAATCTATTTCTGGGGGGTAAGCTGCTGTTTGCCGCACTCCCAGGCACAAGAGATTCACTGAAGGTGAGGGAAAAGCCGTGCAGGTAGCCTTGAATTACTATCGCATGCTGTCGGTGCCGGTACAGGCGGAAGAGCCCCAGATCGAGCAGGCATACCGGGAACGCGCTGGCTTACCCTATCAGGGTGCAGCCTCTTCGTCCCCTTTGTGGCAGGGGTTGTCAGCTGCTGCTCTGGAGGCTCGCAGCAAACTTCTGGATGAAGCGGTGATGGTGTTGCTGAACGCTGAGCAGCGGCAGTATTACGATACCCAACTGATGGCTCAACCTCATTTACAGGTGAATTCCGAGCTTCTCCCAGGAGCTATGGTGCTTCTCTACGAGGCTGGAGACTATCCGGCAGCCCATGAGCTGGCAGGCCTGTGTCAGGATCTGGAGACAGAATTTCACCGTGATGCCAATCTGATCTCAGCGCTTGCCCGCCTGGAGATGGGGCGAGAATCCTGGCAAAAACACACCTATGAAGAGGCTGCTGTCTGGTTAGATGGGGCGCACACGGATCTGCAGAGCCATCGACTATTTCCAGAGTTACAGGCGGAGATTCTTGCCGATTTAGGGAAATTACGTCCTTATCGAGTTCTGCAACTGCTGCATGAGCCTCCTGAGCCGGAAACAGCGGATAGCAGGCGCGATGCAGACAGTCTTTCCGCCCACGAACGCGGCCTGATCCTGCTGCACTCCATGCTGGAAGAACGTCAGGGAATTGAAGGCCATGGACAGGATGGTTCTGGCTTAACCACCGAGGATTTTCTCCGCTTTATTCAACGAACTCGTCGGCACATGATGGCGGCTGAGCAGGTGTCCCTATTCCAGAAGGAAATGGAACGCCCCTCAATGGTGGCCATGTACCTGGCGGTACAGGTGCAGATGGGACAGGGATATTTGGAGAAACGACCGGCTTTGATCCGAACGGCACGGGGATTGCTGGCTCGTCTCGCCCAACATCAGGACGTTCATCTGGAGCAGTCTATCTGTCATCTCCTGCTGGGGGAAACCGAGATTGCCCTCCAACATTTACAGCAAATGCAGGAACCTGAGCCTCTCGCCTTTATTCGAGAGCATTCCCAGGGATCCCCGGACCTATTGCCTGGACTCTGCCGCTACGCCGAAAAGTGGTTTCAAGAGGAGGTGCTGTCCCAAATTCGTGATCTAGACAGCGCCGCCACCAGTCTGCAGGAGTATTTTGATAATCCACAGGTCCAGGCCTATCTGGATGAAATGCTTTCTACAGAAGAACAGGTGGTGGCTGGGGATACTGCTCCTCCTCTCCCGTTCGCACCTGTAAGTCAGAGGTGGAAGACCCAGGAGCTCTCCCCCGTTCAGGACTCTCCCTATGCCCTCCAAGGTCTAACCACAGGGGCAAGCACCCTTGCTGCTGAGACTAAGGTTACAGACACCCCCATGCCCCGCGAACCCAAACTTGACTTTGCCACCTCGCGCAGAGCCCATCAGGCACCCTCTGCCTGGGACAGCGATGCCCCTCACTCATCCCCTGTCTCCTCTGAACCCGAGAGGAGTAGGAGTACCCAGAAAGCCCCAGCTGCTGGAGGGCCCCGCCCTGGTAAAGGAGGTGAGACACTTCCGCCCCGCATGGCAGAATTGCCCACTCACCAGGGGCCACCCCCATCCCGCTCGTCTCGGCTTGACAATCCTTACCCACCTTCGATGCGCCACCGTGCTCGCAAGCGTCCGACACCTCAGCCTGAAGGGGGGATCGTCCAACAACTGTGGCGAAACAATATGGTGCGGCTCTCGGTGTCCCTGGGGATCTTAGCCTTTGCGATCTTTTTGATTATTCGAGTCGGGCAATTGATCATCAGCCCCCCCCAGCCGCAGGATCCAACGCTCCCCTCTCCCGATGAACCCCCCCAGGTGGATCTCAACCAACCTCCTGTGGATGTGGCCACCAGTCCCTCCCCGAACCTGGGTTCGCCCGAACCCTCCCCTCAAATCCCCACCCAGTGGCAAGGGGTTTCTCAGGTGCGGGTGATCTCTGCAGACGGGGTTAACATTCGGCAGGAACCAGCGTTGCAAAGCCCTCGGGTGGGAACAGCCGCCAGTCGGGCCCTGCTGACGGTGGAAGAGGTGCAACTTAGCCTGGATCCCCAAATTTCTGCCTGGCTAAGGGTCAGTCCCTCCCAGGGTGCAGGCGGATGGATTGCTGTGGAATTTCAGGGCACCCCTCTGGTCGAGAGAGTGCAGTAGGACCCATTAGCTCATGTATCGAGAAGGGTGTTAATTGGTGGATATCTTGCGCAATGTGCCTCTGGGGATCTATCTGGAATCTCCTCGCACGTGGCTGCATGAGCTGGATCCACGGGTGAAATTGGCCTGGCTCCTCAGCGTTTTATTGAGTCCGATTCTGGCCACCAATGTATGGCGGATCCTGGTGGTGGTCGTCTTGATTGGGTTGACCTTTGTCTGTCGTTTCCCTCCACGAGTCTGGGTCCGGCAACTGCCCCTGGTGACTTTTTTTGCGATCGTGACTTTTGGGTTGACCGCCGTAGCCCCCGATGGACTGGGGGTAACCTCTCATCCCCAAAGGCAGGGACCCGAGCTTCCTGCTTATGGCCTGGTGGCCCAGGAATCTTTGGTTTCTCCCCCTGCTGCTGGAGCTAATCCGCCCACAAATCTTCTCTCCCGATCCTGGGAGGATCTTCCCTCCCCCTCAGGCTACAACTATTTTCTGATCAACCAACGGTTTCTAGGTGTTGGGCCGATGGTGGTCACGCGCCGGAGTATTTCTCTGGCCACCCGACTGGGAACCCTGATATTTACACTGCTCTACAGCACCAATCTGTTTTTAATGACAACAGGACCTGAGGCTGTGGCCGAGGGGTTAGATTTTCTCCTCCGCCCTTTAAGGCGCTTCCCGATCCCGACTGCAGAGATTATTCTTACCTTGACCCTGGCATTACGGTTCTTGCCCCTGGTGTTAGAGGAGGTGCAGAACCTGGTGCGATCGGTGCGAACCCGAGATATTCGCTGGCAATCCCTGGGACTGCGGGGAACAATTCATACCCTGCTGACCCTGGTCGAACGCCTTCTGGAGAATCTACTGTTGCGAGCAGAACAAACCGCTGCGGCCATGCAGGCACGGGGGTACGCTGGTCCCCATATTCCGATTCGCTGGAGTATGCTGCACCTGCGAGCGTGGGACTGGAGCATGCTGGCAGGGCTCCCCCTCTTCTGGTTCATCCGTCTGGGCTGGTTCCACCCCAGTTAAGCCTGCTGGCCCCCCAGGATGGCGCGACAGCGAATGTAGGGTCCGCCCGCATCCACCTTAGCGGGTTGCCCCTTGCCACAATGGCCCGATCCCAGATCCCAGACAAAATCTCGAGATACTGCGTCCACGCTTTTCAGAACATCAAAGGCATTGCCAGTAATGGTTACCCCTCGCACCAGATCCGTAAGCTTTCCATCCTTAATGCGGTAGGCCCGTTCCACCCCAAACATAAATTCACCCGTGGCATCCGCCTGGCCATTGCGAGCTCCCTCCAGATAAAACCCTTCGGGTGTACTGGCAATCATCTCTTCCAGGGATAGCTCCCCGGGCTCAATGTAGGTGTTGCGCATTCGGATCAAGGGTTGATCGGAGTATTCCCAGGCCCGAGCATTGCCCGTGGGTTCCACCCCAAACAGAGCTGCGGTTTCGCGGTTGTGCAAGTAACTTTTGAGGATGCCCCGTTCAATGATCACGGTGCGCTGGGTGGGCACCCCTTCATCATCAATGGGAAGCGATCCGCCCGCACCGGGTTGCCATTCCGAGACACCAGAATCACAGAGGGTGACCAGCTCACTCGCCACCTGTTGCCCCAGCTGATCCGCCGCCACCGAACCCGCCAGGACAAAGTCAGCTTCCACCGTATGGCCAATGGCCTCATGAACCAGAAGTCCCACAATCGAAGGGGAGAGGATCACGGTCGAGCGTCCTCCTTCTGGGTATTTGGCCGAGAGCAGATCCACGGCGGTGGCAGCCGCACGTTCGGCCATTTGGGCAGGAGGGGTGCGGAACAGACACTCCCATCCCCCGGTCACCCCAATTGACTCCGATCCACTGCTCAAGGTGCCAGCAGCTTCAGCAATGGCATGAACGCGGAATTCTGGGCGGACGAGGCGGAAGGAGGCATTGGCGCCATCACTGGTAACCACCGCCTTTTCTTCAAAGATTTCGTTGTAGGTACAGCTGGCAGAGGTGATCTGTTGAGAGGCTTGACGGGCCTGAGCTTCCGTTTCTAGCGTCAGTGCCAGTTTTTCCTGCAAAGGCTTTTCCAGAATCTCATCCACGCCAGCTTCCGAAAAATCTCCTGTAGCCAGGGTTACGGCAGGGAGTTGATCCAGCTTGTGTTGTCGATAAGCGGCACTGGCTTGAGCAGATTGCCGGGCCAAGGAGATGGCCTCCCGGATCGCCTGGGAAGAGAGAGTTCCGGTGGCAGCAAATCCCCAGGTTCCCCCCTCCAGGACTCGCACTCCCACGCCGGTACGGCGACGAACACTGCTCCGCTCGATCCTGCCTTTTTCGGCGGTAATGCTGCGAAAGATCTTGCTGTGGTAGCGCAATTCCACGAATCCTTCTGCGTCTTTAATAATATCTGCCAGTTGTTCTCGCATTGACCACCTGAAAATCGAGAGCCCTATGCGATGACCTTACCCCCCTTCGTTTGCCAGCCAGGCAGTCAAGAGTGGAGAGGGATCGCTTACTTTTCTAGTTATAACGCTTCTTCCTTGAGGCTAAAAAAGTCCCCCAGTTCGGCTTGCGGGTGACAGTCGATGCAGGTGGTGACTCTTGGCGGGTAAGGGAATATTACATCCGGGTGCAGGGCCTGAAAAAACCGAGAGTCTGGCAGTCGGAAGGGGACTGTCTCCCCCTGTTGCACTGGACGGGAATTCGGCCTGAGGTAACTCCACGCCAGTTGTAGATCCACCCCCAGAGGCGGTTGAATGCGCTGACCATAGTGATCGGGATCCGCCAGTAGCCGTTCCCAGGTTTGGCTGGGCATCACCTCCGCAGGTAAGGCCAGATGACAAGTGCCGCAATGGCGGGCATAAGCGGCCTGTTGTAACTGCTCCTGGGTTAGGGATTCCTGTGCAGAGACCATCCAAGCCAAGCCCATACTGATCAATAAGATCAGCACACTCAACCAGAAACGGTGTTTACCCATGTCCATTGGTCCTCCGAGTTGCCTTTTCTCCCATGACACCCTTTCTCAGTCAGCGTTCCCTCTTTACTGCGAAATCACCACAGCGACAGGGGTGAGGGCATTGGCACGGGAGCCATTTCCCAGTTGACCTGCGTGATTGCTGCCCCAGCAATAGGCGGTCTGATCCTTAAGCAGGGCACAGGTATGGGCAGCCCCAGCCGTTATGGTTTCCACATGCTCCAATCCAGCCACCGTTACCGGAATCGATGACATGCGAGTGGTTCCATTTCCCAATTGCCCTAAGGTATTAGCCCCCCAACACTGAACCCGATCATCCTGCAGGATGGCACAGGCATGAAAATAGCCTGCAGTGATCGCCCGAGCAGACTGCATTCCGTTGACGAGAACTGGCATGCGACCTGTGTCTAAACTGCCATTGCCCAGTTGCCCAAAATCGTCTACCCCCCAGCAAAGCACCTGCCCCTGGGAAGTCAATCCACAGGTAAATCCTTCACCAGCGGACAGTTGCTGCAGCGGGCCAAGGCCCAGATTCTCAGGTTCAAATGCCCCATGATTCACCAGGTAAGCGCCCCAGCACCAGGCGATATGGTTTAAATCCAGGGCACAGGTATGCCAGCTTCCCGCCGCCAGGACTTCAGCCTGCAAGAGGGCTCGAATCCAGAGAGGGGTTTGGGACTGAGGCCCAGCCTGTACCCCTGCCCCCAGCTGACCCCGCACATTGGATCCCTGGCAATGGATGGTTTGATCCCCAAGCAAAAAACAGGTGTGAAAGCGACCTGAGCTCACCGCCCGCACCGGCGAAGCCAGGGAAGTCACAGCCTCAGGACTCGATGTATTGATGGCTATCGGGGGAAAGGTTTCATCCCCATCAACTCCCCAGCATTGCACATCTCCCTCAGTTAACACGGCGCAGGTCTGGGTGCCATACGCCTCCAGATGCGTTACCCCATACAATCCAGGAACTGGGGTTGGATTCGCTACGGAGGATCCTGTCCCGATCCCCAGCTGACCCTCTTCGTGACTTCCCCAGCACCATACTGTCCCGCTTACGTGTAAACCACAGGTATGCACAGCCCCTGCAGTGATCTGTTGAAATGCCAGGGAAGGCTGAGCAAGAGCGGATCCTGCCGACAGCATGGCCCCCCCCAGGACCAGCAGGGAAGGAAAACACTTTCGCAGAGACCAGAGTGTTAAGGACAAACGCATGAAGGGTAGATGCGGCTGCCTCAACTACACCTGAGCCTGGGTATTATCCAGGAGGGACTGGAGTTGATCGAGAGCTTCCTGAGCGATCTGAGCCTGTTCCGAGAGGGATTGCACCACCTCAGCACTGGATTGAGCCGCCACCACTGTATTGTTACTTTTCCGTTGAATTCGATCCGCCAGACCACGGATGCGACTGCTGGCTTCAGTGGTTCGTCCGGCCAGTTTCCGAATCTCCTGGGCAATGGCCCCAAATCCTCCCACAGTGCCTCCGCTGCTGCGATTAGCTTCTACAGCCGCGTTGAATGAAAGGAGACGGATATACCCGGCCACTTCCACAATCAGTTCGGCAATAGTGTTAATCTCCCGCAACTCTGAAGACAGATCCTGACTACTCCGGGCAATTTCCTCCGCCAGGCTACGAACTTTTTCCACACCCTCAAAGGTAGCCGCAAAGGTGGATTTCCCTTTCTCCGACAACAGAGCACTAATCTCAAGAATGCGGGAATTGAGTTGAGCCAGTTCATCTGAACGAGCCTGTGCCGCTTGGCGCTCGACCTCCAGGGCCAGGTTCTGGGCCAGGATCTCTGATTTCTGCCGCTCCAGATCTTGAGCGTACTTTAAGCTGCGGTTTTTCTCTTTTTCCAGGGCCACCAGCACCGATTTCATTTTTTCCTGCTGCTCTTCAATCTTGCGCTGGGTTGCTAGGTGAACCTGGGCCTGGGCCACTAGCAAAATGGGCATATCCAGCAATCGGTATTCGTTGTTGCCTAAATCCACGACAACCGGATCATAAATCGTTTCTTCCGGACGCTGGAACGCGTGCTGCGCAGCCTCTACCACGGTTGAGGATCCCTGGACGAGAATATAGTCCCGTTGGTGAAACTCAATCATAGAGTTGATCGGACGGTTCAAAAAAACATCCAGACCATAGGGACGACTTAACATCCACTCCAGAATGGCGCGGCGAGTCAACATCCCGACGATGCCAGCGTCATCTCCAGTGACCACAACACCACAAAGATTGTTATCATCCTCAAGACGGCGTACAACGTTTTCGCAAGGGGTTTCATAGCTCACCTGAAAGTCAATCAGGTTGAGATCGCGAAGCTTGGCATCTGTGGATAGTTTGGGGGTTTCGATAAGAGTTGACATATCTGCCCTTGCTGCAGCCTGCGGTTATGGTTACCTTCTCTTTGCTTCGCAAAGTATAGCTTCAGTGTAGGACCAAGCCGCTAAACTTTCCACCTATTGGAGACTAAGAGAGGTTAAAGAAGTTACATCCAACACTGGAGTGAGTCAACCCATGTCATCTAGCCCGGCCCCGATCTTGCTTCTCCAGCTACTACTCCTGTCTCTGGGGCTGAGTTTTGGCCTCAAATGGGGTGGTCCCTTGTTGCCTTTACAGGCTTCCACCCCGACATTGCTGATCTTAATTTGCCTTCCTGGTTTTACGGTTGCACTCATCCTGTTCTGGCTGAGCAGGTCCAGCCGTGAACCTAACCAGGAAGGCGGTTGATCCTTGAGATTGCCTATTGTTGCACCAGATTCACAGTGACGGTGGGGCTTGTCTGCCCATTCGCAGAGGCCTTGAGGGTGATCTGGTAGGTAGTTCCAGAGGAGGGAAACGGCGGGCTAACGTTCAGCCGGAATCTTCCCTGGCTATCCGCCTGGACGGTTTGATTCACAAGGGTGGTGCTGGCATTAATAAAACCGCCGCCAATACTGCGTTCAGCACTGACTTGGATTTGGACCGAGGCGCTAGGAAGGGTCTGACCCTCCAGTTGGAAGGAGTTGCCCGTCACCCGATCCCCATCCTTATAATTGATGAGTTGGGGTAGGAGTTGCGGTCCCTGACCCACAATCGAAGCAGAAACATCCTGAGTGGTCAGAGTTTGGTTGGTGGTGACCGCGCCCTCGATCAGTCGAATCGCTTGTTCAGCGGTGGCAAACCGGACTTCTCCTTGCCGCTCCAGCCGTGCCAGAACAATGCCTTCTTGGGTGCGATCTTGAGGTTGGACCAGTTTATTCGCCACATAAATGCCTGGCGAAACTTCCTGGGCAGTCAAGGTCTGCAGTTTCTGACCATCCTGCACGAGGTAAAGGGTTACCTTGCTGTTGGGAGTGCCGTTGACGGTGATCAGCATAATTTCTCCGGTTCCCAGAGCACGGTTGCCCGCGTTATGCACCACGGACTCAATGGCAACATTGACTGGCGTGCTGACAGTGAAACTCCAGGTGACCCGCCGGGTTGTGTTTTGAGTATTGGTGAACTCCAGCAGGACATCATGTTGCCCGGGGGACAGGGGGGTCGCAGGGCGGTAACTGAAGAAATCTTTGGTGATCACCGCGGTTGAGGTGACTTCTTTGCCGTCCACAAAGACCTTAACCGTCTCTGGCCGGACAGATACCCCATTGGCAGGTTTAAAAGAAGCAGAGATCGGGGAATTGGGATCCACTTCCACTGCAGCAACCGCAGGACTGGGATCGGTAATTTGTTGCGCTTGAGTCAGCCGAGGCGTGGCTAGCAGCCCGAGGACAACACTGCTCCCGACCAGAGATGTAAGCAGAGCGCGGGATAATGAACGAGTCAGACGCATAGAGTTACCACCTTTCTATTGATGATCGATGTACTGCTAACTTCCAGGTTGATCAAGAAAAACCTGTGCATTTGCCACTTCAGATTCCTTTAAAGCCAATCAACCCCAAAATACACAACAGAATCACTTCCAATTGCCAGATATTGCAGGAAAGACAGTCATGAATTCAATACCCTAAAAGAACATGACCAGGCGAGGATCCATTCCCAAGAGAGGAGAACCCTAATTTTAGGATGAACCCGATCCTCTGGTGATGCCAGGAGACTAAGCCTTAATATCCATAGGATAGTTGGGGCCTCAGATTTCGCTCTAGGTCAATCAAATGCACCTTAATACCCCATGTTTTTTCCTAGTAAACATAAAGAGTGCCTGAGGGATGGAGATCCAGACAGTGGTCACCAGAGAGATCGTTCACGGGCAGAACCTGGACATGAATGAGGTTGTGTTTAACCTCCACCTGATACTGCACTGGTGTCAACATGGGAGTGTTGACGGCCAAACAATTGGGGACGAGGACAGAGCGGAGTTCCACACTCTCTCCTGGCTGCACCTCCGTCACCACTGGACGCGGATCGGTCAGGCCATACTCCAGAGGGGCCTCGGTCTGATTGATTAGCAAAATTGACACAGACTGATTCGGGTCAAACTGCCCCACTCCTTGCCAGACAGGATCAGCCTTTGCTGCCAGCCAGACGAGAGGAAGAAAACCGAGGGCCAGGGTCAAGGAGATGGGTAAACATCGATTCCCCAGAGCAGCGAGGGCAATAGAAGACATTAAAGCTCCCGTATCCTCTAAGATCATGACCTCTAATCGCGTCCCATTGTTCCATGCTGCAGCCGATCAAGAGAGGGAAAGCCCTAGCTTCAAGCCCAGCAGGGCATGAGTAAACAGCAAACAGAGGATCAGGCTCCCCAGATACGCGTGGGTGGTTCGCAAGGCTGCCCGATTTCCCCCAAACCCGGTCAGGGAGATGAGCCCATTCACTAGCAGCAGGATTAACACAGCCGATCCGGTCCAAAAGTGGGGACTGGATAGAATCGATTCCCCCTGCATCACCAGCGATAAGAGACCGCCAGTGTAGCCCAGTGCTATAAACATACTCATCCAAAGCGCAATGTGGCGGTGATCAGTCAAACTTTTCTGAGTGACCTGCGGATCCGATAGCACTCTCCCCCGCCATCCGGTTAATCCCGCAACACTGCCCATGACCATGACCACGATCCCCATCATCAGGGGGTGACCCCATTGCACCACGGGGGCGGGCATCTGCCAACTGCGAAACATCTCGGCTACGGGCAGGAGAACTTCACTTAAGCGGGAGCCCAGGGATGCGATCAACATAAGGGTCTACCTCAATCTGCAAAACGGCAAAGGGACAGAGCACCTCAATTGTACCGATCCTCTGGTTCCTGAAACTGGAGGCTAAACCGGGCTCAGCGTCCCTCTCGCTGTACAATGTCCCTGTTATAGATCTCGATGCGCACGAAGAAACAGGATTCACCATGGCCATGCAGCTTGTTACAGACAACCTGACGCTTGAGGTTGAGCAACTGAGTGATGTCCCTTCCACTTGGCAAGGACTCAAACTGATGACCAAGCGGGCCGATGTCAATCTGAATTTGACTCCAGGCAAACAGGTGGAGGTGAAGGCAGAGGATCCGACTCTGGCTGGGCCCTACGAGGTGGATCAGATTCTCTCTCCAGCTGCACCGCGGGGATGGCGACTTTTTCTGGTGAAACCAGGGGGGGCGAAAGCATTAGGTCAGCCTGGGGGGAGCACCGCTCTGAATATCGATAAGCTTTTCAATGTCGAAGTGTCAGGCCTGATCGGTCCCAATGTGCGCAAAAGTGTGATCACTTATCTGATCCCCTTTTCCCGCCTCTCCCAGGAAGTCAAACGTATTACCCGCACTGGCGGCAAGATTGTCAGGATCAGCGAATCCTCTCCCCTGGCCCCCCGTTCCTAGGGCTAGTCCCATTTGCGCCGGTTCTGGTGACGGCTGATCCGCCACAGCCCGATCAACAATTGGGCAAACATCAGTGAAAGGGCCATCAGGACAGCAAAAAAACCAATCCGCCCCAGCCAGCGCCATTCTCGCATTTCCGTCAGCCCCACCAGAGCCCAGGAGCCGGGATGGAGAACTCCCCCGATCAGGAGACTCCAGGAAAGCAAACGCCTGGCTCGTAGGCGACTGCCCATGATCAGCAGAGCTCCTCCTGCGGTGAGGTTGAGAATTCCCATAAACCCTAGATATGCATAGCAGAGGCGCCAGGCAAAGCGTTCCACTGGAATTGTCGACCAGTCTATCGGTTCACCTGTGTCCAGAAGGGGTGGAGGATTGGGAAAAAGCGAATCCATTTGCTCCAGAATCACCCCCAAGGAAAGGGCCGCCACCAGCATTGTGAACCCTACAAGCAGATTCAACTGCCCTGGGGAACGCAGGGGGAAGGGGGAGCGAGAAGGGGTAAGGTCACTCATGCAGGATCGTCTTCAGAGCCAATCGTGGCCAAAACAAAGTTTCATCCAGGTGCTGCAGACCCCTGGGCTACCGAGGGTGAGCCTTGCTGCCGGGAAGGGAGTCAAACACAGCATCAAGATACACAGTTTGCCCTCAAGACCCTACTCTAGTATGCAAGTATTCTCATGTGATTTTCCCCTTGACCTTTAATGTTACCGCCCTCTTATTCTCCTCTTCCTGAACGTCCGCTTTTGCAGTGGCCCCAGCAGGCACGGGTAGCCGTTTGGGTAGTGGTGAACATTGAACATTTTTCCTTTGGCCAACTGGGCACAGCACTGCAGCCTCATCTCAACAGCTCTCCGGAGATCGCCAACTATGGATGGCGGGATTATGGCAACCGGATTGGGATTTTTCGGCTGTTTGATCTGTTTCGAGAGCTGAACATTCCTGTAACCGCGGCGCTGAATGCTGAGATCGGTGAGCTGTACCCAGCCATTCTGGATGGAATTCAGGCCTGTGGATGGGAGGTGATGGCGCATGGGTTAAATAACAGCACGGGGCACAGTGGTCTTTCCGCCGAAGCCGAAACCACATTGATCCAGACCACACTGTTATCGCTGGAGAAAGCAGGATTCAAACCCCAAGGTTGGTTAACTCCAGGATTCTCAGTGACAGAACAAACATACGAACGGCTACGGTCGGCAGGCATTCTCTACACTGCAGATTGGGTGAACGATGATCAACCTTACTGGCTAGAGTTGCAGGCGGGCCGTATGCTTGCCATTCCTTATACCCTGGAAGCTAACGATATCAGCCTATGCCTGAGTGCTCGCCTGACCGGTCCAGCATTTGCTGAAGCAATTCAGGATCAATTTGATCAGCTGTGGCAGGAAGGTGGGGATCAAGGTCGTGTGATGGCCATTGGCCTCCATCCCTTTATCGTGGGGCAACCCCTGCGTTTGAAGTATCTGCGGCAATGTTTGACTTACATTCGGCACCACCCTCAAACCTGGTTGACCACTGGATCCCAGATCTATGACTGGCTTCTTCAAGCTTATCCCTAGGAGATAGACACTAAGATGTCCCAGAGAACCATTGTTCAGATCCCGATTGAAACGGCTACCCCTGAAAACACCCAGCCCTTTGGACAGTTCTTAGGGGCAGATGTCGCCGAGCCAGGCCTGGACATTCCCTTTTATCAGGGGAGAGTCCTAGAGGGAGACAACCTTGACTTCGTCTACCATGATCAGGCTGTGATCCGTACCGCCAAGATTTTACCTGGCTATCCTGCGATCCGCTGGTTGGAACGACATGCCCGCATGACTCAGCTCTTCGTCGGATTGGGAGACCAGCCTTTCATTATGGTATTGGCTCCCTCCAATCATGTTGAAGGGAAAAAAGCTCCCGATCTTGATCATGTCAGGGCTCTCAAATTCCCCCCCGGTCACGGTGTGCTCCTGCATCTGGGTACCTGGCATGACTTTCCCATTGCCTGTGAACGACCTGTCGTGGTCCTGACTGCCAATTCAGCTGAAGTGGTGCGAGCTCTGGCTGAGATGAACGAGGCCTCTGAGATGAACCAGGGAGATGTTTACAAGATCTCCCTTCCCGATCGGCTGGGGGCTGAAATTCACTTACAGGAAACAGATGAATCCCCAAATCGTGGGGAACTTCCAGGATAGACATCGGTTCTCGGCCCAAGAGAAGGAGCTGTAACTTGAACCTGGTGGGGGCAGCCCCTCCCTTGGTGGCTCTGATTAAAGTTAGCCCACCCCCGGGGAGAACCGTTTGGATTCAGGGGAATATTTCCAGGAAATGCCCTCAGGATCCTTACTGCGACTCCAATCAGAGAACCCTGCCTTGAGCTTCCAGTAGGTGATCGCCGAGACCACAACCCCCAGACGCTCTGCCAGTTGCGTTTGATTCAAAGGTCGGATCTGCAATGGCGCTTTGCCCGCAGATGGTGCAGGTACAGCTTTTTCAGAAGCAATCTGAAGAACCGGAGAACCAACACCTGCAGAGGTTGATTTACTGGCGGATCCATCAGCAAAGCCTGAGAAGGAAGCGGACGTTGAGGCCGGAGTTTCATTCTGTTTTCTCAGCAAACTGAACTGGCTAAGAAGCTCGACATTTTCCACATTGAGCAACTCCTCCAGGTTGGAGGTTTGATTGATCAGCTCAATTTCCCGATTAAATTCATCCTCAATCACCTTCAGATAGTAATCTCGCTTGCTAGTGTCCAGATTGTCCTTAAGCAAACTGACAGCCATCTTGACGTTAAGTAGGGGATCGCTGAGTTCCTGAAGAAATTTCTTAAAGAGGTTGCCTTTCACCTCTGAGAATTGCTCCAGACGTTGCAGTTTGTGACGGGTATCCTCAATTTTGCGTTGCTCGTGGGCAACCTTTTCTAAAGCAACACGGTGGCGGTGGAGAGCCATCTCAACCGCGCAATAGAGTTCTCGCTCTTTGAAAGGCTTAATGATATAGCCAAAAGGCTGAGCTTCCTTGATCCGATCCAGGGTTTCATCGTCAGCGTAGGCGGTCAAATGAACAATCGGAGTCTGAAAACGTTCATGAATCTGTTTTGCCGCTTCGACTCCATCAACATTCCCCTTCAGAACAATGTCCATCAGGACCAGATCAACCGGAGTATCCTCCAGTTTGCGGACCGCCTCTTCCCCTGAAGAGACAATAGCAGGGACGACATAGCCAAACTTTTTGAGAATGTTTGCAATATCTTTGGCGATAATCTTCTCATCCTCGACAATCAGGATGCTGCCTTTGACAGGTTGATGTGTTTTTTTCAAGGGTTTTTCCTCAGGAACACTATGGGAATAGGGAAGGAATGCCGAAAGACCGTTTTTT
>CAYMOX010000002.1:61114-117777 GCA_964392245.1 uncultured bacterium
AGAGCGATCTTGCCACGCACATCCCCAATTAAATTCATGACTTCAACATCATTGTGGGCTTGGCGACGCTTATCAATAATCGCGAGGGGGGCTTCATCAAGTTTCTTGGCAAAGGCACGGGCTCGAGCCACCCCCCCTACATCCGGCGAGACCACAACGATACTGCGGGTGTCGAGCTTTTTATTATCTTTGAGATAACTCAACAGCACCGGCTGGCCATAAACATGGTCCAGGGGAATATCAAAATAGCCTTGAATTTGAGCGGAATGCAGATCCATGGCCAGCACCCGATGAGCCCCAGCTTTGGTGATCATATTGGCCACCAATTTGGCGGTGATTGATTCGCGGCCTGCGGTCTTTCGGTCGGCTCTGGCATAGCCGTAGTAGGGAATGACCGCTGTGATCTGGCGGGCAGAAGCTCGACGACAGGCATCAATCATCACCAGCAGTTCCATGATGTGATCATTGACGGGATGGCAGGTGGGCTGCACGAGATAGACATCAGCTCCCCGCACCGATTCCTGAATCTGAATATAGAGTTCGCCGTCTGCGAAGCGTTTATTGACGATGGGACCCAGATCGCGGTCCAGGTAGCGAGCAACCTCCTGCGCAAGGGCAGGATTCGCTGAGCCAGAAAAAATTTTCAGCCGATTGGTATCACTGATGTGAGAGGGCTGGGGACCATGGAGCAAAGGGGCAGACCGAACCACAGGACCAGCTTGAATGCTTCAGCGCTATCGTAGCATCCCTCAGTATAGGAAGGACAACAAGTTTGATTGGTAACTCCTGACATCAGCGATTAATCCAGCAGTTGTCAGGCGCTCATGGGGGAAAGAGCTCAAACCCTGAGATTGCAGAGTTGTCCCTGTTGAAAACGGGCTAGACCAGACGCTAACAGCTGCTGAACCAGGTCGGAAAATGACCACCCCAGGGCCGCAGCGGCATCAGGAGCCAGTGAGGTGGGGGTCATGCCAGGCAAAGTATTCACCTCCAATACCCAGGGGTGTTCCTCGGCATCGATCCGCAGATCCACGCGCGCCAGGCCCTCACACTTCAGGGCTCGGTAGGCAGCCAGGGCCACAGAGTTGGCCTGGGAGAGTCCTGCCTCTGAGAGGGACGCTGGTGTGATGTGGCGAGATCCGTTGACCCCATATTTGGCTGCGTAGGAATAAAAAGAATCCAGGATCGGTAAAATCTCGACTGCGGGCAGGATAACACCATCCAGAATCGAGATTGTGATTTCTTTGCCTGCGATGAATTGTTCTGCAACCCATGAGTCCGGGGTGGCAGGAGATGTTGCAAGCAGGGATTCATAGTCAGAGGCCTGATGCAGCACCTGCACCCCCACACTCGATCCAGACGCTACAGGTTTGATGATCAGGGGGCTGCCTAAAACCTCCAGCAAGTGTGCCCAGGGTTGACCCAAGGGCTGTTCGACCCAGGCTGGGGTAGGAATTTGATGACTACGAAAGAGATGCTTAGCTGCCACTTTATCCATGGCCAAGGCGCTGGAGAGGAGTCCAGAGCCCTGATAGGGCATCGCTAACCAATCCAGGAGTGCCTGCACCGTGCCATCCTCCCCAGGAGATCCATGCAGGGCAATCCAAACAAAGTTACAGCCCTCTTGTTTCGCCCGCCAGAGTTGATACGGTAGATCTATCCCAGGATCAAGGACAGAGACGATATGCCCGAGATCCTCCAGGGCAGCTTTGACCGCCTTCCCTGTTACTAATGAAACCTCCCGCTCGGGAGAGGTTCCGCCCATAAGCACCAGAATATTCACCTTTTCACACCTCACAAACACCCAATCCACCGGAAAGGCTTAAGAGAGAGGCCTACGGCGGCGAAGAAACTCTGGGATATCCAGACCCGTTTCAGGACTCCGGGGGGGGGCAGTCGGCAGCTCAACCGAGGCAGCAGCAGCAGAACTACTTTTCCGGTGAGCAGCCTGTTTGGGGTCAGGTTTCTCGGAACTAGCGGAGGTAGATTTGGGGGTAGCGCTATGGGCAAAGCCAGTGGCAATCACCGTCAGCCTCACCTCCCCCTGCATCCTCTCGTCAATCACAGCCCCCAGAATGATATTGGCATCAGGATCAACAGCTTCAGAAATAATTTTGCCCGCAGAAATGACCTCATGCAGGGTTAAGTCTGCCCCACCCGTCACGTTGAGCAATACGCCCCGTGCTCCGTCAATAGAGGTTTCCAGCAGAGGAGAAGAGATGGCGGTCATGGCTGCCTCACTTGCACGAGACTTGCCACTTCCCATCCCGATTCCCATCAGAGCTGTACCCGCATCCGCCATCACACTGCGCACATCGGCAAAATCAACGTTGATCATGCCAGGAATGACAATGATGTCTGAGATTCCCTGAACCCCCTGACGCAGGACATCATCCGCCACCCGAAAGGCTTCCTGAACAGGAGTCTGCTCCGAAATCACAGAGAGAAGTTGATCGTTGGGGATGACGATCAGAGTGTCCACAGCCGATTGCAGCTCACTAATCCCTTCTTCCGCCTGACGGGTGCGGCGGCGACCTTCAAAAGTAAATGGGCGGGTGACTACCCCCACAGTGAGAGCTCCGGATTCTTTCGCCATCTGGGCCACAATTGGTGCAGCCCCCGTTCCTGTGCCTCCTCCCATCCCTGCCGCGACAAAGACCAGATCAGCCCCTTCCAGGGCCTTAGCAATCTCTTCACTGGATTCTTCAGCCGCCTTCTGACCCACTGCAGGGTTTCCCCCTGCCCCTAAGCCACGGGTCAGTTTTTGCCCGATCTGGAGACGCTGGATACCGGTGGACTGAACCAGTGCCTGGGCATCGGTATTGATACTCCAGAACTCAACACCACTCAAATTATTCAGAACCATGCGGTTGACGGCATTGCAGCCTCCACCCCCGACACCCACGACTTTGATCTTGGCGGCATTGCTGGGAACAATACCATCCAACTGGCTGGAGGGGCGAAGATGAGTGCCATTATTTCCGAAATCGGAGCGAGCCATGTCACCCGGGTAATAGTGAGAGGGCTCAGCATTATCCCTGGCCTGGTGAGTCCCCGGGCCCGAGGGATGCAGATCTGACCAGTTGGACGCCATTGTTGTTCCAGATACTCGCTGTTTCGAATATGGGCCATTTTAACTTGCATTAATATAGAGCAAAGTCTGATCGATGCCAATTCTTTTTATGAAATCGCCCTTACATATCGTTATCGAGGCAGAAAAATGTTGCACAAACCACAAAGAGGCTCTCAGCGTCTCTGTTGAGCAGTCCCCAATTTCTGCACCTTTCTCAGCGGCGAAATCCTGTTCAACCTGGGTCCGAGTCTTCCACCAGATCTAGATCTGCAATCCACAGCCCCACCCCAGACACCTAAATCTAGCAATCCTCTCTCCAGAATCTGGGAACTTCCGTCAAGACACCCCCTTGACCACACCCTATCCGGTGGATAACCTTAAGAGTGTTTACTATATATGGTGAGCATCGGGCGGCATCCTATGCTGGTCCGTTCAGCGTTTGGGCCGCTCTTCACGTTCGATCATCAAGTTTTGGATAGGAAAGGAGATTGTTATGGCTCGGGAATTTACTGTTCGCGGCATCCGTCTTCTCCGACCTCTGCATGGGAGGCGGAGAGCCCGACCCTGGTTAAGCTCCTGGATAAGATTGTTGTCAGGTGATGGCCAGCCTCATCCGACTCCCGGGCTTTATCTGCCCCTGCCTTCTCCACAGGATCCTGAAGCATCAGGAGTATGGCTGGGAACCATTCACATTGCCCGGAGCACATCTCCTGCTGTTTTTCATCCACCTCTGGCCATGCCCCCAGATCAGGACGTGAGTCGTCGTCAGGTGAGACACATTTTTCAACAGAACCGAATTAAACCCCGCTCAAGCCAACTCAGACCCCGCTTGCCGTCCACGCCATCTACTGCTTATTGTTTGGATCCTCAGCCGGTCTCGGTTTCCTCGTAGCTAAGGCTAGGTCTGCTGGGCGTTATCGAAAGAGAAAGGGGGCTGAAGACCCAGCAGCCTGAAGATTTGGAATTCCAGCTTTTTGGAAACTCCGCTATTTTGTCGGGATTCTTTGCGATGAACCTGCAAGAGTCCCTCCAGTCGTTGGATCTGGCTATCCACTTCCGCCTCATTAGCGTAGAGAGTGAGCAGGATCTGCCCAATATCCAGATGTTCGCGGACATTGATGAGGGAGATAGGGATCATCACATTGGGATTCTGTCGGAGAATTTGTTGCAGGTGATAATTCGCGGAAGGGGAAAGACGATCTTTGAGATCAAGAGGGGAAGAGAGCTCTTTGCGAAGCGGGACAACATTGGCCTGTCGAGCCATTTCAGCTTCCTGTAGTTGTTCTCGCAACCGTTCTGCCTCCACCTCCTGTTGAAACACCTGTTCCTGAAGTTTAAGGAGCATCCCCTCATACTTGAGCTCAACCCGGTGTGCCGCCTTGAGTTCAGCTTCCAACTCACTCACCTGCTTCTGCAGCACCTCCCGTTCTCCTTGAGGCTGACCCTGCAATCGCTCATTCTGTCGCCACAATTTCGCCTCCAGTTCATTGATCCGCATCTCGTATTCAGTAATCTGATGATTCTGTTCATGGGTCAATGCCTGACTTTTGTGCAATTCCGCTTCCAAAAAGTCAACTCGTTCCTGATACTGCTGTTGATAATCCCAGAGCTGATCTTGAACCTGGCGAGAGTAGCGCTGAAACTCTTCTTCCTGTTGATAGAGCTGCATTTGCAGGGACTCAATTTGATTATTCAGATTGAGCATTTCCCCTTTATCCACCGCTGCAGGCTCAACCCTGCGGGGATCGTGATACTGATCCAGCCAATCAGCCCCCTGTTCGGTCTCAATCAATTCCAGGTTATCCAGGGTTGTTCCCTGCCAAGGATTGACTCGCAAATCTTGATCCGACACTTCAGGCAGAGGGGGAAAGTCATCCCATGTCGTGGAGGAAGCTGTGGCTTGCCGTTCCGACTGCCACTGTTGTTGCAGATACTGGCGCTGGGTGGCAGTTTCAACAAATCGCTTCTGTAATACTGACCAGGCACGGTTTCGATTGAAGGTTTGCAGGTAGCTCTGCTCGTGCAGGGCCCATTCCAGGATCTCAGAACTGATGACCCGGTTAGTCACCAATAATTCCCCCAGCTTTTTGCGCGACTTTTCTTGGAGCTGCAGAGATGCCTTTAACTGAGGAAAAGAAAGAAACCCATTCAGAACCAGAACTTCTCCGAGTCTTAAAGAGGAACACTCCACAAAGCGGTAGAGCGCCTCTGGAGTCAGGCATTCAAGATCTTGACCAATTTCTCCAAATCTCAAAGGCGATTTGGCTTGCTCCGCCAGAATTTGGGCAATGGTGATCTGATCCAGATACCCTGCTTGCAAGAGTTGCTGTCCAAGGGGAAGGGCAGGGCGTTGCGATGGTTGTTTTTGCCTCATCCATGTGGAGTGAAATGACATTGGTAGGATCCCTCAAAGATGCTGCGATGATCTGGATGAAAGCCTGGACTACCGCTTGAGCTGCATTTGGGTTCTGACCCTTTCCAGAAGGGAGAGGACTTCTAAATGATTGGGGTTCAAGCCAAGGGAAAGGTGCAGTTCTGCAGCCCCCTCTTCCCATTCCCCCAACGTTGTCAGGGCCTTGCCCAGCTGTACATGGGCGAGCGTGTAGCTACCATTTAAACGAATAGCTTGCCGATAAGCATGAACGGCCTGAGGAATATCGCCTTGAAGTCGGTGAATTTCCCCCATCCCAAAATGAGCTTCTGCCACATCCGGATCCTGTTCCAGGATCGATTGAAAGCAACTGCAGGCCGACTCAAATTGCTCTCGTTGGACAAACTTTCGCCCGGAATGGGTTGTTTTTTTCTCCATCAACTTGATCAGTCCGATCATGGCTGCCGCTGGATGAAACTCAGGTTGTAACTCCAGAGCTCTCTCACAACGACTGATGGCGGTGTTGAAATCACGATCTCTGATCAAAAGCTGGCCCAGTCCAAAATGAGCTTTTGCACAGTTAGGATCACGGGCGAGAGCAGATAGACAGGCAATTCCTGCCTCATTCACCTCCCCAGTTTGTAGCTGGGCTAACCCCAGATCGGCGTACCATTCTGCCGGAGTACTTTTACAGGCTTCGATACTTTTTTTTAAAATTCGAATTGCCTCATGCAAATGTCCTTGCAGATAGAGCACCCATCCCAGATCATGGTGCAGAGCAGGTGAATTCGGCTTCAATTTGAGCGCCTTTTGGTAAGCGGCAACTGCGGGCTCCAGCTTTCCTTGTTTAACAAGCACCTGACCAAGGGATTGATGGATCTCTGCTTGTCCTGGCAGCAGTTGCGTGGCCGTCTCATAAGCCGTTGCTGCGGATTGCCATTGCCGTTGCTGCTGTAAGACATGGCCGAGCTGACAGTAGACCACTGCCGCTGAGGATCCATCCCCCTGGGGCAGATCGATGGCCTGACGCAGGTAAGCAATCGCTGCTGCCAGTTTTTGTTGACTGGCCAGATTTTCACTATAGGCAAGCAGGGCCTGCCGTAACTTGGTGGTCAATTCCAGGGAAGGGGCTGCATGTTCTAACAGCAAACGATAGTGATGAATAGCCTGATCAAACTGCTGACTGGCCAGGAGTAAATCCGCCAACAGGAGCTGCGATTGTGGTTGAACCTCGGTTTGCTGGGGGGATGATTGTAATAGTTGAACTGCCTCCAGAATCTGTCCGGAATCAGCCAGCTGTAGACTCCGCTCATAGAGGCTGGGAGGGGCAGAACCGCGAGCCCATTTCAAAACAGGATGGAGAAGTTGCGTGACCTGTGCAGCCTGTTTCAAGAGACTACCCACATCAGACCAGTGGCCATCAGTTGCTACCAGAGAAGCATCTCCCTCAGAGGTGTAGGGCATCGTCAGCGTCATAAGCCTCCTGGATAAAGCAACAGGCAAATCAAGGTTGATGAAACGGCAGCACTGTCGTCCTCAAAGTTAAAGGGAGTAGGCTACCGGTAACATCAGTTACAGCTTATCAATGGCAACGCCTGAGCTGATCCGCACAACAGCGTAGAATCTCTGATCAATCTGCCGAATGCGATCAGGATCCTCGTCCCTTGGGCTTCTCTACAAGAACTGGTGGCTTTCCGGTTGCAGAACCACTTCATTGGGAATGGCAGCTGCGGGTACTTCCAGGGTGAAGCTCACAGCCTCTGCCACTGTTGCGGGACTGAGCATCTTATCCCGTTGTACCTTCATGCTGATTTGATCCCAGAAGGGAGAATCCACACCTCCCAGGTAGAAGAGGGTAAACTTGACGCCAAACCGCTTCAGTTCATCAGCCATACATTTGCTAAACCCAACCACGGCAAACTTTGAGGCACAGTAGCCTGCGGCCATGGCCATGGGATGACGCCCCAGAATCCCTGGAAAGTTCAAAACATGTCCTGATTTTTGCTCACGCATGCTGTTGCAGACCAGCTGGGTGGTAAAGAAACTGCCCTTGAAGTTAACCTGCATCATGGTATCCAGATCCGCTTCCGTGAGCTGGTGAGAGGGCTTGAGAATACCTACGCCTGCACAGTTGATGAGAACATCAATCCGACCAAAGTGCTCCAGGGTTTGAGATACCAGTGTTTCCACCTGATCCTGGCGCGTCACATCTGCAGGAAATGTAACGACTGCCTCAGGCTTGGCCAACCTGCTGGCCAGTTCCTGTAACGGTTCGGATCGACGCGCCGCTAAGCTGAGTGCAAACCCTGTTTCCGATAGACGGGAGACAATGGCTTGCCCCAATCCCCCCGTCGCTCCCGTTACCAATGCAACTCGTGATGCCATCATTACATTTCTTAACGCCTTATTCAGTGTAGTGAATTTTAGGATCAGGAACCAGCTTTGAGACTGCGGCAGAATGGAGTTAAAGACCGTGACCAAAGCACAGAGATCCCCAAGGACGCAAGGGTGACTAAAGTCAAAGCAGAACAGGATCCAGTTTTTTCGCTGGATCAGCTGATGATCGTGCGAGCGATTGCCGCCCAGGGAAGTTTTCGTCGCGCAGCCGACAGTCTCTACCTCTCTCAGCCCGCCGTGAGCCTGCAGGTGCAAAATTTAGAACGACAACTGGGGGTAACCCTCTTCGATCGGGGCGGCAGACAACTGCGGGTGACGGAGGCTGGCAAAATTCTTGTGGATTACGGGGAACAGATCCTGACGTTGTGCCAGGAAGCGCAATTGGCTTTAGCGGATCTCCAGGACATGAAGCGAGGCACTCTCCAGCTGGGCGCCAGTCAAACCGTAGGCACCTACGTGATGCCCCATCTCATCGGTCAGTTCTGGCAGGCCTATCCTCAGGTTTCTGTCCAACTCCTGGTGCAATCTACCCGCCGCATTGCTCGCAAACTTGCCAGTGGAGAACTGGATCTGGCCATTGTGGGAGGGGAGATCCCCCCAGAATTACAACCTGCAATCGCAGTTATCCCCTATGCCTGCGACGAATATGTGCTGGTGACTGCCATGTCTGCACCCGAGGGGGTATGGATCCAGCCTCCAGAGAAAGTCCCTACAGTTTTGCAACTCTCTGATTTAACTCAGTTGCGCTTTATTACCCTGGATGCTCAGTCTTCCACCCGCCAGACCATTGATCGCTCTCTGCAGCAGCACCAGATCAATCCCCATCACTTTTCCGTGCAGATTGAGCTCAGTTCGATCGATGCGATTAAAACGGCAGTTGGGGCTGGATTGGGCGTCGCGTTCCTTTCGATTACGGCGGTGGGCCTGGATCTGGAACGTCAAACCCTGAAACGGCTGCCTGTGGAAGGCCTGGACGTGAAGCGAACCCTGTGGATGCTCTATAATCCCGAACGCTATCAATCCCGCGCCGCCCAGCTATTCCGGGATGGCCTGCAGCAGGACTCTGATTGGTTGACCACCCCCCATCCTTATTTGGAGAAGATTCCTTCCCAGCCAGAGGAAAAATAAAGCTTGTGACAATCCCTGGCGGTGACGGAAACTTAACCGTTATACCTGAACTGGAAAGCCTCTCATTCTTTTCCAGATTATGAACAGTACCCCACTGGCCAACCGCTATCGTTTCTACCACCCCTTTTTCCTCTCCTTCTTTTCACAAGATCTCTATCAGGATGTAGCTCGGGCCTGGCGGGGGGTCAGCTTCACCTATCTGCTGGTTTTGCAAACAATCAGTCTGCTGATTTTGACCTTTTTTTTGCAAATGCAGTTCTCGGCATTTGTGCAGGATCAGGCCCCTGCATTTGTCAGCCAGCTTCCCCTTATCTCAGTTGCAGATGGACAGCTCAGCACCCCAGAAGATCGTCCCTATATCCTGGAGGATCCCAGTGATGGCACACCCATTGTTGTGATCGATACATCTGGCGAATATACGTCTCTAGAGAATACCGAGGCAGTGTTTCTGGCAACCGCAGATACGATTTATGTGCGTCAAAATGATTATGAAACTCGCTCTTTTGATTTACAGGAACTTCAGTTACCTGATTTTCAGCTGGATCAGGAAAGCATCTTAAATTTCGTTTACTTCATAGGTGACTGGATATTGATTCTGGCCTTCCCCGTTTCGTTATTTTTTCTTTATCTCGGGCGTATCATTCAGGCTTTGTTCTTTAGCCTGATCAGCCTGATCATGGCCTCCATTGCGGGGGTCAGGTTGCCTTATGCGAGTTTGCTTCGCCTTACCGTTGTGGCCATGACTCCGATCCTCTTGATTGAGACGGTACTTGCTTCCCTGACCCTATCGATCCCAGGCTGGGGATGGATTGGTTTTTTGATTTTGCTGGGATATCTATTCTTTGCCGTCACTGTCAATCAATCTTCCCCAGGCACCTCTGACCCTGCGCCTTGATTCCGATCTCCTTTGGAAAAGAATGCCTCAAACTGCTGTAGGGTAGAGCAGATGTGGTGAGGATCCTTCTGTGCAGGCTAACCCCTCCAATCCACTGGTTGTCGTCAAAATTGGCACCTCCAGCCTGACAGATACCCAAGGGGTGGGGCTGAGGCTTTCGATTCTGGGGCCTCTGGTGGAAGTTCTCACACAACTCCGGCAACAGGGATATCGGATGATCCTGGTGTCCTCCGGTGCGGTTGGGGTAGGCTGTACCGTCCTGGGGTTGCACCAGCGACCCAGCACCATCGCTGAAAAGCAGGCGGTGGCTGCAGTTGGACAGGGTCGGTTAATGCGCCTCTACGATGATCTATTCTCAGCGTTAAATCAACCCGTGGCCCAGGTACTGCTAACCCGTTCCGATATGGTGGATCGAGTGCGCTACGTGAATGCTCGGCACACCCTGGAACAGCTCCTGGAAATGGGGGTGATCCCGATCGTGAATGAGAATGATACGGTGGCAGTCGAAGAATTGCGCTTCGGTGACAACGACTCCCTTTCGGCTCTGGTGGCCAGTATGGTCCAGGCGCAGTGGCTGATCATGCTGACAGATGTGGATCGACTCTACTCTTCAGATCCGAATCGAGATCCGCTGGCCCAACCAATTGAACGAGTGCCGCGCGGGGCTCCCTTGATTGTCGAAGCAGGCAGTGACGGGAAGAGTGGCTGGGGCACCGGAGGGATGGCCACCAAACTGGGGGCAGCGCAGATTGCCACTGCAGCAGGAGTGACTGTAGTAATCACCAGCAGTAAAACCCCGGATGCTTTGCCGCAAATTCTGAAGGGGGAAGCCATCGGGACTCGCTTTGATCCCGAACCCGAACCCGCCCGCGCCCGAAAACGCTGGATTGCCTACGGTCTGATTCCGGAGGGCACCCTGGTCCTGGATGAGGGAGCGGTCAGAGCGGTGTGTGAACAGGGACGCTCTTTGTTGCCAGCAGGGATCCTGGAGGTCAAGGGTCATTTTGAGGCGGGAGCCGCCGTCAATCTCTGTGATCATCAGGGACTGGATCGGGCCAGAGGTTTGGTTAACTATTCTTCCCAGGAAATCCAGCAATTGAAGGGCAAGAAAACAGCAGAGATTGAAGTTACCATCGGCTACCAGGGATCAGACACCGTCGTTCATCGAGATAATCTGGCCCTGTTGGATCTGCCCCCAGTTGAAAATGCAGCGAGTTGTTAGTACAGAATGTTTTTGCTTGAGCGGCAATCGGCATGAGTGAGGGTAGCATCCTCTCAGTAGCTGATTGAATTTGCGAAACTCTGATTCCACAGATATCCCTGGAGCTGGGTTAGCCTGAACGAATAGACCCCTTGCTCTTTTTCCCAGATGTGATAGGTGTGACAGGGAATCAGGCGGATTTCTTTCCCAGATCCGTGCATCATTACCAACGGTAGGGCTTATGCAAGACCCCCCTCTTGAGCTCAAACATTCGCTGGCGGACTTATTGGAAACCTACGGACCTGAGGTGGTTTTGGCCGCATTTTCAGAGATTGCCTGGGGATATAGTCAGGTCGGTTTATCGGACGCTGGCCAATGGCGACGGATCTTCATTGCGCTTCAGGATGTGGTGATTGCCAGTCGCCAGGGGTCTCAGGGGTGGACGCATCCCAAGCTTTCGCTTCCGGAGCGTTAAATGTTGAAGGTAAGGGGTAGAAGAGATTGTCGTCTTCACTATATCGATAGGCAAACCCCTGAGGACTGCGTTGCTGGATCCAGCTGGGAAAATCCTGGCGAGATTTATTGGTCTGCAGGGTATGCGTGGGAATACCGGTGATCTCTGACAACTGCCGCTGAGTCAAAGGCTCCTGGGGTTGGAGACTGGGAAGACGGGTCAGATCATAGTCGAAGAGATCATAATCCAGGGGTTCTTGCAGGTGCAGGAGGGCATTCAGCAACGGATCCTGGACGGGCGGAGGGGCCGGGAACGGTTCCTGGGGATGAAAGGTCAGACTCCAGGCACAGGATTCTCCGATTTGATAATTCTGTTTTTCCCCTGGGATCAGATGCAATCCCTCCATCGAGGTCTCAGACAAAAAAGCCAGCAACTGCTCCAGCGGGACATCCAAAGCCACCGCCAGGGTATGGATCTCAACCGGGTGTCCGGTGATGGCCTCCGATCCCATTTGCGTTTCCGCCAGATGGGACCACACCTGATAGAGCCGCTCTGCTTGAAGAGGCTGTTGTCCCTGACCGAGGGCCGATGGAGTCACAGGGGAAGCAGGCAAATCCGGCGGGGGGGGAGTCTGGAGCCACTGTTTAAGGTGGAACAATTCGCGGCTGAGATCCTGGACCTGGGTTTCCAGCGCATCCAGGCGTGCCTGCGTAGAGATCTGCTCACTGGAAAGACTGACCGCCTGCTGTGCCTTCTGCATCAAAGCACTCAGGGCCTCAGAGTCAGAGGTAAACCCTCCAGCTTCCTTAAAATGCTGAAACCACTGATAAAGCTCAGGGGGCAGATAACCCGTCAGCTTAATGGGCTGGGTACGCATAGAGAGGTGAGCATCCTGGAGTCCTAGCTTAGCTGAGTCTACTCGCATGGTATGACCAGAAAGCAGGAAATTGAGAGCGAGCAGGTGCTGGAGCTGATCTTGATCCTGCCTTCTCTGGGGCTGTTGTCTGGGGTATCCTGTCATAGGATAATAGGTGAGCTCGTTGCTTCGGGGTAAACAGGTCTATGGACTTTGATATCGTCACGATCGGTTGGATTGCAGCCATGTCCTCCTTCGTGCTGTCGATTGCCATGGTGGTGTGGGGCCGTAACGGCATGTAAATCAAAGCTCTGATGTGGTCATGGAAAGTGTATTGACTCCTAACCTTCTCCAACTGGCATACACCGTCATTTTTCTGCTCCTGGTGACGGTGACCGCAGGGATCCTCTACCTGACTTTTGCTGAATGGCGAGATCGGCGGCGCTATGAGCAAGAAGAGGAAGCCTCCAGGAAAACCAGTAAGCGGCGTTAACCGGAACTCAGGATCCAAAGTGCTCCGGCAGTCACTCATGTGCGGATAGCCTGGCAGCTTTGGGCAAAAGGCTCTGCGATGTCCACTCCAAGCGTGGGAGAGGAGCATTGCCCAGATCACTTGGCCCAGAAACTCATCCCCATCCAGGTGGGAATGCAGGCCTAGGGGAAGTGGCCAACAGCTCAGAGGGTAATAGGGGACTCCACATAAATGGTGGGATCATGAAGCTGAAACTGGATCCCCAGTGAGTTGAGTTTGTGGGAAATCACTTCGTTAGACAATTCCAGCAACCGTTTGCGCAATTGCAGCGAGTTTTCGCCTGAACCCAGAATAAAAAATGTCACCCGGGCGCGGGTTCCCTCTTGATCCTCACCTGGAAATAAAACAATATTGGTGCTGCCAGGATCAATTCCAAACAGCGTATCTGTACTCTCCTTGATCACCTGCCGCACCAGGGCTCGGTTTTGCTCAGAAAGATGTTTGTGAAAATCCAGGTTTAGCATGACCATCACCTTTTTGGCCATGGTTAGATTTTCAATTTCCTGATTGATTAAATTCGAGTTGGGGACCACCAGGAGCGTGCTTTTAGCAATGATGCGGATCTTGGTGGAACGCAGACCAATGGATTCGACGCGGCCAATCAGATCATCGGTTAAGCGGATGTAGTCTCCGGGAGAAAAGGGTCGATCCAGATAGAGAACAATGGTACTGAGCAGCTGTTCCAGAATCTTTTGGGCCGCAAATGCAATCGCAATCCCCCCAAGACCAAAGCTGGCTAGCATCCCAATCAGGTTAAAGCGACGGCTTTGGGCAAAGGCAAATATGGCCAGGATCACAATAATGACATTGGCCACTGTTTCCAGAACCAGAACAAAGTCATCCACCTCATAACCGAGCTTCCGAATCACCTCAATGCCGTAAAGGCGGACAGCCTGACGAAAGATTTGCGAAATCAACCAGGCCAGACTGCTAACCAGAGCCAGATCTAACCAGGGTCGCAGCAGAGACTGCAGAATCGGGAAAGGTTCCAGGATGTAGACACAGAGATTGAGCAGCACCACAGTGCCCGCCAGTTGCAGCGCCCCCTCTAGATGCTCAAGGATGTGGGCGATCACCCCAAAAACTTTGTCAGAACCCAGGCGTCTAGAGATCATCAGCACCAGTGTCGGGGTTGCATACCCTACTAGCAGGGAGAGGATAACCAACCCCCAAAAGAGGGGCCAGCGGGGGGCCAGATCCTGGACCAGATCCAGACCAAATAACTGGCTGAATTTAAAAAACCAATCTCGGGTCAGGGGAAACTGGCGGGTAATGAAAAAAGCGGAGTAAGACCAGAGGACAATGGCGAGGATGATCTGAATCAGGTTGGTGAGAAAAGCCGCCATCGGATCCGATTGGCTGATCCGGGCTCGGGACCAGCGTTTTCCCATCCAGAAAAATAACGACTGCAACAGGATCGCCGCCCCTAAAGCCAGCAAACTGCGCAGTGCCGCTTCCTGCAAATAGGCGGGTGTGCGTTCGCGAATGGCCTGGGAAAATCTATCCCGAAGCGTACTGGCCCATTCTTGCGCTTGTTGTTGAGGGGTGCGCCCCTGGGAAGTATCCACCTCGGTGACGGTGAGAAGATAGCGGCCATTGAGATTAATGACAGGCAATCCCTCTCGCTCTATAACGTCGACCTGTGGTTGTTCCAGAGTACTCAGGGCCGTCTGGATCTCTTCATTGGCCTGGTTGGCCCTAAATTGTGCCGGGAAGGTGGCTAACGACCTCACCTCAAATAAAATTTGCCCATCCAGTTGCACCACTGCTGTATTGTTCTGGGGTTCGGGGGTGGGGAACACCTCTTCCTGGGCCAGGGAGGGCATGAACCCAAGACTGATCATCAACACCATGATGAGTATCCGTGAGATCAGTCGCATAGATCACCCAAAAAGCTAAGACGGCGAGGGGCGCGTAGAGAAAAATAGAACTCCGACAGCATACCCCAATCGTTTCCAGGCGCAAACACAGCCTCTGCTTCTACAACGTTTCCACCTCCTGGAATACTGTGGGATTTAAATCGTGATCGGGGCATCCACATAGATCGTGGGTTGCTCACTCTTAAAGTCAATGTCAAACTTCTTGAGCTGGCGTGTCATATTCTGGTTGGCCAGATCCAATAGCTGCCGCCTTAACTCCAGTGAGATCTCTCCGGTCCCCAAAATAAAGAGCGTGATCTGAGCTTCAGTCTTGCGGGAACGGGGATCTTCTGGATGAGCAGTATCTCGAAACACAATATCTGTACTGCGATTGTCAATGCCAATAATGTCATCGGTGCTTTCCAGTATGACCTGCCTGATCAGTGCTTGTTCTTCAACAGTGACCACCCGTTCAAACACCAGATAAAAAAGGGACATGACCTTCTTTCCCCCGGAGAAGTTCTCAATATGTAACTGGGTTAAGGAATTATTGGGGATAACTTTTAAGGTGCCTTTACCCGAGGTGCGAATTTTGGTCGAGCGTAAGCCGATGGATTCTACCCGGCCAAAGGTACCATCGGGCAAACCAATATAGTCATCCACCACGAAGGGACGATCGACGTAGATCACCACGCCCCCCAGCAATTGCTCAAGGATTTTTTGGGCGGAGAAGGCCACCGCTAGACCCCCGATCCCTAAGCTGGCAAACAATCCGATGATATTAATCTGATGGGTTTGGGCAAAGGTGACCAGAGCCACCAGGACGATGGCCAGATTGACCAAAACTTTCCCCACGATCAGCAGTTCACTGTTGACCTTGCGACCACTGCGGAGGGTGACATCCAGCAGATAGACGTCAAACACCTGCTTCACCAGCCGCGATCCCACCCAGATCAGCAGCACCACCACCGATAGACTCAGGAACAGTTCCGGCACCTCCACCCAATCCGGAAGGGGGAAGGTAATCAAGCTCAGATCGACCAAGCTCAGACCGATCAGAATCGCCACCCCCAATTGACAAGGCTGAATCACCTGCCGATACAGCTCCTGCATCGAAGGCGAGATAAAGGTTTTCAGGAAGGGCAGCAGCCGTTGTTGAGCAAACTGAATACCAAGAATCGTGAGGACCGTACCCAGTCCCGAGAGGAGGACGAGCAGTGCCATCTTTAACTGCTCAGGGGTGATCGCCTCCGGCATGTTAAATCTCCACAGATCATGTACCTACTTTAATTCAGCTGCAGTCCGGAAAAGTTAGGCTTTTAGCCAGCGATGAGGTCAATTCTCCCAGTACAGCAGAGGATCTGAATTACCGTAGCCATTGCTTCTCCAACGATGGGGCCAGACTCTGAAACTACCCCAGACTTCGACATGCAAACCCACTGCTATCCAGCCTACGATTTCACTAAAGTGGTATTGCCCCTGATATGGATGTGCTGGATCTTTCCCGCCCTGTTTCGGTTGCTCCCTGCTCTTGCTTTTCAAATGGGCTGCCGTCATTCTCAGGGAGAAACAAAGGCTTGAGGAGGACATCGGCTGCCTGAGCAGTCTGCTGGTAGCATGAACAGGGTCAGCCTGGATTGAGGAGAGGTATGGCTGTAGAAGCGCTTGCAGAAGCCGATAGTCTCAAAGAGGGGTTAGAGCGGTTTCTGCTGGTCACCACCATCTCCCTGAGTGTTGCCACCCTGTCTCAGGTGTTGCAGTGGGTGCGTCAAATTCCCTATACCCTGCTGCTGGTGATCGTGGGATCGGGATTGGCCCTGGTGGATGTGCGCCTGGTAAACCTCTCTCCCGAACTGATCCTCACCCTTTTTTTGCCCCCGCTGCTCTTTGAAGCTGGCTGGAACTTGAAATGGCGGGATCTGCGCCATGACCTGGGTCCCATTCTCCTGTTTGCTCTGGTTGGGGTGGGGATTTCCCTGCTGGTGGTCGGGGTGAGTCTCTGGCAGTTGGCAGGGTTTCCGCTGCTGATCTCCCTGTTGGTGGGGGCCAGCCTTGCGGCCACTGATCCCATCTCAGTGATTGCCCTGTTTCGGGAACTGGGGGTGAAGGATCGACTGAAAACCCTGATGGAGGGGGAAAGTCTCTTTAATGATGGCGTGGCGGTAGTTGCTTTCAGCCTGTTGATCAGCCTCATGATCGGACCAGAAGGCTTTTCACTGCGGACCACCACGATCCAGTTTGTAGCCTTTGTGGGGATTGGCACAGGGATCGGGCTGCTGATCGGGTTCGGCATCTCTTATCTAACCCAGCGATTTGATCTGCCCCTGGTGGAACAATCTCTGACATTGATTGCCGCCTACGGCACCTACCTGCTGGGGGAGAGCCTGGGTGGATCAGGTGTGATTGCCGTGGTGATGTGTGGGTTGATTTTGGGTAACTTCGGCTCTCGGATTGGCATGAACCCGCGGACCCGACTGATCGTGAGTGAGTTCTGGGAGTTTGTCGCCTTCCTGGTGAATTCCATTGTCTTCTTACTGATTGGCGATCAGATGCGCTTCAGCAGTCTTGAACAAAATCTTGCCCCAATTTTCATCACCATTGCGGCCATGATCACTGCCCGTATACTGGTCATTTACGGGTTGAGCTGGTTTAGCAATACCGTACTCAAATCTCGGATTAGTCTGCGTGAGCAAACGGTACTCTGGTGGGGGGGACTGCGGGGATCTGTGACGATTGCATTGGCCCTCAGTTTACCCATGGGAGTAGAGCAACGGGATACAGTGATCACCACCATTTTTGGAGTGGTTCTCTTCACACTGTTGGTGCAGGGGCTGACGATTAAACCCCTTCTCCACCGATTACAGCTGCTGGGGGATCAATCTGTGCAGCAACGATATCGAGAGTTGCAAGCTCGCCAGGTGGCACTCACGCAGGTCCGGAATCACCTGAGCCAGATAGAAACCCGTCCTGATGTTGAACCCGAATTTTATCGTTACCAAATGAGTTTGATCGAAGGTGAGCTGAATCATCTGCAGGAAGAACTTGAGCAGTTAACGGATGAATATCCCCAGCTGAGTGCATATGCAGTTGAGCTGGTCAGACAGGAGTTGCTCTCGATTGAGGCCAATGTTTACGCAGAATTCGTCCAGACAGGGCGACTCAACCAGGAGCTGACCCCCTTTATGCAGCGCACCTTAGCGGGGGAGCCCGACTAACTGGAGTGCAACAGCAAGCCCACGGGGCAGTGTTGCAGGATCTTGGCGACGGGTAACATCCCCTGCTTGGTGGCCTTGAGCTTTTGCTGAGTCAGAATATCCTGCCAGTTGCTGCCGCTCTCTGGAGGCAGTTCCACCAGTGTATCCTGCCAAACCTCTTCACCCAAAGGATCCTGGCCCACGGGGATCACTGCAGTTAAAAATCTGGGGACAACCACCAGGAAGATCTGCTTCTGATACTGACGTGCAAAGGCTATCACATGCTCTGACTGGGATCCTACAACATCCAAAGGCAAATAGCTGCCTTCCTGGAACAGTTGGGGAAAGTGGTGCCGTTGTTTCAAAATCTGGGCCATCAGGAATAATTTAATCCGGCCATCACGGCGGTCACTCAACAGTTCTTTCAGGAGATGCAGGGGATCTTGCTCCAATTTTTTATTCATATCCGTGAGGAAGTGAAAACGTTGCTGGTAATCCACAGGACGACGATTGTCAGGATCCACCATGCTCAGATCCCATAATTCTGTTCCCTGGTAGATATCTGGAACTCCCGGGGCCGTAAGTTTAATCGTCAGTTGAGAGAGGGAGTTAAAAATACCATAATGCTGGATCTTTTGCTGGAAAGGAATAAATGACCTCAAAAACTCATTGTTTTCAGAACGTTCTAAGATCCTCTCTACAAAGTGTTCGGCTGCTTCTTCATACTCGCTGTCGGGTCGCAGCCAGGCGGTATGGACCTTCGCCTCTCGCACTGCCTTGACCACATACGCTTTCACCCGATCAACAAATTGTGAATACTCGTAGTCATAAAAGGGATAGGATCCCAGCAATGTTTGATAAATGAAGTACTCATCGTTGCGGTTGGGAAGTTCTGATCGTTTACGGTTTCGTTTCCACTGGCTATTCAGTTGATGCCATTCATCTAAACAACGCTGCCACTCTTCCGGCAATTCGGAAAGAATCTGGAGGCGAGCCCGAGTATCTTCGCCACGTTTGGTGTCATGGGTAGCCGTGGCATTGAGGGCACTGGACCAGGTGGCGGCCCGGTGTTGATTGTACTGGTGAAATTCAGTCAGGGTGGTGCCAAAAGTGCCTGGATCTCCTCCCACTTCGTTCAAGGCTAGCAGACGATTGTAGACGTAGAAGGCTGTGTCTTCCACTCCTTTGGCCATCAGCGCACTGGAGAGCTGTTGTAGTCGTTCCGTAAAATCAATCCAAGGTTTCCGTTCTTCAACTGAGAGGAAATCAGCGTAGTCCAGGAGGAGGACCTTCTCAATAAATTTCAATTCATTTAGCAGAATGGGAGCATTTTCGCGGGCCAACTCTAGCGCCTGATGTATGTAGGCCTGCTCAGCTTCGGAGAGAGAACTGTTCTCGACATAGATCCTGTAAACAGGAAAGGCCACCAAGACTTCTACCAGAGCCTTACGCATACTGGAAAAGGTCAGATCATTGGTATACCGATGGCGACTGGCAATCTGCTTAAAGGCATAGGCAAGATTATCGACATCACCAGAAAGATTGGTATCAAGTATCAGGCGTTTTTTAGAATCAACAATCTCAGAATAGCTATACCGCGTTCCAATAAATTTATTATAGATCTGACTAAAGACATCCCCATGCTCAGCCTGACAAAATAATCCATTCAATTTATTAAGAAAGTCGTAGCCTGAGGTTCCCTGGATCGGCCATTCACTGGACAGTTGTTCATGAGACTCTAGGATTTTTTCAATGACAATATAGGCGCCAGGAGATTTTTCTCTCAGCCGCTTCAGATACTCAACAGGATCGAGAATGCCATCAATGTGATCAATACGTACACCGTCAAAGTGCTTTTCCTCCAGGAATTTCAAGGTCAAGCCGTGGTGTTGTTGAAAGACCTCCTTATCCTGCATGCGCACAGCAATCAGTTCATTAATCGTAAAAAAGCGACGATAGTTGATCTCCTCTGCCCCCACTTTCCAGAATGTAAGATGAAAGTACTGCTGATTCAACAAATCATCCATTAGATCAAAGCTGGCTGAGTCTCCTGGCTTGCCATTGAAGGTGGCGATAGCTTCATCAATATATTGACGAATATCTGGGGTTTGATAGAGTTCCCACAACAGTTCTTTGGCAAAAGAGATCTGATCTCGCCTTTCTAGTAGATCCTCTTTGGAAGGAATAGAGCGCAAACTATAGAGAACCGCTAGCAATCTCATATAATTAGGATCACGCCGTAATCTTCTTTTGAGTTTGTTTAGATTATAGGTAAAAACAGTACTATATGTGTTGATATTAAGAGGCAAATGAAGATCGTAATAACGAATACTGAGTCCGGATTCATCATAGTTAAGCTGAATATCTCCCCGCTCCAGACAAACACCATAAAACTCTCCTAGAAAAGGGGCCAAGATCCGCCCCTGAATATTCTCATAAACATGATTCCAGTTGACATCAAAATAATGGTAAAAATCAGAATCCTGTCCGCTTTCCAGCACATCCATGAGCATGCTGTTCTGTCCGTCATAGGCCATATGATTGGGGACAATATCCTGCAGCCAGCCAATATTGCGATCCTCACGTTCTTGAGCCAGGTCCAGAAAGCTTTCTTCTCCCCCCAGTTCACGATTGATCTGATTGGGATCGACAACATCATAGCCATGCATACTCCCCTGTCGAGCCTGAAAGATGGGAGAGGCATAAATATCAGAGATCCCCAGTTGCTGCAAATAGGGAAGGATCTGTTTACAGTGGTCAAAGGTAAAAGATGGGTTGAATTGTATGCGATAGGTAACGAGAGGGATCCGCATCCAGACCTCCTTAATTGGGGGTAGCGTGATAAAGGGCAAACGCAAAAGGATCCAGCTGCACTGACTGACCCGTCACCAGGTAGGCGGGCAAAGGATGCCCGGGACTGGAATCACTCAGCCATTCAGGATCCGAGGCATCCAAACATTTGTGCCACTGCCCTGCCGGAAGAAGGGCCTCAGTCTTGACGGGCTCTGGATTAAAGCCCAGCACAAACACCACCTGTTCACTCTCATGCCAGCGGTGGACCCAGAGCAGGCGTTTTTCCAGTTGGGGTGTTGCGTGCAGGTGATCCTTATTCAGATAGCGAAGCGGGGATAGCTGGCGGCGCAGCTGAATCAGAGTCTGGTAAAACTTCCATAACGTTTGGTGATGGTTTTCATGGCGCTGCCCCCACTGTAGCTTGCTGCGTTGAAATGTGCCTTCTGACTGCGGATCCGGAACTTCACCCTGCCAGGCAAATGATTTAAATTCCTCCCGCCGCCCGTTGCGTACTGCTGCCACCAGATTGGGATCGCCATGGTGCACAAAATAGAGGAAGGGAGCCGTTTCCCCGTATTCTTCCCCCATAAATAGCATCGGTATAAAGGGAGACAAAAGCACAGCTGCTGCCGCCAACTTTTGGGCTGAAAAGGGAATCAGGGTACTGAGTCGATCCCCCAACATCCGGTTACCCACCTGATCGTGGTTCTGACAGCAGACCACAAACTGAGAACCGGGCCGATCACTGGGATCATTTCCATGACGGCGGAGACGATGGCGAGAATACTGACCTGTATAGACATATCCCTGCTGGTAAACCTTGGCCATATCCTCAATCGACCCGAAGTCATCGTAGTAACCGTTGGATTCTCCCGTCAGCAAAGCGTGTAGCGCATGGTGAAAATCATCACTCCACTGGGAATCCAGGTCATATCCCCCCAGTCGACGGGGTCTAATGAGTTTGACATCATTCAGATCGCTTTCGGCAATCAGGTAACGACGGTAACTGTCACTGGAGAGTTGCTCTACCCGATCCGCCAGTTCCGCCAGAAAGGGATAGGCACTGAAGTCGTAGATGGCATGCACTGCATCCAGACGGAGGCCGTCAATGTGATACTGTTCCAGCCAGTGGAGAGCATTCTGGATGAAATACTCCCGTACCCCATCCGACTCGGCATCATCAAAATTAATGGCGCTGCCCCAGGGGGTCCGATACTTATCCGTGAGGTAGGGGGCATAGGCCCAGGTGTAATTGCCCTCAGGACCAAAGTGGTTGTAGACCACATCCAGAAAGACCGCGATCCCCTCCTGGTGACAGGCATTCACCAACGCCTTCAGACCTTCGGGTCCACCGAAAGACTGTTGCACGGCAAAGGGATAAACCCCGTCATACCCCCAGTTGCGTTCCCCCGGACACTGAGCCACGGGCATGATCTCCAGAGCATTAATCCCCAGAGCCTTTAGATCCGGAAGTCTCTCAATCACGCCAGCAAAGGTGCCTTCCGGGGTAAAGGTGCCCACATGGATCTCGTAGAGAATCAGATCCGGCAGTGGGATCCCTTGCCACTCCTGATCCTGCCAGGTAAAGCTGCCATGATCCACAACAGCAGAGGGCTGGTGGACTCCTTCCGGTTGCCAGTGGGAAACGGGATCGGGCCAGAGTTGGGACTGATTCAGCCGGTAAAGGTAACGACTTCCGGGCACAACACCAGAGACCTTGGCCTGCCAAAGACCCCCTTCCCGCCGCTGCAATGGAATCAACTGTTCTTCAGGGGTCAGCAATCGCAGCTCTAGAGTCTCCAAATGTGGTGCCCAGACCACAAACTCACAGCCTTCGTGACCCAAGTAGGTTGCTCCCAACTGCATAAACCACTGACTCCCGTGCTCTGATTCTGAGACAACATGCTTTGCGGGCAGGCTGTCCTGTCCACGTTACCAAACCTGCGTCACGCGAGCAGGAGGAACCTGCAGCATGGACCTTATCATGATGAAGATGTAATCCAGTGAGGATCAGAGGAAAGACCTTTTGGACGACTATGCTGCTGTGCGAGCGAGTCTGACCCTGGGGGTCAACAATGGTCCAGTGGAAGGACTCATCAATCGTCTGAAGATGCTCAAACGGCAAATGTATGATCGAGCAGGCATTGATCGGCTGGAGAAGCAAATGATTATGGCAGGATAAGTGATGCTGAACCTCCAGCCCCTTGAGTCTCAGGGATCTGCCAGGATCACCAAAAGCTGGGAAGAGCCCAAGTGAGTTGACATTTAATACTTCGCCAACGCATCCTACCATGAGCACCAAATTCCAGATCCCACCGAGGGCAGAAGTCATAGGTTCAACTCCTATCATTCCTACTCTGGGCTGTTAGCTCAACGGTAGAGCACCTGATTTGCATTCAGGAGGTTGAGGGTTCAAGTCCCTTGCAGTCCATGTCAATCAGGTCAAAATCAGGTTGCGATCCGGCTGTTATCCCAGGTTCGGAAGAGATTATTCTGAATGGGGAAACCCTTTTGCAGGGGTCGATCTGGTGGTCTCCCACCCGAGCCTGTTTTCCACATCAAGTCGTAGGGTTAGCCGCAGGACAGTCTCTGCCCAGTTTGTTACAATCGCTTCAATTTTGCCAGCTCCTTAACTCTGCCTGTGTGAGAAATTATGATGTTCCCCAAGTTTTCTGGTTTCAGGATCGCCAATCCCACAGTTGTTGCACTCTCACTCTTCCTGGACAACAAGCGAGGTCGCCAGAGCTTGCTCCTGATCGGTACAGCTTTTGTGTGGGGGACAACCCTGCTGTGGCCAGGCATGGCCCAAACCAGTTTGGATGCGACCTTATCCGGGGATCAGGTCAGTCCTTCGGTCCCGGCGCTTCCCAGCAATCTGTCGGTCATTTATGTCGATGCGGCCAGCGGCAGTGATACCAATGGAGATGGATCTCGCAATGCCCCCTTCCAAACCATCACGTATGCCCTGACTCAGGCCGGGGCCGGGGTGCTCGTGCAGTTGCTACCAGGAGAATACACCGAAGCCAGTGGTGAAACCTTTCCGATTGAGTTGCCCAAGGGGGTGATTCTGCGGGGGGATGAAGCCTCTCTAGGAGAAGGATATTTGATCTCGGGAGGAGGCACCTTTATCAGTCCCACATTGGCACGCCAGAACATTGCGCTGCTGGCCCAACCTGGATCTCAGGTGCGCGGGGTCTCTATACGCAATGAAGGTCGTCGGGGTTATGCCCTCTGGTTGGAATCTTCGGATGCCAGTGTTTACAACAACAGCTTCGTGGGCAGCATCCACGATGGCATCTTCATGACAGGAGCCTCCGCTCCCCATGTGGAGGGCAACCGTTTTTATAAAAATGGAGCCAATGGGATTTCCATTCTGGGGACATCGACCCCGAAAGTCATCAACAATCTCTTTCAGGAAACTGGCTTCGGTATCATGATCGACCAGAAGTCTTCTCCGCTGGTGCAGGACAACCGGATTCTTCAGAACCGCAGCGGTGTGATCGTTGGGGGCAGTGCTCAGCCCAAGCTGCGCGGAAATCTGATTAGCAGAAACCTGGAGGCAGGTATTGTTGCCATCAGCCAGGGATCTCCAGATCTGGGAACTCCGAACGACCCAGGGAACAATAGATTTGAGGGCAATGGCCAGCTGGATATCCACAATTCCACACGGGGGATCAGTCTGGTGGCCTTTGGCAATTCTCTTGCTGGAGAAACCAAAGGAGAGGTGAGTCTTAGTGGTCAGGCGATCGCTCAGGCTGCAGCCACAGCTCCTCAGGAAGTTGCCGAGGGCAGTCTCTCCCTTCCCCCCACCCCTGTGCAGTCTGCGCCCACTCCACCCCCTGCTTCTGCTGCATCACCCGCTCCACTAGCAGCCACTCTGCCCTCTCCCCCTCCGGTTGCTTCTCCGGCTCCACTAGCAGCCACTCTGCCCTCTCCCCCTCCGGCTGCATCACCCGCTCCACTAGCAGTCACTCTGCCCTCTCCCCCTCCGGCTGCATCACCCGCTCCACTAGCAGTCACTCTGCCCTCTCCCGCTCCCGCTGCTTCTCCGGCTCCGCTGGCAGTCACTCTGCCTCCTCCAACTCTGGCTCCAACCACGCCAGCACCCGTCAGTCGCCCTGCGGTGGCTCCCCCCAGCCAGCCCAGCACCTCGGGAAATGGAGAGGTCCTGGAGTTTAAGGCCGTACCCTTCACCCCTGACGCCAATCCAGCAGCAACAGCTGCACCCGTGACCCCAAGTGCCAGTACTCCGGACGAGGTGACCACAGAACCTGATCAATCCTTGACAGATATCACCACACTCCTGCCGCCGCCGAATCGTCGCCCTGCTTCTCCCCCACCTTTGGCACAAGCTAGCCCTCCACCTGCTTCGACCAGTGCACCACCGTTGGCTGCCAGTAACAACAATGCTGCACAATTTCGTGTCCTGGTGATCCCGAGTGCCAGCGATAACCTGCAGAAGCTACAGGAACTGGTGCCCGATGCTGACGAAACCATCTTTAATGGGCGAAGTGTCTGGCAGGCAGGACTTTACAACAATCGCTCCTCGGCTCAGTCGGTTCTGGATCAGTTGCTGGATGCGGGATTTGAGGCCATGGCTGAGATGATCTTCTCTGCCAACTAGTATTCAGTGAGGACTGATTTTTCGGGTGATACCCCAGCAATTACCCCAAAATTTAGTCATGACTGACTACTAGTTTATGCTTTTCCGGCTCAGAAGCTATACCACCTTGAGTAAGGTTGCAAACAAACATAAATTCCTCTCTTTCGATCAGATAGAGTATCAACAGGTTATGAGCAAACTGCACCTACTTGAGCAAGGATGCTTGCGGGCAGCCGATCTTGCACCTCACAGTAAGCAGCAACGGCTAAAGTTGGGTTCGAGATCGAGATAGTTTGCAGGTTGGGAACAGACGAGATCCCGATCAGGTTAGTCAGCCGGGTCTGACTAATAAAAAGAGTCCGAAGATCCAAAAGTTCTTGGGGCATTCCCTGGAGGGTTTCAAGTCCACTGCGAGTGGAGGTAGTAAGTCGGAAGAACCTCAAGGCTGGCATATTCTGAGGCATTCCAATTAAGTTCTTTAAGTCTCTGGCTCCAACAATGTCAAGGTTAGTTAGATTTGGTAATGTAGCTGGCAATCCCTGGAGACTCTCTAACGCAATGTTGTTGATCGAAAGACTTATGAGGTCTGGCATATCTTGAGTAAAACCAACCAGATCTGGGACAGCAGTTGCAGTGGCAAGTTGACTTTGACTGATTTGTCCAGAAATACTTAAAGAAGTTAAACGGGGTAGAGACTGAGGCATTCCTCTAAAATTTTCTAATTCCTTAGACTTTAGGGTTAGCGAGGTGAGTGCTGGCAACTGATCTGGCATTCCTTCCAGAGTGTTTATTTCTGCATTGATCGATAAGCTGGTTAGTAATGGCATTTCCTGAGGCATTCCCTCTAAGCTTTTCAAATTAAAAGTATTTACAGAACCTATCTCGAACTCGATCAGGCTTGGTAATGTCATGGGTAGCCCGATTAGATTATCTGGATCTAGAGATGCAAGTTCAGATTGGCCTTTTTCCGATAATGAAAGCTGAGTGAGCTGATCTAGCCGATCAGGTAGTCCCTGTAGTGATCCAATATTCTTGATTGATAAGATCTTGAGGCCAGGTAGATTCTGCGTAATCCCTACTAAATCTTGTAGAGCGTTGTTGGACAAAGATAGGCCAGTTAACGCAGATAAGGACTGAGTCATTCCCTGAAGGCTCTGTAACTGAAAGTTACTTGAGATTACGAGGTCATCTAACCTTGGCAAACTCGGCGGCATTCCATCCAGATTGAACAACTGCGGGTTGTTGCTGATATCCAGTCGAAGTAAGTTGGGCAGATCCTGAGACATCCCTTGCAGGTTGGTGATCTGAGTTTGACCTATACTGAGCCTGGATATGTTTGGCATCAACTGGGGCATCCCCACAAGGCTCTGCAATTTCTCATTGAAGGAAATATTCAGTCCATTTAGATTTGGCAGACTCTGGGGCATCCCCACAAGGCTCTGAAGTGATGCGTTATCTGATATTGAGATGCTGACTGACAACGGCATGGACTGGGGAATACCCTCCAGGGTTTGTAAACTATCATTACCCTGGATTGATAGCTCTGTTAGTTGAGGCAATGCCTGAGGTAAACCTTGAAGATCAATGAGTTCATCATTGTCATTGATCCTCAGAATCGATAGGTTGGGTAGCTCCTGAGGTAGATCTTTCAGAGTCTGTAATTTACTCCCGTCAAGAGCAAGGGCTTCAAGAGAACCCAGGGTTTCTGGCAATCCCTCTAAACTTTGGAGCATAGGATTAAACCTGATATCCAGTTCAACCAAACTGGGGAGCTGACTCGGTAGTCCAGCCAGACTGGTCAGATCATTGCTTACAATTCCTAATTGTTGCAAGTTATCCAGGCGAGCAGTTTCTAAACCTCTGAGAGAAGAAACACCAGATAGGTTTAGGAGCTTAACCTCTAAAAGATCGGAAGGAAAGATATCATCAACCTGAAAATCTGTGGCATCTCTCAAGATCTGTACCAGTTGAGGATCCATGGATTCCAGAGGTAAGGGTAACTCAGTACCTTCTCCACCATAGGCACCCAATATGCCTCCACCCATGACTGCTACATCAAAGATGCAATCCTGAATATCGATAATGGCTGGGTTTCGTGGGATCTGTTCACATAGCTCAGTAGCCTGACGGATCTCTCGCTCTGTAAACTCAGGGAAACTGGAAGGGAAGGAAAGATCTGTGAAGGTTTCCGTGTTTTCTCCTGCCCGATAAACGAACAGTGACTCGCTTGGATTGATACGCCAGCTATCCCCGAAGATCCTGTAGAACTCATTAAAGTCTTCTGTGGATATCGGTTGACCCTGGGCACTCACAAGATCATTATTTGAGTTTCCGTCGAAGTTACCTAACATACCTGTAATTCCGCCTCGGTAATCTTCGGGAAGAAATGGAGACAGAGATAAGTGGGCAAACAGATCGGAATCTGTAAAGTAGGGAGTCACATTTACCCTGGCTCCTGTAGTGCTCGATCCAAATTCATAAGTGCCTAACTGGCTTAGCACTGCACGTGAGCTGAGGAATGAAAGGACGATACCAGGCGTAAATTGGACAAGTTGATCGTTGACATATATCTCTGGCTGAGGATTGAGAGTGATTGAATAACGATCTTCGCCAATGCGAAAGGCAATTGCACTGGTCATGGTAGCGACTCTGCTACCTGCAAAGGGTCGGAAGCGGGCCTGGAGCTCAAAGGGTTCTAGCGGCTGTGGGGTACCTGGATCAAATCGAGGAGATAATTCTGAGATAAAGGGCTCTGATCTGATCAGCAGGTACTCTCCAGATCCCATGAAGCTGAAGTGCTCTCGATCAATGGTGTAGATATGGGGATCGCCAACAATATTACCTCTACCTCGCTCAACACTACCACCACCTAGTTCCTCGTCATCTTCCTCGTCATCCTCATCATCAATAAGATCCATGCGTCGAGGACCAGCAGTTGTTTCTAGGATCAGATCATTTTCCCCTTCATATTGTGCAGTTGCTGTGACCAGCATGTATTGAGCATCTGGGGGTAAAACTGAGGAAATGGTGGCAGTAGCTCTCAGAACGCCCTCATCATCTGTCTGGCCACGCAGAATTCCATCGCTGCCAGTTACACCTTGAGCACTCCGAAGGCTTCCGCGCACTGGTTCAAGAATGATCTCTACAGGAATAATATTGCCCTGATCATCACGAAGGGGAGTACGCCCATCTTCCTCATTCTCAGAGGTCTCTTCGGAATCTGTGAGAAAAGCGCGAATGAATAGATCCTCTGGTCCACCATCAGTGACAGGTGGCAAGGTGAATTCATCAATTACAATGTCTGCACACTCTACACCTCTACTCTTCTCGCGAGATCTTTCAGCCGCTTGTCCAATGAGATCAAGAACAGTATTTCGGAAAGGCAATGATTTACAGAAGTATGACAAATCAAAGCGATGCCTTGTAGGATCCTCTCCCACTGGATTTGTACAAGGAATATCTCCTCTAGCTTCACTATTTGGTGGTAAAGGAGGAAGAGGGGTTGCTCCTGATCCTGGGGCAACTGGAAAAGTGAAAGTTCTGATGGCATTGACTACGGTGTCATCCGGGAAAGTAATATATCTCAGATCACCATCAAGTGGGCTACCTAAAGGATTTGCAACAGAGACAGAAGTAAATCTACATTGCTCATTTTTATTAAGGCTCTCATAGGATAGTTTTCCCAGAAAATTACCTTGGGACTGAGCTACTAGTAATACATGTGATCGGGGGTTATCGAGAATAGCTTCATATGTTGCAAGCATCTCCGCAAGATTTTCAAAGCTCTGGGCTTGTGCCTCAGTTAAATCTATCTGTATTGGGACTTGGGATAGAATATTAGTTATTGGACCTAAAGGAAATCCTAGAGGTAAAGTCAGGACAGTTGTTAATCCTCCAGTTCCTATAGTAGCAATAGCTCTAGCATATGTCCAAGCCGTATCTTCATCAGCTCCACTTTCAATTAATTTCTGCGCTATAGATTGATAGATCTGAAGTTCAGTTGCTATATCTAGCAGATCAGTATTCCATGCTGGGGCATAACCTCTGATCTGGCCAATATTCTCATTAATTCTTATCAACACATTTTGTTCATTTGCTTGAACTGCTCTGCGTATGCGATCAGTATTCTTTAATGCTGCGTCATCAGCAGTATTTACTCCATTGCCAAATAATATAGTTACATCATCTTCTACAGATGTTTGGAGAAATGCAGATGATTGCTGACTATAATTAATTGCCGTAGGGGTATTTCCTTGACAAGCGTAAAGTGATAGAGAAATCATAAGAATCACAATTCTTATTGCATGATTAAATACTGCATTGACTTTTTTCATTTTTGCCACTAAATTTTAGTTTTCTGGATTTTGATTTACAGAGTTTTATTACTCATTACAGGATTGACTAGTACTTTCCGGAGGGAGGAAATAAGTTTGACCAGAAAAATTGTGATCGGATTTGAGTGAAGCAATAACACGTTCTTTGGTATTTTCGATCACAATTAATATCTCGTTAGTAATTGAGATTGGTATCTCAATATCCATGTCTCTTGAGTCAACAAAAATCCAAGATATACACTCCCAAGTCTTGAAAGCGCGACGTGTCGCTTCGATCGAAGCCTCCCGATCATCAGCTGTGAGGAGAACATTCTGTTGAGCAATTGCATACCTTAGCAGTGCATTGCGACCTTGATCATCATCAGGAAAGCGCTTGTAGATATATCTCTGCACATCATCTCGCAACTCATCCCCATCCAGATCAATGCCAGCGATGGTCTGATTATTGAGTTCAGGATCCGGTTCAGGCGGCAGATCTGGAAAGCGAGCTTCTAACTCCTCATCTGAGAGCAATCCATCCTCAGATCCTGGGGTAGGATTGGCTGCTGGTGGAGAAGGATCAGGTGTTTGTGGTTCAGGAGTTGCTGATCCCTGTGGAGACGGTGATGCTGTTGGTGATCCCTGCGGGCTTGGAGAAGCCACCGGAGACTCTTGAGGTCTTGGCAAGAATTGAGGGCGGGGTCGATCAGGTGGCTCACCCGCTCCCAGATCAGGGGCTGGACTACCCAGAGAACCAGGTGAAGGATTCTGACTAACAACCGTGTTCTGATCTGAGGCAGGAGATGGAACAAACCCCTCGGCATCACTCCCTGAAGATGAACTTGCCGGTGTCGATCCGGTTACAGTGGGTGCTGGCTGAGGAGAACTGACCGGAGTAGGAGCAGTCACCTCTGGAGTTACCCTGGCCACGAGAGGAGGTAGTGTCAAGGTCTCCGATCCACCCGAGCAAGCCACCAAACTAAGGGAACAGATCAAAATCAACATAAGTCGGATCCAGGGGGTTAGAAATGACAGCATGAAACCTTCTCTACGGTAATCATTCAATAGAGACATGCAAACCTTTGATTGTTTGGATTCACATCAACTCGATCCCAGCCTTCGCATTCTGAAACACCAATGACTTGAGATGACAACAGTTTGAATTATGGGAACATCCAGACCCTAATAGATCTGAAATTATTTGGGATCCGTATTTTCCCTAGCAAATTTATACTCTTGAGCTATGAGCTGATCTCTCTCAGATATGAAACAGTCTACAAAAAGAGGCTTGTGTTATGAAACACTTCCGCTGCTGTTTAATCCAGACTGTTTGAGATGACACCTTAGGGATCCTTTCTACAAGAGTTCTCCCCAGAAAAGGTTTTCAGCTGATCAAAACCAACCCTGATCAGATAATTCTTGAGGCATCACTGGGATCAGAGCTTGAGAGAACAAGGGTATCGGCCTTCTCCAATTCAGTAGATCTACGGCATGCCCACGTATCAGAACGCAGGTTTTGTTAGAGGAAAACCAGACTTTGATGTTGCTTCCAGGGTTTGCTTGCAAGTTCTTATTGGCCAGCTTAGTCTGGATCAGCCTCCTTATCTCAGAGATGTCAGTTGCAGAGTGGTCTAATGCGGCGGTCCTTAGACCGTGATATGAGGTAAGCCTTATTTCTGCTAGCGGGCGGGATTGATGATCTGCAGATCCTTTCCCGCTTCGGCAGCCCGGCGACGACTGCGCTCCATTTCCCGCTCCGACTTGCCCCGCCAGATCAGGCGGATGGGTGTGCCCGTGAAATCTAGATGGGTGCGGAATTGTTTTTCGATGTAGCGGCGGTAATTGTCCTTAAATAACTCAGGATCATTGACAAAGAGCACGAACGTCGGGGGTTCACTACTGGCCTGCGTGCCGTAGTAAATACGCCCCTGACGACCCTGGCGATTGGTGGGGGGCGACTGCCACAGGAGCACATCCTGCAGGATCTCGTTGACCACTGAGGTGGAGACCCGGCGGCGGTAGTTCTGGACAACAGTAAGCACCTCCTCCAGAATCCGGGGGACCCGTTGTCCGGTGAGGGCACTGGTAAAGATCAGGGGAGCCCAATCCATAAAGTAGAGGCGGCTCTGGATCTCGGAGGTGGCTTGATAGATGGTGTGGCTGTCCTTTTCAACGGCATCCCATTTGTTCACCACGATCACGCAGGCTCGTCCCTCTTCCTGAATGCGGTTGGCCAACCGTTGATCCTGTTCACTCACCCCCTCTAGAGCATCCAGCACCAGCAGCACCACATCGGCACGGCGAATGGCTTTAAAGGCACGGTTAATACTAAAGAACTCAACACCGTACTGGATGCGGGTCTTTTTGCGAATGCCAGCAGTATCGATCAGACGAAACCTGTGATCCTGCCACTGCACCTCCATATCCAGAGCATCGCGAGTGGTGCCTGCAATCGGACTGACAATGGCACGATCCGAACCCACCAGGGCATTGAGTAAACTCGACTTGCCGACATTGGGTCGTCCCACAATCGCCACTCCCAGCGTTTGCGGATCGGCGGTGGAGTCCACCCTGGGTAAGGCCGGAAGCAGGGTTTCCAGGACCTCTGCCACCCCATTGCCATGGATCCCGGAGCAGGGGATCGGCTCTCCCAAACCTAAAGTCCAGAAAGCCGCTGCCTGAGCCACTCCCATCGCCACCGACTCACACTTGTTAACCGCGACGGTGACGGGGAGGGGTTGTCGGCGCAACCAATCGGCAACTTCCATGTCGGCAGGGGAAGGGCCTTCCATGCCATCCACCACAAAGATCACTGCCTGGGCTTCTGCCAGCGCCAATTCCACCTGCTGCCGGATCTGGGGAAGAAATTCACTGTCATCGTGAAACACCAGTCCGCCAGTATCCACCACCCGAAAAGGCTGTCCCTGCCACTCAGCGTCCCGATAGACCCGATCCCGAGTCACCCCGGCTTCATCATGCACAATGACAGCCCGCTCCCCCACCAGTCGGTTGACGAGTGTTGACTTGCCCACATTGGGACGTCCCACAACAGCAATGAGAGGGAGAGACACAGAATGTTCAAGAATGCAGCTTTCCCATCATAGCTTGCTGGCATCGGGGACCAGGGAGTTGCGATAGACTGATCAGTTAGATCCTTGAGATCTTCCTCATCACTGTCATTAACGGGGGAACGGTTATGCCTCGGAGCATGAAAAACGATAACTTTATCGACAAGACCTTCACGGTGGTGGCGGATCTGATCCTAAAGTTTATGCCAGGCGTCAGTACAGATCAGCGGCAGGCCTTTGCCTATTACCGCAGCGGCATGGCGGCCCAGGCGGATGGTGAGTACGCAGAAGCCCTGGACAACTACTACGAAGCCCTGAAGCTGGAGGAGGATGAAACCGATCGCAGCTACATTCTCTACAACATCGGCCTGATCAATCAGAGTAACGGCAACCTAGAAACCGCTCTTGACTACTATCACCAGGCCCTGGAGCTAAATCCTCGCCATTGCTCTGCCCTCAACAACATCGCGGTGCTCCTGCACCATCAAGGGGAGCAGAAAAAAGAAGAGGGTGCAGAGGAAGAAGCAGAGGCCCTTTTTGATGAAGCGGCTGACTACTGGATCCGTGCGATTCGCATTGCCCCCAACAATTACATTGAGGCCCAAAACTGGCTGAAAACCACAGGTCGTGGCAACCTCGATCTATACTGATCCCCGTTATCCTCTCCCGTTGGCTGCCCCATGCTGGATCGTGAACAAGTACAGCACGTTGCTCACCTGGCGCGTCTACAACTCTCTCCTGAAGAAGAAGAGCAATTCACCAGCCAATTGGCCGACATTCTGGCTTACGTGGAGCAGCTCAAGCAGTTGGATACGGATTCAGTGGAGCCCACCTTTCATGCCCTGGATGATGTGACTCAGGTGCTGCGTCCCGATCAGGTGGAGACCTGGGCAGATCCAGAGACGATCCTGGAGGGGGCTCCCGACCGCGAAGAACGCTTTTTCAAAGTTCCCCGAATTCTAGATCCAGCTGCAGAGTAGGATTAAGGGGATCTGAAGGCCTATTCAGACATAACAAATTTCAGAACATTCACAGATGGGATCGGATCGCCCTGCTGGATCAATTTACACACTCACAAGCCTGACTCGGTATGATCCTGCTAGAGTTCCGTTTCAACCATGTCTCAGTATCCTGCTCATCGAACGTTTCCCTCCGTTGATGAACTCATCGACACTGATGACACCCCCGTGGACAATGAAGATCAGAACCTGATCCCCAACCTCCTGCTTACCACTCTGCTGATCCGCTGGGGACAGCGGCAGGATTGGTTCTTTGGTGTTGATATGGCTATTTTTCACCCTTTCAAGGATCAGCCTAGAGATCCGATTGTCCCCGATGGATTTCTGGCGCTGGGAGTAAACCGCAGACCTGATGCCAGTGGACGCCGCAGTTACCGGGTTTGGGAAGAGCATCAGGTGCCACAGTTTGTCCTGGAGATGGTTTCCCAGAATTACAACCGCGAGTATGACGAGAAGATGGGGGAATATGCTCGACTGGGTGTGCGATACTATGCGGTCTACTTACCATCCCCGTTGAAGTACAAGGATCATGAAGTCCTGGAGGTCTACAGGCTAGAAGATTCCGGTTATGTCTGGCTACCAGGAGATCCGGTGTGGATGGAGGAGATCGGTCTGGGCATTGGTCAGGCTGAAATTCAACTGGCAGGAATTCAATATTCATGTTTACTATGGCACAGCAAAGCGGGTGAACCTTATGATCCACCCACTGTGGAACTGCAAAAAATGGCTGAACAGCTCCATCAACAAAAGCAACGCGCAGAGCAAGCTGAACAACAACTAGAACTGGAACGGCAAACCAACCAGCAACTTCGTGACTACCTTCGCTCTCTGGGGCTAGATCCAGATAACCTCAACTGAGTTGAGCAGCTGCCTTTTACACCACAGGAGGATCCTGGATCGTTTATCGGCCCAGCGCTAGAGGATTGAACCTACTGACCCAAGGTCAGGAACTTAAGCCAGATCGAAGAGCAGGACTTCGGCTTCTGCAGTAGCACGTAGATCCAGACTTTCCTCATCACTGATAGCAGCTCCATCTCCCGCCTGCAGATCCTGCCCATTCAGGTTCAGGGTGCCACGGGCCACCTGGATCCAGGCGTGGCGATTGGGTTGGAGAGCATAGCTGATCTGATCCCCAGCCTGGAGTTTGCCTGCGTAGAGGGCCACATCCTGGTGAATGGTCACCGCTCCATTGCTGCCATCAGCGGCTGCGATCAGCTTCAACTGCCCTGGGGTCTCCTCCACATGCGTCTCCTTTTGCTCATAGCTAGGTTCTAACCCCCGTTGCTGAGGCAGGATCCAAATCTGCAGCAGGTGTGTCAACTCAGTTTCGGAGGGGTTGTATTCACTGTGAAGAATGCCCGTTCCAGCCGTCATCCGCTGAATCTCGCCGGGGCGAATGATCGATCCCGTCCCCAGACTATCTTTGTGTTCCACAGCCCCCTCCAGAACATAGGTAATAATCTCCATGTCGCGGTGGGGATGGGTGCCAAAGCCGGAGCCTGCCGCAATTTTGTCATCGTTGATCACTCGCAGAGCCCGAAATCCCATGTGCTCAGGATCGTAGTAGTTCCCAAACGAGAAGGAGTGATAACTATCGAGCCAACCAAAATTGGCGTGTCCCCGCTCATGACGACGGCGCAGCTTAATCATGGGAAACCTCCTGAATGACGATAATTTGATAATAAATAGTTTCTGTTCGTACAGTCAATCGATTAACCCGGCGGAATAGTGTGGTTTCTATCCTGACAGGCTGCGGAGATCCGACTCATCTTGCTGGGGGCGCTTCTGAGATGTTGTTATAGATCCGAGGTCAGAGAGTACTCTTGCGGCGATGCCAGGAATGGTTCGACTTTACAAGATCTGGATGTGGAGCCTGGGGATGGGGCTGATCCTCTGCTTAGGGTCCAGTCTCGCCCCCGCTAGCGATGCTCAGGAGGCAGCCGATCCGGAGGCAACAACTCCAGCTGCTTTTCTCCAGCCAACTGCCCCAAAAGAACTCTCGGAAATCCTGAATATTTTTGGATCCAGTCCGTTGGTTGGGGCCGTGCATCTGGATGGGCGAGAGCTTTTCCTGGTTACCGTGCCTACATCGGATGTCAGCAGGGAGGCTCTGGAACAACGGATCCAAACGATAGAAACTCAACTGTACGACATTGCTTCCCAGGGATTGGAGCTGATTGCCTCTCAAATTGAGGTTAGCTCTGCCCCTAACAACGAGAATGAACTGGTCATTACGATTAATGATCAATACCTGATGACCGTAACCGAACTGGATGCTCAGATTCACGGCTTAGAACGGAGGGTCTGGGCGGATCGGCTGACCAACATTATTTTCGAAGCTCTGCAGAGTTATGAAGAGGAGCGGCAACCCAGCTTTCTGGTGCGTCAGGCGTGGAAAGTTGCAGGATTGTTGCTGGCTGCCAGCCTGCTTACCTTGTTGTTGGAGGTTCAACGGCGACGGCTCAAAACCAGGCAGGATCAGATCCTGGCGCAGCTGGCCACACCTCCTGCAGAACTGGAGGGATCAGATCAGCAGATCAATGCAGAGACCCGTGCATCCCAGCAACAGGCAGAGCTGCGACTCTATCTACTGCAGCAGCTGATCTTGATCCTACAGCTCAGTTTTTGGGGAGGAACCCTGATCTTAAGTCTGGGATTTTTCCCTTATACCCGCAGTATCCAGCTCTGGATCCTAAGAAGTTTTCAAGGTCCGCTTCTGCGGTTGGGGCTGACGACGATTGGGACGGTGGTGGGAGTGAAATTGAGTGCCTATTTCATCGATCAGGTGTTTGCAGGATTGCAGCGCCGCCATCTGCTGCTTCTCAACACCAACGAAACCACAGCAGATCGCCTCGATAAAAGGATCCGCACCTTTTCTGGAGTAGCCAAGGGATCTGGGGCCTTGCTAACGGTCCTGGTGGGCCTGTTGGTAGGCATGGTTCAGGTGGGGTTCAATATTGGTCCGCTGCTCACGGGTTTGGGCTTCATTGGTCTGGGTCTTTCCCTAGCTGGACAGGATCTGATCAAAGACATTATCAACGGTCTGTTAATCCTGTTTGAGGATCAATACGCCGAAGGGGATGTGATAGTGGTAGACGGCAAAGGGGGATTGGTGGAAAACATCAATCTGCGGATTACCCAGCTGCGAAACACGGAAGGCACGCTGATCACGATCCCCAACAGTGCAATTCGAGTGGTCGAAAATCTCTCCAATGGGTGGTCGAGGGTGGATCTGAGTATTGAGGTGGCCTACGACACCGATCTGGATCAGGCCATGCGGGTCATTGAGGCAGTGGCGGTACGCATGAGCCGCGACTATCCCTGGAAAGAGAAGATCATTGATTATCCCCAGATTTTAGGGGTGGATGGCTTTAGCAATCACAGCATTGTTCTGCGGATCTGGATCAAGGTGAAGCCATTAGCCCAATGGGATGTGGCCCGTGAATTTCGCCTCCGTCTGAAGTTGGCCTTTGATCAAAATGGCATTAAGATTCCCTTTCCTCAACAGGATGTCTGGCTGCGCAGTGCAGTGCAGGTGAATGGTGCTGGCAAAGATCTGGATCAGGAACAGCTTTTAAAGTTGCAGCATTTACAGAACATTTCGGCTTCTCAGGAATAGCTGAATCCCCACCGGGAAGAGATGTCGATAGCTATCTATGGGTGAGCAATAAAGGGTATTTTGGGTTAGGCTCAACATATGCTCAGCTCTTCTTCTGAGGTTGATCCCAATGGCTAAAACCAAAAAATCTGAAACTGTTCCCAAGACAATGCAGGAGAAGTTTGATCAGATTATTGCCCTGACGGATGAGTTTTCTCGTCAGCATTTAAATGAGGAATATGCACAGCTGATTCGCTACGCAACTGCCGCTTTGTGTCGCAAACGCCCATCACCCCTCGCCTCGGGACAGGCAAAAACCTGGGCTTGCGGTATTGCCCATGCCATTGGGATGATCAACTTCCTCTTTGACTCGTCTCAGGATCCGCACATCAGTGCCGGAGATCTATACCAGTGGTTTGGGGTAAGTAGTAGCACTGGACAGGGAAAATCAAAGGCCGTGCGGGATAGTTTAAAAATTGAACAAATGGATCCGGATTGGTGGTTACCTAGCAAAATGGGAGATAACCCACTGGCCTGGCTGATTTCCGTCAATGGGTTTCATTTGGATGCTCGGTCAGCTCCTCGCCAAGTTCAGGAAATTGCCTTTGCCAAAGGCTTGATCCCCTACATCCCAGAGGAATCTAAATCACCAGTCCTCAAGGGTAAGACTGGATCTGCAAAGACTTCTCCAGAAAAGACTTCAGTCTCTCCTGATGCTCTTTATGTTCTGGAAGTCTCGATCATTGGTGGGCCGATCACGGATGCATTTATCAAGAAAAACCCCGTTATCAGTCGTACCGTGGAGTTGAAGGGAAGTCATACCCTGGCCGATCTACATGATCTGATCTTTAAAGCCTTTGATCGAGAAGAAGAACATTTGTATGAGTTTCAGTTGGGGGGACAAGGACCTCAAGATCCCAATGCCAGGCGTTATGGCCTGATTTTCGAGGAACCTGATCCCTTCATGGGTGAAAATGAACTGGCTGGAGATGTCTCACAAACCACGCTTGCCTCACTGGGTCTGGCAAAGGATGATGTGTTTGGATATTGGTTTGATTTTGGTGATGATTGGTGGCATCAGATTGACGTGAACGATATTATCGATCCCGCTCCCAAGGGCAAGTATCCGCGCATCACAAAACGAGAGGGAGCCAGTCCTCCTCAATACCCGGATCGGGATTGATCGGGCAACTCTGGATCAATGTCCCAATCTTTGTTCCCAGGTGCGCATCTTACCAGGGTTGAGCAACCCATCGGGATCCACCTGCTCTTTGAAGGCCACCTGCAAGGGATCCATCTCTTTGCGGCCTCCATCTTCAATGATGAAGGTGTGGGGGTTAGCAATGAATGCCCCCTGCTCCTCGTGGTAGTGAATGATCTCCTGCAGTCGCTCTTCGGTTGTGAAGCGAACGATCTGGAGAGCTGCCGCCTGAGTCAGGCCCTGAACCCGAATAAACTCCAGATGCATCATCACTTCGTCCCCAAAAGTCTGGACCATGTGATCCACCAGCTTCAGCTCCGGATCCACGGGAAACAGGGTTTGCAGATAAGTGAGGCTAGAATCAACGCTGCGGGCATGCAGGGTGGTGTGGTTCCAGGTAAACTCTGCTAGAGCGACGCCACGGCTAGCCTCCTGAGCCGTTTTTTGATACGAAATCGTGCCCCCGAACTCTCGCACCAGATCTGTCAGTGCTTCCAGGCAGGTTTCCGCCACCAGCAGGAGCACACAGTGTTTTCCTTCTGGCAACGCTGAGCGTAGAGCCGCAAAGTAGCTTGGGATCGGCCAGGCATGCACACTGATCATTTTTTTAATCATGCCATCGGCATTCCCCAATGCCTGACCAAAACGCGCGGCATCCATAAATTGATCAAAGAGAACAATCACTTCTGCCCAGGGGTAGGCAGGACCCAGGGGGATCTCCAGTTCCGTAATGATGCCGTTTAATCCCCAGGCATGACTGACCTTGTGAACTTCATCTCCCCGCAGCTCCAGGATCTGGGGTTCTTCCTCCAGGGTGACCACCTGCAGCGCCAGAAGATTACCCCGATCCCGCAACTGGCCATAGGTAATCGAGCCAATGCCACCACTACCCCCAGCAATAAACCCTCCCATGGTGGCAGTCCGGTAGGTGGAGGGAGCCATGCGGATCTCCCAGCCAATCTCGCGAGTCTTTTTGTCAATGGCCGCCAGTTTTGTCCCCGCTTGGACTCGGGCGGCCCCTGGCTTGGCCCAGATCACACCGCTGAGGCGGCTCATGTCCAGAACCACTCCTCCCTGCAACGGTACACATTGACCATAGTTACCCGTTCCTGCTCCGCGAATGGTGACGGGAATTCGCAGGCGAGCACAGGCCGCCGCCACCCGACACACCTCCTGCACATCCGCAGGCCGGATCACCAGATCAGCCACCTTGCCTGCCAGTTGCCGCTGCAGGACAGGACTAAAGGTGTAGTAATCCTGGGAGAGCTTGGCCACCTGCTGGGGATCCTGGATGATCTCCAGATCTTTCAACGCAGCTTGTAGTGCTTCTAGATCGGCAGGTTTGGCAGATGCCACTGTCATTGTCTTGCTCTCCTTGCAAAGATACTCTCAACCGATCCTGCCGGATAGCTCCAGGAGGGATCGTTCGCTTTTAACAGTATGACCTAGCTACAGCCGCCAACATCTGACCGAGTTTCCTCTGTTACTGATCAAGATTTGCCAAAAATTCCACATTTTCATAGATGGCTGCGATCTCAACTCTCATCCCCACACTTGTCATTTCTACTTCTGCGCCTTCACCAAATGGATGCAACACCCATAGCCCTGCTTCATTTTTCCGAAATACCTCCACCTGCTTCCGATCCTGACTGATCAAAACATATTCCTTCAATGTCTCTAAACAACGGTAATGCTCAAACTTCTTCCCCCGATCTTTGGCTTCTGTCGCCTCTGAAAAGATCTCGATAATCAAGCTTGGATATTTTTTAAAAAACCGAAACTCTCGATCTCGCTGATCACAACTCACCATTACATCTGGATAATAAAAATGATTGATCACATCAATTTGAACTTTCATGTCGGATCCATAAACCCGACAATCACTTCCCCGTAAATGATCTCGCAATAAAGACGTCAGGTTAATACCAATGGTGACATGTTCATCACTGGCCCCCGCCATCGCATCAATCTCACCATTCTGATATTCATGTTTAACGGGGCTTGTTTTTTCAGCTTCAAGATAATCTTCTGGTAAGAGATAACTGGGCTGTTGAGCAGCGATCATGGCCTCCCTTATATCCCCCTAATAATCCACTCCCCGTTTCAAGTCCGCTCCCTGATCCGCATAGTGCTTGTGGCAGACCATCTCGGAATGGACACCTGCCAGTTCAAAGTAGGGAAGCGGGGCATGGCAGCGTCCGGTAATGATCACCTCTGTATCCCTCGCCTTGCGCAGGAGTGCCTCAACGATCGGTTCGGGGGCCAGCAGTTCCAGATCGACAGTGGGATTCAGCTCATCCATGATGATGGTTTTGTAGAGACCCGAAGCCATGGCAGCTCGGGCTAATTCCCAGCCGCGCTCGGCCTCCACGTAGTCAATTTCCTGTTGCTTGCCACGCCAGACAATGGCATCCCGACCACAGCGCTGGTGATCCACCAGGTTGGGATAACTATCCTTGAGGGCGCGAATCGCAGAATCCTCGGTGTAGCCCGATCCCCCCTTCAGCCACTGCATAATCAAAACGCGATGGGAGAGATCTTTGCTGATGCCGCGACCAATCGCCTGCAGAGCTCGCCCCAGGGCGCTGGTGGACTTGCCTTTGCCTGCCCCTGTGTAGATCTCGATCCCGCCATTGGGCAAGTGGCCGTTCTGGGAAGGAAGATTATGAAAACTGCGCACCGGACGCATTTCTGAGTGCAGATCCGCAATGGCCAGAATATCGGGTGGGGTGCCCCGACCCGTGATGATCACTTCCATGTCATCCGGTTTCTGGCGCAGGGTGCGTACCACTTCTTCCACCGGGAGGAGCCCTAGGTCCAGGACCGGATTCAGTTCATCCAGCACCACCACAGAGTAAAACCCCGAGGCAATCGCCCCCTTGGCCACATCCCAGCCCCGTTGGGCCTCCTGCCGATCAAACTTGGTGATCTCTTCAGGCCCAAAAAACTCACCCCGTCCGGTGCGCATCTGATCGATGAGATGGGGGAAGCCCCGCCGCAAGGCCTCAATCGCTGAATCCTCGGCATATTCCCGCCCAGGGCCTTTCAAGAACCGCACCAGCAGCACTCGACTCTGGATCTGTTCCTCAATCCCTAACCCAATGGAGCGCAGCACCACCCCCAGAGCTGCCTGCGATTTGCCCTTGCCTTCTCCGTCATAGACATGAATCTGCCCGCGCCGCCGATTCTGCCGCTGAGCTGTGACAATTCCTACTTCAGCCATGTCTGGATCCCCACGCTTGCCGCTGGATCAAGCAACTGGTTCTGCCCTCATCATAATCGGTCCAGGCCCAAAAGCTTGTGGCTATGGAGGCTGGATTTAGCGATAACAGGGGATTGTACAGACTTATCGACGACTGAGGCCCAATTCCATGTACTTGCGCTTCACTTCCTGAATGTCCTGCCACATAAGACCTTTGGGGCTATCAGGGGTCCGGGCAGGATTGCGCAGCAGATAGGCGGGGTGAAAGATGGGCATGGCCCACCGTTCCTGCCATTCCATCCACTGTCCCCGGATCTTGGTGATCCCACGCTTATCCCCAATCAGTGATCGTACAGATGTTGCGCCCGTCAGCAGGATGATTTGCGGATCCACCAGCCGGATCTGTTCCAGTAGATAAGGGCGACAGGCCTCCATTTCTTCAAGGCTGGGAACACGGTTATTGGGGGGACGGCATTTAACCACATTACAGATGTAGACATCCTGCTCTGGATCAAACTCCACCGATTGCAAAATCTTATCCAGCAACTGGCCTGAGCGACCCACAAAGGGCAACCCCTGCAGATCCTCATTTTCTCCGGGTCCCTCCCCGATAATCAGGATGTGAGCGGCAGGATTCCCCCGATGGACCACCACATGCGTCCGGGAGGCCGCTAGACCACAGCGCTGACACTGATCACAGTGAATTTTCAGGTCCTGTAGAGAGGCATAGGTGCCCGCTGGAATCGGTATTGAGGCCTGTAAAGGGATCTGATCATAATCAACTGAGGTTGCAGGTGACTCGGCTGCGGTCTCTAAACCACCAAACAGACTGGGTTGCACACCATCTACCATTGCATCTGTCCCCTCCTCCCCTGACCCTGCATCCCGTCCCCTCCTGGAATAGACCGGAACGGTTTTCTCATTGTAAAGGGAGCTTGCCTACCCCTGCAGTTCAGTGGCTTTAGTTGGGAACAGGGACCCCTCCAACCACCAATTGATGCTGGCGACTGGGGTAATCCGAGAGGCTGAGGGACAGGGATCGAGATCCCCGCAGACTGGCCAGAGGAATCGTCACGGTGCCCTGGTAGACCTGACCATTGGCAGGCACTTCGCCTGGCAACCCCTGAGTGCTGGAGCTGAGGGAACGGCCCCGTTCATCGGTCACGTTCATAAAGCTGTAGAGAAAACGAACGGCTTCACGACTGCTGTTTTGAATCGCCACCCGCAAGATCACCTGACCTCCCTGTTGGTCTACAGAGAGCACCTGCATGTTGACTCCTCCAGCCTGAGTTTGGCTAGCAGGATTAGGTTGCAGGGCAGCGACAGGTTCCGGATCCGGAGCCAGAAGGGGAGTGGGGGTACCCGCCGACGGTTCAGAGGTGGAGTCCGGGTGCGCTGCCACGGGTTCCGGGGTGGGGGTCGGCGTCAGGGTGGGAGTGGGGGTGGGGGTCGGCGTCGGGGTGGGGGTAGCCGCCAGAACAGCAATCGGGACCGAAGACTTGGGCTGGAGGGAGGCACTCACCTTCTGGATGATCTCAGCCTCATTCACCATGGGAATCTGACGAGGATCACGAAATCCTACCGGGTTGTTGGGGTTCTGGGAGGGAGAGGCCACAGGTGAAGACACGCCTGAGAGGGCACGTTGCCCCAGCACAAAGCCCAGGGCTGAACTCAGAATTGCTGTGGAGATAAACACACTCATCCACAACAGCAAACTTGGGACATCAGACAAAGGCTCTCTGGACACTGGCTCTCCCTCAAAGCTCCTGCCATATTTCTAGCAGGTACCCCATTTCCACATCCTGCTACTACGTTAGCGCGCCTGACCCTGAGGTGCAGATCTTCCCCAGAGGTTACAAGTTCAACCCTCCTGATGCTGCTGTTGCCGATCCCGCTCTGTCAATGCCGCTTCATCTAGAGGGGGAAGATGTTGATCCAGCCACCAGCTTGGTTCACCAAAGGTGAGATCCCGCAGCCAGCGCTCACCCGCCTGGGCCACGACTAGACCCACAAGCACTGGAGCTGTGATGATTCCCAGGGTCATGCCCAGTAGACGCTGTTCCCTTGAGTTTTGTGCTGTCTTGGTCTTCATGGTTGGATTCACCTCGGAGTTCGTGATCTGAGAAGGGCCTGCTGGAGGGGAAATCAATCCCCTAGGGAGCCAGCCCTTGACGAATCTCCCTCCTGTTGTTGAAAATGCAGCAGGCTGCTCAGAAGATCTTTAACATTATTCTCTCAAGACAGAGGACGTCTATATTATGGCCTTGACTGTTGGCACTCCTGCTCCTGCCTTTTCCACCCAAGATACCCACGGAAATACGGTCTCGCTCTCAGATTTTGCGGGTAAAACGGTGGTGCTCTATTTTTATCCCAAAGACGATACCCCAGGTTGCACCAAGGAAGCCTGTAGCTTTCGGGATGCCTACGCGGACTATCAGGGCAAGGATGTGGTGGTCCTGGGGGTGAGTATGGATGATCAGGCCTCTCACCAGCAGTTCACCCAAAAGTACAACCTGCCCTTTCCGTTGCTGGCGGACGTGGATGGATCGATTACCAAAGCCTTTGACGTGGATGGGGGAGGATATCCCAAGCGCGTAACCTATGTGATTGATGGGTCCGGTACAATCAGCAAGGTCTACTCCAGCGTGAATACGGCCACCCATGCCGCTGACATTCTCAAAGATCTGGGGTTGTAGGTCAGAATTCCGTTGGTTGAGGTCCCATCGCCTGCAAGGTGGGAAGAGTTGTGATCATGGATGATGATATTCCTGTAGCACAGCGACACCCGTCACTGGGTTCGTCCTGGCCACCTGTCTCCCGCCGCCGTTCCTGGGGATGGGTGCTGCTGGGTTTTCTGGTGGGAGCTTTACTGGTTGTTCCTGCTCTGCTCAGTTTGCGACCCCAGGCGAATGAGGTTCCAGCAGAAATGCTGTCCCCTGCTGTTACCCGTCCTCCTGAGACTCCCTCAGCGGTACTGGATACGTCTCAGGGGGAGCCTTCTTCTCAGGCTGTGTTGGGTCACTTTGCTCACGCAGAAGCGCCTCCAGAAGATCTGGCCTCAGTCGGTACCTACCATGGTCGAGCTGTGCAATTACGGCCTGCTGCCGCCCAGAAGTTTCAGGAAATGGCCGCTGCCGCTCGGTCTGAAGGGGTGTATCTGATCCCGATTTCAGGATTTCGTTCTATTGCTGATCAGGAGTACTTATTTTTCCAGAGGGCTCAGGATCAAGCACTGCGGCCTCAGGAACGGGCTCTGGTCAGCGCTCCTCCGGGCTACAGCGAGCACCACACCGGCTATGCCGTGGACATTGGGGACGGCACCGCTCCAGCAACAGCATTGCAGGAAAGTTTTGAAACCACCCTCGCGTTTCGCTGGCTGCAAGCCCACGCGGCCCGCTATGGCTATGAACTGTCTTTTCCGCAGGGCAACTCTCAGGGGGTCAGCTACGAACCCTGGCACTGGCGCTTTGTTGGAGATCGCCACAGCTTGGAAACGTTCTATAGCCAGGGCATTGAATCTCTCTCTCTTGATCCCCTACCCCGCCAACGGCAGTTCAACCCGTAGGGCCTCTCCCCAAAAGGTCTCCAGATCGTAGTAGCTGCGCTCATCCTGGAGCAGTACATGCACGATCACATCGGCATAGTCCAGCAGGATCCAGGAGGCGGCCTGTTGACCTTCAACACGTTGGGGCTGCAGTTGCCTTGCTTCCATGACTACATCCTGAATGGCGCGGGCGATGGCGCGGACCTGGGTGTGGGAGTAACCTGTCACGATCAGAAAGTAATCCGCCAGAGTAGAAATATTGCGGACATCCAACAGGACAATATCACCACCTTTGCGATCCTCTGCTGCCTGAGCTGCAGTCAGAGCCAGAATATAGGTTGGATCTACGGGTTGAAGGGTCATGAGTTGCTGCAAGTGAGCGTCTCCAATAACAAAAGGACAGGATAGATAGATGAAGAAGTAGGCATGAGATCGGAGCAACAAGAAAGGGGTTAGCTATGACTCAGGTTTAGCAAAAATTTCGGCGAGAGGTCACGCCTTGCCCACCAATCTTCACCCTTTCAGAGTGACAGGGGAGCCTCAGATCTGCTGCTCAAAATCCTCAGGATCAATGCCCCAGTTGATCCAGGTGGCTGCTGTCCGGGCGGATTGGCTGTCAGGAGGAACACGAATCACGTTCCCGTCTCCCCTTCCTGGATGGGTCTGTTTCAGCAGGTAGACAGGCTCCCGATCGACCCCTTCCAAGCGCAGCAACCGATAGTCTTTCCAGTGATCCAATTCCTCGGGATATAACTCTTGGCAGAGACGCGGATAGCCAATTCCCTGGATCAGGATCCGTCTGAGCTCAGAGTCCGTTTCCTGCAGCAACCATTGGGGAGACCACTCCTGTGGAGGAAGTTGACCGTACTGCTCCGGTAACTGAATCCCGTGCCAGCAGTACAGTCGATCCCCATCCGCAAATTCCAGGGCTGGCTGCGCTTCTGCATGCAACCGATCTCGGGCATCCAGATGAATCTGCGTTGGACGTTCACAGACATAGCAGACGTCCTCAGACCAGAGGATCCAGCCACATTCCCGCACCAGAGACTGCAGACACCGCCAGCGATCCTGATCCACAGAAACATCCAGAACGCTGTGGACAAAGTCGATCCAGATGCAGGCGGCCAGCATCATCTGAGAGGTGAAGAGGCCCATCCAGGGGACATTTTGCAGGAAGGATCGAGCCCCTCGCTCCCAGGTGCTAGCGGCAGGTTGCAGGTGCACTGCTTTGGTTACCAGAGGCTGAAATAACCGATAGGGCAGTCTGCCTTCCACCCGATGCTGCCAGCGTTGGTAGCAACTGTTTATACACCAGCGCAGGTATAAATCCTCCCGTCCGGGGAACCACGGGACGAGCTGATCTAACCGGATCGCCAGAGAAACCCACGGATCGGTGGAAAGGTCTGCGTCCCAGTGGGCCCGTGCCCACACCGGATCTCCCAGCAGGGGGCGCAGATCGGTGGAGGGTTGCTTCATCACATCCTCCAGACTCAAATGGGCAGGTCGTTGCTCTCGCAAGCGGGTATGCAGGGACAGCTGCACCTGACGATGAAGCTCAGTCGCCAGTTGCTTGAATGGGTTCTGGTGAAATTCTGCTTTGCGTTGCCAGGCGAACTTAGCCCCATCCAGGATCCCCAGCAGAGTCCAGGCTTGAGCAGATGCCTTATCCTCTGAAGAAGTGGCCGAACGGTAGAGTTGCTGAAACAGATCTCGAGAACTCTCGCAAAAGATCGGTGCAGGGCCTGCTCTTCCAGTCAGTGCATAGGCTTCCTGGAGGATAGCGCCCACTCTAGTCCGATCCAGTGGTGTGGTTTGCAGGGCATATTGCCGCCACTTTTGCTGGTAATGGTCAACCTGATCGTCCTGCTCAGGGGTGAGCAAGGTAGGGGTCCACATGGGAAGGCGGAGTCAGCGCTCCGGGCTCAGAGCAACTTCATTGTATCCAGGTGAAAGCGGGAGCCCGGCGAGAGAAAGTGAATGCGAGCGTTGAGCAGACAGTAGTTCTGATCCGAGGGGATTTGCTGTAGATCTGACTGGATATGGGAGCCATCCACCAGGGTGACGCTGCCCGTTCCGATCACATCCAGGGTGTTGTCGGCGTGAATAATCGCTGCGGTATCTTCATCAATGCCCAGCCCCAGACAGTGGGGGTGATAGGTGACGGCAGTAATCAAGCGCACCAGCCGATTGCGTTGATGAAAGTGCTGGTCCACGATCAGGGTGGGCAGGATCCCCAACCCGGTTTTCACCGTGACGATGGCTGGGGTCGGAGACTCACCACTGTAGCCGCGCGAGATCATGTGGTGTCCCAGAGCCGAGGCCCCCGCACTGGTGCCTGCAATCACGGTTTCGCCCTGGAGACAGCGTTGCTGGATCAGCCCCATCAGCTCCGTGTTGATCAGAACTTCCGACAGCCGTTCCTGGTCCCCACCCGTAAAGTAGATGCCTGTGCAGTGCCGCACTAACTCCAGGGCCTCGGGATGGCGTGCATCGGCAGGATTGCGGATATCGAGGATACGCACCTGATCCGGATCGGCACCCATATCGACAAAGATGTTGCGATAGAGGGTTCCCAGCACCTCAGGAATTCCAGAAGCCGCGGGAACGATGGCCAGGATCGCCTGATTGCCCCCAGCTCGCCGCAGAAAATCCCACAGGATCTGCTTCTCATTCTCTTTATCCTCTGCACCCCCCACCGCCAAAATGTCGGCACGCATCGCACCGGGGGGCGACTGCCCTGGTCGCATGGTCATAGATTGCGGGACCTCAACTCCAGGGGTATGAAGTGGGTGAACAGTCTTCCAAGTGACCTTGGCAGCAGATGACTTGGCATAATCTGGCATTGACAAAAACAAGAGTGATTGGGAAGTGTTAAACCTTATGCTACGGCCTCTGCTGGTGTTTGGGGATGCCTACCGCATAAATTCACCCTGAATTGTTGTATCCCAATGCACCATAGTCAAGGGGATGGAACCACTTCTGTGACTCTAACCTCTCAGCCACCCACGCTAATCTGCGCGGATCAGGACCCGCAGACCTAAGAAGGATCATTGCTTGCCCAGCAACCAATAGGTGGTAACCAGCCCTTTGCCCTTCACAGGGATCAATCCCCGTTGCTCCAGGCGATAAGTTGGACAGAGGCGATGGTAAACCGCTGCCGAGACCTGGATCTGACCCGCTTTCCCCTGAGACTCCATCCGGCTGGCCAGATTAACGGCATCGCCCCAGAGGTCATAGCTAAACTTATCAATGCCGATCACCCCAGCCACCACCGCACCGGTGTGCATCCCCACCCGCAGTTGCAGGGACTCATAGGTGGCCTCCGGATAGTGACGGATCTGTTCCTGCATGGCCAGCGCCATCTCGGCAACGGCTTCCACATGATCCTTGCGGGCAACGGGTAGCCCTCCCACCAGCATGTAGGCGTCACCAATGGTTTTGATCTTTTGCAGGCCGTACTGATGGGCAAGGCGGTCAAAGTTGGCAAAGATCTGGTTGAGAAGCTGGACCACCTGCAAGGGGGGTAACTGGGCTGCCAGGGGGGTGAAATCCACAATATCGGCGAAGAGAATGGTCACTTCTTCGTAGTACTCCGCCAGCAACGGTGTCGTCAGATCGCCTGAGGAGGGTTGCGCCTGCTTCAACCGATCCACGATTGCTTCTGGCAGGATGGCCCGCAGCAACTGCTCTGATTTTTGTTGTTCATGACGCAGGTACACCTGCAGTCGGCGAATGGTGAGCTGATGCTCCACTCGGGCCAGCACTTCCTCCAGCTGAAAGGGTTTGGTAATGTAATCTGCCCCCCCGACCTGAAAGGCTTTGACCTTATCCAGGGCTTCATCTAGGGCGCTGATAAAAATGATCGGGATCTCAGCAGTCGTAGGGTCGGCTTTCAGTTGGGCACACACTTCATACCCGGACATCTGGGGCATGTTGATATCCAGCAAAATCAGATCTGGAGCGTCAGCACGAATGCTTTTCAACGCCATGGATCCACTGGTGACACTGCGAACACGATAATTCTGGTTCACTAACAGTTGAGCCAGCAGTCTGAGATTTTGGGTATTGTCATCAACCACCATGACGCTGGCTGTAGCCAGGTTAGGGCTTTTGAGCTCAGCCTCGGACTGAGATCCAGATATATAGGGCATTCGCGTTAACTGGTTTTCACCCAGGGGAGACACTGTCAGCTAACATCAAGGTTATAGCCTTTGGCGAGGCTTATGGATCTCTGCAGCAAAAGTCTCTCACGTTAGGATGCGTTCAGTCCTTTAGAAAGTTGCTGCTATGGATCCTGTGTTGTCCCAGGCAACAGCATCGGTCTGTTCTGGTGGATCAGCTCCCCCCGATTCTGCCAGGGTGGCTGCAGCCCTCCTGACGGCTGAAAAAGCGGTCCGCAAACAGAAGCAGGATCACAGCATGGCCCAACTGATCGGCACCTGGCGTCTGTGCTGGATCAGCGGGACTCGCCGCACCCAACAACAGGCGGGCCCCCTGCTAGGACCGGGACGCTATCTTCCAGGCGTGATCAAGATCACGCTTCGCTACTTGCAACCACCCGAGCTTAACTCCGAGGAGCAGGGTGAAGCGAGAGGATGGGTGGAAAATCAGGTGGAGCTGGGGGGACTCAGGATCGGCCTCTCCGGTCCAACCCGCTTCTTGTCTCGCAAATCGATCCTGGCCTTTGACTTTACCCGCATTCACATCTCTCTCTTGGGCCGTCAGCTGTGGCAGGGAGATCTGCGAGGAGGACGGACAGCTGAAGAAAAGTTCTATCAAAGCTCCATTCGGGATCAGGCCTTTTTTGTTTACTTTTTGCTGGAACAGGAACTGATCGCGGCGCGGGGACGGGGGGGCGGGCTAGCCCTGTGGGGACGGATCGCCGACTGATCCTGCATAATCTCTGCTCCAAAAGGAGCCTTTGTCGTAGCATGTCTAGGCACTTCATCCGCCTAGAGGAGACACCTGAGCATGAATCTAGAGGGTCTGTTCGAGATGATTGTGCAGTATGGCCTCAGAGTCATCATGACCCTGATCCTGCTGCTGGTGGGATGGATCTTTGCAGGTTGGATCCGGCAACGGGTGATCCGAGCCCTGAACACCACCCAGCGGGTAGACTCTACCCTCAAACCTCTGATCGCTGATACGGTCAGGTACGCAGTACTCCTGCTGCTGCTGGTGGCGGTTCTAGGGCAGTTTGGGGTGCAGACGGCCAGCATCCTGACGGTGCTGGGGGGGGCGACGCTGGCGATCGGTCTGGCGCTGCAGGGAACGCTCTCCAATATTGCCTCAGGATTGATGCTGCTATTCCTGCGCCCCTTCAGTGTGGGGGAGTACATTGATGCGGATGGGATCGCAGGCACGGTGGAATCGATTGGTCTCTTCACCACGATCATGACCACCTTTGATGGGGTCTACCAGGAGGTGCCCAACTCCAATCTCTGGAATCGGGTGATCAAGAACTACTCCCGTCTGCCTACCCGCCGGATTGATATCGTGATTGGCATCAGTTACGAAGATGATATTGATCAGGCCAAAGACATTCTGCAGAATTTGCTCAACACCTATGAACCCATCTTCAGGGATCCGGCACCTCAGGTGATGGTGAGCCGATGTTCATTTCATCTCGAAGAAAGGACAGGGCTGATCATCCTAGAATCAGAGGGGTGCCCTATGGGTTGAATGGGGATGACTTCTACTCAGATTGCAAGCAAGCCTGTCCCTGCTGCCACCACTGCACCAGATCCCCCTCTGGAAAAGCCTCCACCGCCTGATTCACATAACTGTCATCCCCCGTCATATCCGTGAGAATAAACAGCACATCATCTCCATAACGGCTGGAGGGAAACGCCTGAAACAACTGATCCTTGCTGCGAATGGCCTGCCGTTTGAACCATTTCAAGTGCTCCCACTCGGGCTCATTGGGGTCTAGATCAGCAGGAAAGTAAGGTAAGGGCAGCATCGCCAGAGACTCTGAAGGAGGATACAGGGATTCCTGCCGAGATAGCAGCACCACCTGCAGATAATAGGCTTTCTCTTCCATTTCATCTGGGGTAGTCGGATCCACCAGCAACTGGCCCAACAGATCCAAAGCTACAGCATTATGATTAGCCCGTTGATAGCCGGTGCGAATGATCTCGTGATCCGGACGATCCTCTCGCATGAAGTTGGTGAAGTTGGACTCAAAACTGGAGGCAAGACTGGCTGCTCGCCACCCGTTGTAGAGAAGAAAATAGCCATTGCGCCATCCCTCTGCCTGTCCCCAGCGCTCTGCCAAGTCAAGAAGAGCCTTTGGGGATTGCGGATCCTCCAGAGGAAGTAGATCCTGCCAGCGCTGCCGTTGCTCCTGCAGTTGTGGATCTAAGGGTGCAACGGTGATCCAGTTGGGAGGTTGCAGCAGTTTCTGCTCCTGCAGCAGTTGATCAAGAGACAGATCAGCCGTGAGGTCCAGAGCCTGGCTGTATTGATGAGAACGGGCTCGCTGCAGAGCCAGCGCATAACGCAGAAGCGGGGTCAGAGCATGATCTGGCTGCTGGGAGAGCAATAACTCCAGATCCGCCACCGTGGTGCCCACATCCAGTAACCAGAACACCCGCGCTCGGATTGCCCAGTGGAGATGTTGATCTCCTGTGGGATTCACCAGCCAATCCAGCAGAACCTGCAAGCCCTCCGCTCGCTTACCCTGCCACTCCAGACTGCGGGAGAGCCAATAGGTAGCGTCATCGGATCCAGGGTGATGGGGGTAAGAGGCTAACCATTCTTGCCAGAGGGCTGTTTCTGCCTCCGCACTCAAGGGACGAGAGAGAACGATCTTGGATTGAGCTTGATCCCAGCCCCAGCGTCCCCCAAACTCAGGATTGAAATAGGGCTCACCTGTGATGGTCGCGTAATCTCGAAACGACTGGGCCAGACGTGAGTCAGGAAAAAGAGCCTGAATCCGCAACAGCAAAGAGGCAATTTCGTACTGCGTGGATTCGGGATCGTAGTCCGGATACTGAAAGAGACGATCAAACGCCCCTGCGGCAAATTCATCCACCAGCGTTTCTGCTGAGGGATCGCGTTCTAGCAGCAGGAGACCCGCCCAGAGATGATTGGGATCCTGCGAATCAAGAGCGACCTGTTCTAGTAAACGCTGTGCTTTAGGGGAGAGAATTTCTGGTTCAGAAAGAATGCGCAGAACCGAAGCCCGCTTGCCAGGATCAAAGGCCTGATAGGCCGCCAGCACCTGATCTGGATTAGAGAGTTGTTCCAGGGCAACCACTTCCTCTTCAAGTGATGCACCCCAGGACTGGTCCTGCTGATCCCGCTGGGCCTGCACACGCGTCACCACCTCGACCGGGAGAGATTCCAGATCATAAGGAAAAATATTGAGCAGGATTTCTACCCTGGGCTCAGGACTGGTTTCCAGGGCTTGCAACAATTCCTGCCAGAGCAGATCTTTGTGGGGAAAAGCCTCTGACCGTCCCAGGATGCGCAGAAACTCAAGATTGAAGTGATCCCAGGACTGCTGCACATCCAGATGTTGGAGGGCATCGCGGATTAAAGTGAGGGCTTTCTCCCGATCCTCCAATCCCCAGATCTTGAGGCTGGGCCAGTGGGATGTGCCGACGCCCTGGACGGGATCAAAGGTATAGCTTTCCTGAATTTGCTCCTGTAGCAGGGTTCCAACTCCGGCCTCTGGATTGAGGAGTTGTCGCCGTAGCAACGGATAAGCGTAAGCCTCTCCCTGAGCCTGCAGGTGATGAAATGCCAGACGCCGTCGCGGCCCTTCGCTTTGCAACCAACGCTGCAGAATTGGATAGCTGAGCGGAAACCAGTGATCACTGTAGGTTGTGACGGTCCCATGCTCCAGACAGATCAGATCCCGATGCAGATCTGCGCGCATTTGCCGTACCAGATAGCCCCCACCGGCGAGACCCGCAAGTAGAGCAGTGATCCCTACCCATAGCCAGGATCGGGGAATGGACCGGGGCCTGATGGTCATGGTGAATATCCTTCCCTGTAATGGGGCACCTGCCAGAATAACGTTTTCCCTTTGAATTTCATGATTCCATAAAGAGATGTTTTTAGATTTATTGTCAAAACTGCATGACTTTTCGATGGGCCGCCATCGGTGCTGTGCTCCTCCTGGTGCTGCTGGTGATCCTGGCGGTGCTCTTTGGTCAGGGGATTGCTGACCGGATCCAGCAGCGGCGGTCCAGCATCTCCGGATAGGATCAACGCAATCGGCATTACCCTCTGGCATGGATCTGGCAACCCCTTTATCTCCAACCCTCCTCTCTTCCCTGCAACAGCGACGGCAACGGCTGGCTACCCAGGTGGCTGAGCCCGTGATCCTCTGGTCTGGCGGAGCATCTCCGCGCAACTTTGCTGCGAACACTTATCCCTACCGCTCTAGCAGTCACTTTCTCTACTTTGCTGGCCTACCCATTCCTAATGCAGCGCTGCGATTTCATGCAGGCAAGGTTCAATTGTTCAAAAACGATCCTGATCCCAGGGGAGAACTCTGGCATGGTCCTCAGCCTCACGCAGCGGATCTGGGGGCCCTGATCCAGGTGGATGAAGTCCTGCCCCTAACAGAGTTGCCCTGCTATGCCAGCAACGCTATGACCATCCCCGTTCAGGATCCGATCACCCGTCAACACCAGGCTGATATTCTCGGCAGATCGGTGGGTTTGTCCACAGCACCGGCACCACTGGATCAGATCCTGGTGGATGCGGTGATTCAGTTGAGATTACAGCAGGATGAGGGGGCTCTGGAAGAAATGCGCCGGGCGGCGGCCACGACTGTCAAGGCTCATCGGGCAGGGATGGCAGCCACAGCATTGGCCTCACGGGAAGCAGAGGTGCGAGCAACCCTGGAGCAGATCATGATCTCAGCCAACATGTCTCCGGCTTACAGTAGCATTGTCACCATTCAGGGAGAAGTGCTGCATAACGAGATCTATCACCATGAGCTGAAACCAGGAGATCTGCTGCTGGCGGACGTGGGGGCAGAAAGTCCGCTGGGTTGGGCTTCAGATGTCACCCGTATCTGGCCTGTTTCTGGAACGTTTACCTCTACTCAAAAGGATCTGTACACCGTAGTTCTTGCTGCCCATGATGCCTGTATTGCAGCGGCTAAGCCTGGGGTTGAGTACCGTGATCTCCATCTGCTAGCTGCCAGGGTCATGACAGAGGGTTTAGTGGAGTTGGGGATCCTCAAGGGAGATCCGCAGGATCTGGTAGATCGGGATGCCCATGCCTTGTTTTTCCCCCATGGGGTGGGTCATCTCCTGGGATTGGATGTGCACGATATGGAAGATCTGGGAGATCGGGCGGGGTACGCACCAGGGCGGCAGCGCAGTTCTCGCTTTGGCCTGGGATATCTGCGTCTGGATCGACCTCTGCAGGTGGGGATGGTGGTGACAATTGAGCCGGGGTTTTATCAGGTGCCAGCGATTCTCCAGGACCCGGATCGACAAAAGCAGTTTCAAGACTGTGTCAACTGGGAACGACTGCAACAGTTTGGCGATGTGCGTGGGATTCGGATCGAAGATGATGTCTTGATTACCGAGTCTGGGTGCGAAGTGCTGACGGCAGCCTTGCCCACTCCGATCTCAGAGATAGAAGCCTGTGTTCAGGACGCTGGTTAAATGGGGTTGTTGTGTGAATTCTGAGCAGCAGACTCATCGCTACTTCATTGCTCTGCTTCCCCCTGATCCCATTCAGGTAGAAGTGACCGCGATCAAAGAGTACTGCAAAGCCACCTATAACACTCAAGCGGCTCTGCGATCTCCTCCCCACATTACTCTGCAGGCTCCCTTTGAGTGGCCTCTGGAGGCTGTGGCGGATCTGAGGCAGTGTTTGGCTGAGTTTATGCAGGGGCAATCCTCTTTCTCCGTCAGTCTCTCGGGCTTTGATGCCTTTCCCCCGCGGGTGATCTTCATTGCGGTTGAGCCCAGTGCTTCCCTGCTAGCCCTCCAAAATGATCTCAGCCACCATTTAGAAAGGCAACTTCAGATCGTCGATCCCAAAGCCCGTACTCGCTCCTTTCATCCCCACATGACCGTGGCCTTTCGCGATCTGAAGCCGAAGCAGTTCAAGCGGGCCTGGTCAGAGTTTCAAGAACGATCGGTCCAGTTTAATTTTATTGCCGAAACTCTGACTCTGTTGATCCATACCGGGAAGGAGTGGATTGTGGAAAGTCACTTTGGGTTTGCATCTCATCAGAGGGGAGCTTGATCTGAGCATATCCACAAAAATCAAATCAAGCTTTGTGAAAACCATAGATGAGGTTCATCTCAACTAACGATTGTTCTCCTTTTTGCCCTGGAATCGGGGACGTCAGCCGCGTGATCTAATTCATTTAAAAACTAACACAGTCAGGGTAATCGATACATCCGTTGCAGTGTTTGTTAGGAAATGCTTGATCAATCAAGTTAGACTTCAGGCAAGAATACCATCTAACAAACTAATCCACATCTCTATTTTGCTGTCGGATCAGGAACCGGATCTCTTCTAACAGGATGTTGAAGCGCTGGTCACTCTCAGCATTCTTTTGACGAAATTCCTCATTGATCCGCTCTTGCTCAGCCTTACGCTCTTCCTGCTCAGCTCTCCATTGCTGATTCTCACGGATCACCTGTCGGAGTAGCTCTGAGGTTGTGCCCAGATTCTGTTGTAATGCCAGGTATCCATCCACAAGTCGATCCATTTTCTCCGATAGGAGGCGGTCATTCTCCCTCAGTTCCTGGATCCGAGCATCGGAGGACTCTGCTAAGCGGGCAACAGCTTCTGCCATGTGAGCAAATCGTGAATTGATTTCTTCGTCAGTCATCTTCCTTTCCTCCTTAATTTAGAGTCTGACCTACAGCATTTCTCAATCTGGTGAACTACTGTTAACCCACAGATTAATCACTACTGGATCCATAAGTTGTACTGTTTTAGGTCTCTAGCAAAGCTAATCCACATCTCTATTTTGCTGTCGGATCAGGAACCGGATTTCTTCTAACAGGACATTGAAGCGCTGGTCACTCTCAGCGTGCTTTCGACGAAATTCCTCATTGATCCGCTCTTGCTCAGCCTTACGCTCTTCCTGCTCAGCTCTCCATTGCTGATTCTCACGGATCACCTGTCGGAGTAGCTCTGAGGTTGTGCCCAGATTCTGTTGTAATCCCAGGTATCCATCCACAAGTCGATCTAGTTTCTCTGCAATAAGTTTGTCGTTCTCTCTTAACTCCTGGATCCGTGTATTGGCAGACTCTGCAAGGCGAGAGACTGTATCTGCCACCTGATCCACTGTGTTTTCTAGTTGCAGGAATCGTTGATCGGTGGACTCCGCAAAGCGGGAGATTCTATCTGCCACCTGATCCACTGTGTT
>CAYMOX010000002.1:117877-152419 GCA_964392245.1 uncultured bacterium
ACTGTGTTTTCTAGTTGCAGGAATCGTTGATCGGTGGACTCCGCAAAGCGGGAGACTGTATCTGCCACCTGATCCACTGTGTTTTCTAGTTGCAGGAATCGTTGATCGGTGGACTCCGCAAAGCGGGAGATTCTATCTGCCACCTGATCCACTGTGTTAGAGGTTCGGGCAACGGCTTCTGCCATCTGAGCGAATCGGGAGTTGAGTTCTTCTTCAGTCATGATTTCTGCCTCCATTATCCATAGCTTGACATATCCCCGTTTTTGAGAGAGGAGCGATTCAACATCCATCTGCACCACGGGATGGATCTGAATGCGAATCAGTCTTGTTCACCAGAGCCGTAACTTCGATCTCCAACAAAAACTCAGGATTGATCAATCCCTTGATTTCCACCAGGGTAGAGGCGGGTTGGATCTGGGCGAACACCTCCCCATGGGCACGACCGATGGCATCCCAATCGGCGATATGGGTGACGTAGATGCGGGTACGGATCACATCTTTTAAACCTGATCCAGCAGTAGTCAATGCTTTTTCAATTTTGTCCAGAATAAAGCGTGTTTGCGCATAGGCATCGCCAGCCCCCACCACCTGTCCGGTTTCATCCGCAGCCACCGTGCCGGAAACCTCGATCCAGTTCCCCACCCGTATGGCTCGTGAATAGCCCACATAGGCTTCCCAGGGAGTGCCAGACGAGATCAACTGTCGCTCTACCATGTCAGGTGCCCTCACGACTGCGCAGGTGCTCGGGGAGATAGCTGCGATCCCCCAGCGTTTCCAGTAACGGTCCTAACTCGCCAAACTTGACCACACTCACGGAAGCTGCCAGAGCCGCAATCCGATCCCGATACCGCCCCAGGTCGATGCCCAGCAAACTGCAAAGAATAATCCGGATCGTGGCTTTATGGGAAAAGAGAATCACATTGCCATCTCTGTACTTGCTTTCAATCTCCGCCACTACCAGTGAGGCCCGACTGGCGATCTGGACTGCGGTTTCTCCCCCGGTGGGTGGATTCCAGGCGGGTTCCGTAAGCCAGCGCACATAATCTTCCCCGTAGGCTTCCTCGACTTCGGCCTGAGTTTTACCCTCCCAGGCACCGTAGCGGATCTCTTTGAGTCCATCCCGCAGCTGCAGTTCCATCCCTACCGCTTCACAGAGGGGGCGGGCCGTGGCCATGGTCCTTTTCATGGGGCTGGAGTAAATAGCTGCCCAGGGAACCGAACGATACGCCTGTGCAAATGCCTCGGCCATCTCCATTCCCGCAGGGGTCAGATTCGGATCTAGATCGCCGCAGTAGCCCCCCGTCTGACTGTAGGTGGTTTCCCCATGTCGGACCAGATACAGGCGTAAACTCATTGGGATCTCCTCCTTGTGGCCAGTGGCATAGGAAGTTTGTCCAAGTCCCCCTGCCATCAGTAAGGTAGCAGATCCTCATCTCTGCCCCAGGCCAAGGTGGCTACAAACGACAACGGATTCCAGGCTATTCTGTTGATTGATGTTCAGATCATGACTATGGCACGAGCGGCTGGGATCCTTTTGCACATCACCTCCCTCCCAGGGCGCTGGGGCATTGGAGATCTGGGCACATCCGCCCACCAGTTTGTGGACTACCTCGTGCAATGTCGGCAACAGCTGTGGCAGGTTCTACCGCTGGGACCCACTGGCTGGGGCAATTCTCCTTACATGTGCTTCTCTGCCTTTGCGGGCAATCCCCTTTTGATCAGTCCCGATGGGCTGGTGGAGGATGGCTGGCTGGATCCTACTGATCTAGAGGGAGCCCCCGAGTTCTCTGCCGAGACTGTGGATTATGCTCAGGTGATCCCGTTCAAGCACCAGCTCTTGAAACAAGCCTGGGTGCATTTCCAGAACCGGGCGCGATCCACTGACTGGCAGCACTTTCAGCATTACTGTCAGAAGCAGGCCACCTGGTTGGAGGACTATGCCCTCTTCATGGCCATCAAAGCAGAACAACAGCAGACCGCCTGGTGGACCTGGCCTGATTCCCTGGCCCTCCCCGATCCTGCAACGCGCTCTCAGTTCTTGACCCAGTACGCCACGACTATTGAACTGCAAAAATTTCAACAATTTATCTTTGATCACCAGTGGCAGCGGTTGCGCACCTATGCTCACCAGCAGGGCATTCGTATCATTGGCGATCTGCCCATTTATGTGGCCCGCGATAGTTCGGATGTCTGGGGCAATCGCTCGCTATTTCAACTGGATCCTGAGGGTCAGCCCACCTTTGTGGCAGGAGTCCCCCCCGACTACTTCAGTGCCACCGGACAGCTGTGGGGGAACCCCCTCTACAACTGGGAAGCCATGGCCGAAACGGGTTATGAGTGGTATCTGAATCGGCTGCAGCACGAATTACAACGGGTGGATGTGGTCCGGATCGATCACTTCCGTGGCTTTGCAGCTTACTATGCCATTCCGGGTGATGCCCACACTGCCGTGAATGGTCGCTGGATCCCGGGGCCAGGGGAAGATCTGTTCAACCAGGCCACCCAATTGATCCCCAATCTGGCGGAAGCGGTGATTGCTGAAGACCTGGGGCTGATCACACCGGATGTCTTTCAGTTGCGGGATCGGTATCGCTTCAAGGGCATGAAAGTATTGCAATTTGCCTTTGATACCGCTGCGATTCGTAGCTCTAACCCTGACATTCCAGATATCTCCATTCAAAGCCTGGATAATGCCTTTTTGCCCTGCAACTACGAGCCTAACTGTGTAGTCTACACGGGTACCCATGACAACGACACGGTTGTGGGTTGGTTTTCCAGTGATCAGGTGCCCATTGAAGATAAAGAGGCTTTGATGCGATACATGGATCGCTCTCTGGCCGAATATGAGCAGGGACGAGCCATCCACTGGGATCTGATCCGGCTGGCCCTGGCCTCGGTGGCAGAATGGGCCATGATTCCCTGGCAGGATATTTTGGGGACTGGACCAGAAACCCGTATGAACCGCCCTTCCACCTCGGAAGGAAACTGGAGCTGGCGTTGTCTTCCGGAACAGCTGAATGCCGACCTGGCGGATCAACTGGCCCGGATCACGACCACCTACATTCGCTGCCCATGACCTCCCGACCTCATCCTCTCAATCGCCTCCTGCACTACGGTCGTGCCTATTATCCCCAGATCAGGTGGGCCTCTGCCTGCTCAGTCCTGAACCAGGTTTTTGATCTGGCTCCCCCCTTGATCATCGGGACAGCAGTGGATGTGGTGGTGCAGCGGGAGCAGTCGTTTCTAGCCTCCTTGGGGTTGACGGATATCTACAACCAGTTTCTGGTGCTGACAGCGGCCAGTTTTGTGATCTGGTGGCTGGAATCTGCCTTTGAATATGCCTATTCCCGTCTCTGGCGCAATCTGGCCCAATCCATCGAACATGATCTGCGGTTAGAGGCCTACAAGCATATCCAGAATCTGGAAATGGCCTACTTTGAGGAGCGTAGTAGCGGTGCTCTCCTGTCGATCCTGAACGATGACATCAATCAGCTGGAACGGTTTCTGGATATCGGCGCCAATGATCTGATCCAGGTCACGACAACGGTGGTGTTGATTGGGGGCACCTATCTGGTGCTGGCTCCGGGGATCACCTGGGCGGCCATTCTGCCCATGCCCTTTGTCATCTGGGGATCGATTTACTTTCAACAGCGTCTTGCCCCCCGCTATGCCGATGTCCGCGAAAAGGTCAGTCTGCTCAACAGCCGCCTCAGCAATAACCTGGGGGGGATCACCACCATCAAAAGCTTTGTTACTGAAGACTACGAAGTGGAACGGCTGCGGGTGGACAGTGAAGCCTATCAGGCCAGCAATCAACGGGCGATCGCTCTCAGTGCCGCCTTTGTTCCTCTGATCCGCAATATCATCCTGCTGGGATTTGCCACCATTTTGCTGCTGGGAGGACGTGCCACCGCGGCTGGAGATCTCTCGGTGGGGGTGTATAGCATGATGATCTTTCTGATTCAGCGCCTCCTCTGGCCCCTTACCCGTCTCGGTTCCACTCTGGATCAATACCAGCGGGCCATGGCCTCAACACAGCGGGTGATGAATTTACTGGATACCCCGATCTCCATTCCCTCTGGACACCAGCCTCTACAGGTGGATCAGGTGCGGGGAGAGGTGCAATTTGAAGCGGTCACATTTGCCTATCCGGATCAACCTCCGGTGTTGCGAAATCTTTCGCTAACCGTTCCTGCTGGACAAACGATCGCCGTGGTTGGAGCCACAGGAGCGGGCAAGAGCACTCTGGTCAAGTTGCTACTGCGTTTCTATGAGGTGCAATCCGGACGGATCACGCTTGACGGTGTTGATCTCCGTGAACTCAAGCTCCAGGATCTGCGGAGAGCCATCGGTTGGGTGAGTCAGGATGTCTTTCTTTTCCACGGTACGGTGCGGGAGAATATTCAGTACGGCAGCTTTGACACCACAACTGAAGCAATTACAGAGGCAGCCCGGATTGCGGAAGCCCATGAGTTTATCCTGCAATTGCCTAAAGGCTACGACACGATCGTGGGAGAACGTGGGCAAAAGCTCTCGGGTGGACAGCGGCAGCGGTTGGCCATCGCCCGCGCCATTCTAAAAGATCCCCCCATCCTGATCCTGGATGAAGCCACCTCGTCAGTGGATAACGAAACGGAAGCAGCCATTCAACGATCCCTAGAAAAGATCACCCAGCACCGCACCACCATCGCCATCGCTCATCGACTGTCTACGGTGCGTCATGCTGACTGTATTTATGTGATGGATCAGGGGCAACTGGTGGAAGCTGGCACCCATGAGGATCTGGTGAAGCACAACCAGATCTATGCCAATTTATGGAAAGTACAGACAGGACTGGTTCCCAACAGATTGAGGGTTTGATCGGTGATCAGATACTCTCTCTGAATGCTGAATTTGCTCTGCCAGTAAGCACTCAATTTCTCATGATCAAACCACCACAGCGATGATCGATTCTCTTCCTCCTTCCGATCTAGACACAGCCTGGAAAGAAGCACTGGATCTTTACTTTCAATGTTTTCTGGCTTTTTTCTTCCCTGAAATTAGTGCCGAAATTAACTGGGATCAGCCTGTTGAATATCTGGACAAAGAATTGCAGCAACTACTTCCAGACTCAGAAGTTGGTCGTCGTTATGCTGATAAACTTGCCAGGGTTCAACTTAAAAATGCCGAAGAGACGATCATCTTGCTTCATATCGAAGTGCAATCTCAGGAGGAAAAAGAATTTGCTGAGCGAATGTTCATCTATAATTATCGCATTTTTGATTTCTATCGCAGGCGAGTTGTAAGTCTTGCTATCCTGGGTGATGAGAATCCTAATTGGCAACCTTATTGCTACCACTTTACATTCGGAGGTTTTACCCTCCTGATGGAATTTCCTGTGATCAAGTTATTAGATTTTGAGGAACACTGGCCTGACCTGGAAATGTCTGATAATCCAATGGCAGTGGTTGTCATGGCCCACTTGCGTTCCCGAACCACTAAATCAGATCTTCTCGCTCGCAAACAATGGAAATGGATCCTGATTCGTCAGTTACTAACACGACGTTACAGCCCAGAGGATGTGATCCGTTTATTCCGGTTAATTGACTGGATAATGACACTTCCTCCTGAACTTAAGCGAGAATTCAAGCAAGAGTTAGAGCGTTACCGGGAGGAAGGGATCATGCCGATTATTGGTGAAACTGAGCTGATGTGGAAAGAGGAAGCCATGCAGCAGGGATTTCAGGAAGGTATCCAGCAAGGGATCCAACAAGGGATCCAGCAAGGGATCCAGCAAGGGATCCAGCAAGGGATCCAGCAAGGGATCCAGCAAGGGATCCAGCAAGGCGTTCAGCAGGTTGCAGTAAATATGCTGCGCCAAGGGATGTCTGTAGAAGAGGTTGCTCATCTAACCCAGCTCTCCGCAGAACAGGTTCGATCACTGGTATCTCAGGATCATCAGTAGGCTCAATGGGAGGATACTTTCAAGGGATCTCCAACCCAATGGCTCCCTAGCAGATGATCGGAGGCCATTCTTGGCACTGCTGTTGCTGATGCCCTTGGATTGCCCTATGAGGGGTTGTCCTTACTCCAGACTGCTAAAGTGCCAGGCCCACCGGCAGGCTATTGAAGTTCTTCTAGAAGGCGAGCATGAGTTTGGCTCTGCTGCTGCCACTGCTGGATCTGCTCAGGGGTGAGCCCACCTTTGGAGTGATAACAGTCCACCCAGGCCTCACTGATCTGTTGAGGATCGGCAGGTATCTGGTCGAGTTCCCAGTAGGGCATCTGCAGGGACTGCATCAACGTGGTCACTTTGGGATCGTAACTGAGACCAAAACACCGACAACCGGAGGCGGCAGCCATGATCAGGCCGTGATAACGCATACTGATCACCAGGCGAGCCTGACCAAGCAAGCCCTTCAGCTCTCGTGGATCCCGCAGACAGAGGATCTGGGTATTGGCCATCAGCCCCTGATAGAGAGTCCGCGCCAGCGTTAGATCTGCACCTTTCTCCGTCATGGGATCTAGCTGGAAGGGAACCAGCCAGAGTGTCGCTTCTGTTGTCTGTTGCAGAATTCTCAGAGCCCGCAGCAGTTGCTGTTGTCGCTCTTCCGTCAGCAAGGGGTGCTCTCTCAGGATCACGGCAATGGCCGGATGCTTAGGCGGTTCTGCCAGATCGGGGGGCCGAGAGCTGAGACACCAGACCGGATCCGGGGCCAGTGTGTAGGAGATCTGCCATGCATCCAGGAGTGAGGCCGCCTTTTCATCCCGCACACTGATCCGGGTGCAGTGAGACAACACCTGCCGGACCCAGGAGCGGATCCAGGGACGGTGTAAAGGCCCGATTCCCTGTGCCCAGGCCAGAGTGATCAGATTCAGGCGCTGAGCGGCTGCCATGAGGCCCAGATAGTAAAGGGGACTGCGCCAGCTAGTGGCATCCTGAAGTAAGCTGCCTCCACCCCAGATCAGAGCCTGTGCACTCCGCAGTTGTTGAGCAATTGTGAGAGGTTGCCAGCGAAGACAGGTTTCCACTGAGTAGGATCGAGCCGTGATGTCAGGGCAAGGCGTCAGAACCACAGGCTCTGCTGAAGCAGGTAACATCTGCAACAGACTCAGAAGCAGGGCCTCATCCCCAGCATTGCCAAAGCCGTAGTAGCCCAGAATTAAGACACGCATGGGATCGCCTTGCCTCAGCCTCGCCCCATTGACGTTCCCGGTGTGTTGGCAGAGGGGATAGGAGGAGAGAATCTGAATCGGTTAACCGTAGAGGCCCTGGTTGATCCGGTTCTCCAGGTTGTACTCACCCGCCCGATAGGGCTGTGCCTCGAAGTTATCTAGATTAGCCTGAATCAGATTCTTTTGCTTTTCCGTAAGACCCGGGATCTCCAGCATCTTCTCAGGGGACTCGTAGGGGGCATTCTGGACCAGGATGCGGGCCAGCGTGGGATAGAACCCAGGCAGTTGACGGTAGTTACGCAAGACTGTGTTGTTCACATCAATTTTGTTTTCCAGTTTGTTCACCGGAACCCCATCGACTGAAGCGATCATCACAGGCTGGACGCCTTCCCCCATAAATGCCCAGGCACTTGATTGCCCACTCACTGGCCAAACCCCGATCAGCAAACCCATCACCACGACTAACAGTGCCCTGATGACCATCCCCATGAACTTCATTTGCAGCTTGCCTTCCTGATACATAGTCCTTAAATCTCCGTACCTGCACACTAGCTTCTTATTTATCCGTGACGTACAAGGCTCAACCCTGATCATGAGCCTATCACTGTGCATCCTCGCCGACCCAACGCTTGCGTTTAAAGCCGGAGTGTTGTGATCCAACGATTAAACCGGAGTGGACAACGTAGAGGAACCCCGCAACAATTTGTAATAATTCATGCAGAGTCGGACCAGGCCAGCGGTTCATTCTTTACGTTTCTTTGCGCTAGGTATGTTAAGAAAGGCAATACGCCGACCCATTAGAAGATAGAAAAACGTTCTCCCACCTGATTTGCATCGATCATGACTGCTACCTTTGTTTCTCCAGTTGCCGCCACATCTGCTCAGAGCGCCAGTCCCCTGATGCCGAGTGATCAGTTTGTCTCCCGCCACATTGGCCCCACCTCTGGGGAAATTGAGGCTATGGCCCATGTTCTCGGGTGTAGTTCTCTAGAGCAGCTGATCGAGAAAGCACTGCCCCCAGCCATTCGCACGCGCAGAGCCCTGGCATTGGAGGCCAGTCAGGCGGAAAGCGAAGTTCTGCGGCAGATCCAAGATATTGCATCCCAGAATCAGGTGTATCGCTCGTTTATCGGTATGGGGTATGCCCGTTGCCTGACACCTCCCGTGATCCAGCGCAATATTCTGGAAAATCCGGGCTGGTACACCCAGTACACCCCCTACCAGGCGGAGATTGCCCAGGGACGATTGGAGGCTCTGCTCAACTTCCAGACGATGGTGACGGATCTAACAGGGCTGGAAATTGCCAACGCTTCCCTGCTGGATGAGGCCACCGCTGCCGCCGAAGCCATGAGTATGAGCTACGGCTTGCGGAAGCACCAACAGGCCCACCGCTTTCTGGTCGCTGCCAACTGCCATCCTCAGGTGATCGAGGTGGTGCAGACCCGAGCCCAGCCCCTGGAGATCGAGGTGGTGGTGGCGGATCCCCAACGCTTCAGCCTTGACGAAGGTGTTTTTGGGATCCTACTAGCCTATCCGGCGACAGACGGATCGATCCACGACTACCGTCATCTGGTGAAGCAGGCCCATGCTGTGGGGACTCTGGTGACTGTGGCCACAGATCTTCTCAGTCTTGTTCTACTCGAGCCCCCAGGCTCCTGGGGAGCAGATATTGCCATCGGAAATACCCAGCGCTTCGGGGTGCCTTTAGGGTATGGCGGTCCTCATGCTGCCTTCTTTGCTACACGGGATGCCTACAAGCGCCAGATCCCGGGGCGGATCGTGGGGCTTTCCCACGACAGTCAGGGAAAACCTGCCCTGAGACTGGCTTTACAGACACGTGAACAGCATATTCGTCGAGATAAAGCCACCAGCAACATCTGTACAGCCCAGGTCCTGCTGGCGGTGATGGCCTCCATGTACGGGGTTTATCACGGACCCCAGGGGCTGAAAACGATTGCCACTCGTGTGCATCAACTTACCCTGATCCTGGCGCGCGGCCTGGAGCGGTTGGGGTACGAGCTGGGGCCAATGCCCGTCTTTGACACCCTGCGGATCTCGCTTGGATCCACGCCCCTGGATACGATTCTCAATCGAGCCCAAACGAAGCAACTCAATTTGCGAGTGCTGGATAGTACGACGGTAGGTGTCACGCTGGACGAGGCGACCACCGCAGAGGATCTGGAAGATCTGCTGAGTCTGTTCACCGCCTCGGAGTCACTGCCCTTTCCTTTGGAGGATCTGCTTCAGGAACCCCTACCCCCATTGGGATCTCCGTTTGTCCGCACCCGTCCGTACCTGACCCATCCGGTTTTTAACCGCTATCACACCGAGACCGAGTTGCTGCGTTACATGACCCGACTGCAGTCACGGGATCTTTCCCTCACCACCTCCATGATCCCGCTGGGCTCCTGCACCATGAAGCTGAATGCCACCGTGGAGATGCTGCCCATCACCTGGCCTGCCTTCAGTCAGATCCATCCCTTTGCCCCTTTAGAGCAGACTCTGGGTTATCAACGCTTATTTCAGCAACTGGAGAACATGCTGGCGGAGATCACAGGGTTTGCTGCCATTTCTCTGCAGCCCAATGCCGGATCACAGGGGGAGTACTCTGGTCTGCTGGTGATCCGTAAATACCATCAGCAACGTGGTGAAGAACACCGACACATCTGCCTGATTCCCCAATCCGCCCATGGGACCAATCCCGCCAGTGCGGTTATGGCTGGCATGCAGGTGGTCGGAGTGGCCTGTGATCTGAACGGCAATATCGATGTGGAGGATCTGCGAGCCAAAGCCGAAGCCCATCGAGATCAACTGGCGGCCTTGATGGTGACTTATCCTTCTACTCATGGAGTGTTTGAGGAAGCGATCCAGACCATCTGCCAGATCGTGCACGACTGTGGCGGTCAGGTGTACATGGATGGGGCCAACCTCAATGCTCAGGTGGGACTGTGCCGTCCCCTGGAATTGGGAGCGGATGTTTGCCATCTCAATCTGCACAAAACCTTTTGTATTCCCCACGGGGGGGGTGGACCTGGAGTTGGCCCGATCGGGGTGGCAGAGCATCTGGTGCCGTTTCTGCCGGGTCATTCGGTGGTCCAGCTGGAGGGTAAGGACCGGATCGGGGCGATTTCGGCAGCCCCCTGGGGGAGTGCGTCGATCCTGCCCATCTCCTGGGCTTACATCAAGCTGATGGGGGCCGAGGGTCTGACCCTGGCGACACAGGTGGCGATCCTGAATGCCAACTACATGGCCAAGCGGCTGGAACCCTATTACCCGATCCTCTACCGTGGTCAGCAGGGCTTTGTGGCCCACGAGTGCATCCTGGATCTGCGCCAGTTCAAAAAGTCCGCAGGGATCGAGGTGGAGGATATTGCCAAGCGCCTCATGGATTATGGCTATCACGCTCCTACCGTTTCCTGGCCGGTGGCAGGAACGATGATGGTGGAGCCCACCGAGAGTGAGTCGAAGGCAGAGCTGGATCGCTTTTGTGAGGCTATGATTGCTATTCGAGCCGAGATCCGTGAGATTGAACTGGGGGAAGCCGACCGTGACCAGAATCTTCTCAAGGGTGCTCCCCACACGGCAGAAGTGCTCCTGGCGGAGAAGTGGGATCGTCCCTATTCGCGGGAGCGAGCCGCCTACCCTACAGCAGCCACTCGAGAGCATAAGTTCTGGCCCACGGTCAGCCGCATCGATAGCGCTTACGGGGATCGCAATCTGGTGTGTTCCTGCCCCCCGCTGGAGGCCTACGGGATCGGCACGGATTCCTGATTCAGGGACGAATTTCAGCGCACCTCTCGGTTTGATTCGCTTGCACCATTCAGGAACACCTGCATGAAAGTACACTCTGGCTGGACATCCCTGGCATTATCGCTGGGACTCGGGATCTGCCTGCCACCTGCTTTTGCCCAATCTACGTCCGAAGATCTCACGGTCTCCTGCGAGATCCTGGTGGTGGGAGGAGGATTGGGAGGAGTGGCTGCAGCCTACGACAGTCTGCGCCTGGGTCAATCGGTGTGTATCACTGAGATCACCGACTGGATCGGGGGACAGGCGACAGCTCAGGGAGTTTCTGCTCTGGATGAACGGCCTCTCCAGCGGGAGAACCGCATCTTTCCCTCGGGCTACAACGAGTTTCGGGACCGGATCCGTGCAGCGTATGAAGGGCAGGACAACCCCGGGGAATGCTGGGTGAGCGTGATCTGTTTTTCGCCTCAGGTGGGACACCAGGTGTTGCGGGAGATGTTGCACCCTTACCTGGAGTCAGGACAGCTGCAGCTTTTTACGGAAACCGTAGTCAAGTCGGTCACAGTTGAGGACAATCTAGTCACGGCAGTGGAAGCAATCCGGTCTATCCCGCAACGACCAGAATTGGAAGCAGGAGCACGGGGTCCCCTATCAACCTATCTGGAAGAGTTTTACAACCCCATTCCCTCAGAACACTGGCAGAAGCAGCAGATTCGGTTTCAGCCCCCCGCGGATCGGGAGGGAGAGACGGTCCCCTGGATGCTGATCGATGCCACTGAAACCGGAGAGCTGTTTCCTCTGGTGGATGTTCCCTACCGACTGGGTACCGATGCCCCCAACCCCTGGGAACCCAGTTTGAAATCAGAGGTCAATCCCTATTGCACACAGGGGTTTACCTACACCTTTGTAATGGAGCACACCTCTGTCCCCCAGGTGCCCTACAAACCAGAGTTTTACGATGAACCCGAGCACGGACCCTATTATAGCTACCAGGAAACCCGCTTTGACTTTCCCAAGATCTTTACCTATCGCCGCATTGAAGGAGAAGTGCCTGGCTTTGGGGCGGAGGTTATTCGCGTCGGGGATCAGTCCATGCAGAACTGGACCTGGGGCAATGACTGGCGCATCAGCACCCCAGAGACCAACCTGATCCTGACCCATGAGCAACTTCAGGCATCAGGGCAGCTGGATCCGGGAGGCTGGCGGGGAGGGCTACGGGTGGAGACACTGCGCCAGGGAGAGGAGCATGCCCAGGGTTTTTTCTACTGGCTGGTGGCGGGGACCAGTGATTTTCTCCTGCAACAGGAGGATCCAGAATTCGAGAAAGAGCGCTACTTTGCCTATCGCTATTTGCAGGGTGCTGAGAGTCCGATGGGCACAGCTCACGGATTATCCAAATATCCCTACATTCGCGAAAGCAGGCGATTGATCGGTCGACCTAGTCTGGGCTATCCCAATGGGTTTGCCATCTATGAGTCGGATATCACCAAAAAAGAGATTGATCTGCAGCGGGGACGGCCCTTTATCTTCTTTGACTCGGTCGGGGTGGGGCAGTATCCCATTGATTTCCATGACTGTATCCAGCCGGATTTTGCCTATCCAGCCAGTGCCAACAGAGATGCTCAAGCTCCCAGCTATCCCTACCAGATCCCCCTCCGTGCTCTCATCCCTCAGCGGATTGATAATCTATTGGCGGGAGCGAAGAACATTGCGGCCAGTCGGATCGCGGCGGCTTCCTACCGTGTCCATCCGGTGGAATGGGCGATTGGAGTTGCGGCAGGTCACACGGCAGCCTTTGCCCTGGATCGCAATCTTTTTCCTGCTGAGATCCCCAATCCTTCATTGTCTGAACAGCAAAACCTCAGGGCTTTACAGGAGCAGATCGAGAGTCTGGATAATCCGATTGCGTTTCCAGGTACAACCCTTTTTGAAACTGAGTGGGCAGAATCTCAGTGATGGAGATCAGCTGTTAGTAAAAAAAAACTCCCCCTGAGGGGGAGCCGCGTTTGTTGCTATTGCCGAAGCTCAGGAATGGAGATCAGGCTCCAATCTCCCCTCCATCTTCCTTGGTGATGGCTACCACAGAGGGACGAGGGGGCATGCCCTCCTGGAAGTCTGGCCAACGGGTGGAAGGGGTTTCAAAGGTAGATCCGTCATCATCCCCCGGGTGCTGAACCGCCACAAACAGAGTGCGGCCATCGGGAGTGAATTTAGGGCCACACATCTCGGCCCCCTTGGGGCAGGCGAAGAAATGCTTGGTGACCGCTTTCGCCTCACCTGTGGTATCCGCAGCCCAGATTCCATCCGAAAAACCGAAGCCAGTGCAGCCATCGGTGGAGATCCAGATGCGGCCCTGGTTATCGAAGGTGACGTTGTCAGGATTGCAGAACCAGCCATTGGCGGATACCCCCTCACCATAGCTCGCGCCAGTCGCTGCATCGGCAGGATCCCCCGCCTTGATAAACACTTCCCAGGTAAATTCGGTGGCGGTGTGATCGGCATTGGCCCCTTCGCCAGGAGGAATCATTTCCACAATGTGGCCCCAGATATTCTCGGCCCGCTCGTTCACCGCATCCACCTGATCCGCAGCCCGCTTGCTGTTATTGGTCAGCATGACGTAGACATGGCCATTCACAGGGTTAGCTTCCACATCCTCCGGGCGATCCATTTTGGTGGCCCCGAGTAGATCGGAGGCGCGGCGGGTTTCCAGAACCACGTCTGCCTGACTGTTAAAGCCATTCTCCGCCGTCAGCGGGCCTTCCCCAAACACAACAGGTAACCAGAGGAGGCGGCCATCATCCTCAAACTTGGCCACATAGAGGGTGCCCTCATCCAGGAGATTGAAGTTGGCTTCACGGTTATCGGGATTGTAGGTGCCCTGGGTTACAAACTTGTAGACGTAGTCAAAGCGCTCGTCATCACCCGAGTACACCACCACCTGACCATTGGGAGCAACCACCGTGGTGGCATTCTCATGCTTGAAGCGTCCTAGTGCTGTCCGCTTGACAGGCTTGGAGGCGGGATCATAGGGATCAATCTCCACCACCCAGCCAAAGCGCATGGGCTCATTGGGCTCTTTAGCAATATCAAAGCGATCATGATATTGTCCCCAGTTGTAGCTGGGCTCGCCCACAATCCCGTAGCGCTCGTACTCAGCCCCGTCGTTTTCTCCAGCAAAGTACTGGTGGAAGTTTTCTTCTGCCGTCAGATAAGTGCCCCAGGGGGTCCAGCCACCGGCACAGTTGTTGATGGTGCCGATCACTTCCTTCCCAGTGGGATCTGCAGAGGTCTTGAGGCGATCATGCCCTGCAGCGGGACCGGAGACTGCAATTGGGGTACTGCTGAGACGAATGGTGCGGTTGTACTTGCTGTCTGGCACCACCTGCCATTCGCCATTCTCCTTCTTCACCTCAATAACAGAGACTCCATGGGCAGCAATTTCAATATCTGTCTGCTCTTTGGTTGCCCCCTGCTCTTTATTGAAGCCAGGGAACATGAGATGGGTATCAGTGTACTCGTGGTTGATGCAGAGGATGCCGTTCTCGCTGTTATCTGATCCAATCGGTAGCGGGAAGTAGGCGATCATATCGTTGTTGTAGCCAAACTGTTTTTCCTGCAGCTCAGCCGTCTGGGCCATGGGATCCAGGCCAGGAGTTCCCGGGACTACGGGATCACCCCAGCGGATCAGGACACTGGCGCGGTACCCTTCCGCAACGCGATGACTTTCTTCGTAGCCATGGGCAATTTCAGAAAAGGTGAGTGAAGAAGCTACTGCTGCCTGAGCTGGAGACTGCTGCCGGGTGAACAAGCTAACAAAGGCACTGGCTGCTACTGTGGCGCTGATACCCTGCAGGGCGGCCCGACGGGTAAAGCGGGTTGTCAGGACATCGGCAAAGGTGCGGTTGGGACTGCGATTGGAGCCAATGTCATCAAGTTCGGCAGCGGTAAGCGGACGATGCTGATTGGATGCCATGAGTGTGACCTCTTGCAAAGTCGAAAGGATAATTGATGGGGTTCTGGACTGAAACCCTTAAGCCTAATTTCATCGGTATCTTCGCTTAGAAATGGGGAATGATCAATGAGGATCTGATTGCTGTATAGGCCTATACATTCGCCTAGAACTGCGTTGGGTTATGGCTTTTGCTAATGTTTCTACGGGAGGGGGGAGGGGTGTGGTAAAAAATATTCAGGATCTCTTTGGGACTGAATTCGAGTTCTGTCTGATTTCAAACCCGTGAATTGGTCAGGCTAGTGATAGTTATGACCTGTATCGGTATTACCTGTGCTGACGAAGCCATACTGAGGATCTTTATAGAAGCGAGAAGTCATAGCCTTCGCTTACCCTAGACTCAAAGTGGTGCTGAGGGGAAACGAATGAGCTTAAACCAGATCTCGCCAACTGCTGTGATTGAGTGGGCTCGCCCCGTTCTGATCCAGGCTGGAGCCTATGCCCTGCAAGTTCAGCAAAAAGTCGGGATTCAACCGGCCAAGGAGGGCAAGCGTACTCTCTTTGCCCAGGCTCTCACCGATGCTGATCTTTCGATTCAAACCTTTGTGGAAGTAGCTGCCCTGGCCCGCTATCCGGAACTGGGCTTTTTTGGAGAGGAGGAGGACACCTCCCACAATATGAAGTACTTCCCGGCGTCTGCTCCTTATACGCTGCTTCTGGATCCCGTGGATGGCACCCGCTTTTATATGGATCAGCACCCTAACTTCAACCTGATTCTGTCTCTGCTAGGACCAGAAGGCTTTTTGGGGGCCATCGTGCATATGCCTGGGCTGCAGCAAATGGTGTTTGCCGATCAGGACCGAGGAGCCTGGTTTGTGAAGGGAGACCACCCCCCCGAACCTTTAAAACTGAATCCCTCCCAACGGCTGGTGGTGACCTATCGTTTTCCTGAAGCTGTAGAGAAACTCTCCCCCCAGTTTCAGGTCATTGATATTGCTCAGGATTATGACGGCAGCCGCCCCTGTCCCAGTGTGAACGCCATCTTCTGGGGGGAATCCTGTGCCTTTTTGGGGAATCATGTGTCTTTGATTGACTGGGGAGCCATGGCCTACATCGTGGCCCAGGCCGGTGGTATGCAGTCTGATCGGCAGGGGGAGCCTCTGATATTGCACAAGGTTGATCCCCGTTACCGTCATCCCACCTTGGTGACTTCGGCGAATCCCGAGATCCACCACCAGATCCTGGCCCTGCTCAATGACTGAGTGATGGCAAGTTTCTTGATCGACTGGTAATCCTGCCCATGCTGCCAACCTTGCTATTGCTTCTGCTTCTGGGGTTGATCCTCCTGGCTATCTGGGGTTGGCCCCTCTGGACCCGCTGGCGGCGGCACCGACTGCAGCAACGCCCCTTTCCTCAGCCATGGCAGCAGATCCTGGAGAAGCAAGTCTCCCTTTACCGCCGTCTGCCTCCTCCTTTGCAGCAGCAGCTGCGTGAGCATATGCAAGTGTTTCTCGCGGAGAAGCAGTTTATTGGCTGCAATGGGTTGGTGATCACCGATGAGATCCGGATTAGCATCGCAGCGCAGGCCTGCCTACTCCTCCTCAATGGCAGGGGAGATGATTTCCCGCGTCTCGCTTCGATTCTGGTCTATCCCCACGCTTATCAGGTGCAGGTGACGGAGACTCTGGGGAATCACATTGTGCAGGAACGCCGGGAACAACGGCTGGGAGAATCCTGGCAACAGGGACAGTTGCTACTGGCCTGGGATCAGGTGAATCAGCACTCTCTTCAGGACTCCAGTGGCCACAATGTGATCCTGCATGAGTTCGCCCATCAGCTGGATCAGGCCAGTGGTATTGCCAATGGCGTTCCCTCTCTATCAACTGCTGCCGAGCGACAGATCTGGGCAGAGGTGTTCCGCCACGCCTACGAGCAGCTTCAGGAGGATATTCGTCATCGGCGTCCCACTGTCCTTAACCCTTACGGGGCTACTCATCCCGCGGAGTTCTTTGCGGTTGCAACGGAAGCCTTTTTCGAGAGATCTGCTGCGTTGCGGCAGCGTCACCCCGAGCTCTATCGCGAACTGCAACGCTACTATCAACTGGATCCAGCAGAGTGGTCAGCAATATAGCAGGACAACTCAGCTTCTCATCGTAGAGTAGAGGTGATGCCCTTGCAGGAGTTGGTATGGCCCTGACTAAGGTTCAGATCCGCAAAGCTCATCGTTTCCTGGCCCCGCTCATGTTATTGCCCTTACTCGTCACCTTGCTGACGGGTTCCATCTATCAAATTGCATCCCTCACAGGGGCTGGGGGAGATTTCTACTGGTTGATCGAGATCCATAAAGGGTTGTGGGGACCGCTCAACCTGGAAATCATCTATCCTTTTTTAAATGCCCTCGGTCTGTTGGTAATGGTAGTCACTGGTTTCAGTATGTGGTTGCAGATGCGGCCCCGCACCCGAAACCGTGAACTGGCAGAGAAATGAGGGAACAACGTTGAATTCTGGATAGCTGGCCATGCAACGCACGCTTGATGAGATTAACGACCGCATCAGCTCAGGGCGTGTGCGGGTATTAACGGTGCTGGAGTTGAAGCAACGGGTTGCCCAGGTGGGCACGGAAGCGGCTTACCAGGACGTGGATGTGATCACGACGGGGACCTTTGAGCCGGTGGAGGCTTCAGGTGCCATTCTCAACCTGGGGCACACCGATCCCCCCATTAAGATCCGGCAGGCGTGGCTCAATCATGTGCCTGCTTACGCCGGGTTTGGGGCAGTTGATCTGTTTATTGGGGCCTCACAACCTTCAGAACGCACCGAGGATCAGCATGGGGGCGGGCATGTAATCGCCGATCTGGTGGCGGGTAAGCGGATCCAGGTGCGTGCCCTTGGGCAGCCCACCGACTGTTATCCCCGTACTGATTTTGAAACCTCGATTCACAAGGATGAGATCAACCAGTTTTATCTCTTTAATCCGCGCAATGTTTATCAGAACTTTATTGTCGGTGTGAATGGAGGTGATCACCCCCTCTACACCTATCTGGGGCTGCTGCAACCTCGTCTCGGCAATGCGGTCTACTCCAATCCCGGTTCCCTCTCTCCCCTGCTCAACGATCCCAGGCTGGAGGTGATTGGAATCGGCACCCGTATCTTTTTAGGAGGAGGGATCGGCTATATTGCCTGGGAAGGGACGCAGCATTTCCCGAAACAACGGCGGATGCCCAATGAAACTCCGATTGGCCCAGCTGCAACCCTGGCCTTAATCGGAGATGCAAAGCAAATGCATCCGGAATGGGTACGCGGCTGCTACTTCCGTCACTATGGCCCCTCTCTGATGCTGGGGATCGGCATCCCTCTGCCAGTTCTCAATGAAGAGGTTGTGAAAAAAGCCAGTGTTGCGGATCAGGATCTGGTGGCCCCTGTCATTGATTTCGCGATTCCGCGGCGGGTGCGTCCCACTTTTGGGCTGGTGTCCTATGAGCAGCTGAAATCAGGTCGAATTCAACTCAATGGACAGAGCATCCGCACAGCCCCGCTGGTGAGCATGCGCCGATCCCAGACTATTGCTGAGACTCTGAAAACATGGATCCTGGGGGGAGAATTTTTCTTGAGTGCACCTGTTGCTCCGTTACCAGGGGATCAGGACTTTCGGCCCCTCAATCTCAGTTCCTCTCAGCGTTAGTCCTTGGGTGGGTTCCGGCGTCATTGCAGCAAGGGCTGCCCCCGCATCCGCCGTACCTGATTGAGATGAAAAGGACAGTCACAGCCAAAGAGGGCAATGGCGGTGTCACTTTCCTCAATCGTGAACTCCAGCATAGGATGCTGAACCAATGGGTCTGTGCTCTCAGGAGCGGAGAAAATCACTCCTCGGCGCAGACTCAGATCCAGGATGGCAGGGGCCGTGTCGGAAGACTCAATCTCCGCATGAGCTGGCTCCGAAAGCAGCAGTAGCGTGGAAACCAGCCCAGGTAATGTCAGCAAAGTCAGGAGCAAACGCAGCATATCCGAGTCCTATTCCACAGATTCTGCAATGGAGTGTAGCTCAGGTTTCTGCCTGGATAAAAGCTAGGGATCAAAATTGCGTTTTCGCGTCATCCCTTCAATCTCTGATTCGCGAGAGCAAGCAACAGAATTCCCACGCTGGCCAGACCAATCAAGCCTGCAATAGTGAGAGGCTCAGAGGCAATCAGATTTGGAGGCATAGCGACGTAAAGTAGGGAGAGTAATCTGGTGCCCAGGTGAGGACACTTCTCTCTTTATAATGGGTTCTTCCACGATCTTCCCACTTCCTTTCAGCGCATGAGTGCCATTTCTCAATGTTTCCAGGATTTGCAAGCTCAGCAGAGCAAAGCGCTCATCCCCTTTATTACGGCTGGGGATCCTGATCTGGCCACGACCCTCGCAGCTCTCCAGGTCTTAAACAACAGCGGTGCCGATCTGATTGAGCTGGGGGTTCCCTACTCTGATCCGTTGGCGGATGGTCCGGTGATCCAGGCGGCAGCCACACGGGCTCTGTCCAGAGGAATGAACCTCACCACGATCCTCTCTGCTCTGGAGGATCTCCACCTCAAGACACCATTGGTGCTGTTTACCTATTTCAATCCCATTTATCAGCTGGGGATTCCTCGCTTCCTGCAACTGCTGCACAAGGCTGGATGTCAGGGGCTGGTGGTGCCGGATCTGCCCTTAGAGGAATCAGGACCGTTGATCACTGCGGCGCGGGACCTGGAGATTGATGTGATTTTGCTGGTGGCTCCCACCAGTACCCCCGCACGGATGCAGGCCATCGCTCAGCAGTCTTCGGGATTCATCTACCTGGTGAGTACCACCGGAGTGACCGGGCAACGCCAGACGCTGGCCACCCAGATCCCTGATCTGATCCAGCAACTCCGCCATCACACCCCGCTCCCGATTGGGGTGGGGTTCGGCATCTCCAGTCCGGAACAAGCCCGCCAGGTAATTCAGTGGGGCGCTGATGCCGTGATCGTGGGCAGTGCCTTTGTGCAGAGACTCGCTCCCCCCCATTTACCTGAAACCGGCCTCCAGGCCATTGCTCAGTTCTGTCAGGATCTCAAAGCTGCCCTGGTTTAATGGTCCGCAACGCTTGCTTATACCCCGGCTCACTCATTAACAATCGCTGATGAGACAAGGTTCCCCTTTGCAATTCTTCATAATTTACTCAGCCATCACAAGTTATAAAATTACCTTGAGGGCTAAGCAGGCATGCAGGGGAGCTCTTTACCTTAAGCTGCAACCCGGTGGCTTCACCCAGTTAAAAATTGGCTCATGGTGCTTAGGTTCCTCTGTGTGAATGTAAGCCTTTAGTACACTGATTTTGCAAAACCCATAAAGGAGATCGATATGCAAGACGCCTTTACACGGCTAATTGCTCAAGCCGATTCCAGAGGTGCATTTTTAGGTGATCAGGATTTCGAGCGCCTCAATAGCCTGGTTTCGAATGGTCTGAAGCGGATGGATTCTGTCAACCGCCTGACCAGCAATGCCTCCAAGATTGTGATGGAAGCCGCTCGGGCTCTGTTTGCACAGCAGCCTTCCCTCATTGCTCCTGGTGGCAACGCCTACACCAACCGCCGCATGGCTGCCTGTCTGCGCGACATGGAAATCATCCTGCGCTACATCACCTACTCCACCATGGCTGGAGATGCGTCTGTGCTGGAAGATCGTTGCCTGAATGGTCTGCGGGAAACCTACATTGCTCTGGGTGTGCCAGCGGCTTCAGTGGCTGACGGCATTGCCGAGATGAAGAAGGTGGCTTTGAACATCGTTATGGATCCTGCCAACATCACCGCTGGCGACTGCAGTGCTCTGCAGAGCGAAATTGCTAGCTACTTCGATAAAGCTGCTGCAGCGATTGTCTAGATCCGCTCGTACTGCGCAAGCCGTCATTGATGAATTGATAACAGGACTGTAATTAGGAGTTAGAACGTGAAGACAGCTCTGACTGAAGCGATTGCTTCCGCCGACAACCAAGGTCGTTTTCTGGATGCCAGTGAGATCCAGGCTGGGATTAGCCGTTTTGAGCGTGCCGCAGTTGCCATTGAAGCAGCTCGGATCCTGACCCAAAATCAGGAAGGACTGGTGCGTGATGCGGTTCAGGAAGTTTTTAACAAGTTTCCTTACACCACCCAGATGACTGGCAATGAGTTTGCCTCTACCCCCGAAGGCAAAGCCAAATGTGCTCGGGATGTGGGCTACTATCTGCGCTTTGTCACCTACTGCCTGGTGGCGGGTGGCACAGGCCCCATGGATGAGTACCTGGTGGCAGGCCTGCGGGAAGTCAATCGCAGCTACAACCTGTCCCCCAGCTGGTACATCGAAGCCCTCAAGTACATGAAGACTCGGGCGGGTTCCATGCTCAAGGGTGATGGCCTGGTGTATACCAACATCTACTTTGACTACGCGATCAGCGCCCTCAGCTAAACAGATTGTCTGTTGGCTGGAAAAAGGCGAATAACGGGTGATGGTGAGTTGGTCCAGATTTGCTGATCGCTAACTCAGCGTGGCTGGTTGTTCGCCTTTGTTTTTATAAGGCTTTAACAAAATCAGAGTGAATCCATCATGTACGGTCAACAAACAACAGGTGCGGAGGCCCTCAGCCAAGTCGGTTCTCGGCTGGTGAAAATTGAGTACACCGGGTTACTCAATCCCCTTTCTGCGTTGGAGACTTCCGCAATCGTTCGCCGCAGTACCCAGTCGACTGTGGTGCCGGTAAGCCGCATGTCTGTCGAAATGCAGCGGATCGTGAAAATGGGTGGTAAGGTAACCAGCGTTACCCGTCAGGAGTAGCGCAGAATTCACTGCCTCATCCTTACTCTTATCGTTGAATTTCACATCCTTGGTGACTTCTTCCTCCTCTCCTGCTGTCCCTCCCAACGCTTTATCCTGGGAGCAAGCACTGGCGTATCTGCAGGGATCAGATCTGTCACTGCGGTACTATGCTGCCTGGTATCTGGGAACCACCCGCGACAGCCGTGCTGTGGGTCCGTTGCTGCAGGCTCTCCATGACGAAGAGGATCGCACCCCGGATGGGGGTTACCCCCTGCGACGAAATGCGGCGAAGGCTCTGGGGCTAATTGGCGATCAGATGGCTTTTGCAGGATTGGTGGAGGCCTTGGCCTGTCCGGATCTCTACGTGCGTGAGGAGGCGGCCCATGCCCTTGGTCGCCTGGGAAATCTCCAGGCTGTTGCCCCCCTTCTCCACCTGCTTGCCTGTCATCTGCAACAGGGGGAAGAGCAGCCTTTAGAGGTGATTATTGAGGCGCTGGGAACTCTGGGGGCCGTGGATTGCACAGAGCGCCTTCTTCCCTTTTTGCACCATGCTTCGGAACGGGTCCAGTCTGCTTGTGGCTGGGTCCTTTATCGTTTTTGTCAAGATCTCAAGTACCTGCAGACTCCCCGCCGTTTGCTCGAGCATCCCAATGCGATCATGAGGCAAATGGCAGCCTTTGATCTGGCAGAATCGGGATGGTTGGGGGCGGCTGAGGTCCTGGCCACTTCAGAGGTGAGTATCAGCCTGCGGCTCAATGCTCTCAAGCGCCTGTTTGAGACTGCACAGATCCTCCCCGCTCCCGTCAAGCCCTCGGATGCAGCGGCAGTGGTTTTTCCTCTGCTGGATCAGATTATCTAGAGAAGCTGAGCCCTGAATGGATGGAGGCGATATCCGTGACTTCTGACGCTTTCTATCAGACCTTGCTGGAGCAGGCTAGCGATACCGAAGAAATGCTGGCGGCAGTGAAGAAACTCAAAGAATCTCAGGATCCGCAGGCACTTCCCAGCTTGATCCGGGCCTTTGGCTTCAACAATCCCACGGTGGGGGAGGCGGCACTGGCGGCAGTGCTTGAGTTTGGATCGCTTGCTGTAGGGCCATTATTAGAAAACGTGGATGGCTACGACTACGGTGCCCGTGCCTATTCCGTCCGGGCTTTAGCCCGCCTAGGAGATGCTCGTGCTTTGGATTTTCTGCTGCAGGCGGTCCGCTCTGATTTTGCTCCCAGTGTGCGTCGGGCTGCTGTCCGTGGCCTGGGACGCATGGCCCCATCCTTAACGGGGGAGCAATTGCAACAGGTGCTGGCACAACTGACTCAGTCCCTGTCCGATGCAGATTGGGCGATTCGCTACGCCTCCATCTGTGCCCTCTCAGATCTGGCTGCAGCCGCAAATCCTCCGCGAAATACACCAGTGCAAACCCTTCTGCAGCAGGCCACCACGGATAGCGAGCCCCTGATTCAATTACGGGCTCAGGTCGCACTGCAGCAGTCTCCACAGAACCTTTCTTAAGTTGATCGGAAATTGAAAAAGCCAGCTCCCGGAAGAACTGGCCTGGATGATTGCTAATCAGTTAGGCTGTGCAGTTACAACACAGACCTAACGACGGCGAGGAACCATTTTTTCGTAATCGACGTTGTAAGCCGAGATCTTCTGGGGCGTGACACCTCTGGGGTTGATGGCGCGAGCTAGATTCAGGTACTGGGAGGGATCGCCCGCTTTGGGTTGCAGTTCCTGAGGACGGAAGCGCTTGATCTCAGCCTTCCAGACAAACTGCGGGAAGCCCAATTTCTTACGGTAGTATTCGTCGTAGCGGGGAGATTTGATGTTGAAGGGAATTTCACTGGCCCCACTGCCAGGCAGAACCCGCCGCCGCTGATAGGGCACCTGATCATAACCAAAGTTTTCCAGATACTCCTGGCTGTTGAGGAGATCATCAATAAAGCCCTGGAAGCCCTTGGTGGCAATGACAATCGACCAGGCAATTTTTTCCCGTTCGTTGTAGACATCGCGTCCCAGCACCCGCTGCACACACTGCTCAACAACCCGATAGTTGCTGTTCTTGTCATAGAAGCTGTCGCGGAAGGTCCGGGAGAGCAGCAGAGCTCGGATAAAATCGCGCACAGAGATCTGGCCATAGCGTAGTTGGGACTCTAAGGTGGCATCCCGATCACAGGCGAAGGCACAGAAGAAGATCTGGCGATAGGCAGCTTCAATGATGCTGTCAACTTCTAAAAGCGTGGCTGCCATCTGATTGGAGTTGCTCGGAGGCATATCATCAGTGGGAATATCGAAGCCTTTCACTCGCTGATTTTGGGAACTGGGAGCATACTCAAGCAAAGGTAGTGGCACGGTGAGTTCTCCAACGAATAATGGTGTTTTCAGGTCAAACGATCTTAAAGGTGCATCTAAGTGGGTCTGTCTAGACCTCAAGCAAGCCGCTACTATTCAGCAGCTGATTTAAATAGTACTAGATACTGCTGCTCCCGCAGATTTGGGAATCTATCCCCAATGAACAGGAGATACCTGGACAAGACAGAACCTGTCCTTCAGCAGGAGATGCGGGCTAACCCATCTCTCGGGGACCCGTACCCTAGCAGGCTCGTTGACTCAGGAAGAGTGTTCACCTGATCTAGCTTTAGCTTAGGGGGAAAGTCGAATTTATTGAAGATGCTCTCATTCTTTGCAATGATCTGTAACAGTCAAGCTTACGAGAGAGTCGGCAGATCAAACAGAACCGTGGTCATGTACTGATCGGCCCAGTCCGAACCAAAGGCTTTTTCCAGTACCCGGCGGGTGCGGTCATTCTGCCGTTGCTGCAGACAGTAGCGCTGTTGGCCGACGAAGACCTGCTCTGGATCCGCTATGGGCTGGGCTTGTCGAGCTGCTTGGCAGTGGATCTGTAGATACTGTAGACACAGATCAAGAAAAGCCTGTTCTTCCTCGAGATGCTCAGGCCGGACAAAGAGGCAGTAGGGAGAGAAAATATCGCCCCATTCGGGTAGGGGGCGACGCTGGCCAAAGTGTTCGTGTTGAGGAAGGAGCGGCTGCAAACTTGATTCGTACAACAGCGCTAGAGGGATCTCCACGCCTGACTCAGGTTTTGCTGCTTCTCTAGGGGCGACAGGGGAGAGATCGACGATCGCCGCACTGATCTGTCCTCGTCCAGCCACAATGTCACAACCAAACATGGGGAGAGCATAGGTCAGGTGAGGGAACATGACACAGTGCAAAATGTCCAGTTGACTGCCAACTTTGGCCAGTTCCAGATGCAGTTTGCGAAATTGGGGGGTTTGGAAACAGCGGTTCTCGATTACCAGCTTTTCCCCCTCCAGGCGGCCCTCCACATAACCCAGATCCAGGGGTAAGGTATAGGGTTGCAGCGGCAGGTTCTGACTCCAGGTGTCAATAATTCCTGACGCCAGACGGCTGATCAGGGGATGGAGGTCCGATTGCAGTTGGCTGTTCGCAAGCATGGTCATGGCCCACAACATTAGAAATCAGTTAGATCAGATCATCCAAAATTGCTAGGACAGGCAGCACCCCAGCGGGGATTGGATCCTGGGGCAGATGCACATCGAGAAGCGCCTTCAGGGCCAGGAGCTTGATGTTGGTTTCCACAGGGGCAGTTGCAATGGCATCAGCCCCCTGCAAATAGCCCGTGGCCCCCAGATCCAGCAGGGCGGCGCGCCGGAGATGAATATTCTCGTCCTGAAGCACAGCTAGCAGGGGGTCGATACGGGCGGGGTCCTGCGTCAGGCGATACCCGGCTCTGGCGGCAGCACAACGGACCCGCACCGAGGGATGCTGCAGATAGGAGGTCACCGTTTCCAGGGCTGCTGGGTACTGCAGATCGCCTAAGGCCTCAATCAGGGATTCCAGCAACCCGTCCTCAGGCGCAGTCGTTGGATCCAGGGTCTGCAGATTGGGTAACTCCTGCAGCAACCGCTGTCCCACCGCAACCCGATGCTCAGGATGATCTTGGGCAATGGCCCCCAACGCCTGAACCACTGCAGCGCTGAGTAGCGCATCACCTGTTTGCAAACTCTGGCTCAAGGCCGGAATTGCTTCAGGATCCTGCAGTTTGCCCAGTGCCCGAGCAACATTGCGGCGGACTGGATAGGCTCCGGTCGGGGTTCGATCTGCTGAGTAGGCCAGCGCACCGATCAGGGTCGAAACACTTTCCTGGGCCCGGACTCGCCCCAACCACCAGGCGGCATAGTAACGCTCTGATGCGTCTCCTGTCCGCAATTTTTCGATTTGTGCCGCAACGGTAAGCACAGGTCCCTGTTCAGATCCGTCTGTCTCTGCCCTCACCATGCTAGGAATATCCTGCTCCACCATCTTGTTCCCGATCTTCACTCTGACAAGGATTGGAGATCCTGTCGATGCATCCTAAAAATTAAAACTCCCCCACGAGAGGGGAGCCTACTCATCTTAACGGTGAAATTGCTGGGCTATTTGACCCGACGAACGCTGATCACCTGGCCACCGCTGCGCAGCACCTGCTGTAAAGTCATGGTGAGCTGATCATAGGAGACCAGTAAGCGCTGATTGGAGCGACGGACCCGACTGGAGGTGGCCAGGGCGGAAGGGGGGTTCTTCAGGCGAGACACCTCGATCGAGAACATATCACCCGATAACCCTGCCGGAGCGGGTCCCAGATGAGGGGGGTTCGGACTTCCCGCTTTCATGGAGGCCCGCACCGCCGGAGCCAGGCCCATCCCCAGCGTGGACATCAGGCGAGGCTGGATCCCCTGAGAGCGATCATTGGTGGCGTAGCCCTGATAGAGGGTGAAAATATTGGTAAAGTCCTTGGACTGGAAGGAAGGACGATAGACAAATCCCCGGGGATAGGGAACGATATTTTCCCCGAAAGCCTCCAGATACTCACGGCTATCGATGTAGGAGTCCACTTCCCCATCGTGTCCCTCGGCCTGGTAGAGATCCAGATGCTTGGCGATGTCCTTGCCATCGGTAGGGGCACGGCCCAGCAGGTGCTTGAAATTGAGTTCAATCGCGCGAGTCTGGGAATTGGGGTAAAGGAACCGCTTTTTGTAGGCTCCCGACTTGGCCACCAGCCGGACAAATTCACGCACCGACAGGCCACGATTGCGCAGGAGAGATTCCAGTTCCGTCAACTCAGCGGCATCGGTTCCGAAGAGATAGTCATTCCCCAGAACCTGGCGATAGACAGCTCGGAGAACCAAGCCCAGTTGGGCCTCGGAGGCATCCGAACGCAGTTCGACAGGGGCAGTCTCGGTGTAGGGGCTGACCCCCAAACGATCGGCAACAGAAATTGCTGACATATTAACTCCCAATTTAAAGCAAATGTTTGAAAAATAGACGATTTCTACAAGCGGTTTTCAGGCGCGGCGCACGCTGACCACCCGGCCTCCGGAGCGCAGGATCCGCTGCAAAGTCGCGGAAAGATTATTGCCTGCAACAAAAAAGCGTTGGTTGGCTCGCCGATAGGTCTCGGAGGTAGCCAGGTTGGCAGGAGGGTTGAGGAGCCCGGTCACTTCCACGCAGAACATCTCGCTAGACCGTCCGGTGGGGGGCCCTAGATGCCGTCCAGAGGGTGCACCCTGCATGTATGCTTCACTGCGAATTGCAGGGATCAGTCCTGTAGCCAGCGTAGGATAAATGCGGGGTTGCCGTCCCTGGGCCCGATCATTGCTGGCATAGCCCTGGTAGAGGTTGAAGGAGTTGGGGAACTCGCTCATCACCTGACCCTTGCGAGTTTGAAACCCACGGGGATAAGGAACAATATTGTCTCCAAAGGCTTCGGCGTACTCAGCACTGTCCAGGTAAGAATCCACTTCCCCCTCGTGGCCTTTGTTCTGGTATAGGTCGAGATGATCCGCAATATCTTTGGCGGTCGCAGGTGCCCGTCCCAGCAGATGCTTGAAATTCAGCTCAATGGCGCGGGTCTGGGAATTGGGGTACAGAAAGCGACGTTTATAGGCCCCGGATTTTGCCACCAGTCGGACAAACTCTTTCACTGTCAGGTTATTGCGGCGCAGCAGGGATTCGGCACTGGCCAGATCTTCCACATCAGCCCCGAACAGATGATCGTTGCCAAACAGTTGCCGATAAACGGCACGAATAATGCCTGACAGTTCTGCTTCCGACTGGTCAGGCCGACGCTCTAGCGTCGAAGTCTCGGTCCAGCCACTCACATTCAGGCGAGCAGCAGCAGCAATGGCGGTCATGGTCATCCCCCTTCCATCGTCTTGATAATTGATCAGTCCTGACGAGCAATGACTACAAACAAGCTGGGGCACCCTGACTCGATTCCCCCACCCTGGGAGTTGCCACCCAGTAGCTGCAGAACCCAGTCATCGACCACCCCAGCTGCAGGTATCGGCTGTTGTGTGCTAGCCGCTTGGGCTTAGCTCAGCGCATTGATGGCATAGTCAATGTAGGCATTGGCTTCAACAGCGGGCTGACCCGACAGACCATGGTTGGACTTGATGTAGTTCAGGGCTTCGATGTACCAGCTGGGGGAGAGTTCAAAGGAGGTGTTGATCTCACGGATCCCTGCCAGCAGATACTCATCCATGGGGCCGGTGCCACCCGCCACCAGGCAGTAGGTCACCATGCGCAGGTAGTAGCCGATGTCCCGAGAGCACTTGGCTTTGCCTTCGGGAGTGGAAGCATAGTTTGCACCCGTCATCTGGGTGGTGTAGGGGAACTTAGAATACACAGCACTGGCAGCGCCATTCACCAGATCATTGGCTTTGCTGGAGAGGGCCCGAGCCGCTTCCATGCTGGCAGTGGCGCGCTTGAAACGGCCATCAATGGCCTGGAGTTCGCTGTTGCTCAGGTAACGGCCCTGGCTATCGGCGGTTGCAATGGCATCAACGATGGGAGTCTGCATATCTCAATCTCCTGAAATGAAATTAAATGGCACAAGAAATTCTGGACAAAAAGAGGAAAGTTATCGTCTTTAAAGACTAGGAAACTGCAGCAGCTGCACGATCAAAGTAGGTTTCCATCTCAGAGATCAGGGCGCTGCAATCGCCACGGGTGATCCCATTGGGATCGTTGACAATGGCCACAGCGGCAGCCTTCATTTTCTGCACACCATTGGCCACAGAAGAACCTGGAACGCCCAGCGCTTGATAGGTTTCCCGTAGACCATTCAGGCAGCGCTCGTTCAGCACGCTCACATCCCCAGAGGCAACGGCATAGGTGATGTAGCGCAGAATGATATCCATGTCACGCAGGCAAGCAGCCACGTTACGAGCTGGATAAGCAGCCCCGCCAGGAGCAATCAGATTGGATTCTTCAGCAAACAGGGAGCGGGCAGCATCAGTCACGATTTTGGACGCATTGCTGGTGAGACGGTTGACCGCATCCAGACGCTTGTTTGCATCGGACAACACACGCTGCAGAGCAGAAAATTCATCTTCAGTTAGATAGGTGCCTTTGTTGTTGGCTTGAGCGACAACTTTGCCGAATACATCGTTCATGATTAATGCTCCTTTCCAAAAAATTGATACCAAAGCAGAGTGATTGTAAAACCGGATCCGATCTCCAGCTAGCAGTACCTGCAGTCACCGATGATGTAACTGCACCCTTAGAGAAAACTCTATTCAGCACCGCAAATCCGTGGGGATCCACAGCACCCGTGAATGAACTGCAAGTGCGAATTCCGGCATCAGCAGACTAAAGCATTGACTACCTCACACCTTCAGGCGCTTGAACCTGAAAGACACACCTGTGAAAGGCCAACTTTTCAGCCAGCTACCTGTTCCTTTCTACCAAGAGATGGCATCTCGACAATTCAAGATATGTAACGAGGATGTATCAGGCCTAAAATCTGTGTAAGGCTTTACCGAAAACGCTTTTTCTCAGATCGGAGTCAGTCTGAATTACATTTGTTAATGAAGATTTAATAACTTCTCTGAGGGAGTCTATGTCCTGATCTCTGATTGGTGGAGACAGACAGCGCTTTTTTTCGTGAGGAGGAGGCAAAGTGTTCATCACATATCTTTACTGGGTCTCTGAATGGGATCGAGCTGATTCCACGGGAGGCTAGTCTAGGAACAATGTCAGCTGTCCCCCATGAGCAACAGCTGCGAAACCGACAGTAGGAGGATGCCAGGATGAGTGGCCATCTCACCCCAACGGATCTTTTCAACTGTGCCAGCTATTTGGCTGGAGATTTTCACAATCAGGAACAGGCCCTGGAGAATCCCCCCTTTTTTGCCCAGATTCAGGTGTGTTATCGTCCCCTGCCCTGGTCGGTTTTTCAAGGGATTGGGTTTTATGTGGAACAGGCCTATATGGGCCATCTGGAGGATCCTTACCGCACCGCTGTGGTGGAACTCCTCCTGACAGGGGAGGCCATTACCATTCGCAATTATCGTCCGAACCAGGTGGAGCACTGGAAAGGGGGGGGACGAGAGCAGCCCCAACGCCTAAACTCCATGAAAAAAGATGATCTGACCTATCTGCCCGACTGCGATCTATTGCTATACAAGGATGGAGAAGGCTTCCGCGGGGAAAATCAACCTGGGGCGCGCTGTTGGGTGCAGCGGCAAGGGCGAAAAACCTATCTGACTTCACGGGTTTATCTCTCGGCTCATGAATTTCAAAGTCATGATCGCGGCTATGATCCCGATACCCATGAACAGGTTTGGGGAGCGCTGGCGGGTCCCTTCCGCTTTATTAAAATTCAAGACTGGATGGAATGCTTGCCCTTAACCGCGCCCCATGATTAATGGCCTCTAGCTTGCTTTGTGAGATCGATATGTTTACTCCCCCCTCTCTCCTCCCTCCGGAGCGTGCCCGTCAACAGCTGGGTCTGGAAGCGACCACACTTCAACCTCTATCCCAGCCCTGGTTACCTTTTCCCTGGCCGCTGCAGATCAGTTCCTGGGGCTGGGTGTATGAAGCAGAACCAACTCTGGAGGTGGATTGGGCTCGTGCCTATTTACAGTCCTCCCTGGCTCATCCCCCGATTCAGCTGTTGCGTCCCCGTCAGATCTCATCTTCTATTGATCCGGTGCTCCTGGGATTTTGCTGGGGTGTGAACCGGATCGTGCAAGGGGGGTTGCTAGATCAACAATTGCAGGGTCATGGATATGATCCTGAAGACAGTAAGGCCACGACTCTTGCTCAGTTCCTGCAGGCAGCCCCCCACATGCCGGAATATGCTCGGGTGCTGGTGCTGCTGGAATTGCTGGCCCGTGAGATCAGTGTTGACCAGCAAAATCAGCTGAAAACGGTCTGCTCCGCCGATGAAATGAAAGCTGCCTACCAGATGAATCTGATGTGCATTGATCCACAGGATCTGGATCGAACTTTGCTGCAGGTGAAACTGGTGGGGATCAAGCTCTGTGGATCGGCAGAAGCGGAGGTGAAATCTGGAGTTGAGACGGTTCTTTCGGATGGGCGGCTTGTCTAGGGATCCAGGCCCCCTGCTGGACTAGGCCACGACAGACTTAAGGAACTTTTGCACCTCCTGGAAATGGCAGTGATAGACGCGATGGGTTTTCGAATAGCCCTTCAGATTGACGTCTTCACAGCGAAAGAAGGTTTTGGCGGGAGAAGATTGCATTTGGGCCCAAAGGGCAGCGTGGGTTTCTTCGGAAATGGCCCAATCGGCATCCAGCATGCGGGTGGCGCTCTCCAAGCGGAAAGCTGCGTTCACCGTATCGCCGATCACGGTATATTCCTGCCGTTCTCCCGTTCCCATTTGCCCCACGATCGCATAGCCAGTATTGATCCCTGCGCCAAGGCGAATGGGCTGGGGGAGCTCTGGAAATCGCTCATTCAGAGATTGGGTCATCTCGAACAACTCTGCCAGGGCTTCAAAGATAGGCAGGACGTCAGGTAGAGAAGAGGGACTTTTCTGATCGCCGTCTTCCTGCACCGATCCATGCAGCCAGACGGCCATAATCGCATCACCGATGTATTTATCGACGCTGCTCCCCTTCTGGCGAATGATGGTGCCCGCCAGTCGGAACCATTCCCCCAGAACTCGAGAAAGGAGCCGTTCATCCACCTGTTGCGTGAGCTGCGTAAAGCCGCGAATATCCACCACCATCACTGAGATCAGACGGCGCAGGTGAAGCACCGACGTTTTGGCTGTGCTGCCCGGCAGAGAGTCCTGCAATTCTTCCAGCGGGGGCAGATCACCATGAAATTCAATTTCTGACTGACCCAGGGTGAGTTGATCCCCGTTATGGAGCAGGGTGGGAATGCTAACCCGCCGCTCATTGACAAAAGAGCCGTTGGTGCTGCCCAGATCAATCAGGTAAATACTGTTGCTGTCTAAATACTGAAGAATGGCATGGTGACGGGAAACGCTGTTGTCGCGGATCACAATGTCATTGTCGTCATCTCGCCCCAGCGACCAGGAGTTAGCCCCACTCAGGACCACTTTCATGGAAGTCCCGTCAGGAGCCATCAGCACGATGTAAGGGCTGACCTGTTGAGGCGCTTCATTCATCAGACGACACGATCAGGTGACGATGGGACCTCTCCTTTATACCTTCCAAGATACCTTGAACGGGAGTTGTCCCTTCGCTCTCATGTCCCCGCCATCAGGGGGATCTGCAGGCTTCTACCCGCCCCATTATAATTGGGGTGATTGATGAAGTTCCTTAACAGACTGCACTGCAGTCCCCGTTGCCCCCATGCCTGATCCGAGTCTTTCCTCCGATCCCGCTATTGCTGCTGTGCCTGTTGAGCAGCGCCCCTTGAGCCAGTATCAAGAACTGCTGCAGTCTTGGTTTTTTGGCTGGCCTACGCATTCTCTGGGGGCTTATGTCAGGGGCGTGATCTACTCCTGGGCCGCGTTTTTGCTGTTCTGCAGTCCCTTGGCCGCCGCCAGTTTTTCCTTGCCGCAGTCCTGGCTACCCTTTGTACTGGTGACCTTTTTAGGGGCCAATTTTCTGCTGCTGATTGTTCTGCTCCGTCTGGATCTGGGCTGGCTCTACGTGCGGCAGCGACTGCACCAATCTCAGATTCTCTATGAAGAAACCGGCTGGTACGACACGGCCATGTATCGGAAAACGGCCGCAGAAATCACGCGGCATCGGCTGATTGTCCAGCATGAGATCGGACCGATTTTGCAACGGCTGCACCGCACGTTCGCCTGCATTGGGCTGACCAGTCTTCTATGTGTGCTGATCTGGTACGGGATCAAGTAAGGAGAGGATCGCCCCTGTGCATGTTGCCCTAACGCTCCATCAGGCCTACAAGCCGGTTGCCGTCGCCATTGGTAACTTTGACGGTCTCCACCGTGGTCATCAGCAGGTGCTCCAGCCTGTGCTCAGCTCCACCATCGCCATCCGGACCGTGCTGACGTTTTATCCCCATCCTCAGGAAGTGTTGAGTGGGCAACCGCGGTTGCTGCTTACCCCTCCGCAGGAGAAACAAGAATTGCTGCAGCACCTGGGGATAGAGCAGCTGGTGCAACTCCCCTTTACAGAAGATCTGGCGATCCAGCCACCGCATCAGTTTATTGCCACAGTGCTGGAGCAGGGACTGCAGGTGCAACAGCTGAGTGTGGGGTGGGATTTTTGTTTTGGCCATCAACGCTCTGGCAATGCCAGAACCCTGGCAGACTGGGGACACAAGCAGGGGATCCGCGTGGATATTATTCCTGAAATTCAGCTGCAGGGGGAACGGGTTAGCAGCTCTCGCATTCGTGCGGCCTTGGATCAGGGGGAGGTGTCAATGGCCAATCTATTGCTGGGGCGGGGCTACTGTTTACAGGGAACGGTGGTTAGGGGAGATCAACGGGGACGGCAGCTGGGCTTTCCTACAGCGAACCTGCAGCTGCCCGCAGAAAAATATCTCCCCAGGGATGGGGTGTACAGTGTCTGGGTTCATCATCCCCAACACGCCCAGCCCCTCGCTGGTGTGATGAACGTAGGGTTGCGACCGACGGTTTCTGGAGTGCAGCGCACGGTGGAAGTGCATGTCCTGGACTGGCAGGGGGATCTCTACGGCCTTTGCCTGGCGGCAGAGCTGGTTAGCTTTTTGCGACCGGAACAGCGGTTTGAGTCTCTGGAGGCTCTCAAAGCCCAGATCCAGCAGGACTGTCAAACGGCCCGCCAGCAGCTGTACTCCTCCAGGGGATTCCGGACACCTACCCCTGTGGGGTGATGCAGCGGTTACCAGGCCTGGTGGGATCAGGCGGTCAGTATCCCCTAGAATCAGGGCACCCCCCCTTTGAGTTGGAGTCATGATTTTGCCGTCCTCGCTTTCCCTGGCTTCCCACTGGACGATGCTGGCCTTAATTGGTGGCTTTGGCTGTGCTCATAGTGGCCTGGCCTATCTACGGCCTTGGGGAGAGCAGGCATGGGGGGCACGACTCTATCGGGTATTGTTTGCCCTGATCTCCATTGCCCTAGCCCTACTGCTGCTGATCTACTTTTTCAATCATCGCTATGACGGTATGCAGCTGTGGAACTTGCAGGATCAGCCCTGGGTGAGACCTGTCGTGACTACCTTTTCGGCGGTGTCTTTTCTATTTCTCTATCCTGCAACCTTTAACTTGCTGGAGGTGGCTGCGTTGCAAAAACCAGAATTGCACCTGTTTGAGAGCGGTATTATTCGGATTACTCGTCACCCGCAAATGGTAGGCCAGGTGATCTGGTGTCTAGCTCATGCCCTCTGGATTGGATCCTCATTCATGGTCGTAACATCGATAGGTCTAATTGCTTATCATCTTTTCGCAGTCTGGCATGGGGATCTGCGGCTCGAGCGTAAATATGGTCAGGCTTTTTGCGATCTGCGGCAGCGAACCTCGGTCATGCCGTTCCTTGCCATCATCCAGGGGCGACAACATTTTGATCCGCGTGAGTATTTTCGCTGGGCGTATGGTGGAGTCCTAAGTTTCGTTATTATTTTTTATGTTTTTCATCAGCAGATGATCTCTG
>CAYMOX010000003.1:0-132926 GCA_964392245.1 uncultured bacterium
GAAGCCACTCAGTATCTGACGCAGTCCTCTCAACAGGTCACCGGCTTGGATGCGTCTCCCAAAGCGCTGGCCACGGCTAAACAGGATGTTCCCAAGGCCACCTTTGTGGAGGGATGGGCTCAGGATCTGCCCTTTGCCAATGCCAGCTTTGATCTGGTGCACACCAGCCTTGCCTTGCATGAACTCACGCCGGAAGTCCTGGATCAGACCCTTCGAGAGGTGCGTCGAGTGTTGAAGCCAGGGGGAATCTTTACGGCTCTTGATTTTCACAGACCGACTCAACCCTGGTTATGGCCGGGTTTAAGTATCTTTTTCTGGTTATTTGAAACGGAAACCGCCTGGCAGCTTCTGCAAACCGATCTCATTGCCCTATTCAAGCAGCATGGATTTAACTCCTGTCAGCAGCGCTTGTATGTGGGTGGATCCCTGCAGGTAATCCAGGCTCAGGTTCCGGCAGAGCGCTAAATCTTACTTGCCAATACAAAACTGACTGAAGATCCGATCCAGCACCGATTCTGTCACATCATCGCCGGTGATCTCCCCCAGCGCACGGATGGCCGCCCGCAGATCAATGGTCCAGAAATCTAGAGGCAGATCAGAATTGATAGCGATTTCCACCTGCCCCAAACTGGCCTGGGCTTGCAGCAACGCCGCCTGTTGCCGTTGATTGATGGCGATCTGATCATTCCCCTGCTGAGTCTTTCCCTGATAGGCAATGGTTTCTACCGCCGCTTCTAACTCCTCAATGCCCTCTCCCAGAGCTGCTGCCGCAGACACCCGGTAGGGGATAGCCTCCGGCAGTTTCACCCTCTCTCCAGCCGAAAGATCCGTCTTATTCACCACCACGATCACAGGTCGCTGACTGACACTGGCGTAGATATCGGCCTCGGCCTGGGTCCATCCTTGCTGGGCATCCAGGACCAGGATCAGAATATCTGCCTGCTGAGCCAATCGGCGGGATCGTTCCACCCCCAGTTGTTCCACCTGATCCTTGGTGTCGCGAATCCCCGCGGTATCCAGCAGCTGCACTGGAATACCCCGCACCACCAGTTGTGATTCCACCACATCCCGCGTTGTGCCAGGCAGATCCGTAACAATCGCCCGATCCTGTCCGCTCCAAGCATTTAAGAGGCTGGACTTCCCGACATTGGGCTGACCAATAATGGCAATCTTCAGGCCCTTGCGCAGCAACTCTCCCCGAAAAGCCGTCTCCAGAAGCTGCTGGATCTGGTGTTGCAATGACTGCAGCTGATCTAACCAGGTGGGCAAATCCAGAGCGGGAAGATCCTCTTCAAAATCAATACGGGCTTCGATCTCCGCCATTAACTGCACCGCCTGTTGGCGCAATTGACGCACCGATTCCCCTACCTTCCCCTGCATCCCGGCCAGAGCCACCGCCGCCGATTGAGGAGAGTAAGCTCCCACCAGATCGGCAATACTTTCCGCCTGGGTCAGATCAATGCGGCCATTCAGAAAAGCGCGCAGGGTAAACTCCCCAGGTTCTGCCAGTCGAGCTCCCTGTTGCAGACACAATTGCAGCGTGGTTTGCACCACCATGATCCCCCCATGACAGTGGAACTCCAGCACATCTTCACGGGTGTAGGTGCGGGGGGCCTGCATCCAAACCGCCAGGGCTTCATCAACGATCTTTCCCCGGGGATCCTGGATCCAGCCATAGAGGAGACGGTGACTTTCCCATGTTTGTTTGCCTGCCGGGCGGAAGAGAGTTTGACCCATGGCCAGAGCCTGGGATCCCGACAGACGAATGATCCCCACACTTCCCTGAGCGGGCACCACCGCCGTGGCAATGGCCGCAATCGTATCGGCAAGCGCAGTCGTCGAGGTCATCCGCAGATCCATCAGCAGGATCACCAGCTTAGGACGAATCCCAAGTGGGCGTAAATAGAGGGATCGTGAACCGCTAAAGCTAATATATGAGCTGCTATATTGAGATCGGATATTTAATAGCTAATATATGAGCAGTTATGTATCTTGTCCCCTATGACTACAAGCAACTGATCTCAGAGCGAGCACGAGCCCGTCGCTTGCAGCTGAAACTGACCCAGGAAGGCTTGGCCTCCAGATCTGGGGTTAGCCTTGCTTCTATTAAGCGTTTTGAGAGGACAGGAGAGATTTCTTTGAGCAGCCTCCTGCAGATTGCCCTGGTGCTGGATGCCCTCGACGATTTTCAACACCTGTTCCAGGAAAAGGAAGACTTGCCCCAGAGCCTGGATGCAATCCTCAACAAACCCAAAGCTCGACAACGAGGACGGATCAAATGAATCAGCAACCCGTCCAGATTCTCCATGTGACACTCGATCTGGGCAATCGCCAGATCCTGAAGATGGGACGCCTGGCCTGGGTAAATCGACGGATTCTCTTCGAGTATGATCCGACTTTCCTTGCCAGTCAGCTGCAGATCTCTCCTTTTAAACTTCCCCTAAAACCAGGTGTTCAGGAGGCGAAAGAGCGTCTTTTTGATGGCCTCTTCGGAGTTTTTAATGACAGCTTGCCAGATGGATGGGGACGCCTGCTGCTGGATCGACAGCTTGCTCGCACTGGGTTAAATCCTGAGGTATTCACTCCTCTTGATAGACTGGCATTTGTTGGGACTACGGGCATGGGAGCCCTGCGCTATCAGCCAGATCTCTCGGAAAGATCGACTGCCACCGGTCCTCTGGTATTGGATGTCCTGGCCGATGAAGCAAGCCGGATCCTGGAGGGGACTCCAGGCGAGATGCTAGCGACCTTAGTGCAACTCGCTGGATCGTCCGGAGGGGCTCGACCTAAAGCCCTGGTTCAGGTGTCAAATGATTTTCAAGTGATCAAAAAGCAAGACGATGATGTTCCTGCTGGTTTCTCCCCCTGGTTGATCAAGTTTGCCGCTTCAATGCGCCAACTCCTTTTGGCTTCATATGATTTCCTACCTATATCAATGAATAAACTGTGGTTAAATATCTGAACACACCCCAAAAAATATAAATCTACTAAGCTTTGCGCTTCTTACTTTTCCCATAAAAATATTAGAGACAAAACTCCACTGCACATTAGATGAATTAATCATGAATCGGTAGACTTTCATTGCTTGACCTGATTATTGGTTAATGTGTTTCGCTAGACCAGACTTTAGTGAAGTGAAAACCAGATAGCTGAGAAGTGTTGACTCTTTCGACAAAAACATCAGTAACGAAGTCCCAACCTATATATGGAATTTGTGGAATCTTAAATATCTTTAAGCCCATACTAGAAATTCGCTCCGGCAAAAAAGCATAAGTGTAATTATTTGGGTTGCTACCCTCCATCTGTGAGCCCTCCATATCTAGCACATCAGCTATACAGATAGCATGTAAAATAAAAAACCTGATTGTATTGAGGTCCACTAGATTGATTTCTAGTAATTCTGTGCATTCTGAGAAGATATCTTGAAGAGCATTCACTGACTTCTGATTGAGTATCGGAGGGTAAAAACTTGCGTAAGAACAGTCATTAAGTGGGAAGTCAGCTGTATGCTTGCATATCTCAAATTCGAAAGGGCACCATATATCATACATTGGCTCACCACTAAGCCATAGTCGATTCTCATACTTCCCGAACCATTCTGGTTGTCCAATAGATTCCCATACATCTTTACCGATAGGGCATATATGCTTACAATTAGTTCGGTTACTTCTAAATTTGTAAACCTTCATAATCACTCCTGCTTAGTTATATATGTTTATTAGTTCTAATTACCTACTAGCTTAGCTGCTATCCCCTGAAGTGTGAGAAGCATTTTATCTTGACCCTGTTTGATAATAGACTCAGGTGCAGGCTTCCTCTTGTTTAAGTTAGGTTCAACACTTTGCATGTCAAAATACAGAAGTTCCTCGACATCTGCATGATAATCCTCTGTATGGAGAGGCCTATGATCAACGCCAGGTACTCGACTTAGTGGCTCCTGTCCCCCACCGACGCCTGAGTCAGGGAGTATAACACCATTCTCCCATCGGTAAAAATCATTGATTTCGTACCTTCTAAAGCAGATGCTGGAGCGATTGAGTATGTTTACAGCTTGATCGCGAAGGAAGCAGGGCTGGATATGCCCCCCACTCATCTATTTCCCTCAGAACAGGGTCCAGGATATTTTGGCGTTCAGCGGTTTGATCGAGTTCAGGGGATCCCTGTGCATATGCATACAGCTTCTGGACTGTTACATGCAGATCATCGTTTGCCGAGTCTTGACTACGATCAGCTGCTACGAGCCACAGCCATTCTGACAAAGGATCAGACGCAAGTGGAAAGAGTATTCCGACAGGCTGTATTCAATGTCTTAGCCCACAACCGAGACGATCATGCCAAGAACTTTTCATTTTTGATGAGACAGGATGGAACATGGATTGCCTCTCCAGCCTATGACCTGACGTTCTCGGCAGGGGTTGGAGATGAACACAGTATGATGGTCGCTGGCGAAGGCCGTCATCCCTCAAAAGCGAATCTGCTCGGGTTAGCCAGGAAGGTCGACATTGATCAGGTTCGGTGTCTAGAGATCATTGAACAAACGCGGGCAGCATTGAATCAGTGGCAGTCTCTTGCATCAGATACTGGAGTCAGCTCGGCTTCAACTCAGAGGATCAAACAAAGCTTTGAACAGATCCAAAAGCAAGGAGCTTTTCAAACCCGTCCACAAAAGAGATCCAGAATTGTTGATGAGGCTGCGTCTCTTGATGGCCCTGATCAAGAATCGTGATGGCACAGATCGTCATCCACTACCCCTAGCTGTACCAGATCTGCTCCACCTTCAGAGCCAGGGTCATTAACTGCTCTGCGGTTGCGGGTTCAGGACTGAGAATGGTGACATGTCCAAGCTTGCGGCCTGGATGGGACTGTTTTTTTTCATACCAATGCACATGAGTATGGGGGATTGCAGCCAGTGCTTGCCGCTGGGAGATATAGTCGTGGGTGCTGGTTTCATAGCCCAGAAGATTGACCATGACCGCTGCTGGACTGGTGAGAGAGGTATTCCCCAGGGGCAGATCACAGATGGCTCGGAGGTGTTGCTCAAACTGGGACGTGGGACAGGCATCCAGGGTGTAATGTCCTGAGTTGTGGGTTCGCGGGGAGATCTCATTGATCAGCACCTCCCCTGCGGGTGTCAGAAAAAACTCAACCCCAAACAGTCCCACCACTGCCAACTTCTCAAGAATGGTTTGGGTCAGGGTGTGGATCTGGTTCGATACCTCAGCAGGAACCTCAGCAGGAACCAAAACACGCCGACACACCTGATCCTGTTGCTGGGTTTCCACCACCGGATAAACAGCAATCTCTCCGCTTAAACTGCGAGCCGCCACCACGGCTAGCTCTCGCTCAAAAGGGATCCACTCCTGTAGCAGGACATCGTCGGCAGGTCGGGCTTCTAACTCCCTCTGCAACTGTTCTGGTGAGGTGATCACCACCGTCCCCCGGCCATCGTACCCATGCCGTCGGGCCTTCAAGACCAATGGAAAGGAGAACAGCAGAGGATCCTGAGGCAATGCCACCTGAGGGATCGGCAGACCCCACTGTTGCAATGTGGTGGATTGCTCGTACTTGTCTAGCAACGGGGAGAGAGTTTCTAACCCAGGGCGAAAGCAGATTCCTTCCACAGCCAGGGTTTGCAGTCCGGCGAGATCCACAAACTCATTCTCAAATGTAATCACCTTCACCCACTCCGCCAGCCGCTGGGTGGCCTCCAGATCCTGTAGAGAGCCCAAAATCACATGATCGGCCACTTGAGCCGCTGGATCGGTGGGTTCAGGCGTTTGCACCGCGATGGTTAACCCCAACCGATGAGCTGCAGCCACCATCATCTGGGCAAGCTGGCCGCCTCCTATAACTCCTACCCGGCTGATCTTGGACATCACTACCGTCGATCCTGAGGAGAAAAGACAAAAACATGGGCCCAGGTATACCGAACCCATGTTGAGCTTGTAACAGGATTAACGGTGTTAATGCAACTGCTACTCCAGGATCTCCGATCTGTTCCCCAGTTCAGACTCAGCAATTCTGGAGGTAAGGACGCGGGAGTACATCTGGGGATTAGTCTGGGCTACCTGCGTGTAGGACTGGCGGACCTGAGCCGTGACAGCAACGGTCTTGACGTCATACACCTGCGTTGCCAGTTTCGGATAAAACCCAATGCCCAGGATCAGAACCAGGAAGCAGGCAGCAATGGCCATTTCTCGGGGACGCGCATCGGTGTAGATGGATTGGGCGGGCAACACACAGTCGGTGCCAAAGCACACCGGATCATCCACCGCCATGACAGGAACAGGAGCTTCAATCTCACAGGTGGGAGCCAATTCCCGACCAAAAAACACCTGACGTAGCATTGAGAGCAGGTAAATCGGGGTGAGGATCAGACCCACAGCCGCCAGAAAGACGGTGACCGTACGGAAGGCCGGACTGTAGATATCGCTGGTGGTGACGCCGACAAACACTGACAGTTCACTGACAAACCCACTCATGCCCGGCAACGCCAGAGAAGCCATCGCCCCGACGGTAAAGAAGGCAAAGACACGGGGCATGACTCTGCCGATCCCCCCCATTTCCGACATCATCATGGTGTGGGTGCGATCATAGGTGGCCCCTGCCAGGAAGAACAACAGGGCCGCAATCAGTCCATGGGAAAGCATTTGCAGCACTGCCCCACTCACCCCGATATCGGTGAAGGATGCGATCCCCAGCAACACAAAGCCCATATGCGCTATCGAGGAATAGGCCAGCCGCCGCTTCATATTCGTTTGCCCCAGGGAGGCAAAGCCACCATAGATGATGTTGATCACTCCCAGCACCGCCAGGATCGGAGCAAAGTAGACATGAGCCTGAGAGAGAACCTCTAAATTGAGGCGAATCAGGCCGTAGCCTCCCATTTTGAGCAGGACACCCGCCAGGACCATAGACACAGGCGCAGAAGCTTCTCCATGCGCATCCGGTAACCAGGTGTGAAGAGGGAAAATGGCAAGCTTCACCCCAAAGGCAATCAGCAGACCTGCATAGAGGGGCAACTGCAGGGCCATCGGAATATTTTTCTGAGCAAGAGTCGCCAGATCAAACGATAGGGTGCCGCCGCCGTAAAGGGCCAGGGCCAGGGCCGCCACCAGAATAAAAATGGAGGCAGCAGCGGTGTAAAGCAGAAACTTGGTAGCAGCGTAGCGGCGCTTCTGTCCTCCCCAGATGGCCACCAGCAGGTAAACGGGAATTAACTCCACTTCCCACATGATGAAGAAAAGCAACAGATCCTGGGCCACGAACACCCCAATCTGGGCTGCATAAAGGACAAGCATCAGGAAGTAAAACAGCCTTGGCCTAAAATTCACTTGCCAGGCGGAGAGCATGGCCAGGGTGGTTACCAGACCCGCCAGCAGAACCAGAGGCATCGACAATCCATCGACGGAAATGGTCCAGGTTAGCCCCAGCTGCGGCATCCAGGGATAGCTTTCCACCAGCTGAAAACTCCCATTCGAGGGCTGGTAGTTTCGCAGGAAGGCAACCGCCATTAGCACCAGATCCACCAAACCCACACCCACGGCATAACCTCGGATCCATCGATCATCTTCTCGAAAGATAAGGGGAATAGCGCAGGCAGCGATCAGGGGAAAGAGAATGATCGCGCTCAGCCAGGGGAACGGATCTAGTGCCATAAGAAAAAATGCTTATCGAAACAACTCCTCATATTGTACTAACTTATGTAAAGAATCTTGCACAGAATTTACATTGAAATCTTTAACTCATCGCTATAGGGGCAAGGCAATGGCATATCCATGGCGCAAAATGTTTGTCTCTCTGGTTTTACTGCTCATCCTGACCCTGGGATGGGACATTGGCAGTGAACCTGCCCAGGCGCAGTGGGGGACGACCCTCCTTCCTGCTATTGATCAGCCTGCGCCCGAATTTGTCCTGGAAGACAGCCAGGGACACCCCCGCCAGCTCCAGGATTTTCGCGGTCAGTGGGTGGTGCTCTACTTTTACCCCCGTGATTTCACCTCCGGCTGTACTCTGGAGGCCCGCCGTTTCCAGCAGCATCTCGACCAGTTTCATGCCCTGCAGGCCGAAGTGGTGGGCATCAGTGCCGACAGTGTCAGCTCCCACCGCAAGTTCTGTGAAGTGGAGGGCTTACGGTTTCCCCTGCTTGCCGATCCGGAGGGAACGGTCAGCCGTCAGTATGGCTCCTGGATGGGAGAGATGGCTCTGCGCAACAGCTTTCTTATTGATCCTGAGGGAATTCTCCGGGAGATCTTTCCGATTGTGAGTCCTTCCCAACATTACGCCGAGGTGCTGAAGACATTGGCAGATCTGCATCAGGCTTAGGAGATTCGGGCTGAACCAAGGGAGGCACTTCCCCTGGACCACCACGACCCACCAGCCGTCGCAACACACCATTGATAAAGGCAGCAGAGTCTTCATTGCCATATTTCTTGGCCAGCTCTACCGCCTCATTAATGGCCACTCGCTCGGGTCCCCCCAGAAATTGCAGCTCTACGGTTGCCAGACGGAGCACATCCCGATCAATGCGGCTCAGTCGTCCCAACTGCCATCCCACCAGTGCAGTTTGCAATTGCTGATCCACCTCCTCCCGATAGCGGTGCAGGGTGGTCAACAACTCCAGGGCAAAGGCCTGAACTTCTTTAGAGTGAACCAGCTGCAGCCATTCCGGCATGGAAAGAGCCACTCCCATGCGGTTGATGGCCTCCTGGGTCAGCTGGGTGGCCGATCCCAACACCTGGCGAGCGCTCTGCAGCCGTTGCTCCAGCTGAGATAATTGCTCCACGGCAGTGGCCAGGGAGTCCTGGGCCTGATGCACCAGACCCACCAATTCACTCTGACGCTGAAAGATATCCACGGTATGACTCTGCAAAGCACGTTCTGAACGACGCAGCTGGCCCTGGATCTGGCGAACCCGACTCAGGATGGTCTCACTTTCTCCAGGAGAAACATGATTGATGCCCTGGGCAGCAGGTTGGGCAGGTTCTGGCAGGATCTGCTGGCTTTCCTGCATTAACCGATCACTGCGCTGTACTTCCGCCGCAGCTGTGGTCAAATTTTCATCCACTTCCTCCGACAGGGTGCGCACCGCTGCCGTGAGCAGATCCTCCCAGGATTTTTGTCTTAGCTTTGAGGGATTGGTAGGTAACTGACTCAGACCCAACAGGGCCAGCTCACGCGCAACTCGCCGGGGTTGCATAGGGGTTCGATCAATACAGCTTTGCTATGTTAGCAGTCCGGTTCCCTTCGGCAATGATCCTGGATCGAGGATGATTCGATACCTGCATAGGGGCATTCTTTGCTTTTTTAGAAACATTTATGTTGAAAAAGAAGATTTAAACTTTCCTCAATCTTCCGGTTTTAATCCTTAACAAGTGGTGCAGATTACAGGGGAAATTCAAAAGTATCCTTGATAATACAAATAGTTCGTAAGATTGCCTGACTTCGACCCGGGCAAAGGTAGGTAACCCATGGTCATGACCCCCGAAAAAGTGAATGCCTCTGCATCGATCAGTTGCTTTGGCAAGGCACGCTCAACAGTGGAGGGCACTCCCCTAGAGGCAGCGGAACTGCAAAAAATGGATGCTTTCTGGCGTGCCAGTTGCTATCTGATCCTGGGGATGCTCTACTTAGAGGACAACCCCCTGCTCCGAGAACCTCTCCAACCTGCCCATATCAAATCACGCCTCCTCGGCCACTGGGGATCAAGCCCAGGACAGGCATTTATTTGGATCCACCTCAGCCGGGTGATCAAAAAGCATGATCTGAATATGATCTACTTATCGGGTCCAGGGCATGGAGCCCCCGGGGTTCTGGCCCCGGTGTATTTGGAAGGTTCTTACTCCGAGGTCTTCCCCGATAAACAAGAAGATATCCACGGCCTGAAAAAGTTTTTTAAACAGTTCTCCTTCCCTGGTGGAATTGGCAGCCACTGCACCCCAGAAACCCCCGGTTCCATTCATGAGGGGGGCGAGTTAGGGTATTCCATCTCCCATGCGTTTGGCTCCGTCTTCGATAATCCCGATCTGATCTCGGTTGCCGTGGTGGGGGACGGGGAGGCCGAAACGGGTCCTCTAGCCACCTCCTGGCATTCCAATAAGTTCCTCAACCCCAAAACTGATGGGGCGGTTCTGCCGATCCTGCACCTGAATGGTTACAAGATTAATAACCCCAGCATCCTGGCGCGCATCAGCCACAGTGATCTGGAAAATCTGTTTCTGGGCTATGGCTACCAGCCTTACTTTGTGGAGGGCTCCGATCCTGAGAGCATGCACCAGGCGATGGCCGCGACCCTGGATCGCTGCGTTCAGGAGATCCGTGAGATTCAGCACCAGGCTCGATCGGGTCAGAACTTAAGTCTGCCTCGCTGGCCCATGATTATTCTGCGGTCTCCCAAGGGCTGGACCTCTCCAGCGGAAGTGGATGGGCATAAGCTGGAGGGCTTCTGGCGCTCCCACCAGGTCCCCATGGCTGATGTGGCTTCCAACCCGAATCACCTCAAGCTGCTGGAAACCTGGATGCGCAGCTACAAACCCGAGGAACTTTTTGATCAAGAAGGACGCCTGCTTGCGGAGCTACGGGAGTTAGCCCCTCAGGGTAACCGCCGGATGGGCTCCAATCCTCATGCCAATGGGGGGTTGCTCTGCCGCGATCTCTTCATGCCCGATTTTCGTGAGTATGGGATTGCCGTGGAGAAACCTGGCGTGACCCAGGCGGAAAACACACGCCCACTCGGGGTTTTTCTCCGGGATGTGATGCAGAAAAATATGACCAATTTCCGCGTCTTCAGTCCGGATGAAAACACATCGAACCGCCTCACCGCGCTGTACGAAGTCACCCCCAAAGCCTGGATGGCCGAAAGTCTGCCAGAGGATAGCGACGGCGGCCTGCTAGCTCCGGATGGCCGGGTAATGGAAATGCTGAGTGAGCATACCCTGGAGGGCTGGATCGAGGGCTATCTGCTCACCGGACGGCATGCTTTCTTCTCCACCTATGAGGCCTTTGTGCATGTGATCGACTCGATGGTGAATCAACATGCCAAATGGATTGAGAAATGTCATGAACTGAGCTGGCGGGCCAGGATTCCCTCCCATAACATTCTGATCACCTCCACCGTTTGGCGTCAGGATCATAACGGCTTTACCCACCAGGATCCTGGATTTCTGGATGTCGTGGCTAACAAGAGCTCAGAGGTGATCCGGATTTACCTGCCCCCGGATGTGAATACCCTGCTGTCGGTGGCGGACCACTGTCTGCGCAGCAAGAATTACATCAATGTGATCGTGGCCGACAAGCAAGAGCACCTGCAGTTCATGGATATGGATGCCGCCGTCAAGCACTGCACCAAAGGGATCGGGATCTGGGACTGGGCTAGCAATGATCAGGGAGAGGAACCGGATGTGGTCCTGGCCTCTGCCGGAGACATTCCCACGCAGGAAGCCCTGGCGGCGACCGTGTTGCTGCGGGAAGCCTTCCCGGAACTGAAGATCCGATTTATCAATGTGGTGGATCTATTCAAACTGCAACCGGATACGGAGCACCCCCACGGATTGAGTGATCGAGACTTTGACAGCATGTTCACCCTGGACAAGCCGATCATCTTCAACTTCCATGGCTATCCCTGGTTGATCCACCGCTTTGCCTACCGCCGTACCAATCATAAGAATATGCACGTGCGGGGCTACAAGGAAAAAGGCAACATCAATACCCCCCTGGATCTGGCAATCATCAACAATATTGATCGCTTCAGTATTGCCATCGACGTGATTGACCGGGTTCCCAAGCTGAAAGTGGCCGGGGCCCATGCCAAAGAGGCCTTCCTGAATGAACAGATTGACTGCCGTCACTACGCGTATGAACACGGCACGGATCGGCCTGACATTCTCGACTGGACCTGGCCGTACTAGATCGATCCCTAGATCTGATTCAGATTAGGTCGGCTTCAGGGATCAGGCTGAAGAGGTCCGATCCTTGCACTCCCTGAAGGGGCCCCCACTCAAGGGGCCTTTTTTGCTGGAAGAAACTGTTTCTGGTTCAATAACAAGATCGCAACCCCCATGCCGATCACTGCCAGAAACGCCATGGGATAGAAAGCATAGAGATAGGAACCCATGACATCCCGGATCCGTCCTGCGGTCAGGGTTCCCAGAACTGCACCCACCCCGTAGGCAGTGAAAACCAGACCATAGTTGCGGGCATAGTTCTCAGGATTAAATAAAGCTAAGGTTGCGGTGGGTGCCAGAGCCAGCCATCCCCCTAGACAAAACCAAAAGAGGCAGAAGGCAACTAAATAGGGGAGCACCCGTCCCGACTGATTATTCAGCATCAGGAATGTGGCCAGGAGAATTAACAGATACGAAGCAACAGCCACATTGCGGGGTTGAAATCGATCTGTGAGCCAACCAAATAAGGGACGGCTTAAGCCGTTACAGAGGGCAAATAGAGACACACTGCTGGCCGCAAGCCCTGGATCCAGTTGGATCATTTCCTCTGCCACCGGACTGGAGATGCCAATTGCAGAGAGGCCAATCAACGTTCCGATCATGTAACAGATCCAGAGACCGTAAAAGGATCGGGTTCGCAGGAGGCCGGATCGGGATCGGGATTCCAGCTCAAGTGTTGAGGGTTGAGCTACCCACCCCTGGGGAAGCCATCCCTGAGGGGGGATAGTCATCACAGCAGAGAGGGCCAGAATCACGGCGGCAAAAACAATACCCAGAATCAACAGGGTCTGTTGTACCCCATAAGCATCCATTAGGGTTTTGGCCAGGGGAGCGGTGACCACCGGAGACAACCCAAACCCCACGATGGTCAAACCCACCGCTAAGCCTTTGCGATCCGGAAACCAGCGGGCAGCAACCACCATCGGCACTCCATAAGCCATCCCCACACCTGTACCTACGATGACGCCATAGCTAAGGATCAAGGTGGTAATCGTCTGGGAAAAACTGGCGAGACTATAGCCGATCCCCACAATCACTCCAGCCATGAGAACGATGCGGCGAATCCCGATCCGCTCCAGATAGAAGCCCGTGATCGGCATCAGGGCTGAATAGAAAAGTAAAACCACGGTGTAAGGGAGGAGGCTTTCAGTAGCGCTGATCTCTAACAATGTCTCTAACGGTTTGCGAAAAATACTCCAGGAATAGACAGTGCCCAAACAGAGGAGCAGGAGCATGCCCAGGGGGATCAGAAACCAGCGCCCTTGTTCAGCAGGTAAACCAAATAATCGCAACGGCTGCCCTTCAGCTTCCACACGCATATTTACGCCCCAATTCACCTCTTGCTTGCTAGATCAATTGTGCTGAGAGCCAATTTTGGCCCCGGCAAGATCCAGGAATTTCTTCACCTTTTTGAGAAGATCGGGGAGTTTACAGGCTTGCGGAAGACCAACAGATGCTGATGGGGCACCACCTCAAGAGCTGCCTGCCACTCCAGTCCCACCCCAGCCATTTCCCTTTTCACCTGGGCCTGACTCATCTTGTGGAGGGGCTTGATCGGAATCAGGGGATTTTCTTTTTTGTACTCCACCAAGACCACTCGTCCTCCTGGCTTCAGTCCCTTCAGGATCCCCTGCATCATTTCGTAGGGATAGGCCAATTCATGGTAGGTGTCCACCATCAGCACCAGATCCACCTGACCTGCAGGTAAATGGGGATCCTGATCCTCTCCCAGAATCGGAGTGATGTTGCCGATGCCTTCCTCCCGCAGTCGAGATTGCAGGATCTGCTGCATCTGGGGTTGAATATCCACTGCCAGCACCTGGCCCTCTGGCACCTGCTTGCTGATCCGGGTACTGAAATAGCCGGTTCCAGAGCCAATATCCGCCACCACATCGGTCCGCTGAAGATTTAGAGCCGCGATCACAGCATCGGGCTTTTCTTCCTGTTGCCGCTGAGGCCGCTCCAGCCAGTAGGCCCCCTCATGCCCCATGACTTGAGCAATGGGACGATCCATGTACACCTTGCCAATACTGCCTGGTTGGGGAAGCCAGGGGGAGTGGTACAGGTTCTCTACCCCCGCCTGTGCAGGCAGCATCACGGTCAAAAAGAGTAAACACATCCCCAATAGCAGCCTACGAACCATTCAGCCCCCTTGCTTTCGCTTAACAATTCCTCCAGCCCTGTCTAGGATAAGAGAAGTTTGCCGGAGCCTTGCCAATGGATCGTCCTCAATGGGTTGCAGTTGCCACCGGGATCTTCGCTGTCCTTCTGGGCTTGGGATATCTCCTGCTGGTCCAGATCCTGGATTATCGGGCTGCTTTTCAACCCCCGCCACCGGAAGCTTTGGGTCTGCTGATCTTTTAGAAAGTCCCAAAGAGATCCATGAGCTCAGAAATTCGTAGGGGTGGGGGATGAAACCACACATTCAGCAGATGCTCAACCGCATGACCCTGGCAGAGAAAGTCGGACAACTGTTGCTGGTTTACTTCACAGGTCCCAATCTTTCCCCCGATTTGCAGGAGATGATCGACTCCTATCACATTGGCGGCGTCATCCTGTACCCGATCAGCGGCAATCTGATCTCTGTGCCCCAGGTGAGGGAGTTAACCCAGCATATCCAGTCCATTGCCAAGATCCCCTTGTGGATCGCCATAGATCAGGAAGGGGGAGCGGTGGATCGCTTGCCGCCGGAGGCTACCCACTTTCCCAGTGCCATGGCCGTTGCAGCCACGGGCAATCTGAACTGGGCCGAGCAGATGGCCACGATCACAGCCCTAGAATTACGGGCTCTGGGCATCAACCTCAACTTTGCCCCAGTAGTGGATGTGAATAGCAATCCCGCCAATCCCATTATCGGAATTCGGGCCTATGGTTCTGATCCGCAGGAGGTGAGCCGATGGGGAGAGGTGGTCTTCAAAACCTATGAGCAGGCCGGGATCCTGACAACCCTAAAGCACTTTCCTGGCCATGGGGATACCGGGGTGGACTCCCACCTGGGCTTACCTCGGGTAGAGCGCTCTCTGCCAACCCTAGAAGCCGTGGATCTGCTTCCCTTTCAGCAGTTAACTCAGGGGGGAGCCCCCGCGATCATGACCGCCCATGTGCTGGTCCCTGCTCTCGATCCGGATCGTCCCGCCACCCTTTCATCGCGGATTCTGCTGGATGTGCTGAGGCAAAAATGGGGGTTTCAGGGGTTGATTGTGACGGATTCCCTGACGATGGGAGCCCTGGATCAAACCTGGAATAGTGCCGAGGCCGCCCTGCTTGCCTTTGAGGCCGGAGCTGATGTGCTTCTCTTTGGAGCCGATGCCGGACATGCTGCCAGTGAACCGCAACTGGCCTATGACCTGCTGCTCAAGGCTGTCCAGGAGGGGCGGATCACTCGAGAGCGTCTGGATGCCTCAGTAGGCAGGATCTTGTATCAAAAGACACGATTGGGCCTCGGGCAGTCAGAACCTTTACCCCCAACGACGCAGATCGGAAAGCAATCCCATCAAGAGGTTGCTCAACAGATCGCCCAGGCCTGCATCACCCTGGTCAAAGATGAGCAACAATTCCTGCCCGTGCCTACCTCGGAAAAGATCCTGGTCATCTGGCCGCAATCCCGAGGAGATCTGGGCGGTGCTTGCAGGATGGTTTTCTCTGCAGTTACATGCCAGCCTCTCTCGTTTGACCCTGACCAGGAGACCATCAATCAGATCCAGAACCAGGCATCTCAGGCCTTCCTCATCCTGCTGGGCACTTATGAGACTTACCGTTATCCAGCTCAGATTCAGCTGATCCAGTTTCTGCTTCACTACAAACTTGTGGTTCTGGCCATGGGATCGCCGTATGATCTGTTGCTTTGTCCCCAGATCCCCTGCTATCTGGCCACCTACGGAGATGGTGCCGCCTCCCTCAAAGCTGCGGTTGAGATCCTGGCCGGAAAGTGCTCACCTCAGGGTCGTCTGCCGATTGCTCTGGGGACAGATTTTCCAGTCGGTCATGGCATAAGCCCAGACGCAAACCCTCAGGGATCGATGTGAATATCCTGACTGGGCTGCTAATTTCCTTCACAAGGCTAGACTCTGTTTCCCTGAACCAGCCATCATGGGAGTTGGCCCTTACAGGCTTGGCTAACGTTGCTGAGGAAAGACGATGGAGAGTGTTCGTCCGATCAAAAGTGCTGCAGATCTACTGCAGCGTTACGCAGCCGGAGAACGCAGCTTTCGGGAGGCCAATCTGGAGCGGGCGGATCTACAGAAGGCTGATTTAAAAGGGGTAGATCTCAGCTATGCCGATCTGGGCTTTGCCGATTTTTGCGGGGCTAACCTGCGAGGGGCTGACCTCAGCTATGCCGATCTGGGCTCTGCCATCCTGAGGCAGGCGGATTTACGGGGTGCCGATCTTCTGGGCTCGGACTTACGCCAGGCAGATCTGACGGAAGTGAAATTAGAAGCAGCTTCCTATGATGACTTTACCCGCTTTGATGAGGGATTTGATCCCTTTGAAGCAGGGATGAAATATGCCCAGACCCCGACATGAGTATCCAGGGGTCCCGCTTACTCAGGATTTTCTCCAGGTTGGGAATGGCACATAACTGAGGACAGCCCCGGTCACCTCCGCCAGAAGACTGACAACCCGATAAATGGCCAGGCTTTGTAGCAGGGGACCCGTGGCGATCAGGGGCTGCAGGATCAAGATCAGGACGGATTCAAACACTCCCAACCCTCCCGGTGCACCGGGGACCACCAGACCCAAAAGCCAAGCTCCGCTGAATGCCCCCAGCAACTGCAACCAGCGTGAAGAGGGGAGGGGATGCAACACCAGGATCACCCCTAAAAATCCGCCTCCGCGTAGAAGGATAAACACCAGTTCCGCCAGGAAGGCTTTCCAGGGATAGACCTGGATTCTGGCAATTTCAGGATGCAGGCGTTGCAAAACACCGTTGACCAGGCGGGGATGAAGACCCACAGCCACAAGAGCGAACCCAATCATCTGGAGCAAAACGTAGGGTCCCCGCAAAGTCAAGATCATGCAAAACAGAGCTGCCGCCGCCATGAGCAGGGGTTCTAGCAGGACACTCAATCCGGCCATCTCCCACGAGATCCCCTCTTCAGTCCCTGCCCTGATCCGGCCCAGAAAATGCCAGATATTCCCCGGAATATATTTGGCAAGATTGGTCTGCAGGTAGATCCGTACAGCCCAGTGGGGTGAAACCGATTGCTCCAGGCTGATCAGAATCAGTCCCCAGGCCCAACCTGCCCATGCATGGGCCACCACACTTAAACCCAAGCCGACAGCCAGCCCCCACAAGAGATGAGCATCCACCTCAAGAGGGGGGATCTCCTGCCAGTGAGCATGGAAGGTCAGGCCCAGAAAGAGCAGGGACAGGAGGATCATTCCCCCTTTAAGCAAAAGCTTGAGCCAACCAGTGGTGAGTGTAGACAAAACTGAGGCTCAGTTGCAGTCAATTGCACTGTGAGCTATTGACACTTTGCAGGGTCAGTGGTGATGCTACCATCGGAACACTCAAACTCCTGAAACACCTCCTCTGTTCGCCCATAGCGAGTATCCACGGGCACATTATCCAGGGATTTCCCCACCATGGAGTTGAGAGTTGAGATCACAGTTGATCTGGTTTTGAGGCTCACTTGACCTAACCTGCCGGGCAGAACCTTATCCCCTGCTGCGACAAAAAGCAGGAGCAACAACACAACTAGAGGGGTAATTACTTTCCCAGCCATCCTGTTCCCTACCTGGTAACTCAACCGCATCCATACGTATCATATCTATCTCAAGTTGCTAATTTCCAGAGGGTCGATGCCCGCTGATGGACACAGGATCTGCGGCTGACTTTGCTCTATCCCCAGGGATTATCAAGGAACGGTGAGGTTGGAGACGGATTCACAGGCTCATCCCAGTAGGAATGTTCCGCTTCGGCAAAGGGATCATCTTGCGGATAAGGTTGATTGACATAGGCAGGCTCTTTGGGAACAGGCGTCGGATCCTCAGGCTCAGGATCCTCAAACGGCTTGGGATGAGGCTCAACACCCATGGCTCGTAACTCAGCTGCCTTTTCTTCTGCCTGGGCCTTCAACTCCTCGAGCCAGGCTTTGTAAGAGGAGACCGTATCAAAGTATTGAGTTGCCTTCCTTTCGTTTTCCTCCACCACACGGGTTAATTCCTGGTTGCGAACAATGGAGTCTGCCTCCTGGTTGGTCAGGGTCTCGATCGCCTGATTGAGCACAGCTCGGCGGCGCTCTAACTGGGCCACGATCTCAGTGAGTTGACGCTCCCGATCACTTAAATTGCGTTCCCGATTTTGGGTTTGCTCCAGTTGAAAACTGGCCTGGCTCAGCTGTTCCCTTAAGTACATGACCTGAGGCTCCAGTTCATTGCGCTCCTGCTGCAGTTCAAACACTCGAGTTTCCAGGTCTGCTTTTTCCTGTTGCAGAACCTCCTGCTCATTGACGAGGCGAGAGTGCAGCTGATTCAGGAAATCAACCTCCATCACCACCTGACTCATCTGGGACACCACTTCCCCTGCCGCCGCCAGATCTTTGGCTAGAGCCTGGCTTTCACTACTGGACTGTTCCGGAAAAAACTGCTGGATCTGAGTGGTCTCTCTCAGACGTTGCGTAAATTGCCTGATTCGGGCCGAGAAGCTATTGCTCATGGGACGTTGCGGAGGCCTGTGGGCAGCACTGTGCTTTTACACTCTAACATTCCCCTTTCGGTTTCATGTTCAGCGCTTGTCTCAGTTCTGGGGATCGGCGAGTGATATTATCCTCAAGGGAGAATAACCATGAGCATCAGTTCCGAGCAACTGGCCAGTTTCTTCAGGTATGGAGCCTGGTTTAGTCCTCATCCAGACCATATCCTCTTGGCAGGAGGAGTCAAATCCTGGAGCCAGTCACCGTGGCCTGGTCATTACTGTTTTTATGTCCCTGATTTTTTTCTGGAGGAACAAACCCCCTGGCTCATCCCCGAGTTTGTGCAGGAACTGAAATCAGCAGAATTGCTGCTCAGGCTGCAACAGGATCCGCCTCCAAAACCTGAAATCGACTGGCAACCCCCAGAAGAGAACCCTTTCCAGCAGGACTTTTTTGCCATTCAAAACCGGATCCGTCAACAGGAATTGCTGAAGGCCGTGCCCATTGTCGTTGAACACGGTAGGGGTCGAACCGATCAGAGCTTCAAACATTACCTGTTCCAGTCCCTCCTCCAGGTGAAAGATCCCCTGCAGCTCTATGGCCTCTGGGACCCTGAGCAGGGCATCATCGGCGGCACTCCAGAAACCCTTTTATTGCAGGAGCACAATCCGCAGGAGCTGATTACCGTTGCCCTGGCGGGAACCCGACCTCGCATCCCAACCCTCTCCTCAACCCGTCCCTCTTTGCTGTCAGATCCTAAAGAACAACAGGAGCATGCCATTGTGGTTGAGCACATCTGCAAAATTTTTCAGCCCTTAGGCCAGATTGACTGTGAACCTACGCGGGTACTGACTCTCTCTTTGCTAGAACATCTGGAAACAAAGATCCATATTCAGCTATACCAGCCCATCGCTCTACCCACTCTGATCCGGCTTTTGCACCCTACCCCCGCCCTCGGAGTCGCCCCCAAAACCCTCGAAAGTTTATCCTGGCTAAAGGGGTTGCATTATCAGGCTGAACGCCAGCGATTTGGGGCGCCCTTCGGACTCCTTCGACCTGATGGATCCTTTCATGCCGTGGTGGCGATTCGCAATTTGCAATGGCGAAACAACAACTTGAAACTCGCAGCCGGTTGTGGGGTGGTTGCCTCCAGTCAACTTCAACAGGAATGGCAGGAGTTGCACTCCAAACGGAATTTTGTCAAGGCAATGCTGCAGCTGTAAACTCTTTTCGTCAAGACTGTAGCTGCTTGAGTTGTGTCATCACCTGCTGCAACCGTTGTTTGAGTTGTTTGTTTTCAACTTCCAGTTTAGAAAGTGAGCTCACCCGCATGCGTAATTCCAGATTTTCAGCTTCCAGGGTGCGCACTCGGTCCTCCAGCGGAGGCGTAGGAGCGGCAGCAGTAGGCACAGTTTCAATGGGTTGGGCGGCAGGAGAGGAAAGGGTTGCATTCGCCTGATGCTTGCTATCTCGCAATCCCTGAGCTGCGCGCCGGAGTAAGGCCATCCCCTGAGGATCATCGCTGGCCTCGAGAGTAGCGGTGCCGAACTGGATCTGGATCTCCAGAATTTGTCCCTGCAACACAAATGGCTCCTGCACCATGCGTAAGCAGCAACGTTCTGCAGCAATCTGGGCGGCGGGCAGCGTCGTTCCGGAGAGAATCACAATAAACTGCCCTTCGTCATAACGAAACAGATCATCTCCCTCTCGCAAGTTGCCCATCAGCCGTTGTGTAAACTGATTCAGCAGGGTCTTTTTCTGATCAGGAGCGAGACCGCGACTTAAGGGAGCCAGATTCACCAGTCGGAGAATAAAAAGGCTGAGGGGCTCAACTTGTGAGCGGCTGTAGGCAATGCATTGGGGCAGCTTATTCACCAAATTCTGGCGTGTGCCAATCAGGGGTTCAGCTTGGCTGAGTGCAGGCTGGACAGCCTTGAGTTGTCGCCGCCGTCGCACTTCCACGATGCGCAGTCCGGCTCGCACACGCGTCATCAACTCTGCTGCCTGAAAAGGCTTGGAGAGAAATTCATCGGCTCCAGCCTCTAGAGCCCGCTCCATATTATCGTTGCCTTCGCGAGCGGTCATGATGATGTAGTAAACCCAGGCATACTCTGGCGATTGTCGGAGCTGCCGACACAGTTCTAGACCATCCAGGTTTGGCATCACCCAATCAGCAATGATCAGGTCTGGCGGAGACTGTCGCACCTGATCCAGAGCAGCAGAGCCATCCAGAGCATACGAAATCGTACAGCCGTGCTTACCCAGAAAATTAGACAGCATCTCAGCCACCATGTAGCTGTCGTCCACGATCAGGATGCGAGCACGCAACCCCCCCGCGCCAGAAAAATCAACCTGAGGCTGTGACGGTAACATATCAACTTGCGGAGTATCAGTTTCAGGTGGCACAGCCATGTTAAAAAGTTGCGAAAAATACCTTTCTAGCCTTACCCTACAGCTTCTGCCTGGAGCAGTCCAGAGCGGATCACTCTTGACAAAACTTTAGGAGAAGAAAGTGAATAAATGCTTGAGAAGTTCCCTTAATAGGTTACCCCATTTTTTCTGTTATCGAACTGGCGCGCACCCTATTCTTCGATTTCCCACACATCTTCAATGATCTCTTCCACAGAGCGAGGATGGGGAGGACGAACGACGAGCAGCACCTGTCCCCATAAAGGTTGGGTAGGGGTCTCGTCAAACCAGGCCACCCGCAACTCATGGTCCTCTTCCACCAAATAGTACTGATCGGCATGCCAATCCCGCTCCCCTCGATCCACCACCAGGAGATCGGTTTCATCGATAAGGGGGGTTTCACTCACCTGCTCAAACTGAATTTCCAGCTGCTGGGAGCTGATCACAATCGCCACCGGATCCGCAGCCTTGAGCAGCAATGGCCAGCCGGGTAAGGCAATCCAGGCGCTGCTTCTCTCTATCTGCATCATCCGAAAGGGACCCACGGGATCAACCCAGGGCACAGCTTTTAGAGCGGCTGTGGTCAAGGGCCATTCCCCCACCACCGGCAGGATACGGGGTAGTTCCTCCTGGGATTCCAGCCGATAGAGGGCAAGATGGGGAGCCTGCATACGTGGAGAGGCTTGAAAATGGGTCAGGAGAGATTCCACCTGCTGACGTGCCGTCTCACTGCTGACAAACTGTAGGGCCTTGGCAATCATGCGGGAGCGTTCTGACCACTCCTCCATCTGCTGCGCTAACCGCCAATAGCGATGAGCTACACGATCGCCGGTACTGGTGGTAAATCCCGGCGGTAGCTCTCGTCTTTGTCCACCCTTGAGCACCCTCACGATCTCGTGGGCCTCCTGGGCATGCAGGTTTTTTTCTTGGACCAGGGTTGCTGCACCCATGCGGTCGACCTGAGGCAAGAGGCGAAACTCATAGAGAATGTCACTGCCTTTGTCTGCAAAGAAGTCCAGCACCTCAGGGGGGGCACCGCTACTCACCAGCCCAGTAAATACCTGGCTGCCCACGATCAGCTGGTGCTGCTGCCCGGGCTCAAAGCCAGACTCCTCAAAGATCTGCTGCGGGGTATAACCGGCCTTTTGCAAGGCTTGACAATATTGTCCCCAGTCGGCCCAGTTTCCTTCACGGCGGCGCAATGCTTCCAGAAGGGTCAGAGCCTCAGTTTGATCAGGCGGAGACTGAGTCATGGCAGCAATACAATCCTCACGATGGATCTCAAAGTATATTCAGGGTAACTCAGGTGCGGACAGCCCAAACGTCTTGAGCTATCCCTCAGAGATACTGAAGGTGCTCCCAAGCGGATCAGTCGGGTGGATGGGAGGCAAGAGAAGAAGTAGGGGTTCCGAGTTCCCCAACGAAGCGCAGTAGAATGAGGGCGCTTACGTTTGCATTGAGGTCGTGGCCTTGCATTTGTGGGTTCAGCAATGCTGATTACTGCCGAGGACCTGATGGCCTTTCACCGCTGTCGGCGATTGCCCTATCTGGAAAGGCACGGCCCCCAGGCAGCAAAGCTGGACGCGAATGATCTGATCCTGCAATTGCGTTGGGAGCGGGAGCAGTTACGGCAACAGATCCAGCAAGAACTACCGGGCATTGTCCTGGAACGGGAGGATTCCTCCGGTCCCCCTGCTGCTCTCACTCAGCTCTCTGCTCTGGAAGCGGCGACGCAGGACCAGATGGCCCTGGCCAGCGAGCGCATTTATCGAGGGGAACTGCGGGGTCAGATCCTGGAGAATGAAACCGTTGGGGTGGTGGTGAAACTGGATCTGCTGCTCCGGCAAACCTGGATTGATGGCACAAGCTATTACATCCCCGTCGAGATTCGCACCGGCAAACGACTGAAATCTGAATATGAGCTGGCTCTGGCTCTCCAGTCGCTTGTCCTGGGAACTCATCAGCCGATCTTACCCACCTGGGGGTACGTGATCCTGCGGGATGGACGCTGGCAGGAGGTACAGTTACGCAAACGGTTTGCCCAGATCCTCACTTTATTGCAGGAGTTCCTGCAGGGGGTGGCCGAAGCCGTTATGCCTCAGGTTTACATGGCTCGCAGTCGCTGTGGACTCTGTCATTGGCGGGAGTTCTGTCGCCAGCAGGCAGCTCATACCGATCCGCTGACGCTTCTCCCGGGGGTGACCGGCAGCCGTCATCCACTTTTGCAAACTGCTGGGATTCACTCCATTGAAGCGCTGGCAGCCGCTGCGCCAGAAGATCTGCAGGCGATTCCAGGGTTGGGTGCCAAGGTGGCCTTGCAACTGGTCAGGCAGGCCCAGGCCACGGTGGAGCAACGGGCCATCTGGATCGACTGGATCAGTCCCCATCATCTTCCTGCCGCAGGGGTTGAACTGTACTTTGATATCGAAGCCGATCCCCAGCATGATGTTTCTTACCTCTTGGGAGTACTGGTGGTGGATCAGGAGCAGGGCACCTCTCATTATCAGGCCTGTATGGCTACGGATCCGGCGGAAGAGTCCCTGAACTGGTTCCGGTTTTTAGATCTGGTGGATGATTATCCCGACGCCCCCATTTTTCACTTTCATGCCTTTGAGATCCACAGCTGCCGCAAACTGGCAGAACGCCATCGTAGCGGGTTAAGACGCCTCAAACTGCTGCTCTCTCGCTTCATCGATTTGCACGAATTAATTACCCGTCATCTCGTCCTGCCGATCGAAAGTTATTCCCTCAAACATATTGCCCGCTGGATGGGATTTGAGTGGAGGCAGTCCAATGCCAATGGGGCCCAATCCATCTACTGGTACAGTCAGTGGTTGCAGACAGGGGATCCCTCGTTTCTAGAGCTCCTGACCACCTATAACGAAGATGACTGCCAGGCCACTCTGCATCTCAAACAATGGCTGGTTACCCAGTTGCAGCAGCAAAGGCCCACGACCCCAGGGTCAGAGTTTCCCCGTTTTCGGCCACCCAGGGCCGTGGGTCGGTAGAGACTGGTGTGATGAAAGGAGTCTTGATAGTCTGGAGGAGAAGCCAGTGCGGGTTCTGATCCCCTGGTCCCATTCCTCTAATCCCCTTTATGAATCTCAATCCCTCCTCCCCTGACGATAACGAAATTAACCTGCGGCCCGCCCAACTGGGGGATCTGGAGGTGATCGAGTCTCTGTTTGTGGAAGCCTTTGCTGAAGAGTACGGTAGCCGTTCTGTAGATATTGCCGCTCAGATCCGGCGCTTGCGGAAATGGTACGGCCCCCTCAAGGTCTTGAGTATGTTCCCCAACCGTTTTCAGCACATGTTCACGGTGCATGTGGCGGAACAGGGAGGAGAGATCAAAGGCGCGATTCAGGTTTCCCCCTTTAACCACTCCCGCAGCACCTGGCGAGTGGATCATGTAGCGGTTGCCACCCATGCTCAACGTCAGGGGATCGGGGGACGCCTACTCCGCCACTGTATGAAGCATTTCCGCGAAGCCCGCACCTGGATCCTGGAGGTGAATATTCATAATCGTGGAGCGCTGGGGTTGTATCGCCACACGGGGTTCCAGCCGATTGCTCAGATCACCTACTGGTCGCTTTCTCCCCAGATTCTGGCCGATCTGGCCAGCCATGAGCCCGCTATTCCCCATCTCACCCCCGTGAGTGACCGCGATGCCAAGCTGATCTGTCAACTGGACAATGAAGCCATGCCGCCCCTGGTTCGGCAGGTGTTCGACCGTCGCGATGAAGACTTTCGCTCGGGACCACTGGGGTGGGCTCTGGATCTGGCCAAGCAAAACATCAGTAGCACCGAACGCATCCAGGCTTATGTGTACGAGCCCGAGCGTAAAGCCGCAATTGGCTATTTCAACCTGAAGCTCTCCCGTACTGGACAGCAGCCCCATGTTGCGCAGTTAACTGTTCATCCGGCCTATACAGAGCTTTACCCAGTGTTAATCACACAGATGGCCCGGCATACCCAGGCGTACCCCCCCCAGTCCCTGGCCCTGGCTTCCACTGATTACCAGCCGGAGCGGGAAGAATTTCTGCTCAAAACCGGAGCCCAGGATATTGAGCGCACCCTGCTCATGTCTCGATCTGTCTGGCATAAGTTGAGAGAGATCCGGATGATCCCCGACAACCTGCGCCTCCAGAGTTTACTGCGCTCTCTGCAGGTGAACCAGCCGATTCCAGAACGCATTGACTGTGGCGTCTGGGACTGGGAAGACGTGGGGCGCGGCGATTGGTGGGAGATCTATCGCTCTCTGGGATCACTGGCGGATTGGCAGGAAGAGAGGCTCTGGTCACGAGGGGCTAATCGCCATCATTGGCTGACGGGTGACCAATAGATCCCGGAAGCCCCTTATGCATCTAAAGCTGACTCTCGCCCTGGTGGCTGGTGGCTGTGCTCTCGCCATCGGGGCTATGTTTTGGGTGTTGGGAGGGCTGGATCCCCTCCAGATTCAAACCTGGGTGATGCAAACTGGCCATTGGGGGCCGTTGATCTACTGTTTGATCTATTTCATTGCAACTCTTTTCATCCTGCCTTCCACAGCCCTGAATCTGCTGGCGGGTGCTCTATTTGGCCCCTGGCTGGGAACCTTATGGACAACCTTGGCCGCAGTGAGTGCAGCTCTGGCCGCCTTTCACTTTAGCCGTACCACTGGCCGCATCCGTGTTCAACACCGTCTCCAGGGCTACTGGCAGTGGTTAGATCAAGAACTGCAACGGGGAGGCTGGCTGTACATCTTTGCGATCCGACTGCTCCCGATCATGCCTTACGGATTGGTCAATCTGGCAGCAGGCCTAACATCCGTTCGGACTTCAGATTACCTGCTGGGAACGATTACAGGCACAGCTCTGGGGGCCTTTCCTTTTGTCTATCTGGGGAGTACTGGATTGAAAGCAGTGACAACCGGGGATGTCTTGCCTCTCTTGACAGCCTTGCTTTTGTTGAGCGTCCTGATCGCAGGATCCACCTGGTATCGACAGCAGCGGAAACAATAAACAGGGGACACAATCACTGCATCCCCCACTTCAGATGATTTCAGGATCCGATTTGAATGTCAGACCGACAGGAGCACACCCTTTTCAACCGGATAACCAGCAGACTGCCAGGCGGACAAGCCTCCCTTCAACTCTGCAACGTTGATGAAGCCAGCCTCTCGCAGTTGTTGGGCAGCAGTGGCGGTAGCCTCATCAGTCTCAGCGTAGACATAAATGTCTCGCACCTGTTCACAGCTTTCCTGTACCTTCTCAACCAGCTTGCCCATGGGCACAGAAACAGCACCCATAATGTGAGACGTCTTGAAGCTAGCAGGATCTCGAACATCAACAATCGTCAGAGCGGGCTCACCCCACTGCAGTCGAGTTTGAAGATCTTTAGCCGTTGATTGTGGCTTTAAGCCATCAGGAATAACGATTAAACCCAGGATATTTTTCATAGAACCTCCCGTACTTACCTCTTAATTGTAAAGAAGTATGTAGTCAGTGTAAAGCGTTTGTAACAATCAGTGGACAATTAAGCCAGATCCCATATCTACTCTGGACCCAGGTTGCCAGCCTTCACCCAGCCCTCCTGACCATTTTGACGGCGAATGTGTTGCCAGAGACCGTCGGGAGTGACCTCAAGGACGGTGATCACTTCATTAACTGGCACCCCGCCCACACGGCTGGCATCCAGGTTGGGTTGAGAGCGAATGGCCAATCCCACAGGGACCAGAACTCGACCTCGTTCTCCAGCCGGAACAAAGGCCGCAGCTGCACTGACATCAGTGTCGTCTGGAGATGAAGCATTCTCGGTTACTGCTGGAGGGGAAGTCGGCAGGGGCGGGGGAGGTGTTGCAACACTTTGGGGAGCGGGGGTATTGGCTGCCGGAGCGACGGGGGTGGGGGGAGGGGCATTAGTGGGCCCTAAATTTCCAGCTTTTACCCAGCCCTCTTGACCGTTGAGCTCACGGCGTACCCGTTGCCAGTTACCATCGGAGCTTACCTCCAGAATCTCAACCGTTTCCCCCATAACAATTCCTCCCAAATAGGTGGAATCAGCATTGGGCTGACTGCGAATGGCCAGACCAATAGGCTCGATCACCTGGCCTCGTTCTCCGGCATTGATTGCCGCATCTCCATCTTCGGCAGCCCCTGAGGACACCGGAGCAGGGGTAAGAGGTTGAGGGGTCGCCAAAGGGGGAGGAGACACCGCAGCGTCAAAGTCTGGAGGAGCCGGGTTTTCCAGCATCGGGGCGACAAAAAGCCAAATCTGCCAACCTCCGGCGGCCAAGGCTCCCAGGATCACCCCCGTAATCATGAGTCCCCCTAATGGCAAGGAGACAGGTCTTTCCTGCTGCTCTGGCATATAGGATCGTCTTGGATAAGCCATGGCGGAAGTTCCAACTGACAGCGATTGCTTCAGCTCCACTATGCTAATGTCCTAGCACATCTCTGGAACTAAACTGACAGCAAATTCCTATTCTGATCTTGAGGAGATAGATCCCCTGTGATATCGGCGCAGTCCATCGAACAACTCACCCAGCGTGGGGTTGTGGAAATTTTTCCTGGTGGTGCTTCTGCATTGGCAGAGCGGTTACGGACAGCTGATCGGCCTTTGCGCATCAAACTGGGTATTGATCCCACCCGACCTGATCTGCATCTTGGTCACACGGTGGCCCTGCGCAAACTGCGGCAGTTTCAGGACGCTGGCCAGATTGCCATTCTCTTGATTGGCGACTTTACGGCCCTGATTGGAGATCCTACAGGTCAATCGGAGGCCCGCCCACGACTGACGCCTGAAACGGTGGCGGCCAATGCCAGCACTTACCTGGATCAAGCTAAACGGATCCTGGACTTTGACACCCCCGGGCGATTGGAAGTGCGTCACAATAGCGAGTGGCTAGCTGCTCTCTCTTTGCAAGAGCTCATCGAACTCCAGGCCCAAATGACCCTGGGCCAAATGCTGGCGAAAGAGGATTTTTCCCATCGCTACGACTCCGGAACACCCGTTTACCTGCATGAGTTTCTATATCCCCTCTTACAGGGGTATGACTCGGTGATCCTGGAGGCGGATGTGGAGTTGGGGGGAACGGATCAAAAATTTAATCTGCTCACAGGCAGAGATCTGCAGATCTGGCGGGGTCAGCCCCCCCAATTTGGCCTGCTCCTGCCCCTCCTTGAGGGTCTGGATGGATACCAGAAAATGTCCAAATCGAAAAACAACTACGTGGGTCTAACCGAACCACCCCTGACCATGTACTCCAAGCTGGAGAAAGTTCCTGACCACTGCATTCAGCACTACTTTGAGTTACTCACCGATCTACCCCTGGAGACCCTTCCTGACAACCCTCGCGAACAACAGATCCGGCTAGCCACCGAGATCGTTGCGCAATACTATTCTCCTGATGCTGCGGCTGAAGCCCAACAAACCGCTAAATCTCTGGTGCTGGAGGGCAGTACCACCGGCATTGGCACCCTGCCTGAATTTCCCATTGCCCAGCTCAGTTTTCCGGCTAAACTCACCTACGTTTTGCGGGAAACCGGGCTATGTAAGAGTGCTTCCGACGCCCGCCGTCAGATCCATAACGGAGCGGTTCGCCTCCAGGGACAAAAGGTGGATAACCCTGATCAGGAATTTGCGGAGGCAGCGGAGTTGCAGGGAGAGATCCTACAGGTGGGGAAGAAACACTTTATTCGACTGGTCTAAACCCAGTTCCGAATTTGCACAAGTTCTAACCTCGTTGATGCTAAGATATATGAAGTTTGCATCGAACTGTCGGCTAGCTGTTTCTCGAACTCGCAGCTTTGCACCTTGCATCACTTAACAGGGCCGACCTAGCAATTGCCGAAAACAACCTGAATGATTTCATTTCCGGCACTCTAGGAGGATGGGGTGTGTTCATGCCAAATGTCGATTCGTCAGATGTTTCTACAGTGTTCCGGTGGATGCACGAAAGTGCTCGTGAAGAGTTGCTGATCTTTCTTGAGAACAAACCAGCATTACTTGCTATTCAGCTCAGGTTGCTCCTAGATGATTATCCGAGGGAACGGCAATTCGCGGTTGAACTGCAGAGCCGGGAGTTATCGGAGCAGCTCTTGGAGGCTCTCAATCTTCGTTACAGCTCCCCCAATGATATTGAGGGCTGGATCTGGTTTACAGATGGGTCCTGGGGAAAGCATCATGAAGGGCACTGGCAATTTTTTGAATCAGGTGCCCCACCTTTGCCTCCTGCGCTGGCTGAATGAGCTGCATCCTCAGGCAGCTGGGCTGCGGATGATAAAATAGATGGGCGTCGGCTAGCTGCATCGGTCTCGACCCGACGGATCTGTTTAGACTCCGGGCAGTTTTTCGCTGGCAATTTTCACTAAGGCATTCCCTGCATGAGCGAGCAAGACGCGATTCGCGTGATTAACACCGATCTCCAACAAGAGATGTCTCAGTCCTACCTTGAATACGCCATGAGCGTGATCGTAGGACGGGCCCTGCCTGACGCCCGTGATGGTTTGAAGCCGGTGCACCGCCGGATCCTGTACGCCATGCATGAGTTGGGTTTAGCCGCCGACCGCCCCTTTAGAAAGTGTGCACGGGTGGTGGGGGATGTGATCGGTAAGTACCATCCCCACGGTGATGTGGCGGTTTACGATGCCCTAGTGCGCATGGCCCAGAGCTTTTCGATGCGGGAACGCCTGGTCAATGGCCACGGCAACTTTGGCTCCGTGGATAACGATCCTCCTGCCGCCATGCGATACACGGAATGTCGGCTGACGGCGTTTGCCCAGGCCGCCATGCTTCAGGATATTGATGCCAACACGGTTGACTTTGGGGACAACTATGACGGCTCTCAACAGGAGCCTCTGGTCTTGCCAACTCGCATTCCCCAACTGCTGCTGAATGGCTCCTCAGGGATCGCGGTGGGGATGGCCACCAACATTCCCCCTCATAATTTAGGGGATCTCTGCAACGGGTTGATTGCTCTGATCCACAATCCTGAGCTTACCAGTCTGGAGCTGATGCAATACATTCCCGCCCCCGACTTTCCCACAGGTGCACTGATCATTGGGCAAAGCGGCATTCGTGAGGCCTACACCACGGGTCGCGGATCGGTCACTATGCGCGGGGTGGCCAGTGTTGAAACCATCGAACACCGGGGACGTCCCGATCGGGATGCGATTGTGATCACGGAGCTTCCCTACCAGACCAATAAAGCCGCCATGATCGAAAAGATCGCTGAAATGGTCAATGAGAAGCGGCTGGATGGGATTTCGGATATCCGCGACGAAAGCGACCGAGAAGGCATGCGGGTGGTGATCGAACTGAAGCGAGATGCGCAGGCTCAGGTTGTGCTCAATAACCTCTATAAGCAGACCCCCCTGCAGACCAACTTCAGTGTGAATATGCTGGCGATTGTGGGCCAGGAACCGCGTCTGCTCACCCTTAGGGATGCCCTGCAGGTCTTCCTCGACTTCCGCGAAGAAGTGATCGAGCGGCGCACCCGCTATGAGTTGCAAAAAGCAGAGGAACGGGATCATCTCTTACAGGGATTGTTAATTGCCCTGGCAGAAATTGACCGGATTATTGCCCTGATCCGGGAAGCGGCAGATGCCAGTACCGCTCGAGAACAACTGCAGGAGGAATTTGGTCTTTCCCAGGCCCAGGCCGATGGCATTTTGCAAATGCAGTTGCGCCGCCTCACAGCCCTGGAAGCCGAAAAGATCCAGGCAGAGCACGAAGATCTGGTCCGCCAGATCACTGACTTGAGGGATATTCTCAGCCGTCGCGAACGGGTTCTGGAGATTATCATCTCGGAACTGGATCTGCTGCGGCAACGATTCAGTACGCCTCGACGCTCTCAACTTTGCAGCGATGAGCTGGAGCTGAACACGATCGACCTGATCGAGAACCGGGAGATGATCGTGTTTCTCACCAACCAGGGCTATATCAAACGCACTGGTATCGAAGCCTTTCAGGTTCAGGGCCGGGCCACTCGCGGTAAGGCGGGTACCCGCATGAAGGATGACGATACGGTTGAGCAGTTTTTTGCCTGCCGCAGTCATGACACGATTCTGTTCTTCACAGAGCGGGGTGTTGTCTATTCTGTCATGGCCTACCAGATCCCCGAAGGTAGCCGAACTTCCCGCGGGATTGCGGTGGTGCAACTGCTACCCATTTCCCGAGAAGAACGGGTTACTTCCATGGTTCCTGTGACCGAGTTCAGCGATGAAGAATATCTGGTGATGCTGACCACCGGAGGTTACATCAAGAAAACAGCGCTCTCTGCCTTCGCCAATATTCGCTCCAACGGCCTGATCGCCATCTCTCTGGAGGAAGGGGATCAATTGCGCTGGGTACGACGGGCCCGCCCCACGGATGACGTCTTGATGGGAACCCGACACGGGATTTCGATCCGCTTTCGGGCCGATCACGAACAACTGCGTCCCTTGGGGCGAGCCACACGTGGGGTCAGAGCCATGACCCTGAATGAGGGTGATGCCTTGGTGAGCATGGATATCATCTGTGCTGAGACAGTGGTAGCCGCTGCTGAGGAAGGTGAAAATCTTTCCAATCCCTGGGTTCTGGGTATTTCTCGGGGGGGATATGGCAAACGCATCGCCATCGATCAGTTTCGGGCCCAGAACCGGGGTGGTAAAGGGGTGATCGCCTTTAAGTTCCGGCGGGAGGGGGATGAACTGGCAGCCCTGCCGATTGTCAATGCCGAAGATGAGGTCATGTTGGTCACCAGCCGCGGGATCGTGATGCGGCAGCAAACTAAAGCAATTCCCAGCCAATCTCGCATGGGTACAGGTGTACGGGTGCAACGGCTGGATCCTGATGATGGTATTGTCGGAGTGACGGTTGTCCCAGCCTCCATGGCGGATCCCGACGTGCCGCTCCTGGAAACTCCGGATGGGGAGGGAAGTGATGTCACCCTTGAGGACGTGGAAGGAAGCAATGCAAGCATTGAGGAGATGGAGTAGAACCCAGCCCAAGAATCAACAAAATCCTCACTGAAGGTGCTACTTTAGCTTCTAACAACATTCTTGAAAGATTCATTAGCTTCCATGAGGTCTACGGTGTCCCACAAGTCAGCGTTTTGGCAGCAGATCCCACTCGTGCGACGGATCAGGACGTATCTTAGTGGCCATCCTATCGCTCGCTTAAGCCTGATCCTGCTGGCCTGTTGTGGGCTTTATTTCGGATGGAGCTGGGGAGTCCAGGCCCAAACTCAGCCTGAGGGAGTGACCATTCCTAACCCTCAGCAATTCCGGGCCCTAGAACAGCCCTCGAATCCACTCAGCTTTAGTCGCGCTGAGGATCTCTCCGCCCAGGCCAATGCGGCGATCCAGGCTCAAAATTACGAAGAGGCCATCCGCCTGCTCCAGGAAGCCTTTGATGCCTACAACCAGCGCTCTAATTTCCATCAACAGCTCTCCACGAGTTTTTCTGGGATCCAGAACCGTATCTCCGAGTCAGAACGGGATAAAGCACGGGATGCAGCCCAGCTGCGGGATCAGTCTGCCTATGACCTGGCGATTGTCTATCGTGCCGCAGGCCGTCCTGAAGACGCGGTGGCCCAGCTGGTGCAGGTGATCGGTAGCCAGGGACCCACCCGAGACCTGGGTCGTCAGTCTTACCAGCAATTGCTGGAGATTGGTTTTGTCGATACACCTTTTGACGGTTAGCAGAGACTCGGCAACTTCATATCCGGCGACTCAGCCCTCCCTTGAGGTCTAAACTGAGGCATGCAGTGGCTGCTACTGCGAAAAAAACTTGAGCCTGAACTGTCATGCTTGCAGGAATATTGCTCATTCTGATGGGGGGATTTCTGGCGGGGCAAGGAGTACGTCGCCTGGGAGTACCTCCCCTCCTGGGAATGATCCTGCTGGGAATCCTGTTGGGACCGCAGGTGAGCGGCGTCCTCACTCCTGAAATGTTGGCGGCTGCCGATCCGTTGCGCTCTGTGGCCGTCATGATCATCCTGATGAAGGCAGGGCTGGGGCTGGACCGTGAAAAGCTTGTGCAACAAGGATCCGTGGCACTGAGATTGGGTCTGTTACCCGCAGCTGGTGAAGCCCTGGTCGTGGGCGTCCTGGCCACCGGGATCTTCGGATTTGATCTCGCCACAGGGTTGCTGCTGGGGTGCATTCTGGGGGCAGAATCTCCGGCGGTGATCGTGCCGGGCATGCTGCGTCTCAAAAGTTTGGGGTGGGGAGTGGAGAAAGGGATCCCGGATGCCATTCTGACGGGCAGCACGCTTTCGGATGTATTGATGCTGCTGGTGTTCAGCCTGCTGCTGAATCTGCTGACTGGCGGAGAATCTTCACTGACCACCATTGGCCTCTTACCCCTACAGGTGGTACTCCAGGTGGGGCTGGGGCTGGCTGTGGGATGGGGGGCCGCGAAACTCCTGATCCGATTTCTTCAGAGCCTCTGGACCCAAACGATTGTGCATGATGTCCTCATTACCGCCTGCCTGTCTCTCGGTCTGGTGATCAGTGCTGAGGCCTGGCCCTTTTTTTCTGGCTACTTGGCGGTCATGGGCCTGGGCTTTTTTTTGATGGCTGAGGATCCGCCCCTGGCTCGGCCTTTGCGTACGGGCTTTGATGCTCTCTGGGTGGTGTTTGAGATCCTGCTGTTTGTGCTGCTGGGGGCAAGTGTGCAATTACAGACGCTGGCGGCAGTACTGATCCCGGGGATCCTGGTCCTAGGCATCGGCACATTGGTCGGTCGCGGGTTGGGATGGTGGCTCTCCACCCTGGGCAGCAACTGGACCTGGCGAGAACGACTCTTTTTGTTGCCAGCTAACTCTGCCAAAGCCACCGTTCAGGCGGCCATTGGAGCCATTCCTCTGTCACTGGGGATCGAAGGGGGCGAGATCATTCTGGCCATGGCTGCCCTTTCCATTCTGCTCAGCGCTCCCCTGGGGGCCTGGGGGATCCTCACCTTTGCCCCGCGGCTGCTGGTGCAGGGAGAGGTGGATCCAACGCGGATCAGTGTGAGCAATAAACCCCGGATTCTGGCAGCTGTGGATACTTCAGAGCTGGCTCCCGTCGTCCTGAAAAAAAGTGCTGAGCTGGCTCGCCGCAGTGATGGCGAAGTGGTCGTTCTCCATGTGCGTACCCAGTCCGGCAATGGGATTCAGAATTTACAAGATCAGGTACAGATGCAGCTGGCCGATGTCCGCCATGAATTTCGAGTAATTGAGGGCGTAGTGCCCGAAGCCATTGTGCAACTGGCTACAGATCTCCAGGTGACGGAAATTGTGCTGGGAAAACGAGGCCACCGTTGGTTGGAGCAAATCCGATTGGGATCCGTCTCTGAGGCGGTTCTGGAGAAATGTGCAGTGCCTGTGATCCTGGTGGAGGCTGCTGTAGCCAGGTCAACCTCTGCTTCAGCTTCATCGACTGGCAATTGCGACCATGAACCCGGAAGGCCATGATCGAGTGAAGCCCTATTCTCGTTTATTCGCAATGTCTCCTTTGATCACAACCCTGGCGGCTGAGGGTCGCCCTGCAACCACTGCCGAGGCAAAGCAGCTGGCGGAACTTCCCCTGAGCCCCTTAGTGCTGGAGGCGGCTGCTCACCTGCGGGATCAGGGATTTGGCAAGGTGATCACCTATTCCAAAAAAGTCTTTCTGCCCCTGACCCAGCTGTGTCGGGATGGTTGTCATTACTGCACCTTTGCGCACCATCCCCAGGATCTGGACACTCTTTACATGAGTCAGGATCGGGTGCTTCAGACGGTGGAAACTGCCGCCACCCTTGGTTGTAAAGAAGCACTGTTCACTCTGGGAGAACGACCCGAATTGCGCTATCCGCAGGCTCGCTCTTTTCTGGATCAGGCGGGCTACGCTTCCACCCTTGAGTATCTGGGGCAGGTGGCGGCAGCGGTTTACCAAAAGACAGGGGTGTTACCTCATCTGAATCCTGGCACCCTCAGCCCTGATGAACTCATCCACCTCCGCCCTGTTGCCGTCTCTATGGGTTTAATGCTGGAAAGTGGATCAGATCGCCTGACCCAACGCGGAATGCCCCACTTCGGATCGCCTGACAAAGTGCCCGCAGTCCGGCTGAAAACCATCGAGGCAGCTGGAGAGTTAAACATTCCCTTCACCACAGGGTTACTGATTGGGATCGGAGAAACACGGCAGGAACGTATCGCCGATCTGCTAAACCTGAGAGATTTACACACTCGCTTGGGTCACCTACAAGAAATTATTATTCAACCATTTCGGGCCAAGCCGGGCACCCGTATGTCCTGCGCCCCCGAACCTGATCTGGAGGATCTACTCTGGACTCTTTGTGTGACTCGCCTGATCTTTGGCCCCCAGATGAGTATCCAGACTCCTCCCAATCTCTCTCCGGATCATCTACCTCAACTGATTCAGGCGGGGATCAATGATTGGGGGGGTGTCTCGCCCCTGACGCCAGATTATGTGAATCCGGAAGCTCCTTGGCCCCATCTGCAAAGGTTGGCAGAAGATACGGCTGCGGCTGGCAAGCACCTGGAGGAACGTCTCACCCTTTATCCCCGCTATACCCGTGATCTATCCACCTGGGTGGATCCGAATCTGCATTCCGGCATTCTGCGGTTGATGGATAGGGATGGGTTTGCCCGCCCTGATTCCTGGATTTCTGGATGTTCAACCCACCCCCCCCAACCCACTCTGCACCTGATCCTGCAAGCGGCTTCCCCCTCAGCTGAGATCCGGGATCTGAGTGAAAAAGCTAAAGCCGGAGAGCGGTTACAGGAAGAAGAGGTGGAGAAGCTTCTATCGGCGCGGGGACCTGATTTGGCGTGGGTATGCCAGGCAGCGGATCGGTTGCGGCAACGGGTGTGTGGGGAGAGGGTGACCTTTGTGGTCAACCGCAATATTAACTACACCAACATCTGCTCCTTCAAATGTCAGTTTTGCGCCTTTTCAAAAGGAAAGACAGCTGAGATCCTGCGAGGACAACCCTATGATCTGGACCTGACAGACATCGGCCAGCGCACTCGCGAAGCCTGGGATCGGGGGGCAACAGAGGTGTGTCTTCAGGGGGGCATCCACCCCAGCTACACTGGAGCTTATTATCTCAAGATCCTGGAAACCGTCAGAACTGCCTGTCCAGATATTCACATCCATGCTTTTTCACCCCTGGAGGTCTGGCAGGGAGCCCAAACCTTGAACCAACCTCTGGTTCAGTTTCTTCAGAATCTAAAAGCGGCTGGCTTGAATACCCTACCGGGAACGGCAGCAGAAGTGCTGGATGATGAAATTCGACAGATCATTTGCCCCGATAAAGTCACAACCGCAGAGTGGTTAGAGGTGATGAGAACCGCCCATTCTCTGGGGCTGCGATCCACGGCTACCCTACTCTTTGGTCATCTGGAGTCTTCCCGCCATGTGGCCCGTCATCTGTTGAAGATTCGAGATCTGCAGGCGGAAACAGGCGGTTTCACGGAATTTGTACCTCTCCCTTTTGTGGCTCAGGAGGCTCCCCTCTATCTGAAAGGTCAGTGCCGTCGTGGCCCTACTTTTCAAGAAGCGCTTCTTGTTCATGCCGTCTCGCGATTGGTACTGCATCCTCTGATCCCCAATATTCAGGCCAGCTGGGTCAAACTCGGACATCGGGGGGTACAGGCAGCCCTGTCGGTCGGGGTGAATGATCTTGGGGGCACCTTAATGAATGAAAGTATCAGTCGAGCCGCAGGTGCCAGTCACGGCCAGGAAACCACATCTCAGCAAATGATCGACCTGATTACAGCAGCGGGACGGATCCCGCAACAACGAACGACGCTTTACGGAACCGCAGCTCATTAGCTTGACGAGAAGCGGCACTCTGAAGGATCCTGATCATGAGTTGCTGATCCCCATCCTCCACCCCCGGGCGTCTTGATCGTCACGATATCTCCGGCTTTCAACCGGCAGGTGGTTTTCCCAGGCAGTTTTTCCCCATTCAACTCATTAATCCCAACCCCTCCCGATCCTCCTCCGGCTATTCCTTCAGGGGCAAACTGCCGCCGCTCCGTCAGCAAGGATAAAGTGCAGTCCTGCAATACCTGCAAAGATCGCACCAGTCCCTGCCCTCCCCAATGAAAACCCGATCCACCGGAATCCTGCCGCAGTTCATATTGCATCACCCGCAACGGATATTCCAGTTCCAGCGCTTCTATGGGCGTATTCAGAGTATTGCTCATCCCTACATGCACAGCATCTAGGCCAGGACCAACTGCACTGGCTCCCTGTCCTCCTCCCATGGTTTCGTAGTAGGTGAACTGTGCATTTCCCAGGATCAGGTTGTTCATCGTTCCCTGGCCCTGAGCAATTGCTTTCTCCCCCGCCACCTCTGCAAGCGCTTTGAAGATCAGATCAGCGATCCGCTGCGAGGTTTCCACATTGCCCGCCACCACCGCTGCCGGAAACTGGGCATTCAGCAAACATCCTTGAGGGGCATGGATCTGAATCGGGATCTCTGCGCCCGCATTACTGGGAGCTTCAGGATCTAACAAACAGCGCAACGCAAAGAGTACAGCTGAACGGGTGACCGCTAAAGGGGCATTGAGATTTCCGGGTACGGCGGCATCAGTTCCTGTAAAATCCACTTGCAGACTATCGCCAGTCACTGTCAACGCCACCTGCAAGCGAATGGGATGAGCCGGATCCTCGGCTTCCAGAAGATCTTCAGCCCGGTAACACCTATCAGGCAACTCGGCAATTTGGGTCCGAATTCGCCGCTCAGTGTAAGCCCTAACCTCGGCTATAATCTCCCAGGTGGCCTCTCCGTACTCGCGCAGCAGATCCTGAAATCGCTGCAACCCAATTCCATTCGCCCCGGCTTGGGCCTGCAGATCCCCCAACCGCTGATCCGCCTGGCGCACATTGGCGAGCACCAACTTCAACAGGTGAGGATCCCACTCAAGTCCTGAGGGCGAGGATACGGCAACCCGAATGGGGGGGATCACCAGCCCCTCTTGCCAGATCTCAGTGGAGTCTGCGGGCATGGATCCAGGACGCATTCCTCCCACATCCGCATGATGAGCCCGGTTCACGGCATAGGCCACCACATTCTCAGACTGCCAGGGATCAGGAATCGCTGTAATCAGAGTCAGATCCGGCAGATGAGATCCACCATGAAACGGATCATTGAGCAGATAGACCTCGCGGGGTTGGGGATCACAGGCAATCACCGCCTGGACTGCATCGGCTAGAGCCCCCAAATGGACAGGAATATGAGCTGCCTGGGCCAGCAAGAACCCTTTTGCATCAAATAGAGCTGTAGAGCAGTCTCGCCGCTCCTTAATGTTGGCGGAATAGGATCCTCGAATTAGACGAGCCCCCATTTCTTCAGCAATCCCAGCCAGAGCATGCGCCATGATCTCAATTTGAATGGGACTGATGGGATCGCTCATTGATTGCGAATGGAGAGTGAAATTTACTTTAGCTTACCGGCGTTCCAGATTCTCTCTGCAGGGTTGCCCCCAATCTCTCCCCAGAAATGCTGATGTCAGAGGAACAGATCAGTCTGTATAGTTGTCTCGGATAATAGGCAACTGTTGATCGGAGGAAGTCCCAGGCATGAAACGCTGGATCTTAACAACCACTGTCCTGCTTTGCAGCCTGTTGTTGCTCCTGGTCTGGTCCAGCCATAGTCCGGCACAGGATCAAACCCTCAATCTTTACATCTGGTCGGAGTACATCGATCCGGAGATCGTAACTGCCTTTGAAGCAAAGACGGGCAAGCGGGTAGTGGTCAGCCTCTATGAATCTAACGAGGATATGGTGGCCAAACTGCAGGGGGGTGGAGTCAGTCAGTACGATGTCGTGGTTCCCAGCGACTACATTGTCCCCACCATGGTGGAATTGGATCTCCTGCAGCCTCTGGACAAATCGCAGGTGCCGAACTTTAAAAACCTGGGGGCTCGATACATTGATCTTTCCTTCGATCCAGGCAACACCTACACCATCCCCTATCAGCTGGGAACCACAGGTCTGGGCTACCGCAAGGACAAACTGCCTGAGAATTTCCCCGTCTCCTGGTCCCTGATCTTTGAGCCTGAGCAACAGGTGGGTCCGTTTACCCTGATCGATGACCAGCGTTCCATGATCAGTTCGGCGGCGGTGTACCTGGGCTTTGAACCAAATACGACAAAACCAGAAGAATTGCGCCAGATCCAGGATCTGATGCTGGAAACCAAACGGCGCAGTGCTGGCTTTATTGGGGGTGTGGGGGGGAAAAACCAGTTGTTGTCTGGCACGGCTAATGTGGCAGTGGTCTACAGCGGTGATACCCTGCAGGCTTCTCAGGAAAACCCCAATGTCGGGTATCTTCTCCCTCAAGAGGGTTGCAATATCTGGATGGATACCATGGCGATCCCTGCCCAGGCCCCCCATCCCGAGTTAGCCCATGAGTTTATTAATTACATTCTGGATGCCGAAGTCGGGGCCAAACTCAGCAATTACAACCGTTTCCCGACTCCGAACACTGCTGCTCTGCCCATGATCAATGAGGAAGATCGCAACAACCCTGCCATTTATCCCGATGACGAACTGATGGACAAATTGTTTTACAGCACTGTTTTAACGGCAGAAGAGCAGCAATTGATCGATGCCCTCTGGACCAACATCAAGAGTGGCTGATCTAAATGGCGATTGAAACATCGGTGTGGCTTTATTGGTTGGCTTGTAGTGGGGCAGTGGTTTTGCTATGGATGAATCAGCAAAAGATCCCCAACTTATTAAGTCCCCAATTGCGTTCTGACAAAAGTCGAGAAGGATATTCGTTAGCACTTACTTTGGGATGGGGAGTAACCTTAGTCACTGCAATTGCTTATATTCTACTCACCCAGAAGGAATCTGCGGGTTATTATCAGCTCCACGATCTGGTGATCTTTTCCGTTCTCAACGGCAGTTTAGAGCAGCTGATGTTGATTGCCTGGTTTTTGCTTGGCTGCTGGCTGGCAAGTCGATGGGGCAATCAATTGCCATTAAGGAGCTTCGGTCTGGGATTCTTCACCTATACCATTTACTCTGGAGCGATCCATGCCCTCTTCTGGATTAATGTTTTACCTGACCACCAACCTGCTCCCGTCATACCCATTTTCTTCATACTGATGTCCCTTGGCTGGATGTGGCTATTCTGGCGATATCGAGCTATTTCAACGATCATTGCCATGCACATAGCGATTGATTTTCTTACGGTTGGACACCTGCATTTCTCCTGGTTTCATTCGGCATGCTAGGCTCAAGATATGAACTTAAACTTAGTGGTGATCGCCTATAAGGAAGGGAACTTGGCCAGTAAAAAGGCCTGCCAGTCCTGTGCTCAACAATTGCGGGAGCGGGGGGTCACTGTGCTTACGGCTCCCACTGGGGTTTATCACAATCCTTACCCAGTCTTTCTGGAAGCCACCTCTGAACCCATTGATCTAGCGGTGGTTCTGGGGGGTGATGGGTCGACCTTGGCGGCAGCCCGCTACCTTTCTCCCCACGGCATTCCGATTCTTTCGATTAAATCTGGAGGTCACCTGGGCTTTCTGTCTCAATCAGAAAAGGTGTTGCGGGATGAGGATCCCTGGGAGCGACTGCTGCAGGACGATTTTGAGGTGCGGGAACGGATGATGCTGCAGGCCCAGATCCATGAGCAGGTGCAGATCGGGCAGGGAGATCCAGTATCGGTGCGCAGAGGGCAACGGCAACCCAACCCCATCAGTGAGCTGTTCTTTGCTTTCAACGAATTTTGCATCAAACCCACCAGCCAGACCCGTCTGATCTCGGCTCTTATGGAGATTGAGGTTAATGGTCAGATACTGGATCAGTATCATGGAGATGGGGTCCTGGTGGCAACACCCACGGGTACAACCTCCTATACCGTCGCGGCTAACGGACCGATTATTCATCCCGATCTGGAGGTGATCACCATTACGCCGATTTGCCCTCTCAGTCTCTCCAGTCGTCCAATCGTGATTGGGGGGGGATGTAAAGTTGAGGTGTGGCCCCTTTCGGATCCAGAAGGGCTGACGCGCCTCTGGGCGGATGGAACCATGTCGCAAAGGATAAATCCAGGGCAGTGGGTAGAAATTTGCCGCGCATCTAAACGGGTGAAACTCTTGATCCTGGAACGGGAACAGTCCTACTACCGCACATTAAGAGAAAAGCTGGAGTGGGCAGGGAGTCGCATTTATATTCCCTCAACCAATCACCATCCGGATCCTTTGCAAAACTAAGACATTCCTCTTGTCGTCCAGAATGGAGAAAGAACTCACAATGACTTCAAAGATATCTCGCTTCATGCAAGGCAACACCAAGTACCTCAGCAGGACACATCCCGTCCGGCATTAAAAAGCACATAGATCTGGCAAATCTAGATTAACTGAACAAATAGAAAGGAGGATCCTTTATCGCAGTAGCTGGATCCCCCTTAGCTGGTTTGAAACAGATGTCATTGGGCTAGGTACTCGCCATAACATCGGGTTCGGTGTGTGAGGTATGTGATTACACCATAGCAAGAGAATGGATTCCATCTCCTGCTCAAAAGTCCCATGACAAATGTGTTACACAACACATCCATTGAAAAGGCATCATCTATAATCAACTCATTGGTTAAGAAAAGTTTATGCCTGGACGGGCTAGGGAGGCATCATGCAAGCAAAAGCAGACTCGTCTTCTGAGGTGCGGGTGCGGATCCTGCGACCCCGCTATGTGGCCGGGAAGCTTGGGGTGCTGATGGCCAAAGAGAGAACTCCTTCAGCTCGTGCCTCTTCTCGCTGGTTGGTCAAGCTTGTGAACGAACAGGTTTTGCTCTCCTTATCCTCTGATGAATTTCAAGTGATCCAGGGGGAGTAGGAACATAGACTGGCTCTATATCCTGATGCTTTACCTCTGGTAATTCTCCCCACACTAGCCTTAATCTTTTGTTAATGTTGAGGTGGTTCTAATGGAGGTAAACAATGGTCAGCAAAGAAGAGTTTTTTGATCCCCGCAGTCCGTACTACGGCAAAGCCACAGCTGCGAACATCGTCTTTAACTCCAATCTGCAGGAGTTTGGCAATAGGGTCGAGCTGATCTGCAGTCTGGAAACTGGAGGGAAACTGGACCCTAACGAAGCCTACAAGCAGATTAAGAAACTCTGGAAGGAACTGAAAGCCACCAAGAAAGAACTTCTGGATAACCCCGATCTGCAGGGAAGGGTGGAGGATGAAGAATAACCGCTGATCCAAAGCCTCATTTAGAGTCTCTTAAGAATCAGTAGAGAAATGTAATGGTAGATTGCATAATTGATCAATGTTGACTTCAATATCGTGATAATAAGGCCCCCGATCATTTGTGGGGGCTTTTTTTGGATAATAATAAATGTTTATAACGATCCTCATTTTTAGATCAGGTGTGATATTTCTCCCGCGAGAGAAACCCGATTAATCTGAAGTTGACTGGTTTAATTAGCCTTTAATTAGCCTAATAATAGGGTGGTTTAGATTCATCCCTGTTAGCGGACTCTCCCTTGAGAATTCCTTCCAAGGGGTTGCTCCCCTGGTCATTGAAATAAAGATCCACCCCGGGGCAATCAACCTCACCGGGTGTGGATCCAGATCTCAAATCACAGGAGTTTCAACAAAACCTAGCTCATGGCAGCTGGGCTACGGTCATAGCTTTCCCGGAAAGAAGGGTGCACTTTCCCCTGAATTCGATCCCAGTGGGAAGCAATATCCGCCTTCAGACCCACTTCCTCAGCAGCCCGCTCCAGCATGGCTTGCTGCCGGATCTTGAGGGCATGTTGGTGACCCAGCATCATCACCCGCGCCAGAGATTCAACTGAGGATAGGGGATCGGGTGTAGTCAGGGTTACAGCTGTAGGTGCAACAGCCGCTTTAGCCCTTCGGGTTGGCTGAGTCTGATACAGAGTGCCCCGGTAAAGCAGATCCAGATTTGTCTTGGTCACAGCAGGCTTGGACAGATGCCGGAAGCGCCAGTCCAGACCCCGATACTTGCCTCCGATTTGACCGGGAGATACTTCGTTAATGGGGTTGGGTTGAAAATCAATACCACGATAAGTCAGATTCATGATCGCCTCCAAAAAAGCAGAGTTTGCAGTTGAGGCGCGTTCCTTCGGGGTTTGCCCTACTTCCGTCTCTCTACTGGTTCCGGATCCACGTTGGGTACGTGAGGCAGTGGTAACCGACCGCGAGAGATGAACGATTTCTTTGTCTGTCTGTATTGTACGTTACGGTTCGGGGGGTAAATCAAGGGGGGTAATGCAAACTAATGTAAATCTCTGAGGGTTATGTGCTGCCGCAGGGTCCGATCATGGCGCAGGGCGAGAAGCGAGTTCATCCCATCTCTGTTGACACCAATCCAGGGCAACGTGCAGATCTGAGGTGGCCTGGGGGTAAGTCAGGGTCGGGCGAGTGATCACCATGAGTTGGATTCCCAACTGCCGTGCTGCATTCTGCTTGATCTCCAGACCCCCAGCATAGCCAGAATCCTTGGTCACCACCCTCTCGATCTGTAGCCGTGACCAGAGTTGCAGTTCTTCCTCTAGGGAAAAAGGTGGGCGTGCCAGGATCAGCTGCTCTGGAGAAAATCCTGCTGTGATGGCTTGATGGAGAGAGTCTGGCAGGATGCGAGCCCAAATGTCTGCCTGGGAAAGCCAGGGTTTGAAACGGGAGAGGGATTGAACTCCTAGAGTCAGAAGCAGGCGCTGATCTCTGAAATCAGCAGATTGTAACAGCTGATCCAGACTTGAAAAGCACTGGACTTCAGGGTACAGAGGTGGGGAGGGTCGTTCAAACCGCAGATAGGGTAGGCCACTTTGAAGAGCAAGCTGTGAAATCTCTACGGCAAAGGGATGGGATGCATCCAGAATTAAATGAATCTGATGATCCTGCAAAAAGGTGGGCAGCAGGCGTAGGGTTAAAGCTCCGGCATGAACAGGTCCCGGAAGGTGGTGGTAGAGACGTTGGGCTTGGGGGGCTACTACACTCACGACCCAGGGAAGTCTGGCTTCACTCAGTAAACGAGCCAGAGCAACACTATCCCCTGTACCCCCAATCAACCAGATCATCTACACACTGTAGAAGAACAACTGAGGCCGATTCTCTCTCTCATGCTACTCTGACCAGCAGATCTCGCTTTCATTATCACGCTCCGCAGGTGGACCGATGGAGATTCACTTTCAAACGGAAGCCCAAAAAAGCTGCTATCTGAAAGTGGCGGGCTGGATGGATCAGCTTTTTGGGGATACCCCCTGGGAACGTCTGGATGGCCCCGGCTTCGGTCTATTCATGGGATCCGCCTGGGTGGAGGTGATCATCCTGCCCTGGGAAACCCACAACAGCATGATTCAGGTGCGCTCGGTGGTGGTGAAGGGAGCCCAACAAACCTCGGATCTCTACCAATTTCTGCTCCAGCAAAATGCAGAGTTACACTTTGGAGCGTTCGCCCTGGATCGGGAGGGACAGATTCTGCTGCAACACACGATTGTCGGATCCACCTGCGATGCCCTGGAACTGGAAACCTCGGTACGGGAGGTGCTGGATATTGCGGATGCCTACGACGATCAAATTCGATCGGTCTGGGGAGGGGAACGCGCGCTTGATCAGGAGCCTTAGTCGGATCCTCTCAACTCTAGCAGCGGCTAAAGTTGCTCTAGCAGGTTACGGGAGGTACACACAGTGGATCCACAGCCAGCCCAGACAACGCTAGAGAACTCCTCAGAGACAGGGGAACGTCAGAGGCTTGTGGAACTGCGTCAGCTCTTGCAGCGGGCCAGTGTTGCCTATTACGTCGAGGATGCCCCTCTGATGGAGGACAGTGTCTACGACCAGCTATATCGGGAACTGCAGGTCCTGGAGAGCCGCCACCCCGATCTGATCACCCCCGACAGTCCAACCCAGAGGGTGGGAGAAAAACCGGCGCTGGAATTTGTCACCGTCCGACATCACATTCCTATGTATAGCCTGGAGAACGCCTTCAACCTGGAGGAACTGCAGGAGTGGGAAGAAAGGCTGTTGCGAGTCTTGGGCATCTCTAATCCCACGGATCTGAGCTACACCTGTGAATTAAAAATCGATGGCTCGGCCCTGGCGCTGACCTACGATGACGGACTGCTAAGGCGAGGGGTAACACGAGGAGATGGGCTGGCTGGGGAAGAGATCACCTCGAATGTGCGCACGATCCGCTCCATCCCCCTGCGCCTGGCGGTCCCCGAGCCTCCACCGCGCCTGGAAGTGAGAGGAGAAGCATTTCTCTCCTTTGCTGAATTTCAACGCATTAACCAGATCCGGGCTCAGGCAGGGGATCCGCTGTTTGCCAACCCACGCAACTGTGCCGCCGGAACCCTACGCCAGCTGGATAGCCAGATTGTGGCGGATCGGAAGCTGGACTTTTTTGCCTATACCGTTCACTTTCCGCAGGGGTGGCCGCAGGGAACTCTACCCACCACCCAATGGGAAGCGCTGCAGATCTTGAAAACCTTCGGTTTTGTCGTCAATCCCCATTCTCAGCTCTGTCACACTCTAGAGGAAGTTAAAACCTTCTATGCATTCTGGCATCCTCACTCGTTAACCCCGGAGCGCTCCCTTGCCTATGCCAGTGATGGTGTGGTGGTGAAGCTCAACCCTTTTTCTCTGCAGGAGGAGGTAGGGTTTACCCAAAAGTTTCCCCGCTGGGCCGTTGCCCTCAAATATCCAGCGGAAGAAGTGCCCACCCGCATTCGTCAGATCATTGCCAGTGTGGGCCGCACCGGAGCCGTGACGCCTGTGGCCGAGTTGGATCCTGTGCAGTTAGCGGGAACCACCGTCAGCCGCGCCTCCCTTCATAACGCTGATCGGCTGCGGGAGCTGGATGTGCACCTGGGAGATACGGTGATTGTGCGCAAGGCAGGCGAGATCATTCCAGAAATTGTCTCAGTGTTGCCAGATCTGCGACCTCCCCAGGCCCAACCCTATTTCCTGCCCAGCCACTGTCCCGAATGTCAGACTCCCCTGGAACGGTGGCAACAGGAGGCTGTCACCCGCTGTCCTAATCTCCACTGTCCGGCGCGGGTGCGGGGGAATCTACAGCACTGGGCCAGTCGGGATGCCCTGGATATTGAGGGGTTGGGGGAAATGTTAATCCGGCAACTGGTGGATCGTCTGCAGGTGCGATCGGTGGCAGATCTTTATGATTTGCAGGCGGATCAGGTGGCACAACTGGAGCGCATGGGTAAAAAATCAAGTCAAAAACTGATTCAGGCCATTCAGCGATCCTGTGAACAACCCTGGGCGCGGGTGTTATACGGCTTGGGCATCCCCCATGTGGGAGCAGTCACAGCCCGAACTCTGGCGACCCATTTTCCCTCGGCAGCTGATCTGGCGGCGGCCACCCCTGAGCAGATCAGCACCATTTATGGCATTGGTCAGGAGATCGCGGATTCGATTACCCACTGGTTCAGTCAACCCCACCATCAAGAGCTGTTGCAGGCCCTGGCCACTGCTGGCGTCACTCTCCAGGCAAAGCCAAGTGAAGCTGAGGCTCCGGTCTCGCGGGTGCTGACGGGAAAGAAGGTTGTGATTACGGGCACGCTACCTACCCTCTCCCGATCCGAGGCCAAGGAGTGGATTGAATCGCGCGGCGGCAAGATCGTCTCCAGTGTGAGTAAGCAGACGGATTACCTGGTGGTGGGTAGTGAGGCAGGATCCAAACTGGAAAAGGCTCAGTCCCTGGGCATCCCCCAATTGACCGAGGCAGAATTGCTGGCCCTGGATCCTGAGTCACCTTAACGGGGAAAGGGAAAGACGGGCTGCAACTGCACCTGCTTGACCCTCAGCGGTTGATCCAGCCAGTGACTGGCCAGCAGGGTAAAGCTCTCGGGATCACCGCTGACATAAAAGGTATGGGTCGGGGCTGCCGAGTCCAGTCGCCGCAAACCCCACAGCTCCAGTTCCTGCACCACCGCTTTAACCAGGGCATGGGCGGGATCGATCACCGTCACCTGAGGAGGTAATAGAGGTCGCAGGAGCGGATCTAAAAGGGGATAGTGGGTGCACCCGTAGACCAGCGTGTCAATCTGCTGTTGCAGGAGCGGATTCAGGTTTTTATGAATCGCAGCCATTAAATCCTGACTCTGCAGCTGATTCGCTTCAATCAGAGGGACAAACTCAGGGCAGGGCTGCTCCCAACAGAAAACCTGCTGATCCCGAAACCCACTGACTTCAGCAATGGCTCGCAGGTAGGCATGACTGGCAACGGTGGCTGGGGTGGCGATAACTCCAATTCGGGATCCGGCGTCAACTGCTGCCCGTGCTCCTGGCAAAATCAGCCCCAGAAGAGGCACCGGAGATTCAGATCGCACCTGATCCAGGGCCAGTGCCGAACTGGTGTTGCAGGCCATGACCACCATCTTGACGGGATGATCGATCATCCAGGCCAGAATTTCGCGAACATACTGCAGGATCTCGGCAGGAGACCGCTGACCATAGGGAAGCCGCGCGGTATCGCCAAAATAAAGCAGTTCCTCCTGAGGCAGGTGCCGCCGCAGTTCTCTCCAGACGGTTAGGCCCCCCACCCCACTATCAAACACACCGATCGGGAGGGAGGCAGTGAGGTCCAGGCCAGGAGCATATGCAGTCATAGGTTTCGGTTCTGGGATCCCATGGGGTAAGCAGGGCCGGATCAAGGGGTTTGCCCCTGCAGATAGGCTTTGATGCCAGCAGCAATCGCCCTGGCAAGTTGAGTTTGATACTCAGGTGTCGCCAGCTTACTGCCTTCCGTTGGATTCGTCAGGTATCCCAATTCCAGCAGCACAGAGGGCATGGTGGTCGGAGTTTCACGCACCATAAAAAAGCGAGCCCTGCGAATGCCGCGATCTGTGGCTCCCGATCCTTGAATCAGAGCCTGATGCATGGTTTGGGCCAGGCGGGCACTATCTGGACGCAGGTAGTAGGTCTCGATCCCATAAACACTGGAGCGATCGAGAGCATTGGCATGGATACTCACCAGAATGGCAGCATTGGCCGCCACAGCAGTATCGACGCGGGGTTGGAGCAGGATCTCACGATCATCAGTACGGGTCATGACCACCCCGATCCCTTCGGCCAGGAGCAGTTGCTCAACCTGCTTGGAAATATTGAGAGTAATGCCCTTCTCCTGAATTCCTCCCACTCCGATTGCTCCAGGATCACGGCCTCCATGCCCAGCATCAATGGCAACTATTCCCTGAGTGACCCCAGGTAAGACTGGATTGCTGGGTGGGGCGGCTATTGGCGGGGGTGTACTCTGACCTTCCCACTGCAGCAAGAGGGTGATCTGGCGGGATCCCTGCCCGGGATTGGGCTCGATGACATTGAAGTCACGGGTGGGCTGTACCAGAATACTGACGCTATTTTCGGTCTCCTGCACAAACCGGATCCGCTCCACCGGACCATCGGCGGGCAACCCTGGATCAGGCAGACTGATGGGCAGCCGTGCTGGTGCTACGGAAATGCGGTACCCCCCACTTTCGGGATCCCAACCACTGCGGTAGAACAGGAATCCATCCGCCTTGATCAGCAGTTGATTCCCCTGAAGCTGTACCGCACTGATCGTGGCCAGGGGGCCGTCATAATCACTGGGGGGTTGGGGAACTAAACTGGCCTGATCGCGTCCACCTGCAGGCACGATCCACACGCCTCCTTGGGCGGTATCGTAACGGGTTTCCCAATCCCCGGCGGTAGGATCCACCTCCAGGACCACTCGGGCGATGGTGGGTTCAAATTGACCAATCCGCAGCTGCGACACCCCCAACCGATTCACTGTGAGCGAGCGCTGCTGTAGAGAAGGACTGAGTGCCGTATTGAGAAAATCAACAATGATCCGGTCGGGATCGGCAATCCGTCTGACATTGGCAGAGGCAGCTCCCGAGGTTTTGACAAAAAAGCCTTCCTCGGTGGGGGTGACCTGGAGCAGGTCGATCAAATTCCCGGTTGAGCGAGGGGGAGGGAGAGGCAGTGGTGTTACTGCTAGAGAGGGTTGAACTAGGGAAGGCGGAGCCGAAGTAGGAATGATCGGGCTCAGGGGAGCAGGGGTTGGAGATGGAAAGGATAGAAGCGGCGGCGGAGAGGAAGGGGTCGGTCTGGGCGATGGGAGAGATAAAAGCGGCGGCGGGGAAGAAGCAGGGGCAGCCGTGGGGGTCTCCAGACGGGGAAGGGTGGCGGGGGTTGCAGCCGTGGGAGCAGGATCCTCAGCAGGGGAGGGAAGGGTCAGATCATCGGCACTGGTGAATTGCACTGCCCAGCGTTCGGGATTGGCCGTCTGGAGCTGCAATTGGCTGAGGCTGAGGGGCTGATCGGGGGTGACTGCCATAACAAAACGGGTCATGGTGTCATTCAGCTGGCTGATGCGAATGCTCTCGACTCTACCGCTAGCCGTGATTTCCTCTGGATCTTGGTCCCATAGGGTATTAGGCAAATCCACCACCACCCGGGGAGGATCCTGCAGGATAAACAGCTTGGGCCGGGTGGGTCCCTGAGTCGTAATCTCTAACCGTCCCCGATCTGCCGAGTAGGACCAATCGGTAACTCGAGCCTGAGTGGCAGGAGCCACTTCCGTTAGAGGCTGACCCATAGCCGCCGTCTTCTGACTTCCCCACAAGGGCGCTGCCAGCAGTCCTGAAGACACCACGATCAGGAATAGGAGCAGCTTCAGCGATTGAGGCCGATCTCCACAACAAATTTCTTGATGGCTTGCTCCAGGCACAGCCACTTTCCTCCTCCACGCCTGCACTCAACTATATCAGCGTGTTTCGGGGAGGAAACGCCATCAGCCGTAATTTCCCATGAGATTCAGTCTCGAATCTCCTCCTTGGCAGCGATCCCTGTACCTCGACTAAGGTGAGAGAGGTCTTTGCCGATCCTGGCCCTCCATGTCCTCTCCCTCTCGATTCGCCGCTGAGCAACTACTCTTCACCCCTGCAGTGCCGACAGAGGATGCAGTCAGGATCATCTATGCCTTTCCCAACACCTACGCAGTCGGGATTACCAGCCTGGGCTATCAAATGATTTGGTCAATGCTGGCGGTGCGTCGGGATGTAGCGGTGGCCCGACTCTTCACTGATCTGCACGAACCCCTGCCTGCCTCCCCGGAGCTGCTGGGATTTTCCTTTTCCTGGGAGCTGGACTACGCCCACATCCTCACTTTGCTGGAGGATCAGGGTGTTCCTATTCACAGTGAGGCTCGGGGGGAATCGGATCCGCTGATCTTTGGGGGAGGACCTGTCTTAACCGCCAATCCAGAACCTTTTGCGACTTTTTTTGATCTGATCCTGTTGGGGGATGGAGAAGGTCTGGTGGAGGAGCTGATCTCGGCCTACCAGGACTGCCGCGGGGCAACCCGACAACAAAAACTGGAGCGCCTAGCCCAGGTGCAGGGGGTTTATGTCCCCGCCCTCTACAATCCGATCTACAGTGGAGCGGGGGAGCCTCTGGTATGCATTCAGCCTTTATCTCCAGACGTTCCCGATCAGATCCAGAAACGCACTTACCGGGGCACGACCCTCTCGGCCTCCACGGTTGTGACCCCCCATGCCGCCTGGGAAAATATCTACATGGTCGAGGTGGTGCGCAGCTGCCCGGAGATGTGTCGCTTTTGCCTGGCCAGTTACCTGACCCTGCCCTTCCGCACGGCTGCTGTAGAAGATCACCTGATCCCGATGGTGGAGCGTGGCCTACAGGTGACCGATCGTATTGGCTTATTAGGAGCTTCCGTCACCCAGCATCCCCAGTTTGCCGAGCTATTGGCTTATTTGAACCAGGATCGGTTTGATGGGGTACGACTGAGCCTGGCATCGGTGAGGACGGCAACGGTAACCCCAGAACTGGCCTCCCTCCTGCATCGGCGGGGAGTCCGCTCCATTACGGTGGCGATTGAAAGTGGATCGGAGCGGCTGCGTCAGGTGATCAATAAAAAACTGCCCCAGTCGGATATTTTGCAGGCAGCGGTTGCGGCTGAGGCGGGAGGCCTCACTGCCATGAAATTCTACGGGATGGTGGGGATTCCCGGCGAAACGGAAGCGGATCTGGAAGCCACGGTGGACATCTTTCGCCAGTTAAAGAAGGTGGCTCCCAAGCTTCGCTACACTCTGGGATGCAGCACCTTTGTCCCCAAGGCCCAGACCCCCTTTCAGTGGTACGGCGTGGATCCTAAGGCGGAGAAAAAGCTCAAGGGCTTGGCCCGGTCGCTGGGCAAGCTGGGGGTGGAGTTTCGTCCCGAAAGCCACAACTGGTCTGTGATTCAGGCTCTGATCTCGCGGGGAGATCGGCGGGTCGGCGCGGTTCTGGAACAGGCCCGTGGGTATGGAGATTCTCTCAGTAGCTATAAACGGGCCTTCAAGGATCTGCAAGGACAAGTCCCGCCTCTGGATTACTACGTTCACAGCACCTGGAGTGATGAGGGTGTCCTGCCCTGGGGACATCTGCGAGGAGGCCTGGCTCCAGAGCGTCTGATCCAACATCGGCAAGAGGCGGCAGGGATCATGGACAGTCCTGTGCCCGTTTGAGGGATCGGATCAAAAAGCCCCCACTGAGGAAAAGTGAGGGCAGTTGGGAATCAAAGGGAGTGTAGAGATCTATTTCTCACTAGCAAAGGGGTTGTTGCCCTTAGCTCCAAAGAGTTTTGCCTCACCTTTAGTGGCAGCTTTGAGGATGTTATAGGCAGCCCAGGCTACAGCCAGGAGAATCGGGCCAAAAACGATCAAAACGCGTAAATCCATGGGAGTTTCTCCAGGTGGGTGTCAGTAGACAAAAAATTATTATTCCTTAAGCTTAGCTCAGGCTGAGCATTCTCTTCCCCTGAAAAGGGTTCTTCTCAAGAAGATCCGATCCTTTTCCCTCTGATCTGGTTAAGAAATTTATGCTACGGTTAAATGTAGAGAAATGTAATCACCAATACGAAATCGAGTTCGATATGGCTCTCATCGCACTTTTTCTGTTTGTGGTTTTTCTGGTGGTGCGCAGTCTTCACGCTCAGATGGACTCCTGATCTGATTGGATCCAGACCAGATATGGATTCGCAGCCCCAGATTCACATCATTACGACTTCACCAGACACTGTTTCATCTCTTCGACCAGTTGGGTGTCCAGGGAAGCTGTTCGAGCTCCAGCCTCTGCGGCCCAGCATTTCAGTTCCTGAACCTGATTCCGGGCAATGGAGGCCAGGGGTACTGTCTCCTGGATTGCGGTCAGAATATCTTCATTGGTAAAGTCACGTCGCTGTCCGGTTCCTACCCCTCCGAAGGCCTGGTACATGGCATCGATAATGGTCTGCTCGATCTCAGCACCGCTGAAGTCGATCGCCTGGGCAGCCATGGCCTCCAGATCAAATTCCCGCAGACGATTGGGGCGTAGTCGTTGCAGGTGCACCCGAAAGATCTCTTTGCGCTCCTTCTCGGTGGGCAAGTTCAGGAAAAAGATCTCATCGAAGCGGCCCTTGCGCAGCAGTTCGGGGGGCAATAGCGGCACATTATTGGCGGTGGCCACAATAAAGACGGGCTCGGTTTTTTCCTGCATCCAGGTGATTAGGCTGCCAAAGACACGCCGACTGGTGCCAGAGTCTCCATCGAAGTTACTGGTCATATTGCCAAAGGCTTTATCAATCTCATCAATCCAGAGAACGCAGGGAGCCATGGCCTCCGATAACTGGATCATCTGGCGCACGCGGCTTTCACTTTCCCCCACGATCCCGGCAAACAGGCGACCCGCATCCAGGCGTAACAGCGGCAAACGCCATTCGTTGGCAATAGTTTTGGCGGAGAGGGATTTTCCAGTTCCCTGGATCCCCACCAGCAGGATCCCTTTGGGATTGGGCAGACCGTAGCGGCGGGCTTCCTCGGTGAAAGCTTCCTGGCGTACCCGTACCCATTGTTTAAGATTGTCCAGTCCTCCCACACTTTTCAGGGTTTCACGGCTGGTGAAAAATTCCAGGATCCCGGTCTGTCGAATGGCCTGTTTTTTCTCCTCCAGCACCCCATCGATGTCGGTCTCGTTCACCTCCAGTTTGGCAGCCAGCGCTTTGGCCAGGACACGCCGGATGCGTTCACGGCTTAATCCCTGACAGGCCTTGACCATCTGCTCCCGCCCCAGGGGTTTCAGGTTCAGTTTTTCCGGGGCGACGTAGAGGTCGATCAGCTTGTTGATCTCAGACGTGGTGGGTAGGGGCAGCTCCAGAACCGTGATCTCCTCCTGCAGATCGGTGGGGATCTCGACGGTGTGGCTGAGGAGGACCAGGAGTTTGCGGCTGCGTTTAAGATGGCGGCTGAGGTTCTTTAACTCGCGCACCACGGGAGCATTTTTTTCCTGGTTGGAATTTTTAAGGATGAAATGCAGATCCCGCAGGATGAAGATAGTGTCCTCTTCGGGTGAGGCTCTGAGAATGCGGCCCAGGGCATTCATCACCGAATTGCGATCTTCTCCGGTATCCTCCCAGCCGCGCACCAGATCCCAGGCCATCAGCTTGCGGGGGGGATCGGAGCGATCGGCCACCCGCACCAGCAGTTCCTCAGCAGGTTCTTCCTCGGGGGCCACCAGGTAGATGATCGGGTAGCGGGCACGGATCATCAGATCGAGAGTGGTGACCAGTTCCGCCTGGGGTTCCAGGGTGCGTTCACGCAGCGTTGCTTCGGGCATAGGGCGGGGGAGCAGAAAACACTATTTCTTCACCATACTGCGGTTTCCAGATCCCGTCGGATAGCGAGGAGGACAACCCTACGTAGGTTCTAGGTCTGATACGTATTTTAAGTTGTTCTGAAAATCTGGGTGATCTGCAGTTAGAATGCTGAGCCTCTGAAGGGCAGCTCACTATCCGCCGGTAAGTACTTGGGCAGTGACAGCCAGCTTGCTATCCTATCCTTAGGTTCAGTTTTTAAAAGCCCAAACCCCATGTCGATCACCCTCACTCTTCATCAGGAGCAGCTCCTAGAGCGACTGGTCAGCTCTGGCCGTTACAGTAGTCCCAGTGAGGCTCTGGAAGTTGCTCTGGCTCTGCTGGAGCAACAAGAAGATCAGCATAAGCAGTGGCTTGAGGAGACTCGCCAGAAGATCCAGGTTGGGATTGATGAGCTAGACCGCGGAGAGGGCATTGACGGAGAAGTCGTCATAGAAAGGTTGCAGGCTAAGCTGCGTCAAGCTCGTGATCGGGGGTAATGAATCAGTACATTCTGTCCCAAGCGGCCAGTCGAGATCTAGAAGATATCATCGACTACCTTTCTGCCAAAGACATTGATATTGGAGAACAGTTCCTGGCTGAGTTCAACCAGAAGTGCCGTAATTTAGTCCGGTTTCCCAATATTGGACGCCGCTATGAACATCTCTCTCCCCGTTTACGCGGACTTCTGATCCATGTTTCATTAGAGCATTTCGAGGATCAGTGCCTGCTTAAGGAGATATTAGAAGCGTGCCTGAATAGCTTGAGGTCGCTGGATGATCCGACTTACTTCTGATCCTGAATCCAGGACTTCAAGACTCCCACCACATCCTCCACAGGGATCTCCTGACTGGTTCCGGTGGCCCGTTGCATGACTTCCACCTTGCCCTGCTTGAGACTGCGACCCGTGGTGATCCGGTAAGGAATGCCGATCAATTCTGCATCCTTAAACTTGACCCCAGCCCGTTCATCCCGATCATCCCAGAGGGTTTCTACCCCTGCCTGATTCAGCTCGCTCACCAGTGTCTCCGCCACCTGCATCTGTTCAGCATCCTGGGTATTGGGCACCACCACAATGCAGTGATAGGGAGCAATCGCCAGCGGCCAGATCATGCCCTTGTCATCATAGGTTTGCTCGATCGCCGCCTGGGCCAGACGGGAAACCCCGATTCCGTAACACCCCATCCACAAGTACTGCTCAGCCCCTTCCACATCGGTGTAGGTGGCCGCCATCGCTTTGGAGAACTTTAATCCCAGCTGGAAAATATGTCCGATCTCAATGCCGCGAGCCGATTGCAGGGTCTGGGTGGGATCGGCCACCGATCGCTCTCCTACCCGAGCCGTGCGCACATCCACCACTGTGGGCAGAGGGTACTGTTCGCCCCAATTGGCCCCCACTGTGTGCTTGCCCGATTGATTGGAGCCAGTAATGAAGTTCTTTAGCCCCACCGCCGTCTCATCCACCAACCGCAAAATCCGCGGGGCCAGATCCCTGACCTTACCGAGACAACGATCTGGGAGATCGGGGGCAATGTAACCTGTGGGAATCGGATCCCCCTGCCAGCTGGCCTGGATCGTGGCATCGGCGATGCTTAGCTTCAGAAGTTTGTTAGCTTCATACTGCTCTGCCATGCGACTCAGGGCATTGGTGAGTTTCACCTCATTTACCTCCTGATCCGCCCGAATACTCACCAGGATGGCCACCGCTGTGCCGTTATCGTAGATCCCCTGGTAAAGGATGTTTTTGACCATGGCGCTGGGAGGTGCTTTCAGGAAACTGGCCAGCTTCTCAATCGTCTCGGTGCCAGGCGTATCCAGAATTTCAAAGGTGTTGTAAGGAGAAGCTTCGGCATCCGCAGGCAGGGAGACAGCTTTCTCCACATTGGCCGCATAGGATCCATCCACCGTAAACAGAACCTCGTCCTCCCCAGCATCTGCCAGCACCATAAACTCCTGGGAAGCAGCCTGGGGTCCCCCGATCGCTCCGGCATCCGCATCCACCACCCGAAACTGTAAACCACAGCGACTGAGGATCCGGTGGTAGGCCTGAAACATCTCCTCATAGGTGACTTTGAGGCTGGCTTCATCGGCATGAAACGAATAAGCATCCTTCATGATGAATTCCCGACCGCGCATCAAGCCAAACCGAGGCCGGATCTCATCGCGAAACTTGGTCTGGATCTGGTAAATGGTCTGGGGCAGTTGCCGATAGGAGCGGATCAGTTCTCGCGCCAGAATGGTGACCACTTCTTCATGGGTGGGACCCAGCCCCTGTTGTCGTCCCTGCCGATCCGTGAGGGCGAACATAATTCCTTCCGCCTGCGTATAGGTATCCCAGCGCCCGGACTCCTGCCAGATCTCAGCGGGCTGTAACTGGGGAAAGAGACACTCCTGGGCTCCAATCCCATTCATCTCTTCGCGGACAATGGCGGAAATTTTTTGCAGTACCCGCCAGAGGAACGGTAGATAAGAATAAACCCCCGCCGCCAGCCGCCGCATGTAACCTGCCCGCACCAGCAGTTTGTGGCTGGGCAATTCAGCCTCCGCCGGATCCTCCCGCAGGGTGACAAACAACAGTTGACTCAGGCGCATGGGCAGTTGTCCTCGTAGTCGCAGGCAGTGATCCCAAGTCTATAGCGGATGGTCCTCGGGTTGTTGGTCCATGTCAACTTCCGCAGCAGGGCTCACCAGGACCTTATCGACACGGCTCCCGTCCATGTCCATGACTTCAAAGCGAAAGCGGTCCCATTCAAAATGCTCACTAGCTTGGGGAATATGTCCCAGAAACGCGATCACCAGTCCTCCCACCGTCTGATAGTTCTCACTGTCCTCCAGGGGCAGTTCTTTCACAGATAACAGTTCCTTAAGCGTCTCCACGGCCAGCAACCCATCCACCAGCCAGGATCCATCTTCCCGCTGGATCACCTGTCGCGGTTGCGGCTGATCGGCAGAGGGCACATCCCCCACAATTGCTGCCAGAATATCCGTGAGGGTAACCAGCCCCTGAACGGTGGCATATTCATCCACCACGATCCCCATGTGGATCCTACTGGAGCGAAACATTTCCAGCACCTGCAGGGTCTTCATGGACTCCGGTAAAAACAGGGGCAGCTGTAGATGGGTTTGCAAATTCTGCAGGCAATGGTCCGGATCACAACCCACCAGATCTTTGGCCTGCACCACCCCGGCCATCTGATCCAGGCTGCCATGACAAACCGGAAAGCGTGAGTAAGGGCTCTCCAGCACCTGTTGCCAGATCTGCTCAGGTGTCTCCTCCAGGTCCAGCCAGTTTACTTTGTTGCGTGGGGTCATGAGGGAACTAACGCGGCGATCACCCAACCGCAATACCCGCTCCAGCATCGCCTGTTCCTGCACCTCCACCGTTCCTGCTTCCGTGGCCTGTTTGATCAACAGCTGAATTTCGGCTTCGGTCACCGGAGAATGTACCGCGTTGTGCTGTCCGGTCCAGCGCAGCACCAGATCAGTGGATCCACTTAACAGCCGCACCAGAGGATGGGTAAGTCTCGCCAGGGTTTGCATCGGGGCGGCGATGGCAGTAGCAATCCCTTCAGGGTTATTCAGCGCCAGCCGCTTGGGCACCAGTTCCCCCAGCACCAGAGAAAGATAGGTGATCAGGGCGACGACGATGCCAAAACTGAGCACCTCACTGAAGGGGGCCACACCAGGAATCTGCTGCAGCCATTGACTGAGACTTTTAGAGAGCGTAGATCCTCCCAGAGCCCCAGAAAGAATGCCAATCAGCGTGATCCCGATCTGAACCGTGGAGAGAAACTGATTGGGGGTATTGGCCAGATCCAGCGCTTGCTGCGCCTTGGTATTCCCACCCTCCGCCTGCTGTTGCAACCGAGCCTTGCGGGAAGAAACCACCGCTGTTTCAGACATGGCAAAAACACCGTTCGCCAGCACCAGCGTCAGGATGAATAAAAATTCCAGCACAAATGAGAGCATGCAGAGCTCAGAAGCTGCCAGGCCAGGTGAAAGGTGAGAAGTTAAGGAACCTGAAAGTCAGGCCTCTCTCGTCATCCATTAAACACGGAAACGCCGAACCTCATCATTGATCCGCACCTGGTAGAATCCGCGGCGCAGGTTGCCCAGCTCGATGGTTTCCTGGAACTCAACTGCAGCAAAGCACTGGACAAATACGGGTTCACGCACCAGCAGATCAATCTGAAAGCGGCGGCCCTGTTGAGATACCTCGGGCTCCAGGAGCTCACCACACCCTGCCGTGCCCTCAACGATCACGTTCACCTGACGCTGGAACCCATTCCCAATGACAACAATCTCCACGCTGTCTATGCTGGCGGGAATGATCTGAATTTCCTCGGGGGGAACCGGGAGATAAGTAGGTTCTGGATTTGGGAAAGGGCAGGGGCTGCCTTCACAGGGAACAGGGATCAGGGTGGGCAACGGCAGGGGATAGGGAGGCAGCGGACAAATAACATCACGGTCCGGGTGACAATCCGGAGGTAGACAGGAAAGACGGCTGCTGTGGGTGATCGCGCAGGGAGGCAGACAGAAATAGCTATCCGTGGTCAGGCAGGGGGGGCAGATCAAGTCATCAGGGCAGTAGAGATCCGTTTGCGCCTGCAACTGAACCGTATTTGGCTCGGGACTGATCTGACTTACTACACCAGGGGGGGTAGAGGCACAGGCCCCAACCAGGGTAGCTAGAGCCATCCCCAGAACGGGAATCCCACGGGTTAGGACTTGAAGATTTAACTCACTCACACCCAAATCTCCTCACGATCCGATTCCGTTTCAGAGTAGGCCACCCCCAGGGGTGGGGCAAGGGGGCATGTGAGCAACCCCAGACACCAGCACGCAAATGGGCAGGATTGCCTACAATAAGGAGGATTATTTGTAACAGGTCGTTCACTTACCTGCAGCAAATTCGGGAGGCTGTGATGCTCAGGCTGGAACATGTCCGCAAGATCTACCCCACTGGAGAGGTGCTCAAGGATGTCAACTGGGAAGTGAAGACCGGGGATCGGATTGGCCTGGTAGGGGTGAATGGGGCTGGTAAGTCCACACAGTTGCGCATTATTACTGGAGAGGTTGAACCCACCTCCGGAGAAGTGATCCGCCCCGCCAGTTGTCATATCGCCTATCTGTCCCAGGAATTTGAAGTGGATCCGGGCTGCACCGTCCGCGAGGAGATGTGGAAGGTGTTCAAGGAAGCCAACACGGTGCACAGGGCCTTGGCTGAGGTGCACCATCAGATGGAAGTGGAGGGAAGTGATCCAGAAAAGCTGGAACAGCTGCTCAAGGACATGGATCGGTTGCAACGGCAGTATGAAGCTCTGGATGGCTATGCCCTGGATGCCCGGATCAGCAAATTGCTCCCCGAGCTGGGCTTTGAGGACGACGATGATGAGCGTCTGGTGGGATCCTTCAGTGGCGGATGGCAGATGCGCATCAGTTTGGGCAAGATCATGCTGCAGAAACCAGATATTTTGCTCCTGGACGAGCCCACCAACCACCTGGATCTGGAAACGATTGAGTGGTTGGAAACCTATTTGAAACAGTTACCGATCCCGATGGTGATTGTTTCCCACGACCGCGCCTTTCTGGATCGGCTGACCACTCAGATTGTGGAAACCGAACGGGGGATCTCCACCACCTATCTGGGGAATTACTCTGCCTACCTGTCGCAGAAAGCTGAATTGCGCTCCGCCCAACTAAGTGCCTTTGAACGGCAGCAAAAGGAGATCGAAAAACAACAGGCGTTTGTGGATCGCTTCCGCGCCAGTGCCACCCGCAGCACCCAAGCCAAAAGCCGTGAAAAGCAGCTGGAGAAAGTTGAGCGGATTGAAGCCCCCGACTCAGAAGTCCGCACCCTGCGGTTTCAATTTGCGCCAGCCCCGCGCAGTGGGCGTGAAGTGGTGCAGATCAAAGATCTAACCCACTCCTACGGCGAGAAGATCCTGTTTCTGGGGGCAAACCTCCTGATTGAACGGGGGGATCGGGTGGCGTTTGTGGGACCCAATGGAGCCGGTAAGTCCACCATCCTGCGCATGATCATGGGCATGGAGTCCCCCACCGAAGGAGAGGTGAGCCTGGGAGCCCACAATGTGATTCCCAGCTACTTTGCCCAGAATCAGGCTGAGGCCCTGGATCTGACCCGCACCGTCATGGATACCGTGCATGAAGAAGTGCCCCAGTGGTCCAATGAGGAGGTCCGCACCCTCCTGGGTCGCTTTCTGTTCAGTGGGGAGACCGTCTTCAGAAAAGTGGAGGCGTTAAGCGGTGGTGAGAAGGCCCGTCTGGCCCTGGCCAAGATGCTCCTGCACCCCGCCAACCTCTTGATCCTGGACGAGCCCACCAACCACCTGGATATTCCTGCCAAAGAAATGCTGGAAGAAGCTCTGCAGAGGTATGAGGGCAGTGTGATTATTGTCTCCCACGATCGCTATTTCATCTCCCAGGTGGCCACTCGGATTGTCGAGATCCGGGATGGGGAGCTGATCAGCTACAACGGCGATTACGCCTACTACCTCAACAAGCTGGAGGAAGAGCAGGCGAAGGCTCGTCAGCAAAAACTGGAGGCCGAGAAAGCTCGTAAAGCCGCTGAGAAACGGCAAAAAGAGAAAGAAAAAGCCAAGGCCAAGGGAAAGAAATCTAGTTAGCGAAGGTAAGTATATGAACGCAGACTCTGATCAAAGTGTGTCTGTAAAAGACTGCAGTTCATGACTTAGAGATATTAGAAGAGATACTGGATCCAGACAAGGAGAGAGAGCAAGGTTGGGTAGATAGCGCCTATTGAAGTCAAGAGATTGAATAGGTTTAAAAAAATTGGATTCGAGAGTGAAATTCATGAGAGAGCATGTCGGAATAGAAAGTTACCAGAAGAACAAATAAACAAGAATCGAGAGAAATCAAGGATACGAGCGAAAATAGAACTCATCATATTATTGATACCTTGATCTGTTTATTTCCCGTCTTCTATGAGCAATCCTGTTATTTGCTAATTGTGGATGCTTTTGAGAGGGGTGCGCTTCAGTAATTGGCAGGAATGGAGCCAGGAAATGGCGTCCAGCAACGATTGGGTTATTGGTCTACATGCTAATCCCAGTTCTTGTTTGGCTTTAGAGGAGTCCAGATCAGCATGATAGCGGGCCAGTTTTACCCCAGTTAACGGAGCAGATGGAGACTGATGAGTGAAGTGATCAGCCCAAAATTCCTCCAGGATGCTAAATGAAAACGCCAGCCAGTAAGGGATCCGTTTTTGAGGCATGGATAAGCCTGTGAGATCCTCCAGGATTTGCAGCAGTTGACTGAGGCGTAAATCTTGAGAGCCCAGAATGTAACGTTCTCCCACCTGTCCTCTCTCCGCCGCCAGGATATGCCCCTGAGCCACATCTCTCACGTCGATCAAATTGAAGGTGCTTTCCAAAAAGGCAGGATAATCGCCATTCAAGAACCCCAGGATCATGCGTGAAGGGGGAGTCAGATGGTGATCTCCAGGACCAATGGGTAAGGAAGGATTGACAACCACAGCCTCTAGGCCCTGAGCGACCGCAGCTTGCACCTCTTGTTCCGCCAGAAACTTACTGCGGCAATAGGGTCCTGCCATATCCTCCAGGGTCAAATGGATCGATTCATCAATAACGGCTGGGGGAGGCTGTCGAGCACTTTTCAAAACCGCTTCTGTTGAGGTGTGCACCAGTCGCTTGATCCCAATATCCAGAGCGGCCTGCAGAACCTGGCGTGTTCCCTGTTGATTGAGGGTGATAAAATCCTGCTGGCGGGTCGCCCAGAGGTTCGCGTTAGCGGCTAAATGAAAAACCCACTCAACCCCCTGCATGGCAGTTCTCACCTGTTCTTGATCTAGCACTGATCCCTGCAGGTACTCCACTCCTGGTAGCGGTTGATCCGGTAGGCGCAGATCCAGAACTCTGACATCATCGCCTGCTAGCTGCAACTGCTCCACCAGATGCCGACCAATAAACCCCAGTCCCCCAGTCACCAGCGAACGTTTTGCCATCTCCAGCCTCAGGCCCATCCCATGCATTCAATCTTGCCAGCAGATCAGCTGCAACCTATCCCCAAATTTACCTTCTACCCTCCTTCTGCCATCAGGATCTGAGATGCTCCACCCCCTGCTTGGCTGTGATCCCTGGACCCTGGTGCGAATCCTGAAACGCAATGGATTTGTTCCTCTGAAGCAGGTTCCCTATGTCACGTTGATGGCTACCGTTTCCTTGCTTCGCAGTCCTTTTTCTGCATTTGAAAAGCTGCTGGTGTCACGTTCGCATGCGATCACGGCCCAGATGCCCGATCCGATTTTTATCATTGGTCACTGGCGCAGTGGCACCACCTTTCTCTACAACGTTCTCAGTCAGGCTCCCCACTTTGCCTATGTTTCTCCGCTTGCCACAGGATTACCGTGGGATTTTTTAACTCTGGCCACGTTGCTGAGACCTTTATTGGAGCGAGCTCTGCCTCAGGATCGGCGCATTGATCAGGTCACCGTCCAACCGGACTCACCGCAGGAAGATGAGATCGGCTTGGCCAACATGCAACCCCTTTCCTACTATCACGGTCTTTATTTTCCCAGTCATTTTCATGAGAACTTTCAGGCAGGTATCTTTTTGGAAGGGTGCAGCCCAGAGCAGGTGGAGGAATGGAAACGAGCCCTGATCTACTTTTGCCAGAAGCTCTACCTACAACAACAACAGCGATTACTGATTAAAAATCCGGTCTACACAGCGCGGGTCACCCTCCTCAGATCCATCTGGCCGCAGGCGAAATTTATTCACATTCACCGCAATCCTTACATCGTTTTCCAATCCATGAAAAAGTTCTATCGAATTCTCTTTCAGGAACTAGCGTTGCAACCTTATGATTTGAGCAAAATTGACACCCTGATCTTGGAATCCTACCCCAGGATGATCCATCAGATGTTCGAGGAAACCGCAGACCTTCCAGCTCATCAGTTTATTGAATTAGGGTTTGATCAGTTTGAGGCTGATCCGCTCACTGAGATCCGGCGCATCTATACTCAGTTGGAACTGGATGGTTTTGAAGACGCTGAACCCTATTTTGTTTCCTATATGGAGGCTCAGCAACCTTATCACAAGAACCGCTACTCCTTCCCTCCAGAGATCCTTGAACAGATTCACCAACACTGGCAGCCCCTGATTGAACACTGGCACTACCCGATCCCTTCCTGACTGAACAAATAGCGTATAGAAGTGCCCCGAGCGCTCTGTCCGGTAGTGGGTCAAAATGCGATGGAGCCCCTGAATCGTTCGTTACGGAAAGTGCTCAATTGACAGATGCCGTCTTGATTGTCAACTAAATAGGGCTTTCCTCAGTATGCCCTAAGTATTTATGCTTAAGTCTAAGCTAGAAGACTTCCGACGTAGCTGGCTAAATGAAAGGTAGCAAATGAAAATCATTGTTTGAATAGGGCTCAGATCATAGAGCCATGTAAACTAATAGGCCGGATTCGGCTATCTTATCGATCCCAGGCCCTAAAAGTCTCTTGCACAAACTGGCGTTGTTTTTCCAGTCTGCTGTTGATCTCAGTGCTGCTGGGATATCCATATTGATAAAGATCAATCGTTTTGTCAGGATAAACTCTGAAAAGATCTGTCAAGTGTTGCTCTAAAACGGTGGGATCTAGGACTTGATTCTCTTTGAGTGGATAATAACTCACTCCAATCATATCTGCATGTTGGTCGATCCTTTGGAGATCATGCCATGATAATCCCATCAAGTCACGATACGTTGCCTCTAGAGAAAATGGGGTAGATTGCCATGATGATAGCGATAGAGAATAAACGGTTTCCTTTGGGTTGTATGTCAGAAGTTGGGGAACTTGCCAAGACTTGCAAGGGAAAGAGCATGAAAAGAGGTCAAAGGGCATTCAATGGTTTCATATGCCAGCCACACGTACTCCTCTCTCAGAGATTTTAATTTTTTAAGGCGTTTTCTGTCTTGGCTTCGTCATTCTGATTCATTTGATGAAAAAGAGAATCCCAGCATTGCTCTGCCTGCCACTGACGTTGCTTGCTCTGGATCCGCTCCAACTCCCGTTGTAAATACCCGGCACGACCCGAAAGCACCCGCATTTCAGCCCGCAATTGCCTGAGGAGCGGATCACTTAACTCCAGATCCAGCTGGCGCAGGGTTAGCCGAGGGGGATTGGAATCCCCACCCTGGCTGAGAAGAGGTAATAACTGCGGTTGCAACTGCTGTTCGGCCTGGGTTAGCAGGCTCTCTATCTGTGCATCCAGCTGATCGGGCTGTAGCAGGGTGGGCTCACTTTCCTTGAAGGGGGTACAACAATCTTGAATAACTTGACGTAGATCCCTCAATAGCGCTCGCTTCTGCTCAGACTCCAGATCAAGAAACACTGCAGCATAGGTGGGGCCAGTCCAGAGGCTGCGTACCTGGGAGATCAGGTAGTCAGGCAGAGCCACCAGCACCTGAACCTGATACTCTTGATAAAGGTGTTGCATTTGTTGAACCAGCTCCTCCCAACTCTGTTTCAGAGTCAAGATCTCTTGCACAAAAGGATCTGGAGTAGCTGCAGTTACCCCTAGACTGGTCATGCTGGACTCCCCGCTACCTGAACTCTTTCGCCTAAAGTATTCCAATCCTGTGGCTAAGCCTGGAGATGAGCCTCAATAAACCACATATCCTTGTCAATCTGGCGAGAGATCTCCGTGAATAGATCGGCGGTATCTGCATCCCCCAGTTCAGTGGCCCGATCAATCTGGGCGCGACTGGACTTCGCGTACTGGCTATAGCGCTCCAGCAAAGCCTCCAGATGCTGACGACCATTGACGGCCTCCAGGTCGTATTCCGGTAAACTGGATGAACTGGCTACGATCCGGGCTGTGCCACGAGCAATACCTCCCAGTGCGGTGACTCGCTCTGCCACCATATCCACATACCCTTCCAGCGTGGTAGCAAAGGTATCAAACATCTCATGCAGAGCAATGAAATTGATTCCCTTCACGTTCCAGTGAGCCTGCTTCACCTGAGTTTTCAGATCGGTCGTATCCGCAAGATGCTGATTAAGCAGGGTGATCAGTTGGATCCTGGCTTCCTCAGGCAGATCCACATGGGTGGTATAGAGTTGGGGCTTGTCGGTCATCAGCATGATTAAGCTCCTGTGTGCGTGGTTCTATTTTAGGCGTTGAATTCTTCCTCCGAGTGGGCTTGAGAAAGGCAACTCCAACACCTTCTTGATGCTAACACGAAGTCGTTGTGACTATGGCTAATTGTTCAGGGTAGCGTGGGGGGCAGGAACTTCTGATTAGGGGGCAGAGGCTTCCGCTTGCTCAGGGGTGGGTTCCGGCAGAGGCGATGTCTCCGGATCAGCTGCTGGTGGGGCGGCCTCTCCCTCTGTGGGTTCCGAAGCTGCTGGAGGCGAAGGGGCAGGGTCGGTGCTGGGGGGAATGATCAGTTCCACAGAAGTATCTAGCCGTGAGGGTTGCGGGGCCAGTTGGGGGTTGTCGGGATCGAAATAGGCTGACAATGGATTTGACTCCTGCCAGCGCTGCTCTACTTCTTTGGCCATATCCGTGACTTGCAGTTGAAAAAGCTGACCCACTTCGGCCCCATTTAAATCGTTAGGTTCAGTGGTTTCACGGCTGGCTTCGCCAATCACATTCACCAGCAGATTCCCCTGATCATCAAATGTCCACAGTTCCAGTCGGCTATGGGATTTCAGCTGGACCTCACTGACGGAGGCTGGCCGATTGAGAATATCGACTCGTGTAACAATGATGGCCTTCAGTCCGAGATAGTCAAAAAACTGGGAAATAACCTCGGGTTTACGCCGATCCCACTCAAAAACTTCGTAAAGGGGATAACCAGTTTTCTGCAGGATCGGTTGCAGTCTGCGGTTATCCAGGGGTACCACCACATCACTATCGGGAACCAGACCCAGACGCACCGCCTCCGTGGCCAGCCGTTGACTCAGTTGACTGGTGGTGTCCAGCCCCCCCACTCCGATCACTCCCAGTCGGGTACGGGGTTGAGGAACCAGAGGGGTCATGAGCACAACATCCACAGGTGTGGTTAACCCAGGTTCCAGCCACACTTCTGTTTCCAATCGTTCATATTCCGGATGCCAGACCGTCAGTTTTTGGGTGCCCGCACCCTGCAGCTGGATCTCAAAGCCTCCATTCGGGCCGGTTTCAATCAGGGGGAATTGCTCCTCGTCTCCGACCCGCAGCTGGGCTCCGGGAACAGGGTCTCCCGTTTCGTTAAGCACTTTACCGATCAACCGTCCTGTTGCTCCTTCCTGGGAATTGGGTAAAGCAGGCGAGGGAACTTGAGAGGGAAAGAGGGGAGCCAATTGCGGAGAAGGCGTTAGCGTATTTTCCTTTTCTGGAGAGGAAGGTGGGATGCGAGAGGTTCCCTCCTGAGATTGAGGCGCTTCAAACAGGGGCCAGCGCACAGGAGAAAGAGCATCTGTATCCTGAGCCCGAACTGCAAGCGTTGGTAAAGCAAGTGTGAAGACAAGCAGGAGAAGAGAGGAGTGAGAAAGGGCTCGTACCATAGTATTTCCTGGGTGCTGGACAGGGAATTTAACCATCAATAAAAGGATCGGTCTGCTGGAACTGGTCTTTAAACGCTGGGATCATGTTGCGCACCTGGAGGCGAAACAATCCTGCGGCGGCATCTTCATACATCGGTCTGCCTCCAACATCATCTCGACCGTAGGCCTCGTAATACCGGGCTTGATCCCCAGGACTATCCTGATGCAGATCCACCATCACCACCAGTCCACGGCTACGCAGCATGTTGGGGGTAAAGTTAGGAATCTCCACAGGCACCACAGGCACCAAAAAGCGAACCGCAGTATTCAGCAACCCATTGCCCTGCCGACTGTAATCGCGGGAGATCTGTAACTGAGTCAAGAGAATGTAGCGCAATCCGAGAGCATTGCCAATGAGTTGCAGCTTGCGCAGGTCTTCGGTATAGCGTTCATCCCGATCGAGAAGGGTCAGGTTCTCCACTAGCGGCAGAAGGGGCCGGAAGCGCTCATCGGGTCCAGTAGGGCCATCCAGCAGTATCACCTCCCGATCAGGTTCCAATTCCTTCAGGGCAGGTTGCAGATGGCGGGCCAGCTCATCTGAATAGGTGGGGGCATCCGGAAGCAAGCCAATGCCACGGGCACTCTCATCCATGTCTGCGGGAGGGAGCTGGACATCCTGAGTAGAGACAAAGCCCGCTCGCACCTGCACCTGGGTGGTGGTCACCGGGAAGCCAGGCACTTCCACATCCACCAGATGGACTCCCGCCGGTAGTCCCGTCAGTAGATAGCTTCCATCCGGTTTGATCTCCGTCTGCCGCCCCTGAAAGAAGGGGGTGGGAGCAACGGTCAAGGAGCCTTCAGTGATCGCCTGTTGAGCAATATCCATCACCTTTCCCACCACAGTTCCTACGGGAACAGACTCAGCAGGGGCTGTGATGCTTTGGGAAGGGCCCGGATCAAGGCTAAGCCACTGGAGCTGAGGCATCCCCGCTTCCGCTAGCAGGATTCCTGGCCCTGAAGGTGTGTCAACAATCTCGACTCCGGTGGGCTTGGCTTTTGTATCGTAAGTGGCCTGCAGTCGTCCGGTATCCAAATTAACCACCTGCAGGCGATCATTATCTCGCGATGTGACATAGGCATAACCTGCAGAGACAGCCACCCGTGTGGGTCGCCAGTTCAGTCCAATCTGCTGCACCTCTTGACCGTTACTGTTTAAGTTGATCACCGTCAGATCCTGGCTTCCGGAGTTGAGAATTACCAGTCGCTGTTGCTCGGCGTCAATCACCATATCTTCGGGAGTCTCCCCACTGCGCCAGCGGGCGAGTAGCTCACCATTATCGGGGTTGACCACCAACACCCCCAGGGGATCATTTCCCGCCAGACTGACCAGGACATTCCCACTGGCTTCGTCATAAGCAGTGGCCAAAGGCACCCCGGGCACGGGTAAATTGCGGGCTTCCGGTTGCGTCAGGGTGATGACCGCCACACTCTGGGTGGAAGGGATCGTGGCAAAAATCCGCCCCATCTGCAGATCCACTGCCAGATCCAGGACTCCCCCCGGTAACCCATAAGCTTGCACCATCTCTCCAGTCTTCAGATCCAGAATGACGAGGCCCGGAGCAGAAGGTCCAGAGGCGTACACCAGTAGGCGTACCGGATCAATCTCAACCACACTGGGCTCAAACCCCACCGGCACCTGCCAGAGGATTGCTCCTTCGTTGCTGAGATCCAGCAGCTGAACTGTTTGGGACTCTAAAACACCAAGAGCCACCCACTGATGCGCTGAGGTGGATAGTACATCCATCCGATCGACGGAGCCTGCGAGAGGAATCACGGCCTTCGAGACAGGTTCGGATCCGGCGGAGTCTCCGTCTGCTGCACTGGGGTCGGATGTCGCTTCAGTGAATGGATAGGGATCGTCCTCAAATAAAGGTTGAGATGGGGTGAAAAGGGGGTAGGCCTCCCACTTGTCATCAGGGGGAGGGGTGCTGAACTGTTGCTGCCCACTGAGATCAATGGGAGCAGGGGCAGAATTCTCGGGAGCAACGGACAGGGGATCGGCAGCAACGGTCGTTCCCGTGAGCAGGACCAGACTACAAGTGATCAGGTGGAGGTGGTGAAGAGCTCCCATATCATGACATCCTTGAAAGGGTGGGAGAATTATGACTCAGCATAGCGGATCCATCAGGGGCATGCTGTGCGCATCATCCTTAATTTGATTGCCTTCTGAGGGTAAATGGAGTCCCAGAAGTTCTTAAGTTCTACCTTAAGGATGACTCAGCCTTGAGATTGCGGATTTCCAGCAAACCCGATAGCCTTAGAGGGCTATTTTGCATGGGCAGATTGCTATGGCATCCCCGCTTCTCACGATTCAGCAAGCACTACTCCCCACAACGGAAGGGTACCGAACCGTTGATGTCCAGATCCAGGATGAACAGATCCTGGCCGTGGGGACCAACTTGCAGACGCAGGATACCGTCATCATTGCCGAAAACAAATTACTCCTGCCGGGGTTTGTCAATGCCCACACCCATTCGTCCGAGATGTGGCAACGGGGGCTGATTCGCCCTTTTCCTCTGGAACTCTGGCTCGCGGAGCTGCATGAATTTGCCCCCCTCAGCCTGGATCAGGTGTACCTGAGTGCTCTGGGTACCGCTGTTGAGACCCTGCTGTCGGGGGGAACCAGTGTTGTCGATCACCTGACCCTGATCCCACAAAAGGAACTGGAAACGATTGAGGTGGCGGTCAAAGCTTATCGTGAGGCAGGGATCCGCGCCTTTATCGGACCACTGATCCAGGACGAACATCCGGATGCAGGCATCCCCCAAGGGACAGAAACAGTCGAGATTGATGGCTATTTCCGATCCACCACCGAGACGCTGGCCATCATGCGCGAAGCCGTGGATCGCTGGCACCGACCGGAGGAGGGGATCCATATTCTTGTGGCCCCCACGGGGATGCAGATGTGTACCGATGCTCTCTTTCAGGGCTGCATTGAATTGAGCGATGCGTTTAACCTCTGCCGCCATGCCCATCTGCTGGAAACCAAGGCACAACAGCTGCTGGCGCAGGAAAAATATGGTTGTACAGCCGTGGAACACCTGCACCATCTGGGCTACCTCAGTCCCAAAACTTCCCTTGCCCACTGCATCTGGCTCACCGACAGTGACATTCAGATCATGGCGGCCACCCAAACCACAGCGGTGCACAATCCCCTCAGCAATCTACGTCTGGGCAGTGGCATTGCTCCCGTCTTGAAATTCAGACAGGCCGGAGTGAACGTCAGCTTTGGCTGCGACGGATCCGCCAGCAACGATTCCCAGGATCTGCTGGAGGCCATCAAGATCGGTTCGATTCTGCACAACATCACTGATTTTGAATACCGCCATTGGATCACGCCTCAAGCCAGTGTCGAGATGGCCTCTCTGGGGGGAGCAAAGGGACTCCATTGCCAGGATCAGCTGGGTTCCGTGGAAGTGGGTAAGCAGGCGGATCTGGTGCTTTACGATCTGACCAATCTTTCCCTGCTCCCCCGTACCGATCCGTTGGGGCAGTTGATCTGGGGGCGACCCACCCATGCGGTGGATAGTGTGTGGGTACGGGGACGACAGGTGGTTCGGGATGGAGAGGTGATCAGCGTGGATGTGGCCCAGTTGCGTCAGGATCTGTTTGCCGCCAGTCAATGGCAGACTCCTCGCCACTCCCAATGGGTGGAGCAGGTGGAGGATCGTTACCGCCGTGTCATGGGCCTCAATGATTGAACTGCTCTGTTGCCCATCTCACAATGACGGGTGGTCGCTGGATGCTCGTGATCCAGACATGGTCAAGGCTTTAATGCCTGTTTATCAGTGGTGTTACGAGCATTACTTTCGGGTACAAACCGATGGCTGGGATCAGATTCCGACCCAGGGGGCAGTTTTGTTTGTGGGCTCCCACAATGGGGGGCTGGCCGCTCCGGATATGCACATGTTCATCTTTGACTGGTATCAACGGTTTGGCTACGAGCGTCCGGTTTACGGATTAATGCATCCCATGGTGTGGACAGCATTCCCTCCTGTGGCCCATTTGGCGGTGGCTTTTGGGGCGATCCGGGCTGATCCACGGATGGCGATTGCAGCGCTGCGTCAACCGGCCAGTGTACTGGTCTACCCCGGCGGAGCATCGGATACCTTTCGACTCCATCAGCTACGGGATCAGATCTCATTTTTTGGCAATCAGGGTTTTATTAAACTGGCCCTGCGGGAAGAGGTGCCGATCATTCCCCTGATCTCCTGGGGTGCCCACGATACGCTGCTGGTCCTGGCAGATTTCTACCCCCAGCTCCGGCAGCTGCATGACTGGGGCATGCCCTGGTTGTTTGATCTGGATCCCCTGGTAATGCCCCTGTATCTGGGTCTACCCTGGGGATTAACCCTGGGTCCGCTACCCAATATTCCCTTGCCTGTGCCCATCGCAACCCGTGTTTGTCCGGCCATTACCTTCCCGCGTTATGGCAGAGACACTCTCAAGGATCTCGACTACGTGGATGCCTGTTACCGACTTGTGGTTGAAACCATGCAAACGGCGCTGGAGCAGCTGATTCAGGAGGTCAAGGGTTCATGATTTGTTCGTCTGCCCCTGATCATTCCAAAGGCTCCTTACCCATACCCCTCCTCACCGATCCACTCAGGTGATCACAGGCAGGGTTAACGACTTGAATGATTTCACAAGAGTTGCTTGACGATGAACCCGACAATGCCACCAGCCAAAACAATCCAGGCCGAGTTGACCTTAAGTCGAAAAATTGCGATCGCTGCCAACCCTGCCAACATCAAAGTTACCCAATCCACCAGAGCAGTTTGTCCCAGGGTGAATAGGACGGCAGCCATCAAGCCCAGAGAGGCTGCATTGACCCCATCCAGAAACGCCCCGAACCATCGGGACCGACGCAGCCCAGGTACCCAGGGGCTAACAATTCCCACCAGCACAAATGCAGGCAGGAAAATCCCTACAGTGCCTGCGATTGCCCCCACATGACCCGCCAGTAGATAGCCCACGAAGGTTGCTGTTGTAAAAACGGGGCCAGGGGTGAATTGACCGATGGCGATCGCATCCAGTAATTCCTGAGAGGTGAGCCAGCCCAACTGTTCCACTAAATCCCGCTGCAAAAAAGCCAGCAACACATAGCCGCTGCCGTAAAGGACCGAACCGATCTTCAGAAAGAACAGAAACACCTGGATCCAGCTGGGTGAAGCCAGGGTTGTTGCTCCTGCCAGCCCGTTGATTTGGGCCAGCGTTCCTGAAATAGGGAAGAACAGGGCAGCGGTACCCCCTGAAGGGAGGGCATTGAACAGCATCACCCCCAACCCTGCGATCAACAGCAGCAAAATCTCGTTCACGTTCAAAAAGTAGGCCACGATAACAGCGATCGCCGCGATCGTGGTGGGAGTATTCTTGATGGCCTTTTTACGCAGCTGGAAGAGGGCCTGCAAGACAATGGCAATAATCACGGGTTTGATGCCGTACAGCAGCCATTCCACCTGGGGAACAGTTTGAAAGCGAACGTATAGGACCGCAAGAATCCAGACAATCGTCATGGCAGGGAGGATGAAACAACTGCCCGCCACAAACAACCCTTTCCAGCCCGCCCGCTCATAACCGATGTGAATCGCCAATTCCGTGGAGTTGGGACCAGGCAAGAGATTGGTTACGCCGATCAGGTCCAGCAGCTTTTCCCTTTTCATCCACTGTCGTCGCTTGACCACTTCGTCATCCATCATGGCGATGTGAGCCGCTGGTCCCCCAAAGGCAATACAGCCTAGCCGAAAAAACACCGCTGCCAGTTCTTGCAAGCGTTGTCGCTCTGCTTCCGGACTCAATTGGGGGGGCGAGTGCTCTTGCTCTGATGGGCTTAAGGATTCCTCTGATTCCGGAGTTTCCATGACTTCATTGCTTCAAAAAGGAGAACAAAGCAATAGTATCGCTTTTCGATATCGATCATCTATATCCTGTGTGCATCCATTGTTGCCTTGGGCTGAGATCGGGGAATGAATCTCACGCTAAGCCTCCTGTCAGGTTTCATCTTCAAACAGCTCGCCAAACAGTTCTCGAACCTTCTCTTTAGCCTCTTCTAGGGCCGCTTTGCCCTCGTCCGTTGCCCGGTAAAACTTGCGTGACTGTCGCCCTGAACGTTCCTCATAAGAAGACAAATACCCCTTGCGTTCGAGCCCATGCAGGATCGGATAGAGTGTTCCCGGACTCAGCTTGTAGCCATGACGATCCAGTTCCTCAATGATGCCCAGTCCAAAAATTGGTTCATGAACGGCATGGTGAAGAATGTGCAGGCGAATTAGACCAGAATAGAGATCACGGTCAGTCATGGATCGGTCGAATTAACGCCACAGACTCTTAGCATAAGGGATCGAGATGATCCGGGTTGCGCCCTTTCAGAAGGGTACTGGGGTGGCCTCTGGGGTTGGTGCGACTCCTTCACTGCGACTGGCGGTGCGTGCCCCTGATTCTAGCGCCCACTGCTTAAGAGCCTGGATCTGATCTCGTGCCAGGGAGGCTAACGGCACCGTTTCTTGCATAACCTGGATCAAATCCGCCTGGGTGAACTCCCGCGGTGAAGCTTCGTTGAAGGCCAGGTGCATCGCATCATAAATACAGTGTTCGATCTCCGCCCCACTAAATTCCGGCGCCAGATTGGCCAGGAGTCCCAGGTCAAACTCGGACACCCGACTGGGCCGCACCCGTTCGAGATGGACACGGATGATCTCCTGTCGTTCCTGGACAGTGGGCAGATTGAGAAAGAAGATCTCATCAAAACGTCCCTTGCGCAGCAGTTCTGCGGGCAGTACTCGCACGTTATTCGCCGTGGCCACGATAAACACAGGTTTGGACTTCTCCTGCATCCAGGTGATCAAACTGCCAAACACCCGCTTACTGGTGCCAGAATCGCCGGAAAACTCCCCGCTGATCCCTCCAAAGGCCTTGTCAATTTCATCGATCCAGAGCACGCAGGGGGCCATGGCTTCCGCAATCTGGATCATCTGGCGCACCCGCCCCTCACTTTCTCCGACAATGCCCCCGAATAAGCGACCCGAGTCCAGCTTCAGCAGAGGCATCCGCCATTCGCGGGCGATCGTCTTGGCCGAAAGGGATTTCCCCGTCCCCTGGATCCCTACCAACAAAATGCCTCGGGGGTTCGGTAAGCCATAGCGTCTTGCCGCTTCACCAAAGCTGTTGCGCCGCTGACGCACCCAGGTTTTCAGGTTCTCCAGCCCTCCCACATGCTTTAACGTCTCTGAGGGACTGTAGTACTCCAGGATCTCGGTCTGGCGAATGTATTGTTTTTTTTCCTCCAGCACCAGATCGATATCTGCATCCGTCACCTTCTGGTTGGCAGCCAGAGCCCGCGCCAGGATCCGTTCAATCCGCCGCCGACTTAAGCCCTGACAGGCTCGTACCAGTTGTTCCCGTCCATTCCCATTCACCTGCAATTGCTCGGGCGGCACCGTGGCGGTCAGGATCTGATCAATGGCAGCTATCCCTGGGAGCGGGAAGTCCACCACCACCATTTCCTCCCGCAGTTCTGCCGGGACCACCGCCTCATGGCTGAGCAGGATGATCGTTTTGAGGGAGCGGCGACTGTTTCTCACCAGTTTTTTGAGAGAGCGGATCGTGGCGTAGTGATCAGTCCGCTGGGGATTCTGCAGAATGGGCAGAAAATCCTTGAGAATACAAATCACGGGTTCATCATGGCAGGCCTCGATCCGCCCCAGCGCCGCATTGGCGTTATTTTTATGCTGGCCGTTATCCTGCCATCCCCCCACCTGATCCCAGATCAGAACACGGCAGGCAGGATGAATATGGCTGGCAATGGCTTCGATCATTTCCTCGGCAGGGGCCTCTTCGGCACTGACAAGAGAGATGAGGGTATAGCGAGCCTGGATCATGAGTTCAAGCGAGGAAGTAACCTCCTGCGTTGCTCCTTCCCTCCCATGATCGGTGTCTGCCATAACCTGCGAATCCATACTCAGCACCAACACTGTAACGCGTGCAAACGGGTGGTGCGGCGCAGCTCTCGACCTGCGTAGCCCGTGGCGTAGGACATCGTAGACGAATGGATCACCTTAAGTTTGATCCTATCTATCCAATTGCTGTATCAGGGAAAGGATGTTGATGAGGACCCCGAAATAGGGAATGGGGCTTTTCCAGTGCATGGGCTTCCATCAGATCCTGATCCCCCATCACTTCAGCACAGGATCCATCCGCCACAATCTGGCCCCCGTCCATTAAGATCACCCGTTGGCACACCTCTAGAATAAATTCCAGATCATGGGAGGCAATCAACAAGGTCTGCTCGGACTGCCTCAGGAACTCGATCAAGCGTCGTCGTGCCCGCATATCCAGGTTGGCAGAGGGTTCATCGTAGATCATGATCTGGGGCTGCATGGCCAAGACCCCGGCGATTGCCACCATCCGCTTTTGACCGCCAGACAGGTGATGGGGAGGCCGATCCGCCAGAGCTTCCGTGCCTGTTAATCTCAATGCTTGCTGCACTCGGTCACGGATCACCTCAGGAGGCAGTCCCATATTTTCTGGACCGAAAGCCACATCCTCCCAGACGGTGGTCGAGAATAACTGATCATTGGGGTTTTGAAACACCAGACCCACCTCTGAGCGCAACTGTCCTGGGATCACGGGATCTCCAAAAATGCGCACTTCTCCCCCCGACGGCTTGAGAACTCCACAAATACTGAGGAAACAGGTGGTTTTGCCAGCCCCATTGGGACCAATGACGCCCACACGCTCTCCAGATCCCACCTGCAAATCAAGATCGCAAAGAATGTCGCGGCAGTCCGGATAGGAGAAACATAGATCCTTGATTTGAATGGCCTGATCAGGGGAGAGAGAGGTAGAGAAGGCATTCACCGCAGATGTGGCAGTCATGAATATTCAAATCCCAAAGTGCAAGGCCAGCTGAACCAGGATAAACCCAGCGGCAACAGTTAACACGGCCATCAGATAAACGGTATCCTCTCCCAGCAAGGCTGACCTGTCATTGGGCGTAGCCTCAAGTAAGGGGGAGCGACCGTACCCTCTGAGTCTCATGGCTTGATAGACCCGTTCCGACTGTTCGTAGCTCCGGATCAACAACGTTCCCACCAGCGACGCATATCGGGACCAGTGGGTCCAGGAGAAACCCCGCCGCTTCCGCTCCGATGGAAAGCCCCGCAATTGCATGGCCCGTTGCATGGTGTGCAGATCCTGACCGATGTCATGTAAGTAACGATAGGTGAGCAACATCATATCCGACAGGGTTGCGGGCAATCCCAGAGAGCGAAGGGCTTTAACCATGGACAGGAAAGGCGTGGTTCCCAGCAGGATCAAGCTGAGGGTCAGGATACAGAGAAACCGACAGGAGATCAGCAGCGCCGCCATACACCCCTCCCGCTTCAGGCTCAGGAGTCCCCATTCCCAGATCACAGTCTCTCCAGAAAGGAAGGGGAGTAAAAAGATCACCATTACCAGAAACACGCCTGGATACCGTACCCGGGACAACCAGTAATGCAGGGGCAACTGGGAAAGGGCATAAAAACTGGTGGTGACCAGGATCATCCAGGGCAGTAGCATCCAGGACTCCACCATGGCAAAAGCAAAGATCAGGGCTAACAATCCCACCAGCTTGGGCCGAGGATCCCACCGGTGCAGGGGAGAATTGAGTCCTATATACTGATCAATTGCCAGTTTGATGCTCATGGCCGTTATCCCCCCAGAGGTAACAACTCGGGCTTGATCCGGTGCAGAAACAGGACCACCAGACTGGTAAATACCCCTTCCAGAATGATGATGGGAACATGGGCAATGATCAGGGTCCAGAGAGCCACTTGCTCTGAGTCTGATTCCAATCCTGAGGGAATGGTGGTTAGCACAACCCCATAAAAAATCAGGACCGCCAACCCCAACCCCAGCGATCCCCCCAGAAAGGCGCTGATTCCCATTGCCTGGCGTTCCGAGAACCAGTGGCCCAGAGGAGTGTTGAGACGAAAGATCTGATAAGCCAGTAGGGCGGGTAACCCCATCATGGCGGCATTGATCCCCAGCGTTGATAAGCCCCCATGTCCAAACACCACCGCCTGGAAAAATAAGCCAATCAAGATGGCCGGAAAGGCGTAATAGCCCAGGATCACCCCTAGCAGGCCGTTGAGCACCAGGTGAACGCTGGCTGGAGGAATCGGAATGTAAATGGAGGAGGCAACAAAAAAGGCAGCCGTCAGCAGAGAGGCTTTGGGGATCCCCTGAGTGGGATCCGGCTGCTGATGAATCTGATGCAGGGAAAACCAGGTGGCCAACCCTGTGCAGGCATAGCCTCCGATCCAGATGGGGGCAGGCAGAAAACCGTCAGCAATATGCATGTTGACCCTACTTTTTCTGACGTGAGAAGAAGAGGGCTGTCCCCACACACCCCCAGAGGACTGAAGCGACCATCAAGCCCTTTTGCAGCCCGGTCCCCTCTTCCGATCCCGAGGAAGAAGCAAGGGTTGGCGGGATCAGCGCCTCCGGATCCTGACCAGGAACCACCTCCGCCACCGGAATGGCCACAATATCCCCATGCCCCGCCTGCCGCACCTGCACTTCCCAATTCCCAGGTTGAGCGGGATCGGGGGCAAAAATAAAGCGTCCTTGGTCATCCGTGACTCCCCGCTGCCAGGCATTCGCCGGATCGGAGGGGCTGTAGACGGTGACCTGGGCAGCCGCCATCGGATCGCCGTTGTCATAGCGGGCCGTCAACTGAATCGCTTGGGTCGTTTCATAGTCAATGTGGGCCCCGTGCGCCCAGGCGGTGGTGGCCATCAGCACAGGGGTCAGGAAGGATGCAATCAACCCAGATCTAACCTCAGTTGCTCGAAAGAATCGTATGTTCACAGTGTCCTTCCCCCACGTGGCCGAGATTGTCGAGTGTGCTGATCAGGGTAGCAAAGTCCTCAGCAGCAAGTTGCTCCTCCAGCGTGGATTGATCGGCATTGAGGGTGCCACCCTCCGCCAGAGCCGCCAGGGGTGCAAATCCTAAAGCACCTGTGTTGATGGGATCCTCCGGTGGAGCTTCCCCATCCCCAAAAATGTGATCGAAGTGGAAGGTGGCTTCAATTTCCGCCTTTTCGCCAGCGCTGAGAATCCCCTTGCGCTCATCCCCGACAAAATCGCCACAGGTGTAGGTGTACTCGCGATCAAACTGGAGATTGAAGTCAATGGTGGTATCCCCCTGCGTGGCTTTGCCCACCAGCACCAGGGTTTGTCCGGATGCAGGACCCTCGGCAGCCTGGCGCATTGTCCAGCTGAGGGCGTTATATCGTCCAGCGGTCGCAGGCAATTCTCCCACCAGAATCGGATCCGCAGTTTCATCTCCAGCCGCCAGATCCACAACAGTTGCATCGGCAAACCGGGCTTCGGCAGTGGCAGTCAGAGCGGACCCAGATTCAGGATCAAAGGGAGGATCAGTCTGATAAGCCGTCAACTCTGCCAGGGAGACATAAAGATGATCAAAGCTGATCTCCCAGCCATCTTTGGAGGTGAACCCCTGCCGGACAAAATCTTCTCCATTGGCCCGGAATTGTAGGGTTCCTTCCTCAGCAGCCAATGCGGGGGCAATGGTAGTTGCCAGGATCAGGAATATCCCTAGAGACGCTGGGGTACAAACTTGGAGTTGGCACATAGGATCATGTCTCGCAATCAGAGTCAAGTATCGACAGCAGAAAAGCTGTACATATCCAGAGAATCATCCTGACATGGCTAAGACAATCCCCTCTAGGGGCATCTTCCAGGGGAATTAGGGATGATTGACAGATAGTTTTAAGATTTGTGTCTAAGCCCCCCTTGGCTATGGACCCACAGCCCCTTGTTTGAGCTTCAGCTTTTCAAGTTGAATGATTTTTTAAACTTACGCTTGATGAATGGAACGATCAAGCAACTCCATGGGATGCAGCAGGGGATAGTCAGTTAATCCTTGCAACTCCAGATGCTTCTGGATCTGGACGCGGCAGCCAATATTGGAAGAGATGATCATGTCCGCCTTTGTATTCAGCAGATTCTTAACCTTCTGGTGTCCTAACTCTTCTGCGATCTCGGGTTGCAGCAGGTTATAAACGCCAGAGCTACCGCAGCAAAGGGCAGCATCCACAGGCTCTTTTAAAATTACTCCTGGGATCTGTCTGAGCAGTTGTCGGGGCTGTAAACTGATCCGCTGGCCGTGCAACATGTGACAGGCATCCTGATACACCAACGTTAAAGAGCCTTTTTTGAGGGGATGCAGGGGAGTGGTTAGCCCCACCTCCACCAGAAACTCCTGCACATCCTTGACCTTGGCGGCAAATTGTTTCGCTTTCTGGGCATAGTCAGGATCCTCTGCCAGTAGTCGTCCATATTCTTTGAGGGTGTGGCCACAGCCTGAGGCATTGATCAAAACAGCATCCACATCCGCTTCTAGAAAACAATCGATCATTCGTCGGGCAAGAGCTTGGGCCTGTGCTTCCACCCCCTGATGATGGGGTAGGGCCCCACAGCACCCTTGATCCGGTGGGATCACCACCTCGCAGCCATTGGCCGTCAGCACTCTGACCGTGGCTTCATTCACCTGAGGGGCAAATAGCCGCTGAACACAGCCCAGGATGACCCCAACGCGATATCGCTTTTCCCCCTGGGCTGGAATGACGACCGGAAAAAGGGGAGGCTGAAGTTGCTGCCAGTCCAGGGAAGGAAAGATTGACTCCATGGCTCCCAGGGAAGGGTTGAGCCGGTAGAGCCAGCCACTGCGTCTGATCAGGGATTGGATCCCTAACTTTTGCGCCAGCACCACCGGATAGAGTAACGGTCTTAACCGCTCTGGATAGGGAAACAGCGCAAAGATCAGACCCCGGATCAGTTTTTCCTGCCAGGATCGGGGATGCTGCCGCTGCACTTGGCCGCGAGTAGCTTCGATCAACTTGTCGTACTGCACCCCAGACGGACAGGCGGTAACACAGGCCAGGCAGCCCAGACAGGAATCAAAGTGGCTCACCGTGGTGGGGTTAAAGGGGATCTCGCCGGAGTTAATGGCATCCATTTGATAGATCCGGCCTCTGGGGGAGTCCATCTCTTTCCCCAGAACACGGTAGCTCGGACAGGTGGCGAGACAGAATCCACAGTGAACACAGGCATCAATCAGGGCGGGATCCGGAGGATGGTGGGCATCGAACCCCGATCCAATATGCGTGGGCGAGTTGGTAGGTGTGCTCATGATCGGACCCTGGCAAAGGAGGCAATGGCAAAGTTGACAGATTCTTCCTTGCATCCTAGAAGCAAAAGTTCTCAGCAGGAAGAAACGGAACGGCGAAATCTTAAACAAAGGCTAACCCTTCCATTGACTAGCCAAAACCCCAACTGTGGTCAAAAGGTGCTTACATATTGAAGTCTTGCTGCTCCACCTGTGTATGAGTACCCAAACCCGCAATCGTCGTTTCTTCCTGAAGTGGTTGTCCTTTGGCGGGAGTGCCGCCCTCTTTCTGGCTGCCTGTGGCGATTCCTCTTCCGTTTCCACAGTGACCCCGGAAAGCACAGATGCTGTTGCGGCAGAGGCAGAGCCCGACCTCAGTACTGAACTGACAGGTCCTGACTTTAGTGAATTTCCCCAATCCGTCTTCAGTGGCGATCCCACGGATACCAGTGTGATGGTCTCCACTCGGGTTGTTGTCTCCAACACTTTACCCAGTGTTCCCGTTACCCTGGAGGTCTCCAGGCAGCAGAATTTTGCCACGATCGAGCGAACTGAGCAGCTGACTGCTAATCTGAATCCTGGATTGAACTACCGCGAAAATCCTGGCGATTACATCGTCAAACATCAGCTCACAGGTCTAGAGCCTGCTCAAGAGTATTTCTACCGTTTCAAGTCGCCCTTTACCACCAGTCCGGTGGGCAGCTTCCGGACCATGCCCTCACCCAATCAGAGTCTGCCCATCCGCTTCCTGCACATGAGCTGTGCCAATGAGCCGCCCTATCCGGTGGCCTTTGCCATGGGGCAGGAACTGGATCGCTTTGATCCCCAATTTGCGGTTTTCAACGGTGATACCGTCTACGCCGATGCCTTCTGGCTGGGGGGACAGCCCACTCCCACGATTGAGTACTACCGCAATCTTTACCGACTCCAACGGGATCGCAGCTACACAGGGGCTGGCTTCCCTGATCTCTATGAAAAGATCCCTTTTATTCCGAACTGGGATGACCACGAGGTGAACAATGACTACGCAGGCCGCGGTGCGCTCTCGGCCATTCAGCCTTCAGTGGGTCGACCTCTCAATCAGGGCACCCTGGAGCGTTTAGGCTACCAGGCTTTCCATGAGTACAATCCTCTGCGTCCTAACGATGATGATCCTGTTCAGGGAGTGAATCCCATCAACCGGGTTTTCCGTACCTCTCGAGCTGGCGCTGATGCAGAACTGTTCACCCTGGATCTCCGTCAGTACCGGAATCGTCCCGGGGGGTTCGTCGGTGCCAATGCCCCGATTGTGCCGGTGATTCCCGAGGGCTTTACGGTGGCTGAGCTGAGTGAAAAGATCGAAGAGGTTCTCGGGGGTCTTGTTTCCGTCAACTCTGTCCTGCAGCTTGGCCTTTTTGGCACCACTGCTGCTAACCCGAACTCTTCCAACTATGGGCGCATCCTGCGGCAGGTTCCCCGCACCATGCTGGGTACACCCCAAAAGGAATGGTTCAAACAAAAGTTAGTGGCGTCCGATGCCACATTTAAGATCATCATCAGTGAAATGATCTTCTCCGAAAACTTTGCGCTTCCCTATGATCGCTGGGAGGGGTACTGGCTGGAGCGGCAAGAGATCCTGAACTTTATTCTTAGCAACAACATTCGCAATGTGGTGATCCTGTCCGGGGATCAGCATGCAGGGCAAATCAGTCTGGTCAATCCCACCCCCGATGGCGGAGTACCCAGCAACCCCATTTACGAGATCGGAACCGGACCCACGGGGCAGAGTACATTGGCACGATCTGTGCGAGAGATTGCCGCAGATATTGGTCTCCCCCGTGGAGATGAAGTTTACTACTTCCTGCTCAACTACTTCTCGGCGGCAGAGGAGTTTGGGGGTAAGCCCGGTGCCACCACGCGAAACCTCCTGTTCTATGCGATTGATAATCCTAACTACACGACGGTTGAGGTTAATGGCGGTGTGTTAACAGCCAAGATCAAAGACTTCTCGGGCAATGTGCTGACGGATCCTCTCGGACGCCGAGGTGAGATCTCCATCTTTGCGAATTAGCCTGAGCTGAGGTCATCCCTTAAGCTCGTTGTTGTTGCATCACCCTGGGTTGCCCATGTTGCATCCACTGCCAGGCGGTGGCAATGATCCGGTCTAGCTCAGGGTACTGCGGGATCCATCCTAGATCCTGACGGGCTCGGCTGGCGTTGCTGATCAGTTGCGCCGGATCTCCGGGCCGCCGTGGACCGACACGCACCGGAATCGGATGTCCTGTGACTGCCACTGCCGTTTCGATTACTTCTTTCACCGAGAAGCCCTGGCCATTTCCCAAGTTGTACACGTTGCTGCCCGCACCGGCTTGTAAGCGCTTCAGGGCGAAGACATGAGCGGAGGCCAGATCGCTGATGTGGATATAGTCCCGAATGCAGGTGCCATCTGGAGTGTCATAATCATCCCCAAAGATCACAATCTCGGGTCGCAGCCCCGCAGCAGCCTGGAGAACCAGGGGAATCAAATGGGTTTCAGGATCGTGTTCTTCTCCCAATTCACCCTCAGGATCAGCACCTGCAGCGTTGAAGTAGCGCAGACTGATGGACTGGATCTGATGCGCCTGCTCAAAATCCTGCAGCATACGCTCCACCATTAACTTGCTCGCCCCATAGGGATTGATCGGTTGCTGGGGATGGGTTTCGTCAATGGGAATGGCAATCGGTTGGCCGTAAGTGGCACAGGTGCTGGAGAAAATCAGGTGAGGGATCCCATGATCTCGCATCGCCTCCAGCAGGGTGAGAGAGCCAACAACATTATTGCGATAGTACTTGCCTGGATCCGTGACTGATTCTCCCACATAGGCATAGGCTGCGAAGTGGATCACCGCCTGAGGTTGGTACTTCTGAATTACCTGATCCAGACTGGACCGATTCTCCAGCTCTCCAATTTCCAGGGGTCCCCATTGCACCGCCCAGTCATGACCATAAACTAAATTGTCATAGGTAATGGGGGTGAAGCTTGCCTGTGCCAGTGCTTTGCAGGTGTGACTACCGATGTAACCCGCCCCGCCTGTAACTAAAATATTCATCCCGATCTCCTATCCCCATCGATTACCTATAAGCGTAATACTGCTTATACCATTGGACAAATTTTTCGATCCCTTGCTCTAACGGAGTCGCAGGCTGAAACTGGATGTCCTCTACTAATGAATCAATATCTGCCCAGGTGGCCATCAGATCTCCAGCTTGCATGGGAAGTAGATTTTTCTGAGCTTTTTTCTGCAAACAGGACTCCAGGATTTCGATAAATTCTCCCAACTCTACCGGGCAGTTATTGCCGATGTTGTACAACCGATAAGGGGCAGAACTGGAGCTGGGATCAGGACTGGAGCTACACCATCGAGAGTCAGGCTGAGGAATCCGATCCAGGACTCGACATACCCCCTCAATAATGTCGTCGATATAAGTGAAATCCCGCTTCATTTTGCCCTGATTAAACACATTGATCGGCTCATCCTGCAAAATAGCTTGAGTAAAGGTAAAGAGGGCCATATCCGGACGACCCCAGGGACCATACACCGTAAAGAAACGCAGGCCAGTCACGGGCATTTGGTAGAGATGACTGTAACTGTGGGCCAGAAGTTCATTGGCCTTTTTTGTGGCTGCATACAAACTGATGGGATGATCGACGGCATGCTGCACCGAGAAGGGCAAACAGGTGCAGGCTCCATAAACAGAACTGGAGGAAGCAAACACCAGATGCTCAACCGGATGATGCCGACATCCCTCCAGGAGATTGACAAACCCCACCAGATTGCTATCCACATAGGCGTGAGGATCGATCAGGGAATACCGCACACCTGCCTGGGCCCCCATGTGAGCCACCCGCTGAAAGGTCTGGGCTGCAAATAAGTCTTTCATGCCCTGCCGATCCGCCAGATCGAGCTGATGAAATTGAAAGGCTGGGAATTCCTGGAGATACTTTACCCTTGCTAATTTCAGCTGTACATCGTAATAGGGATTGAGATTATCCAGTCCCACCACATGCCACCCCTGCTTTAAAAGGGCGAGGCTGAGATGATAGCCGATGAATCCCGCGGCCCCGGTCACTAAAATGGAAGCCATAGCTTTCCTCAAAAATCAACTCCAAAAACCCGCAACAACCTGCCAATATTGCCAATCGGATCCAGCAGCAAATTCAGGGGGCGCAATCCCACCGCCAGGTCATCGCCAGCATTGGCAATCCCAGAGGATCCCACCAGGACAATATCGGCCTCCTGGAGAGGGGGGTTCGCCTGGGGATCGAGGGCCTGGGTGAAATCAACGACAACCTTTTGATTCAAGACACTGCCGTTGGGATTCAGGCGGATCAGCTGGACCTGGGCTTGATCAGCTTTGTCTGTGAATCCTCCTGCGGACAGAATGGCATTGTTCAGGGATGTATTGGGAGGCAGCCCCAGGCGTCCGGGCTGTTCCACCTCCCCCACCACACTCACCTGAATCGACTCCGGCGCAAAATTAGCATTGCCCAGTGCGGTCGCTTCGGCCAGATTCAACGCTTCTGCTTGGGGCACACGGATTGAGTCGCCATCCCGCAACACCAGATCCTGATCCGGTTGGCCGGAGTTGAGCAACGCCCACAGATCTACACTCAAGGTTTCACTTTTGCCATCGGGCTGGGGGCGAACCACTTCTATATTGCGTACATCCGCCTGTTGCGTGATCCCTCCCGCCAATTGCAGCAGTTGGGTGACCCGCGGCACACTTTCTCGCAGGGTTGTGGCGTTGACATCGGTAAACCCTCGCTCGCCTGTGGTGCCCTGATTGGGGGAGACGGTGTAGGCCCCTGGACGGTTGACTTCTCCCACCACCACAATTCGCAAACTGCGTCCCCTGAGCAGGGTAATGGTTGTATCGGGATATTTCAGGAAGCTGCTGAAGCGCTGATCCACCGCTGTGGCGGCCTGAGAGGGAGTTAATCCCGCCACCGTAACTGTGCCAATCAGGGGGAATTGCAGCGATCCATCCACCAAGACTTCCTGTTCACCACTCAGGTCTGGCTCATTTAAAACCCGCACCAGGACTCGATCTCCCGGACCCAGCAAATACCCTGATTCAGATTCGCTCAAGGTCAGGTTCAGGGCATCCGTTTGAGCAGATCCAGGAGCACTCAGGGCAATCGGACCCAAACAGGAGCAGAGAAGACCGATCCCCACCGCTGGCACTGACAAGATCCGGATCCTGAACCTTTTCATCGACCCACTCCCACAACCTTAAACCCACAGTCCTGCAGTTGGATCCGATCCAGAGCATTTCGGGCATCCACCAGTAGCGGTCGCCGCATCACGCGTGCCATTTTCAAAAAGGGCAGAGACTGAAATTGCTCCCATTCCGTCACTAGGATCAGGGCATCTGCATCGGCTGCCAGCGAGAGACTGTCCTGTACGAGCACGATGGGCAGGGAGGAGGGTAGCGTGCCGCGTGGGGAAATAATCGGATCGAAGGCTCTGACCCTGGCTCCCAGCTTTAACAGTTGTTCAATTAAAGTCAGGGCAGGTGCATCCCGCATGTCATCGGTGTCCGGCTTGAAAGTCAGGCCCAGCAGACCCACGGTTTTTCCCTTCAGCACCTTCAGTTCTTGCTGTAGCTTTTCCACCATGCGATAGCGCTGACTCCAGTTCACCCCCACCGTGGCCTGCAACAGGCGAGCTTCATAGTTGTAGTCCTGGCTGGTGTGGATCAGCGCCGAGACATCTTTGAGAAAGCAACTGCCGCCCCAGCCCAACCCTGCTTTCAGAAATTGAGGACCAATGCGGGAATCCAACCCGATCCCTCGGCCCACCTGCAGAACGTCAGCCCCCACCCGTTCGCAGATATTGGCAATTTCATTGATAAAGCTGATCTTGGTGGCCAGAAAAGCATTGGCGGCGTACTTGATCATCTCGGCAGACGCCAGATCAGTCACCACCAGGGGAACGGGGGTCGTTGTGTCTGCATGTGAACAGGATCGCTCCAGGATGGGGGCATAGAGACGGCGCATGATGTCCACCGCCTGAGCACTTTCAGACCCAATCACAATCCGATCGGGGTTGAAGGTATCCCAGATCGCCGATCCCTCCCTTAGAAATTCAGGGTTGCTGACCACATCAAAGCGGGGAGCTTCCACCCGTGTGATCTCTGGATGAGCATGCTTTTCTGGCAGGCTGGTTCCCGCTGCTGAACTAATCCCCACTAGCATGGCCCGATCGCGGGTAACCTGAGCTGCGCCATCCAGGATCACCATCCGAACCCAGTCCCCAGAACCAATCGGAACAGTGGACTTATTCACAATCACCCGGTAGCGGTTGGGATCCGCCATTAAACAGGTACCCACCTCACGGGCAACAGCCTCCACGAAGCGGAGATCCGGTTCTCCCCCAGGCAGAGAGGGCGTCCCCACAGCAATGAAAATCACATCCGCATTGGCCATTGCTTCTGCCAGTACAGAGGTAAAGGCTAGGGATCCACTAGCAGAAGCGGCGGTGCAACGGTGGACAATCGCCTCCAATCCGGGTTCATAAATGGGGATCTGCCCCGCCTGTAGGGATCGGATCTTGTCTTGATTGTTATCCACGCAGACAACCTGGTGACCGATATCCGCCAGGCAGGCTCCGGTAACCAATCCGACATAACCTGTGCCGATGACTGTGATTTTCATAATGGTGTTAAAGTGAGCAACGTCAGGAGCGAGCGGTTTTCATCAGGTCAAAACCTGTGGGGATAGGATCAGGCGGTCTGCTGCAGAAGCTGAGCCAACACCCGATCCGCAGGTTGAAATCGTTGTGTAGCCGGAGAAAAGAAACCGACAAAGGCCTCTCGAATCAGCTGTGGGCGAGAGTCTTCACCTTTGATAATGCGACAGAGAAAGACACAGGCCTCCCGTTCCCGCAAAAAGATCCCATCCGCTAGCAACCGCTCCAGAGAAGGTCCGGCTCCAATCGAGCGGGGAGGATCCGTCTCCGTTTTCAACAGGGTTTGGGCTTCATAAGCAATATAGATGTAATCCACAGAACTTCCTCCGCGCAATGAAAACAAGGTTTAATGAGCAGCAATACCACCGAGCACTTTAGGGACGGTTAAAAACAGAATCTTGAGATCCTTCAGGATTGACCAGTGGTGCAGGTAATCCATATCCAATCGAGTCACCGCCCCCAGATCCAGAACACTGGATCGCCCCTGCACCTGCCACGGTCCCGTAATGCCTGGAAGGGCATTCAAACGACTGTATCCCTCAGGCGGGAGTCGGACAGCATCATACAAAGCCCAGGGGCGTGGACCCACCAGACTCATGTCTCCCTTCAAGACATTCCAAAGCTGAGGCAATTCATCCAGACTGAACTTGCGTAGCCAGCGCCCCAATGGAGTGATCCGAGGATCATCTTTGCGCTTGTGCAGTCCCTGCTGTTTGCCCATCACCTGGTGATGCAATTGGTCGGCGTTGGGGATCATGGTTCGGAATTTAACAATTTCAAACAGTTTTCCCCTCCGCCCCACCCGCCACTGTTTAAAGAAGAAAGGGCCGGGCATCCAAACCCACATCAGAGCCATAATAAACAACATGATGGGTCCAAGTAAGATGAGTAGCCCCAGGGCGGCGATCCAATCACAGAGTCTTTTGAACCCCCACCAATACCGCTGTTGCTGATGGGGCATCCGTACTGAGGGGGGGATGCGAAGAAACAACTGCTTCTGAGTTACTGCACAGGCTTTCGCCCATAGCACCAGATCATCCTCGGATAAACGCATATCAACGCGCACGATCTTGACAGTTGAAAACTGAAGGCAACTCATCAACGCCTGTTTACGATTTTCCAAAATCAGTGCCGCCCGCGACAACTCCGAGAGCCGGATCCAGAGATGACGATTTCGCCATTGCAAAATCCAGGGAAACAAAAAAAGGTGTCCCTGTTCTGCTTCAAAGGGAAGATATGCATTGGGGGAAAGATGGGCAATGCTCACCATAGGTCTGCACTTGCTTATGAACTAGGAGGAGCTAACGCTTTCAGTTAAGCCACATGACGCTGATCTGTTTGTTAAAGAAATACCGACGATATTCACTCAAAAAAGCATTGGAGGGGTCATCTCATCTAGACTAGGCACATCCACATTAAACCTGAGCATTGATTGGGAATGACTGATGTGCAAATCGAAAAAAGTCAATGACTCAGAGACGAACAGAAAATAGGTATAAAGTCAACTTCATCTCCGCTTCACACACTAGCATGGGACTTATATCAGCGCAATCCTTTTCTAAAAAAAGAATCCGATGACCAGGATCAGGTTGATGTACAGCTTGTTGCTAATCAAATAAGGGGCAAAGAAAAGACCGATGTCGGGAACAAAACCTTATCTGTAGTTTTGATTACAGGTCATATGTGCCTAAAAAAACATTCAATAAGGCGCAATCAACCATGAGTATAAGCCACTTTAACTCTTTCAGGGTCTGTACATATGTATCCAGTGATTCAGATGTAAATCTCTCTGGTCTTAAGAACTTAATTTAACCATTGCATCTCTCGATATCCTCTACAGGAAAGGGATCTGATGTCAGGGATTGTAGTCATTGCTGCAGTTGTAATGAATGATCCAGGGACGTATTCTATCGCTCAAGATTGTGGATGCAAGGGCTCGAATCTTGCTTTAGATCCTAAATCTAACAGCGCAGAATGGTAATGCTACACATAGAATATGTTTATTCTTTTACCTTAGAAAGATATCTATTGTGTAAATTCCTGCTTTTCTCAAGAGGATCTACCTATTTTTGAAGGAATGATTGACTTTATTCGATGACTCACCTATATTTCTGCTAGATGTGACAGGGAGCTACATCTGTACTCAAAGCATCACTGCTACCTGTGGTTCACATAAAATTTATATTCAATTTTCTTCCTGAGAAGAAGGTTTCACCTCGTGTCTTCTAGTCAACGGGGAGGCTTCTTTCTTCTTTCTTGAAGAAGCGAGTGATTACAGTTTTCTCACTTTCTCGCCTATGAAGATTCAACGTAGAGTGGGTTGCCCCCCTGAATACTCTTTGCCCAGTCTCACGCTTGATGTATTGGGTCGGCGAATCGATTGTATGGCCGTTCCTGCCATCGTGACCGCTGTTTGTCAGGCAACCCTCTCAAATCAACCTTTGCTGGTGGCTCATTACAATGTTCACGCCTTCAACTTGTCCATGCAATTGCCCTGGTTTTATGAGTTCCTGCAGTCTGCCGATATTGCCCACTGTGACAGTCTCGGGATCATAAAAATGATTCAATTCATGGGCTTGCCGCTATCTCGGGGATACCGTGCTTCGTATACGCTGCTCATGCCCCGGTTGCTGGCGGCCTGTCAGTGGTATGGATTGTCATTATTTTTACTAGGGGGACACCCGCGCACATTGCAAACGGCCCTCGAAAAACAGCAACTCCGCTATCCTTCCCTTCAGATCGCAGGACACCACGGCTATTTCCCTCTGGATGACCCCCAGCAAAATGCTGCGGTGGTCGAGGCCATCAACCGCTGCCGCCCGGACATCTTGATCGTGGGGATGGGCATGCCGCGCCAGGAGCTCTGGCTTAAACTCAATCGCCACCGCCTTCAGGTGAAAGTGATGATGACGGGCGGAGCCATTATCGATCGGCTGGCTGGCCGCGTTCCTGAGTGTCCCGTCTGGGTATCCAATTTGGGTCTGGAATGGATGTTTCGTTTATGTCGTGAACCCCGTCGTCTGGGGGCGCGCTATTTATTGGGCAACCCGGCCTTACTCCTCAACCTGGGTTTGGCCCGTTCCATGGGAGCTACCGTTGCCCTGCATTCACAATCGGCCCCAGAGTTAATGAGTCAACCCTCTCCACTCCTTTCTTTGTCCACAAGTCAGGGGGAGCGATAGCCCATGAGAATTTTGCATGCTCTCTACCAATGTAAGACCGGAGGAGGATCCCTGCGCGTGGCTCTGGATTTAGCTGAGACCGCTCGCTCACAGGGATATGCTTCAGCCGTGATCACCCGCGATTCTCCGCTCATGGCCAGTGCGGGAGGGGAATGCTTCTTCTCTGGCGATAAGTGGCAGGATGGCTGGAAACTCTGGCAACGGCTGCGGCAACAGTCCTATGACCTGATCCATGTGCATGATCGCTACTGTGCTCTGTTGCTGCGGCTGATCCCTGCTACCCTTCCCAGTGTGCAGACGAACCATATTATCTATCACACCCACCGGAGGTTGACCCCGTTTGCAGATGTGGTGGTGGCCTGCTCCCGGGAAATGGATCGACATCACGCTGAATTCTTTGGGTTACCGGCTTCACGACGGGTCTATATTCCCAATGGGGTCAAGCCCCAGGCCCCCTCAGTTGCAAAATTACAGGCCCTGCGTCAGGAGTACCCCTTTTCTAAGCAGTACCTCTGCCTGACCGTGGCACGGCTGAGTGAACAGAAAGGACACACCTATTTGCTGCGGGCGATTGCCAGACTGCCTGAATCCATTCGAAAGGAGTGGCAGTTTGCCCTGGCCGGATCAGGTGAACTGGAATCCGAACTGCGGGCTGAAGCTCGGCGATTGGGGGTAGAGCAGGACCTGCTCTGGTTAGGTCACCGCACTGATGTCACGGAATGGCTGTCTCTGGCGGATGCCTTTGTCATGCCCTCCCTTTACGAAGGCCTGCCCCTGGCTTTATTGGAGGCGATGGCAGCGGGTTTGCCCTGTTTGGTCACCGCTGTGGATGGACATCTGGATGTGATCCAGCCTCGAGGTAACGGTCTTTTCTGTCAACCTGCCGATGTGGAGTCTCTCCTGGAGAGATTGCAGATGCTATTGACCAATGGCTTTTTAAGGCAACGGTTGGGCCAGCGTGCTCAGGAGGATGTGCGGCAACACTGGTCTTTTGAAAAAACCTGGTGCCAATACGAAAGTCTGTATCAACGCCTCTACCGTTCCGCTCGGGTGTCTTCCCATGCCATCTCTCTCCGCTAACTCACAGCAGCCCACCCCCCAGCGACCCAGGTTTAGTGTGGTCGTACCTGCCTACAATGCCGAACCCTATCTGCAGGATTGCATGCAGTCGGTGCTGAACCAGACCGATCCTGATTTTGAGTTGATCATTGTGGATGACGGGTCCACCGACGGGACGGCGGAGCGAGTCAGATCCTTGAGCTGGGATGCTCGGGTGAAACTGGTGCAGCGATGCAATGGGGGGTTGGCGGCAGCACGGAATACAGGGATTCAGGCAGCCCAGGGGGAATGGGTGGCTTTTCTCGATGCCGATGATCGCTGGTGCCCGGAAAAGCTGGCCACCCACCGTCATTATTTGGCAACGCAGCCCGAGATTGCTGTGACCTATGACCGGGCTGTGTTCATGGATCAGGCTGGGCAACGCACAGGTCTGCGGCTGGCGAAAACTGACCGACCCCTAACTGCTGAACGCCTCCTTTTAAAAAACTATCTCGGCAATGGCAGCACTCCGATTGTGCGTCGATCGGTATTGCAAGCGGCAGGGGTGTTCAACGAAAACTTGAAGCGGATGGTGGATCACGAGCTATGGGTGCGTCTGAGCTGGCGGGGATACTCATTCCTACGGGTGCCGGGCGTTTTGACGGAGTATCGTCTCCATCCCCAAAGCCTGAGTGCCAACAGTGAACGCATGTTGCAGGGCTTGCAGGTCTTTCTAGAAGAGATTTCTCTCTATGCCCCCGATCTGGTGCAGCGTCTCCGACCCTTGATCCTGGCCTGTAATCACCGCTGGATGGCCCGCAGTGCCTTTGCCGCAGGCGACTATTCCCGTGCTCGCCACCATGCTCTGCACTCTCTGCAATCCGCTCCCTCAGTGATCTGGCGAGATCCCCGTGCCCCCATTACATTTTTGGCCATTCTTCTGCAAAGCATTACCCCCTCTTTTTTGTTTACTCGTCTGCAATCCTGGGGTCTGCAGCTGGCTCACCACTGGTTTTCAGTCCAGGCGGATCGGGAACAGCAAGCCAACCCCCCTTTCCCCTTCTCAACCCTCTTCTAGCCTTTAGTTGCTCCCCCTGTTTTTTCGACTGCAGAGTGATCTCATGAGCCTCGAAGCCTTTAACATCCTGCCTCACCGCCGCTCAGTTCCAGAACGGATCGCCAGAGTTCTATGGTCCGAGAAGTGGATCTTTTTGCTGACGCTGTTGACCCTCATGGGGGGAGCGGTTGTCTACATTCGCCGCATTCCTCCGGTCTATCAGTCCCGAGGGGAAGTGCTGATCGAGTATCCCCGCAGTACCGAAAAACTCCTCTCGGCAGGCAGTGAAACCTTTGGGATAGGACAACTGGAGACAGTTCGCGGTAATCCTTTAAATAATCAAATTTCCCTGATCACCTCCCGTCCCGTTTTTGAACGCGCTGCAGAAGAGGCTGGTCTCTCAGGCCTCTCCCAGGGGGGGTTATCGGCCCGAGTGGTATCCGGCTCAGATGTGATCCAGATTGTCTATCGTCATCATTCCCCCGAAGTGGCCCAACAGCTGGTGGATTCCCTGATCAAGGTTTATCAGCGGGAGAATTTGCTCAACAACCGTGAGAAGGCCAGCGCCGCCCGTCAATTTTTGGAGGAAGCCTTGCCTCGTGTTCGGCAGGAGTTGGAAACCGCCCAGGATCGTCTGGAACAGTTTCGCCGCCAGCACACGTTTGTTGGATCGCAGGAGGTGATTGATGGCCGCAATGACACCGTTATTCAACTGCAGGATCGGATCAACAGTACGGAAGCCAATCTCCGCTTTTCGGAGGCCAAAATAGCCCAATTGCAGAGTCAGTTGCCCACGGATCTGACCACCTCATTAGGACTGGCAGGCTTAACTCGCGATCCCAGCTATCAGGAATTACAAACCCAGCTCACCCGCACCGAGTCAGAACTGGCCAGTTTGCGCTCCCGCTATACCGAAGAAAACCCACAGGTGCGCGCCAGGCTGGAGGAACGGGACCGGATACAGGAGCTGCTCCAGACCCAGGCCCAACGCCTGCTGGGGGAGGAAATTGCTGCCAGCAACCTGACACTGGATCCCCTGAAGCGAGGACTGGTGGAGGATTGGTTTGCGGAGGAAGTCGAGCGGGTAGCCCAAACGGCTCGCCTGCAGCAATTGGATCAGCAGCTTCAACAGGCTCAGCAACAGTTTGCCCAGCTGCCAGAACTGTTGAAACAGGAAAACCGCCTGCAGATCGAGGTGAATAAGGCCCAGCAAACCTATCTGGCCTTTACAGAACGGTTTTCTGCCAGCCAGTTAATTGAGCAGCAGAGCCTCAGCAATGTCCGCGTTGTTGAACCACCCGGAGTCAACCGCCATCCGGTGGCCCCTAATCGTCGATTGCTTTACGCCCTCTCCGCCAGTCTCAGTGTGGTGGCTGCCCTCGGAGCTGTGGGGTTGCGCTGGTTAATGAACAACCGCCTGGAGGATACAGGATCTTTTGTCGATATTCTGCCTCTGCCGATCCTTGCCCTTTTACCCCGAGTCAATCATGGGCGTCTGGCCCAACAAAGTCGGTTGGCGGATAGCGATCTGTTGTGCAGTTATCAACTGCTCCAGGCCCACATGCGCATGTTACCCCGCAATGTCCAGGTGATCGGGGTTTGCAGCTGGACCGGATCGGAGGGCAGTTCCCTGGTGGCGGAAAATCTTGCCCTGCTCGAGGCTCAATTTGGTCAGAAAATTCTGCTGATCGACACCCACACCTCTACGGAACGCTTGCCCAAGTGTCGTCGTTTCAATCCTAGAGAATCCATTGATCCCCTGACCGGAAACCCGGTGCGCAGTTTGCAGGGCTTTGATATTCTCTCCTTCGGTCTCACTGCCACCCTGGCCTTTTACAAAAAGTGGTCGATGCTGCTGGAGCGGGTGCGCAAGCATTACGACCTGATCATTATTGACTGTCCTCCAGCCCACTACGGATCCAGTGCCACAATGCTGGCCTCACTGTCGGATGGCATTCTCTGGGTGGCCGCGCCCCAACACCTGGGACGGCGAGGAGCCGCAGCTGCAGCCGAGATGCTTCGCACCTGGCAAACCCGACTCCTGGGTCAGGTCTTAATGGGTAGTGGAGATCAGCAACCCCCCACCCTGCCCCTGGAGGCACGCCTGGAGCAATCCCCAACAGATCTCTCGCCTTTACCCGGAGGTGAGACATGAATACGAACGTCCTGACGCTCATCCACCAATCTGCAGTCCCGCCCATCAAACTGGAGATCCTGCCCCACAATCCCCCGGATCTCCTGGGAGAAAGGATCCTGTTCTGGACAGTCGCGCTGGTGCCTCTCTGGTGGATCCTGGGGATTCAGCTCATGGTTTATCCGGTGGTGGGTTGGTTCCTGCTCTACCGGAGCTGGCAATGCCCCCGAGTGACCCCGCTCCCCCTGGGCTGGTACATCTGGGGTCTCTATGCCCTGGTGTATTTTTCCTCCACGATCCTCAACCTGTTTTGGGGGGTGGCAGAAATTGGCCGCAGTCTTAATGCCATGGGGGCCATTCTCGGGATCTGGATGCTGTTTTTAATTGTCTGGTACGCCATGCGTCGGCTGGGGGTGCGGCTGCAGGTGGTGGTGCGCGCGCTGTGCATTGTGGGGCTATGTCAGCTGGTGGCGGTGATCCTGGGGCAACTGCAGGTGGCCATGACAGGCAATCTGCTGGAAACCCAGAGTCTGCTGGTGCAACTGGTGCCGCGCATGCCCGCCCGTGTCTTTTTTGAAGCGCAACTGTACGGCTGGGATCGGGTGAGCTGGGGAGAATACACTCCCCGTTTGAAATCGTTTTACTACTGGTCACCGCTGGCAGGCACCATGAGTATTTTTATTTGCATGGCTGCCTGGATGGAGCAAAAGCTGTTCTGGCGAGTAGCAGGGTTTTTAGGGGGGGCAGTCACCATCTGGTTTGCCGCCGCCCGAGCTGCCCAAATCGGGATCATCGCTGCTGTGCTGGTAACCCTCTGGTTTGCCAGGGGCTGGGGCCGCAAGCTGATCCTTTGGGTAGCGATCCCGGTGATCCTGGCCTCTCCTGTGTTGGGGGATGTGATTCATCATTATCTCTTTGAATATCGTGGGGATTCAGCGGATGGTCGCTTTGCCCTCTACCGCGAAGCCTATGAAGCCTTTACTCAGTCTCCCTGGTTAGGGTATGGCACCTACGGTCGTTCCAGTACGCTGGATGTCCCGCTGGGATCCCATTCCCAGATTTATTCCACCCTCTATCAAACGGGCGTGATCGGCTCCTGTGTACTGGTGGCCGCCTGGATGGCCATCACCTTGATGTTGAGCCAAAAGGTTCTTAAGCATGAGGCCCTCTCCCCAGCGCTGGGGGCCTGGATCGGCATGACCCTGCAGATGCCCACGGGGGAATTTTCGGGGGCAAGTGTCACTGTTTTCGCGTTAGCGGCTCTGCTGGGATGCACCTGGAACCAGGCTGAAGTTCTGACGGTTCGGGCCCGAATGTCCTGGATCCCCCGCTCCCATCTGCGGGAACCCCCGACTCCCTGGCAGGCCCTGTACTCCTGGTGGACGGGAACCCCCTGGCGTCATTCAATTGAAAATTCATGATCTTGAACTCTTCACCCTTTTCTTTTTTTTCGCTGCGCTTCTGGTTAGAAGAGAGTATCTTCACGGGGTTGCGCTGGTACTATCAACTCCGCTTTCCCCGCCTGCATCTGGATCCGGGGGTACGCATTGGGGGCAAAATCCGGCTGTCGGGTCAGGTGTCTGTTCGGATTCATCGGGGTACCCGTATCCGTAAACATGTGCACTTCTTTGGGAAAGGAGACATTTCGATCGGGGCCAACTGTCTACTGAATGGCTGCAGTATTGGGTGCTATGAACAGGTGGCCGTCGGAGATCGATGCTTACTCTCTGATTGCTACATCCTGGACAGTGATTTTCATAATGTTGATCCCGAACGGCGACATGACCCACCCCTTCCCCAGAGTCGTCGCCCCATTCGGCTTGAGAAAAATGTTTGGGTGGCCTCGGGAGCACGAATTTTAAAGGGTGTGGAAGTGGGCGAGAACTCCGTGGTGGGTTTGAGCTGTGTAGTGCGACGGGATGTGCCCGCCAATGTGGTGGTAATCGGAAATCCTGAGCGGGTGGTCAAACACCTGCCCCCTCAGCCCCCCTTGCAAGTGTCGGTCAACAAGGAGAATAACCATGAAGCGACGATCCTGTCTGGCTGCGGTCGGCAGTAGCCTCTTAGGGGCCTGCACCTTGTCCACCAATTCAGGCGAAGAGAATTCTGGGTCTTTATTATTTGGCGGCAAGGGAAGCCAACCTGCTGAAGCGATGGAGCCAGAGTATCTGGGACTGAATGTGGGCAACGAACTGAACTGGACGAGTTGGCGGGGCAAACTGATCCCCTACTATCGCAATGCTGGAGTGCGCTGGTTAAGGGTCTGGTATAACTGGGAGACGGTTGAGACCGAGCCGGGTCAGTACGATCAAGACTATCTTCTCCCTGCCCTGAATCTGGCCAAGATGAACGGGTTTCGCATTTGTTTTGTGATCTGGGGAACCCCTCCCTTTGCAGGCAGTGGAGGCTTAAATGCAGTTCCAGATCAGCAGGCCCTGAGAAATTATTGCCTCTGGTTGCGCTCAACGCTGGATTCCGTCGTGGATGCCTGGGAAGTGTGGAATGAAACCAATCTGGATAAGTACTATCAGGGATCGCCTGAAGACTACATCCAGACTCTGGCCACCGCCTATGAGGTTCTGGCTGGAGAAGGACCGGTGGTGGCCGCCGGAACCAGTGGAGCTGCCAAGCCTGCCTACTGGCAAGCCATGATCGATGCGGGACTGGAACAGTACTGTGATCGTGTGAATATGCACCCCTACCGCGATCGCCCGGATCAGGTGGTGGCCCTGGTGGACGACTTTCTCAGCCGAGTGGAAAAACCCTTGTGGATCACCGAGTTAGGACTCTCCAGTGATAAGTATGACGAACAGGCTAAAGCTGAGTTTGTGGAGGCCCTCCTGCCCCTTCTCTCTAACCGGGTGGAAACCCTGATGTGGTACCGCAGCATTCAGGGGGAAGGGATGCACCCTCTGCGTTATGGGTTGCTGGACGTGGATAAACCGACAGGACAGATCGATGAGTTACCTGCTTATCGGGCCTATCAAACCTTTGCAAGACAGTATCAGGAAGCATAATTCATGGCTAGTGCTGTTCAGGCTCCTTCTTCCCCCCATTCAAGAACCTCTGGGAGTGCCCCTCAGCAAACCAGGGTGCTGCATATTGTCTGGGATCGGAAGGTGGGAGGGGTGAAGTCTACATTGAATGGGCTAATGTCCTCCTCCCTGTCACGTTCCTTTGAGTTTCATGTGCTGGCTCTGCGGGAGGATCGGGCCGTGCTGAACAGCAGACACCGTCAGCCAGAGATTATAATTTGCCACCAACCTGCTCGCTTCAAAACTGTTCTGGATCTGATCCTGCTCAGAATTTTGAACCCTCAAGCCAGGCTGATCCTGCACGAACATGGGTATTCCCAGGGGTATGAACAGCACAATGTCCATTGCCGAGCACGATTTCATCTGGCCTTGAAGCTCTGCATGGCCCTAGTGGATCGGGTAGTGGCCATCTCCAACGCCCAGGCAAGCTGGTTACTCAGTCATAGTCTGGTGAAAGCAGAAAAGCTGAGCATGATCAGGCAGTGCCCTCCGTTAGCAGCGTTCTTAAAAGTCCCCTACAAGACTCCGCATCGACCCCTACGCGTGGTGGCCTACGGACGGTTGTGTGCACAAAAGGGGTTGGATGTGCTGTTAAAGGCACTGAGTTTGATCCCTGATGTTCCGCTACAGCTGCTGATCGGGGGTGTGGGTCCTGATGAAGGGGAACTTCAGAAGCTAGCCCAAGATCTGAAGCAGGAGATCATCTGGCTGGGACGGGTTGATGATGTGCCCGCTCTCCTGGCGGAGTGCGATGTGGTGGCGATTCCTTCCCGCTGGGAGCCCTGGGGCAATGTTTGTGTGGAGGCCAAAGCGGCAGGAAAGCCTGTTCTCGCTGCTGCAGTCGATGGTCTGGTGGAGCAGGTGGTGGATTGTGGTTGGCTGCTTCCCCCCGATCACCCCCAGGCCTGGGCGGAGGCTCTGAGACAATTACCCGATCTTTCGGCTGAGCAACTCAAGATTTGGGGAGAAAGAGGCAGAGAAGATGTGAGAAACAACTGGGATACATACATTTCCTCCTGGGGAGATCTTCTGACCACCGTTCACCAAAGTTCTGATCAAGCCTGAAGAGAGAATGATATGCAAACCGTTGTAAGAACCGAAAGTAATTCGATCCTTAAGTCTCATGACACCCAGAGGCTGGCTCTTCTTGCTGACTATCCAGAGCAAAAATCCATCAGCGTTGATCTCTGTGCCGAAATGCTGGCTCTTGGTCTTGCCAGAGATTACTCCCAGACTTTTTCATCCAGGCTGATCTGTCCCCCCTTTACAAAATATTGCTTGCGAGTCCCTTACCTAAACAAGAAAGGATTGGCCTACACCACTGACTACAGGGTGAACTGCTTCTGGAAATATCCCAGTCATCTCAAGAGGATAAGATCTGAATTTGATTTTTTTCACGTTTGTGATCACACCTACGCCCATCTGGTTCATCAATTGCCTGCTCAGAAGACGGGGGTTTTCTGTCATGATATTCATGCATTCATGTCTCTGTTGGATCCCGAAAATCATTGGAATTCACCATGGTACAATCTGATCCATAAACACATTCTTGCTGGCCTCCAAAAAGCAGCCGTTGTTTTCTACACAACCAATGAAGTCCGTCGCCAGATAGAGGCTTATCAAGTAGTTTCATCCGAGCGACTAGTTCAGGTTCCTCTGGGGGTAGCGCCGGAGTTTCAGGAACGATCTGCAGGAGTGTCAGGAGAAAGCCAAACTGTGCTGGAAAGATTAGGGGAAACACCGTTTCTTCTAGTGGTTGGGGGAAGTACGCAGCGGAAAAGGCTGGATGTTGTTCTTAAGGTGTTTCAGGAGATTAGATATAAATTTCCTGAGATCAAGCTTGTTCGCGTGGGCAGAAAACCTGATGACTGGAAAGAAAGCCATCTACAACAGATCAAAGCCGGACAGTTGGAAGAGTCAATCATTTATTTCCATAATCTGGATCGGGAAACGCTGGCAGAACTCTATCGAAGATCAAATGTCGTAATGGTGGCTAGTGAGGCCGAAGGATTTGGATTGCCTGTGATCGAAGCTCTGGCTTGCGGTGCGGTCGTGGTTGCCAGCGACATTTCAGTGCTTCGAGAGGTGGGGGGACAGGGAGCTGTCTTTTGTCCGGTGGGTGATGTGCAATCTTGGACTGAGAAAATAGTTCAGATCCTCTCTTCTCCAAATTCAGTGCCTCCAAAAGAAATACGCATCGATCAGGTGAAACAGTATTCCTGGAAGAACCATGTTGACATCATCGCAAACACTTATGCACATCTTTAGTTTGTGGCTGGAGGTAAGATGAGGATTGCGTTTTTTGTGGGTGTTTTTCCAGTTCTTTCAGAGACTTTCGTTCTCGATCAGATTGTCGGACTATTAGACAAAGGTCATGAGGTTGATATTTTTGCAACTGGGAAACCAGAGCAACCCGATCAAGTTCACCCAGTCTTCAGGGAGTATCAGCTTCAGCAGAGAACCTACTACCGTCCCCCAATGCCAGAGAACTTGCTTCTAAGATTCATTTCTGGGCTAATTCTACTAGCAAGATATATTTGGGTTGATCCTGATCTTATACTCAAATCATTAAACTTCATCAAATACGGCAAGCCCTCATTGTCATTGAGAGTCTTATTCTCAGTAATATCTCATCTGGGCAAACAAAAATATTATGACATCCTCCACTGCCATTTTGGTATGCATGGCCTGATCGCAATGTACATGAAACAACTGGGAGCAATCGAGGGGCCAATTCTAGTTACTTTTCATGGCTATGATGTCAATGGCTGGCCAAAGCAGTACGGATCCCAATCTTATCGAGCGTTGTTTAACTATGCAGATCAGTTCACTGCCAATACTCATTACACTGCCCAAAAAGCCATCAATCTCGGGTGTGATCCTGAGCGAATCAAGATCCTGCCGGTAGGGGTAAATCTCGACCTTTTTCCTTATCAAGAAAGACAGCTTTATCCTGAAAATAAAATTGAGATCCTGACAGTAGGTCGATTGGTTGAGAAGAAAGGAATTGCCTACAGTGTCAGAGCAATGAAAGTGCTGAAAGAGAAAGAACTAGACTTCCGCTATCGCATTGTCGGGGATGGACCTCTTCGTGATCAACTCCAGCAACTGATCACAGATCTAGAGTTGGAGGACCAGGTATTTCTCCTGGGAGGATTACCCAGGGATCAGGTGATAAAGCTTTACCAGCAAACCGATCTGTTTATCCTGGCCAGTGTGACTGCTCAGAATGGAGATCAAGAAGGTCAGGGACTAGTTCTGCAGGAAGCTCAGGCTATGGGGATTCCAGTGATCTCAACTCTTCATAATGGCATTCCAGATGGAGTAAAGCATGGAGAAACAGGCTTTCTGGTTCCAGAAAAAGATAGTCAAAGCCTTGCCGACTATTTACTTTATTTGATCCAAAACCCCGATGAATACAGAACAATGAGTCGATCAGCTCGTCAGTTCATTGAAGCAGACTATGATATCCACCACCTACTTGATCAACTCATAGATATTTATCGTAATCTTATTCATCCAGAAAGAGTCAAGCCAGAGATCAAACCACAACTGGTGAGTCAGCGCGGAGGATCCGATCATGCTTAAATTCTGGAAAGAGAGATTGGGTAAACAAACTGATCAAGTTCTACAATCTAGGCAAAGGGAAGGTTCTCAACTCACCTGGGCAATTCAGACATCCTTGCCTGAGCAGATCACAAAGGTGTCTGTGGTCACTCCAATCTTTAATGGTGAGCAGGATATTCCTCCTCTAGTTCAATGCTTCTTTACTCAGTCCTATCCCAAAAATGCTGTCGAATTTCTGCTAGTGGATAATGCCAGCAACGATCGGACATCAACCCTGATCAAGCAATCTTGTCATGATGCAGAGTTAGCAGGAATTCAGTTGAGGGGTGTGGAGGAGTTTACGATTCAAGGTCCATCCGCTGCACGGAATGCAGGTATCCGCGCTTCATCTGCTGAGATCATTGCCTTTACGGATGTGGATTGCCGACCTGCCCCTGATTGGCTGGAGAAACTGGTGATTCCATTTCAGGATCCTGAGGTGGGTCTTGTGATTGGAGAGGTGGAAGCTCTGCCAGGTGATTCTCTGATGGAAAAGTACGCTGCCCGCAAACAGATCCTGTCTCAACAGAAAACCCTCATTCATCCCCATGGTCCCTTTGGAGCCGCTGCCAACTTTGCCATCAGGAGAAAGGTTTTTGAGCAGATAGGACTGTTTCGTCCTTATTTAACAACGGGCGAGGACGCTGATCTGTGCTGGCGAATTCATCATCAAACCTCATGGCAGACCTACTATCAACCCGAGGCAAGGGTCTATCACCGTCACCGATCCAGTCTCAAAGCCTTTCACAAACAGTTTGTCAACTATGGACGAGGGCACAAATATCTTTCAGAACTTCATGGAGTGGATCCAACCCCAGACTGGAAAATTCATCATTACGCTTATCATTTAGCCCGTTGGGTATTAAAAGAATTGCCGATAAGCCTCACCAAGGTTGCTCAGCAAAAAGCTGATCCTATAGAACTATGGGTTCCCCCCATTTATCTGATTTCAAGACATGCACTCACTAAAGGACAACGGGAGGCTGTTCTGCCAGAAAATGCTGTTGAGATTGCCAGACTTTACCAACAAACTATCTGAGGGGACAGTGACCAATGTTAGATCAACTAAAAAAAATGCTGGGGAAAACAGATCATTCCTTTGAAAGGCAGGAGAAAGATCCCTGTGATTCTGAATATTTCACACTTAGCTCACATCCCCTTGATCCAGAAACTATCAAGCATTATTATCCTCAGATATCTGTAATTGTTCCTATCTATAATGGAGAGCAGGATATTCCAGATCTGATCTCATGTCTACAAAACCAGACTTATCCAGCTCACTTAGTCGAATATATTCTTGTGGATAACGGCAGTCAAGACCATACTGCTGAGATCATCTTCGAAGCCATAGAAAGCTTTTCTACCAGGGAGTTTACCCTCCGATATCGATCAGAAACTCAGATCCAGGGACCAGGAGCAGCTCGCAATCGGGGGATCAAGTGTTCATCCGGTGAGATTTTGGTCTTTACCGATGTGGATTGCCGACCCGATCCCAAATGGGTTGAACAGATGGTTCGACCTTTTGTTCTAGATCAGGTGGGAATTGTGGCAGGCAATATTAAAGCACTTCCTGGAAATACGATCTGGGAAAACTATGCTGAACACAAAGGTTTTCTATCTCCAATCAAGTTACTAAATCATCCCTTTGGTCCTTCTGCCGCAACTGCTAATTTAGCAATCCGCAGGCAGGTTCTGGAAAGCATTGGACTCTTCCGTCCCTATCTGATCTCAGGCGAGGATACAGACCTGTGTTGGCGGATGTTGAAATCAACTGCCTGGAAGATCTATTTTGTCGAAAATGCTATCATCAGCCACCGCCACCGCAATCAACTGCAGGATCTTAGAAAACAACATCTGAAGAATGGTCATTCTCAACGCTTTTTGCATGAGCTTCATGGCATAGCACTGAAACCCGATATGCTGCCTTACCAGACTGTTTATATAGGTCTGCGCTGGTTGTTAAAAGAGCTACCGATCAGCCTTTTTCGAGCATGGACGGGCAAGTCTAAGTTGGATCACGCCTTCTACCGGCTCATTGATCTCATATCCTGGCATGCCTGGCAGCAAGGCCAAAAAGAGGCAAGACTCCCCCTTGAAGCACATAAAATCGATTGGCTGGATTCAGAGCATTCAAAGGAGACTTTGAGATGGAAAACACTCCACAGATGAAAACAAGAATGTTTACCTCCGATCCCAAAATCTCAACAGGTGTCTCAGATCAGCCATATCCTCTGATCTCAGTGGTTGTTCCTATCTATAATGGAGCCTCTGATCTGGATGATCTAATTCAATGTTTGGTTGATCAGTCATATCCTCACAAAAAACTGGAAGTGATACTTGTCAATAATGGAAGTCACGATCAAACTCAGGAAAAGATTGAGAACTTGCTTTCCAGAAGTCAGGAATTCAAACTCAATCTCATCGGATTGGAAGAAACTTCGATTCAAAGCTCCTATGCTGCCCGCAATCGTGGCATCAGACAGGCAGTCGGAGAAATTCTTGTATTTACAGACGTTGATTGTCGGCCCGATCCATTCTGGCTGGAACGCCTGATCACCCCTTTTTCTAGTCCTGACGTGGGCTTAGTTGCGGGGGAGATTCTCCCACTAGCCGGATCAACTTTCTGGGAGTGGTATGCCGAGCGAAGAAAGATTCTTTCTCAATCATCTGCCATGAACCACCCTTTTCTCCCCTTTGGGCAAACTGCAAACCTGGCCGTTCGGCGGAGTATTTTTCAGGAAATCGGCCTGTTTCGACCTTATTTAACCACGGGTGGAGATGCTGATCTGTGTTGGCGTATTCAGCTAGATACATCCTATCGTTTTCTCTTACAGCCGGATGCCATTGTCAGACACCGACATCGGAATACCTTTCGATCTCTGCAAAGTCAACACCGACGCTATGGTCTATCTCACCGTGTTCTCCAGGAGCTGCATGGTTTTGAGCCGCTACATCCGTTAACCCCGTTGGAGTATCTGGGTTTATTTTTCGAGTGGTTGTTCAATGAAGTCCCCAAAATTTGCTACCGGATCCTGAGAAAAAAGGTCCCCCCTCAGGAAATACTGGTCCGTCCCATTACCTTAATGACACGCTATGCCATGGATCAAGGACAGAAACAGGCACAGATCCCCCGCAATGTAGAGCTGATCGAATACCTTTAACTGACTTTCCTTCATGCCGTTACTTAAATCCACTCTATCTCGCCCCCCCGTTCAGTATTTCAGTACTGATCACCTGAAGAGCGATCTCAGGCATGCCTCTATCAAAGGGGGGACGATCACCATGCTCTCTCAAGCGGCAAAGTTTGGTCTGCGCACCTGTTCAACGGTGGTACTGGCTCGACTGTTGACTCCAGAGGACTATGGATTATTTGGCATGGCGGCTGTGGTCACAGGATTTGTGCAGCTCTTCAAAGATCTGGGGCTTTCCAGTGCAACTATTCAACAGGCTGAAATTAACCACAAACAGGTGAGTACCCTCTTCTGGATCAATGTCGCCCTCAGTGCTGCGATCACATTAGTGGTGGTGGCGATTGGACCCTTAACGGCCTGGTTTTATAGTGAACCTCGATTGATCGCTATCACCATTGCCATTAGCATTAGTTTTTTGTTCGGAGGGTTAACGGTCCAGCATCAAGCGCTGCTGCGGCGGCAAATGCGGTTTAATCAGCTGGCGATCATTGAGATCATTTCCATGGCGGTTGGAGTTCTTAGTGCGATCCTGGCTGGATTGGCTGGACTGGGATACTGGGCATTGGTGATCTGGCAGGTGGCTCAATCCATTGCCAATGCAGTTGCTGTTTGGGTTGTTTGTGATTGGAGACCAGGATGGCCTTCCGCTCCAAAGCATGTAAAACCCATGTTGAATTATGGCTGGAACCTAACAGGGTTTAACTGTGTCAATTACTTTTCCCGAAATTTTGACAATTTGTTAATTGGGCGCATGTGGGGAGCACAGCAACTGGGACTGTATTCCAAAGCCTACCAACTTTTACTGCTTCCGATTCAGCAAATTAATAATCCTATTTCAGGAGTAGCTATTCCAGTACTCAGTCGGTTGCAGATGGATCCCGCTCAATATTCCCACTATTATCACAAAGCGATCCTGGCGATCACCCTGGTGGGAATGCCCCTGGTGGGATTCATGTTTGCCTCAGCTGATCAGTTAATTGAGGTTGTGTTGGGCTCACAGTGGACAGAAGCTGCTCTGATCTTTCGATTGCTTGCGCCCGCTGCCTGGATCGGAACATTTAATGTGGCAACCGGATGGGTGTATCAGACTTTAGGAAGAACAGATCGACAACTGCAATGGGGGGTCATTTCTTCTGTAATCAATGTTTTGCTGATCTCAATTAGTGCCCAGTGGGGAGCGGTGGGAGTAGCTGCAGCATATGGACTCACCCGACCATTAATCTACCTGTTCGCTGTTCTCCATTGCTATAAGGGCACCTGGTTAGAAGTTCGTAATTTAGTCCTTACCCTTTATCGTCCAGCGGTTGCATCCATCGGTGCAGCGATCTTGATCATGGCATTGAATCGCCTCATCTTGACAAGCCCTGGTTTACTGCTACTTCTCGATCTTTGTACCTATAGTCTTTTGTACTTGGTCATTTGGTGTGTATTGCCCGCAGGACGAGAAACCCTGATGGAAATGATCCAGGTTCTCTCACATCTTAAGCAAGGTCGTAAAACATGAAAATCATCCATAAATTGATGTCTCCAAATCAACCCATGACCACCTATCTGACCATCAAGAGGAATCTCTCAAACTCCTTCAGGAGACTGCCCCATGCCCCTGTGATCGTTTTGGGAAATCAGAAGTCTGGAACAACCGCTATCGCGTGCCTGTTAGGAAAAGCCTGTCACCAGGTTACGACAATTGATCCTTTTTTTCGTATTGACAACAGTATTGAGTTGAGACGGCAACTTTTTGCAAGGGAGACATCCTTCGACAAGATCATCAATGAATATAAAAGCAATTTCTATGGTCAGATCATCAAAGATCCCAATTTTAGTTTTTTCTACTCAGATCTGATCAAGGTGTTTCCAGAGTCAAAATTTATTTTCATTCTCCGTGATCCCAGGGATAACATCCGCAGTATTCTCAACCGCTTGAAGCTTCCTGGGAATGCAAAGCATCTGGATCCTTCCCTCCTATTATCCTTTCAGAATACAGGCTGGCAGTATGTGATCGAGGGACATCTACCCGATGTAGAAGGTGAGACCTATATTGAAAAGCTAGCTCATCGATGGAATTGTGTCTCCAACCAGTTTCTTAAGCACCGAGAGAATTTAACCCTGATCCGTTATGAGGATTTCGTCCAAAACAAAGTGAGTTCTATTACTCAGCTAGCAAAACAGCTAAATCTATTGCCTGATCAGGATATTTCTCAAGAAATCAACGTGCAATTCCAGCCCAGAGGGAATCCCAACATCAAGTGGATTGACTTTTTTGGACATGACAATCTAAAATCCATCGAGTCAATCTGTTGTGAAAAAATGATCAAGTTTGGATACATGCCAACAATGCAGGAGGAATAAATCAACCCGAAATATTCCCTGCAAGACGATGGAACACTACATCCGGTGGTCATTATGAGAATAGCCCATGTCGTTGATCGTTTTCCTCAACTTTCTGAGACCTTCATCCTCAATATGATCACAGGCTTAATTGATCGAGGTCACCATGTCGATATTATTCCACTTCGATCACAGCCCCTTAAGAATCTAACCATTCACCAGGATGTCTTGAAATACCGCTTACTGGACTACACCCACCAACCTATCCCTATCCCACAGAATCCTGCCTACCACCTGATCAAACTGCTCTATCATGCTCTGTCTCGACTCTTAAGAACTTCTACCCCTCATTCCTATGCGATTCGTCTTATTCATCTGGGAAGAAAGTCAGGATCGATCAAAGTATTAATTCGTGCAATCCCCCTTCTTGAGTTAGATAAACATGATATCGTCCACTGTCATTTTGGTCCTTTGGCACTCACAGCCCTAAAGCTTAGAGAAATTGGTTTACTCCAGGGAAAACTGATCACGGCTTTTCATGGTTTTGACATGACTCTGTACCCTCAAGATCATGGCTGGCAATGCTACCAACCCCTTTTTGCCAAGGGGGATCTCTTCCTACCGATCAGCCACCACTGGCGGGGCAAGCTGATTTCAATGGGGTGTCCTTCCCACAAAACCTTTGTACACCGGATGGGGATTAATTGTGATCATTTCCAATACAGACCCAGAGATCTAAAGCTAAATGAGCCTGTGATTCTAGCTTCTGTGTGCCGTCTAGTAGAAAAAAAAGGCCTTGAATATGGGATCCGAGCTGTGGCTCAGCTAGTCCATCAATGGCCAAATTTGCAGTACTGGATCATTGGCGATGGTACATTACGACCGCAACTGGAGGCATTGGTCAATCAGTTACAGCTCACTGCTCATGTTCATTTCTGGGGCTGGAAACAACAGGAAGAGATCATTGCTTTGCTCCATCAAGCCCACATTTTGATGGCCCCCAGTGTCACCAGTGCCGAAGGAGATCAGGAGGGGATTCCTGTTGCCTTAATGGAAGCGATGGCAATGGGATTACCTGTGGTGAGCACACTTCACAGTGGCATTCCTGAATTGGTGGAGGACGGGGTGTCTGGATTTTTAGTGCCGGAGCGAGATCATGAAGGCCTGGCAGATCGGTTGCACCAATTACTTTCACAACCCAAAAGTTGGGTGAAAATGGGATGGAACGGTCGCTGCCGTGTAGTTCAGGATTACAACATCAATCCTTTGAATGATCAGCTGGCAGACCTTTATCAAAACGTTGCTCAAGACACACAGACCATCATGGCGAGATGATCTATCTTCCCGATTTCTCCAAGGCTGGCGGCACAGATTCTGGGATAACTTCAATTTGATTTTCATTGCCACCGTAAACCAAACGCTCCAGCTGATGAAAGATCCCATGCAGGATCACATAAAAGCAGGGAATGACAAATAGGGTTAACAGGGTCGCTAGCGATAGGCCCGAGAAAACGACGATCCCCAGAGGCTGAAGAAACTCGGATCCCTGCCCCGTACCCATGCCCAGAGCCAGAGGAAAGAGTCCCAACACCGTAGTAATGGTGGTCATCAGAATTGGACGCAGACGCTGGGGTGCTGCCTTTAACATCGCGGTCTGCCGATCCACCCCCTCCCGTTCTCGAATTTGATTGGCCAGCTCCACCAGCACAATCGCATTGTTGACCACAATCCCCACCAGCAACACGGCTCCGACAATCACCGTGGCTCCCAGAGCGGTATTGGTGACATAGAGACCAATAATTCCCCCTGCGAGAGCTAGAGGCACCGTCAAAATGATCACCAGCGGATCCACCAGGGAGTTGTATTGAACCGCCATCACCACAAACACCAGGAAAATGGCCAGCAGACTGAGAAGGATAAACGCCTGTTGTAGTTGTTGATTAGTTTGCTCAGCAGAGCTGGGGATCTGGGTAACGCCGCCCGGCAGGTTGAGTGAATTCAGGATCTGATTGGTTTCAGTCAATGCTCCACTCAGGCTGGCCCCTGGCTCCAGGTTCCCCGCAATGATATACACCTGGCGGCGGTTTAACCGCTCAATTTCTGAAGGAGCCTGCCCCGTTTCTAAGCTGGCCACATCACTGAGGCGCACCAGTTGGCGATTGGGGGTAAATAAGGGGATCTGTTCCAGTTGCGAGGCCCGTTGCACCACATTGTTACTCAGTTGCACCCGGACATCCACCAGACGGTTACCCCGCTGCAGTTGGGTTGGAATCGCCCCTTCCAGGGCAGTCTGGATTGTGTCACCAATGGTCTGAGTAGTGAGACCCAGGCGAGTGGCCCGTTCCCAATCGGGTTGAATACGAATTTCTGGTTGTTGTTGATCTGCAGTGGGACGAAATGTGGCCAGAGTAGCTTGTGCATCCAGTGCATCCAGCACCATGAGACCAGCGGCTGCTAGATCCTCCTCTCGATTCCCCTGCAAGACCACATCAATATCCGCCGATCCCCCCGCTGGTGAGTTGCTGGTGATCAGACCTCTGACCTCACCAGGTCGCAGGCGCACCCGAATCCCCGCCAAATTCAATTGCTCAATGTTGCGAGTAATGTCTTGGATGTAGGCATCCACATTGGTGCCAGGCTTGAGCGTGATGGTACTAGATCCCCGCAGCGGGTTAACACTGGTACTGCTGCCAAACAAGGCTCCACCGGAAGTGGTGAATACATATTCAGTTGCGGGATGTTGCAAAACCAGATCATCCAATGTCGCCATGACCTCACGGTTAGTGGGCAGGGGTGTTCCCGGGGGAAACTGAGCCCAGAGCACCGCCTGTCCGGTATTGATGGGAGGCAGGATCTCCTGAGGTAATTTTTGGGCCAGATGCCAGCTAACCCCTCCCAGAATCAGCACCGCCAGTCCGATCACCCAGAAGCGATAGCGCAAAACCCCAAACAATCCTCGGGCATAGGCGCGGGTGGTCTGTTCAAACCGATCATGAAAAACTCGCAGGGGCCAGAAGTTGCTCAACCCACTGGACCAAGGCAGGGACAATAGCCGTGAGGTCAGCATCGGTACCACGGTCAACGCTACCAGGATCGAGGCGGCCACCGCAAAACTGATGGTCAGGATCAGCTCATTGAAAAGCAGGGAGAAAAATCCCCCGATCAACAGGAAGGGCAGCACCGCCACCAGGTTGGTACTTGTGGAGGCAATCAAGGCAGATTCCACATCTCGGCTAGTCTGCTGGGCCAGGGCAATCACCTGCTGGGCTCCCGGAATAGATCCTCTGGCTCCCTGCCAGGCCTGCTCGATCCCTAGGGCAATGGTTTCCAGCATCACGATAGAATTATCCACCACGATCCCCACGCCCATCGCCAGTCCCCCCAGACTGAAGACATTCAACGAGAGACCCGACAGCCCCATAAAGATCACGGCTGCCAGGGTGGAGAGGGGAATCGCTAGGACAATGATCAGGGTCTGTCGCAAAGAGCCCAAAAAGAGGAGCACCGCTGCAGCCGCCAGTCCCGTCCCGATCAATCCAGAGCTGATCACATTATTGACAGCACTCTGAATAAAGACAGATTCATCCGTGGTCACGGTCAAAACAGCATCTTCAGGGATCAGGCCCGTTTGCTTGAGCTGATCCAACTTCTCCTTGACCGCATCCACCACTGAGATCGTGTTGGCATCCGGCTGTTTCTGGACACTGACTTTGACGGCGGGGCTCCCGTTCAGGGACACGAAGATCCGTTCTTCCTCTGTCCCATCAATCACCTCGGCAAAGTCTCGCAGATAAATCTGTTGACCCTGGCTAGGGAGATCAAACGATAGGGTTCGGATCTGATCAGCTGTCTGGAAACGACCCACCGTACGGGTAAGAACCTCATTCGTCTCCGCCAGGATCTGGCCCCCAGGCACATCCAGATTGCGTTCTCGCAGGGCATCCAGCACATCTGACACCCCCAGCCCCAGGGCCTGCAGCCGATTCAGATCCACGTTGATCTGGATTTCTTCCTGCACTCCACCGGAGACATCCACATTGGCCACCCCGGGCACCAGGGTTAATTCCCGTGACAATTCCTCATCGGCAAACACCCGCAGATCCAGTCCTCGCAGGGAAGAAGATGTCAGGGCGAACTCATACACGGGCAACTGAGAGGGATCAAACTTGAAGAGTCGGGGCGAAGGAATGTTGTCCGGCAGGCTGTTTAAAGAACGGTTGACGGCTGCTGTGGCATCATTCAGGGCCTGATCCAGATCCCCCCCAGGCTGAAAGTAAAGATCAATGCGGACCTGACCTTCTCGGGTTTGGGAATAGATCTGCTCTACCCCTTCTGTGGTGGCCAGTGCTTCTTCCAGGGGTCGGGTAATGGTGTCCACCGCAATATCTGGAGCAATCCCGGTCACCTCAAGACGAGCTCCGATGCGGGGATAAGTAATCGAAGGTAACAGATCCACAGGCAGGCGATAGGTGTAAAACCAACCCACCAGGATCACCGCCAGCGCCAGCATTAAGGTGCCAATGTGACGGCTAATGGAAATGCCGCTGATGCTCCCTCCCGGCTGGGACGATGAGGAGTTTACAGGATCGATCTGCATAGGACCTGCCTTGCTAAAGATGACACTAGAGAAACTAACCTTCTGGGCGGGGCTCCGATAAAACACTCAAACTGATGGCATTTCCATCCTGGAGCGGACGACCACTGCGCACGACAAAAGATTCTCCTGCGGCCAGGCCAGTAATGATCTCCACCTGCCCATCCACCTGCTCGCCCACTTCTACAACTCGACGTCGAGCCCGCATTTGCCCCTCTTCCTCATTGACCACAAAGAGACTGGCCTCTCCCTCTGGACTGATGGTGAGAGCATCCTGGGGAACCACAATGGCATCCGGAACTGGCGGTCTAAACTCCACCCGCGCCAGCAAGCCGCTCCCCAATTGCTGATCTGGGTTGGGCAGCGTAATTTCTACAGGAACTAACCTGGCCACAGGATCGGCTGCCGGAGAAATACGGGTGATCTCCCCCTGCCAGGTCTGACCGGGGTAAGCATCCAAAATCACCTGCACCTGTTGCCTTACAGCGACCTGACTGCGATCCAGCTCTGAGATCTGCACCAGCACCTTCACCCGTCGAAAATCCCCAATCCGGATCACCTCTTCGCCCGCCCGCACCAAACTGCCCGTCTCCGCCACTTTCTGGAGCACAGAGCCACTGATGGGAGCCTCGAGGATGGCAAAGTCTTGCTGCCGTTCTGCCTCTGCCACTACAGCTTCCTGAGCAACCACTCGATCCTCAGCCACCTGGACCGCCCGCAATTCCGTCTGGACCTGCACCTCAGCGGCTTCCAATGCCTGTTCGGCTGCCTGGGCTGTGGTCCGTGCCCGCTCTGCCTCCTGTGCTGAGATCGCCCCTTCCTGCAAGAGGGACTCAAGCCGATCCGCATCTGCCTCGGCCTGTTGCATCTGCAGGCGCGACTGCTGCATTTGGGCCCGAGCATTGCTCACCTGAGCTTCAGCCCGTGCCACCTCCGATCGCAAGGCAGCCAGTTCCGCCCGAGCCTGATTCAGGCGTGCATTCAGCAGACTATCCTCCAGCTGCCCCACCACCTGTCCCTGGTCTACCGGATCGCCAACATCCACCGTCAGCTCCAGTAGCTGTCCTTCCACCTGAGCCCGCAGTGCAACTTCCTGGACAGGTTGGGTAGTCCCGACATAGGCGAGGGAAACAGGTAAAGCACCCAGCTTGGCAATGGCGGCATCCACGGGGATCGGCTCCGATGCACCGGGACGCTGACTCTCCTGAGCAAGTGCGGATCGGGGAGAATTCAATTCCGGATTGGAGGACGGTTGACCACACCCCACCAGCGCCAGCCATGACCCTGTGACTGCGATCCTGAAAAAGCATGTTCTAATCATTCGAGCATTCTCAGTAAGGGCAAATCAGGGAGGAGCACAGACAAAGTGAATTGGATCCGGCTCTGACAACTTTATTTTTCGTTAAGACTTTTGTACTCTACAAGATCTCTGGCAGTCAACGGCATAAGTTGCACAAACCCGCATTGATCCTGCGTCTATTACAGTAGGCCGATTCACCCTTGCAGACATCATCCAAGGGACTTAATCGATTTAGTTCTCCAGGCCTATTGACATTTGATCTCTCGCATGGCCACAACTTTTAATTCCCATCCTGCAGAACTCGCACATGCTGCAACATCTGATCTGAGATCCGGCCCAATCCCAAGAACTTTTTGGGTTCAGCATCAGCCCACACCTGCACCAGCGACTGCTCAGCCGCAGGCCATTCCAGCACTTGCCCGTGACACCATTTCCTCATGAGTTCAGAGGACAAATTCACAGCAGTGAGATCCACAAATGCAGCTGCGATGGGTTGTAGAGCCTTGTGCGGATCTTGACTTTCCTGAAACTCCTGCAACCCCACACTGGACTCTAACTGAAAGCACCCACTTTGCAGTCGTCTGAGTTGCTGCATCAGGCCCCCACACCCCAGGTCCTGCCCCAGATCTCGCGCGATGGCACGAATATAAGTCCCTGGACCACAACGAATGTCCAGATCCAGCTCCGCCTTGGGTCCGGGTCGCCAATCCAGAACGGTGATCTGGTGGATCTGCACCGGACGAGCCGCAATCGGAATATCTGATGCACCCAACCCAGAACGCGCCAGTTCGTAGAGCCGTTTTCCCTGATAGCGCACGGCACTGTACAACGGGGGCACCTGATCGACCCATCCCTGCCAGCGATCCAGAGCTTGCCTGACAGTCTCTAAGGTGAGGTGAGAGGCATCTGCGGACCTTAAGATCTCACCCTCGGCGTCATCGGTGCTGCTGGTTTGTCCCAAGACAAAAGTGGCGCGGTAACCCTTCCCCTGCGGAAGAAACGAGAGAAAGCGGGTAGCCTGCCCTACAGCAATAGGCAAGACACCTGTGGCCGCCGGATCCAGGGTGCCGCCATGCCCCACCTTGCGCGTATGTAAAACCCGCCGCACGATGCCAACACAGTCGTGGGAGGTTAGTCCCGCTGGTTTATCTAAGTTTAAAAACCCCTGAGGATCCATTGAACCCTGGCCATGCCCAACCCAAGGCACTATGGCACAGAGCTGGGACACCGCCAAACATTAACGATTGTTAAGCAGCCTGGCAACCGATTAGAATAAGCGAAGCTTCGTCAGAACTTCTTAACAGGTGCTTATGTCAAAGGTCCGATCTGCTGCGCAGCCCCTCTGGCAACGTCCCCTGATGATCGCGCCTTTTTTGCTCTGGGGAACCGCCATGGTGGTGATGCGAGGGACTTTGACAGAAACCTCTCCTTTATTTGTTGCCATCCTGCGATTACTCCCGGCGGGTCTGGTCTTGCTTGCCTTTCGTCTCTGGCAAGGGCGAACCGATCCTGCTCAACCCTGGCATCCCCGTAGCTGGCGGGCCTGGGCCTGGATCATTGCCTTTGGACTCATTGATGGGGCTTGCTTTCAAGGATTTCTGGCCGAAGGACTGGAAGACACGGGGGCCGGATTGGGATCTGTATTAATTGATTCTCAACCCCTGGCGGTGGCCCTGATGGCCTGCTGGTTCTACCGCGAACGCATGGGTGGGTTGGGCTGGCTCAGTCTGGGTCTGGGTCTGCTCGGGATCGGGGTGATTGGTTTATCTCCCAGTTGGGGCACGGAAACGTTTGCCCTTTCTGCCGGAGAGGGATGGATGTTGCTGGCTTCACTATCGATGGCCGTGGGCACGGTGATGATGCCCCAGATTAGCCGTCATGTGGATCCTGTCCTGGCGACGGGCTGGCATATGGTGATCGGGAGTCTGCCCCTGGTGGTTCTCTCGGGTTTCACGGAAACTCAGCAATGGCAACACTTGACCCTTGAGCACTGGCTGGGACTCATCTACGTCTCGATTCTGGGGAGCGCCGTGGCCTACGGCCTCTTTTTCTATTTTGCCTCCCACGAAAATCTGACCGAATTTAGTTCCTTAACGTTCCTGACTCCAGTCTTTGCCCTGATCTGTGGAGGCATATTTCTGGGGGAATCCCTATCCCTGATCCAATGGGGGGGAATTATGGTCACCATGCTGAGTGTGATGCTGATTAACAGCCGACAGGAATGGGAGAACAAACTGCGCCAATGGTTGGATCTGACCGAGATTTCTCCTGATCTGGAATCCGTGGAATAGCCCTGGGAATGCATGGCTGCGGCCTGTTGACGTCAGCGCAGATATGCTAAGACTCTCATAACAGAGTTTGGATACTCAGCATGAAACCATTCAGACAGGGCGATGTGATCTTGATCCCCGGAGTCTCCACTCCTCTCGAGACTTTCCATAAACTGGAGCATCTGGTTCTGGCCGAGGGAGAGGTGACCGGGCATGCCCATCAGATCAGTGCAGGCGACGCCGAGCTTTATGAAAAGGAAGGAACCCTCTACTTGCGAGTCCTTTCGGACACGGCTCTGATCACCCATGAGGAGCATCAACCCATCAGCCTTCCCAAGGGAGACTGGACGGTCCGGATTCAACGGGAGTACGAGCCAGCAGGCTGGCGCTATGTCGCAGATTAGGTTTGAGCATCTTTCCCCCGATCATATCGATCTTCTGGAAACCCACACCAATTGGTGGACCCAGATTGGTCTTTCCGTGCGAACAGATCGCCTGAAGGCGGAACGTGCGATTCGGCAGGTGTACCGGGATGCAGGTCTGGCAGAACCGATTCATTTTATCTGGGCCAGGGATCCCGTCGAAGCCACCCTTGCTCTCTGGAAGCGCACGTCCCATACTCGCTCCCTGCAGGGGGATCCTGCCGAGGATCTGTTTCACCAGAACACTCTGAAGCAGCACATCACTCAAACGCTGCTGGCCCAGGTACAAGAGCCCCTCCAGCGTCAGGTGTCTGCCAATGTTCTGCAGTGGGTGAGACGCCATCTGGAAAGCCATCTTCAAGATCGGGTGGTGCGCACCTGGTTGCCGGTATGGAATCAGGTGAGACAGGACCTGCATCAATCTGCTCGACGGGAGACGCTTGCGCGGGCCCAGACCCATTTCTGGCAGCCGATCTGGGAGCAGTCCTGGCAGGATCAGCGCCACCATTGGGGCACCTGGTTACTGGAACAAACTGGAGGATTGCTCTGGCAGGGGTTACAGGATCAGCCCTGGATCCAGGAGCTGGAGGATGGCTGGTTAACGCTGTGGTTGCAGTTAAGTGAACATCTCTACGACCTGGCTTTTCGAGCGGAAGATGTCCTCTGGCTCAGCCCCTATAGTTATCTGCAGGAGGTGGCAGGACTGGATCTGCAGCCCCTGGATGGACTCCTATCTGCCTGTCAGTATTGTGGCTGCTGGTGGCCCTCCCATTACTGGGTAATCGTCTGTCCTAAACCCAGTCTGCTGCGCTTTGATCCGGCAGGACGATTGCATGCCGAAGGACGACCCGCAGTTGCGTTTCACGATTCAGATTTTGAAGTCTTTGCCTGGCATGGGGTGAATATTCCTCCTCGCTATGGTCAGATCTCCTCAGAACACTGGTCGGTGCAGTGGCTGTTGCAGGAACGCAATGCGGAGTTACGGCGGGTGCTGTTGCAGGGGATCGGATATGGGCGTCTGGTGCAAGAACTGAATCCCCAGATCCTAGATACTTGGCGGGAATATCAGTTGTTGCGAATCCCTCAGGAGATTGATGTCGAACCCATTCATCTTCTGAAAATGATCTGCCCCAGCACTCAATACGTGCACATTTTACGGGTTCCCCCTCACCTAGAAACCGCTCGTCAGGCCGTGCAATGGTGTAACTGGGATGTGGATCCGGTCTATTTTGAACGGGAAACCTGACCCTGAAGCGGATCAACAGGGCAATCGGATCAAGCTGATCCGGTCTCCCTCCCGTAATCCCTTTGCAGAAGCGGTGCCCCCCAGCAGCTCCAGGACATGATCTACAGGTTGGTTTGCGGGTGGGGTATAAAGCGGGCAGGGGGAGAGGGAACAGGGGGGTGTATTGGCTGCAATGGAGATCACCTCTCCCCGATCCACAAAAATCACATCCAGATCCACCAGCACATCACTCGTGACAATCGCCACCGATCGTCGGGGGACAAGGGGAAATACCATCCCCTCATCAGAAGCCAGATCATCCCGAAACTTCAGCCCTGTCTGTTGTTGCTCTGGGGTGAGGGCAACCTCCAGAAAAAAGCGGGTGTTCCCGATCCGGGTTTCGGCGGTCACAGGCAGGAACTGCCCCCCTGCAGGAGGAGACTGGATCTGCTCTGCTTGAAAGAATCGGGGCGTGGATCGCGATCCTCGGATTTTCACGATCTCACCCTGGGCTGGAGTGGAGAGTAAATCTGTCTGTTCCGAGACCCTGACGAACTGCCGGATCGGGCAATCCAATCTTGCTGAACGAAGCAGCCAGAACCCCTGCAGAGACTCCGAAGCTGGCCGGAATAAAACCGATCCCACCAATGGCACTGACACTGCTGTCGTTTCCAGAGAGGTTGTGGACAACATCTCAAGAGGCTCAGTCTCTACACCTAGATTCAGTCTTGGATCAGGGGCAACGGCTGTCAGAGAGGGCGCTGGAGAACAGGCACAGCTGAACAGGATCAGACCAATCAACAGCAAGGAGATCAGCCATCCTTGAGGTGCAATCCGGATCATCCTATTGCCTCCCCTGTGGTCTCTTCTTCTCGATCCCATCAAATGTATAGCCCAGGAGAACAATATCCTGTTGATACACCCGTTCTACAATGTGGATCATTTCTTTGCTGTAATACTGTCGATAGTCTTTCTCCCGGTGGATCGTTTGATTTCTGGTTTTCAAGGGTTGCCCAATCCCGAGCTTGCCACGAATATACTCGTAATCCTGATCAATAGTCTCCAGATATCCAATAAAATCAATGGCTAATCGTGCCTGGTGTGTACACAGAAACTCCGTTTGAGGTCGGAAGTGCAACCCCGATTGAATATTGTCCAGATTCACCCATTGGGTAACAAATTCAGGAAATGTTGCATAAGAAGAGAGATAGGTTTCTGCCCACTCCTGATCCTCCTGATTTCTGCCTCCCTGTTTGAGATAGAGATAGGCGGAGAGAAGCCGATCCCAGGGGTTACGGACAAAGGCAAATTTAAAAAATGAATTGAATTCTTTCTGGGAAAAGCACAACTGATAATCTGCAATTGTTCGATGATCCCCCGCTTTTCGACCGTAGAGGCCGTAGACAGCCGAGGTTCCTGCGGCCTTCGGGACATGCACAAAAATTGATTTCGTTTGGAGAAACGGGATCAGAGATGAAACATCACGATTTTCAGGATCAGTCTCACGCAGGTTGTGGATGTGGCGGCGGCGATCTGGAGATAGATTGACAAACACCGATCGGCGCAACTCATGGGGTAGATTCCAAAACAAGGGGGAGCTTAGCAAGGGCGTTGGTAATCTGCCCACTTCGTAATGCAATCCTCGATATCGTTTTTCACGAGTGCTGATCTTCATAAGTTTCGTATTTAACCACAAGAAATGAACGGGTTGAGCTGGCATTTGCAGGGTAGAGGTTGCACACCAGATCCGTCAAGATGAGTAAATAGGATACCCTGGTTTTCACTGAGATATTGAAGTCGATCCTGTTTCAAGCATGTCAACTACTATTAGATTTTGGGATGGCATGGCTACCCAGGCGCTCAGTAAAGGGAGCGGAGAACTCCCAGATCGGGCACGGCAATCCACACCCTGATCAATCAATCGCCCTTTTATAATTCGAATAGTTGTGTGTAGTATCTCTTACGTTAGGGATTGACTGCATGTTTTTTCACCCCACTTACCTAATTGTGATCCCGGGCATCCTGTTGATGCTCTGGGCTCAAAATCGTGTCCAGGGAACCTATCAGCGGTATGCTCAGATCCCCTCCACCTTAGGGATGACCGGAGAGGATGTGGCCCGCACGATTCTGCGTCGTATGGGAGTCCATGACGTTCGTGTCGAGCCTGTACGGGGTCAATTAACGGATCACTATGATCCCAGTACCCGCACCGTACGCCTCTCGGAAGGGATTTTCAACTCTCGCTCTCTTGCTGCTGCAGCGGTAGCGGCTCATGAATGTGGACATGTGCTACAGGATGTGCAGGGCTACAGCTTGATGAACCTGCGATCCACGCTGGTGCCTGTGGCAGGATTCGGGGCGAATTTCGGACCCATGCTGGTTCTGGCTGGCCTATTCCTGGGGAGCAGTAGTGTTCTGGTTCCCCTCGGGATCGTTCTGTTTGCAGCTGCCATTCTCTTTCACATTGTGACCCTGCCCGTTGAGTTCGACGCTTCCAATCGTGCCCTCCGACTCATCGATGAGTTAGGGATCTTGCAGGGACAGGAGCATGAAGGCGCAAAAGCTGTTCTCAATGCTGCCGCCTGGACCTATGTGGCCACGGCTGTGGTGGCTGTGCTGCAACTCCTGCAGTACCTGATTCTGGCTCGACGGAATGACTGATCGGCAGAATCCTGCTTCTGGTTCGCTGGCGGGTTCACTACGGGCTCGCCAGTTAGCTTTTTTAGCCCTGCGTCAGATGGATCAGCGGGATACCTACGCCAATTTGGCCCTGGAAAGGATTCTCAAACATGCCAATCAACCCGGTGAAAAAAATCTAGCGACAGAGCTGGTCTATGGGATTACCCGCCGTTGCCGCACCCTGGATGCTCTGATTACCCGCTTCTCCAACCGTTCTGCGGAAGAACAACCTCCGGATCTGCGCCGCATCTTACAGTTGGGCTTCTATCAGCTCTGCTTTATGGATAAGATCCCGGCTGCTGTTGCCATCGATAGCAGTGTGGAACTGGCGCGTAGCAATCGGTTAGGCCAACTCACTCGGGTGGTGAATGGCATTCTCAGGGCCTACTGGCGTGAACAGGCCAAGGAGCCTCATGATCGGATCACCCTGCAACTGCAGGACCTGAAGCCCCAAGCACAACTGGCTATCCAGGAGAGTTTTCCAGATTGGTTAGTGGATCTGTGGTGGGAGCAACTGGGAGAAGCAGGGGCCAGGGATCTGTGTCGGTGGATGAATCGCGTGCCCACGGTTGATCTCAGGGTGAATGTGCTCAAGATCTCCAGAGCGGTCCTCCAGGCAACACTGGAAGAAGCCGGAATCATAACCCAGGTCATTGCGGGGACCCCTTCCGGGTTGCGCTTTACAGAGCACGTTGGGGATCTGCAGAAGCTTCCAGGATATAGAGAGGGATGGTGGTCAGTACAGGATGCCAGTGCTCAACAGGTGTCTTTACTTCTGGATCCACAACCGGGCGAAACGGTTATTGACTGTTGTGCTGCCCCGGGAGGCAAGACCACTCACATCGCTGAACTCATGCAGGATCACGGACAGATCTGGGCCTTTGACCGCCATGCCGGACGTCTACAACGGGTTAAGCACAATGTAGAACGACTGGGCTTAACCTCAATTCACATCAAAGCCCTTGATCTGCTGAATTTTCCTGAAGATCCCGATCTCCCTGGACAACGGGGTGCGGATCGAGTGCTGCTGGATGCTCCCTGTTCTGGTCTGGGGACTCTTCATCGTCATGCCGATGCCCGTTGGCGACAAACTCCGGAACGCGTCACCGAATTGGTGGAACTGCAGGCTCAACTTCTGGATCGGGCCTCACAATGGGTAAAACCAGGGGGGATCCTGGTGTACTCCACCTGTACGCTCCATCCTCTAGAAAACGAGGCTCAGATTCAAGCTTTTCTGCAGCGTTCCCCTGAATGGCAATTGATGGAGGATCCGGTGTTGATCTGGCCTCATCTGGCGGATCAGGATGGATTTTTTATGGCAAAGCTTCAGTATCAATAATGTGATCCTTGTTAGTTAAATCCTCTTGTGTAAGCAGACTGGTGAGTTTGGACATTCACTGAGGATTGCTTGCGATCGAAAGTGATCGGCTTTGGTGGAAATTTGTTTTCTGCAACCGCTGATTCTAGAAGGAGCTCGATAACCTCATGGGCATTTTTGAGAGCTTCCTCATGCGTCTCGCCATGGGTAACGGGTTGCAGAACGTTCTCGAATTCGGGCAGGAAGACGACATAGCATTGATCCTCATCAGACCACTGGATCACGATAGTGTATTTACTTTTCTGGCTCATTGGTTTCCTCCTGACGGATCTGCTCTAGCTGTGCAAGGGATTTGTTAACTTGGGCTTCAAGGTAGGGCTTGGCGTCGCTTCCATCTTTACCTGCGATGATGATTGCGTTGGGCAGAAGCGGGTGGATCTACTTGGTATGGTTCCCTTTGGCTGTTTTCCAGGTAAATCCTGCTTTGAGTAGCACGGCCTTGAGTTCTCGAATCTTCTTGGGCATCATGCCTCCAAAACCACCTTACCTGTCGTTATGCTTGAAGAATCGAGGCAACATTCTAGTTTAGTGTATGACTGCATTGACCCAGGTGATCACCAAAGCAATGACTCTTGCTGAGTTCCTGGACTGGAAACCCGAGGGCAAACGATATGAGTTAAGGAATGGAGTTGTTGTTGAAAAGCAACCCACAGGACAGCATGAGGCGATTGGGGGCTTCCTGGCAATGGAGTTGCTTCTGGAGATCCGGCGACTCAACCTCAGATACTTTCTACCCAAGCAAGCATTGATCCGACCTGAGAACAAAGAGACTGGATATTTGCCAGATGTCCTCATCGTGGATCGTGATGGGCTTGAACAAGAACCATTATGGGAAAGATCTTCGACTCTAAATTATGGTGGATCAATTCCTTTAGTCATCGAAATTGCAAGTCGTAATTGGAGGGATGATTATGGTCATAAGTTAGCTGACTATGAGTCCATGCAAATAAGGGAGTACTGGATCGTCGACTATTTGGGCTTGGGTGGACATCGCTATATTGGAACTCCCAAACGACCAACGATCTCAATTTACTATCTGGAAGAAGAAGAATATCGAGTTGAAAAATTTCAAGGTGATGATCAAATTTGCTCCGTGATCTTTCCAAGCCTATCTTTAACTGCACAGCAGATTTTTGAGGCTGGCATAGGGTCTTGATCCTTAAGTTAATCCAGTCTACAAGGGAAGCCATCACCTGATGCAACTGGGGCTTGGATCCAGATGAGTTTGAGATCGAGACTTGATGCTGATAGGAATTCTTGCTACCTTTTGCTGATGATTCTTTTCTGACTAGCATTGATGGAGCTTGCGCCGTATTTCTACCTCAATTACCATGATCAACACATTACAAGAACTTAAAGATTTACTTGCCAACACCTTTCTAGCGGATCGTCAAATGGCAGAGATCCCCATCCTTGACACCTCTGAGAAGGCATTTGCTGTCCAGATCTCCAGCTCGGAAGTAGAGACTGCCTGGAAGGTTGCTCGTGATCTACTTCCTCAAACCGAAAGATGGCCTATTGTTTCTATCTTTTGGCTGGATAACCTCTCATCCAGTTGGGAAGAGCAACTTTTGGATCAAGACTACTTCTCACGCAATGAGTTTCATTTAGCACCTAATCCATCAGACGTCTCACCTGCAGGCCTTATTTCTGCATCGGAGCAAGTGGATCCGGCTCAAATGCTTCGAGAACTCTGGACAAAAAGAGATGGGTATACCCCTGACTTAGAAGAAGTTCTGACCTTTGAGCTGGAAGAAACATCGCGGTGCTACGGAAATGCTCCAACCATTGAAGACATACAAAATGCAACAATCAACGGGGAGCGAATTAAGACTCGAAGTCAACTGGAGAGATGGCTCTTTGATTGGGAAACTCAGCAACCAGGGGACGGCAAACCTGAGTTGGCAAGACAGGAATGGTTTACCCAGGATCCTTCCGTTCTCCTCTTCCTTCCCACAAGTAACTCTTGGGAAACCCTAGCTTATATCAACTGGTTCGGAACTCAAGATTACGGATCGGAGTACTACATTGCGCTAGGAAGAAAATGGGCTGAACGATACGGCGCAGAGTTAGTAGCCCATTATGGAACCATGCTTGAATACTTTGTGTCCAATCCGCCAACGACCCTTGAAGATGCTTGGGAGCTGGCAAATGAGCAAGATCTGGTGGCTCCCTGTACCTTGTTACTTCCAGGGATCAGCGTTCGGCATCATGCTCGGGGACTACTAAATGATGATCGTTGGTTTCTGCATGAGCGGCCATAGCAAGCAGGAACATGTTACTCAGTCACGGTGATCCGGGTCAATCAGAGGCATGTCCCGATCTGGAAATGGATGATTTGAACTCCAATGCAATCCTTGATCATCATCCACTGAATCTTGTTGGAGAGATCAAACCTGATCAGGACTTGTCTGCCATGATTTCTGAACCCAAGATCCCAGCAGTCCCGTAGGATAGCAATAACTGTTGCGAAATTGAACAATGGCGCCTTTGCTCTCCCCTCAACGACAACTGATCCTCTTTAGCGGAAAAGGGGGTGTGGGCAAAACCACCCTGGCCTGTGGACTTACCCTGCAGCTCGCCCAATCAGCTCCGGATCGTCGCATACTCCTGCTCTCCACCGATCCCGCCCATTCCCTGGGAGATGTTCTGGCCCTACCCGTGGGATCCGATCCTTTGACCATGACCGATCAGCCCAATTTGCGTGTCCAGGCACTCGATGCCCAGGCGCTGCTGACGCAGTTTAAAACCACCTATGGGGATGCCCTGGAACTGATCGCCGAGCGGGGCAGCTGGTTTGAACGGGATGATATCCTGCCCGTCTGGGATCTGACCTGGCCAGGGGTGGATGAACTGATGGCCATCCTGGAGGTGAATCGTCTGTTGGCGGCAGGGGAAGCGGATCTGATCCTGCTGGACACCGCCCCCACCGGCCATACCCTACGTCTGCTGGATCTACCAGATTTTCTGGAAAACATTCTGAGGGTGTTTCAAACCTTTCAAGCCAAACATCGCCGTCTGAGTGAAGCCTTTACCGGCAGCTATCAGCCCGATTCCGCCGATGTCTTTCTAGCACAACTGGAACAGGAGCTCCATCAGGGGCAGGCTCGTCTGCTGGATCAGGAGAGAACCGCCATGTGGCTGGTGATGCTGGCAGAGCATTTAAGTGTGGCCGAGACCGAGCGTTTTTGTCAGGCCCTGCAGCAGAAACGGGTTCCCTTGGCAGGGATCATTGTTAATCAGGTGCTCCTCAGTGATCTGGGCACCGCATCCCCTCTCTTCCTGGCACGGCAACAGCAGCAACAAAAGATGCTGGTAACCCTGACTCGGGATCTAAAAGACTATTCCCTCTGGATCTCGCCCCTGCAACTGCAAGAACCCATTGGTCAGGGGGCACTTCAAGATCTGGTGAATCAGCTCCAGCCCCTGCCATTATTCTCAGAACCATCAACGTTCTCAGATCCCACTAACTTTTCTGAGACAATTAGACCGGCCCTCCCCCCCCAGCAGATCCCTGATCTCCTGCAGCAGGGAATCCGCTTGATCATGACCGGAGGCAAGGGAGGTGTCGGTAAAACCACAACAGCTGGAGCCCTGGCCTGGATCCTGGCGGAACGTCACCCTGATAAACAGATCCTGGCTGTCTCCATTGATCCGGCGCACTCCTTGGGCGATCTATTTGGGATGCCCCTGGGTCAGGAGCCCCGTTCCATCCAACCCAACCTCTGGGGTCAGGAGATCGATGCCGAGGTGGTTCTGGATCAGTTTCGGCGGGATTATCTGGATGAGATTGCTGCCATCATGGCGGGAGACTCCACCGACATCGAGATCCAGTATGATCCGCAGGCCTGGAAACAGCTTCTGGAGATGCCCCCGCCTGGCTTGGATGAAGTCATGGCTTTGCTGAGTGTGTTGGAGAACATGACGGCAGGTCATGCGGATCTCGTCATTCTGGACACGGCTCCCACCGGACATATGCTGCGTTTCTTAGAAATGCCGGAAGCCCTGGAGGGGTGGGTTAGTCTGGCCCTGAAGTTGTGGCTCAAGTACCGCGATGTGATCGGTCGCCCCGAGTTAGCCCAACGGCTGCGCACACTGCTGAAACAGGTTCGTGAACTGCGACAACAACTCTCCGATCCCACCTTTCTCTGTTTCATTCCTGTGTTTAACCCCGAACAGACGGTCCTGGCAGAAACCGAACGGTTATTGCAAACCCTGGATCAACTGCAGATCCCCCACCCTTATACCGTTCTTAACCGCATCTGGCTTGATCAATCGGATGCCTTCGGTCAAGCGATCAGTCAGCGTCACCAGCAGCTGCTTGAGCAACTCCCCCAGCGGTTACCTCAGCAAACTCTGATCCCAATTCCGTTTCTGGCGGACCCGAGTTTAGACGCAATCGGTCGACTGCTGGTGGCCTCGGCCTGAACTGCATGAATGCGCTTCAGGGTTTTCTGCATCCGGTCATGAAGTATAGACTGTTCTACAGTCTGATGAGCAATCCTACAGATTCAGGATCAACTCACCTTGATCCACTTCACTTCACCCGGAGGTACACCTGTGCTGGTTGGAATTGCCCGCATTTTTACAAAAATCACCTACCTTTTGCAGGAAACACTACTGGGGCTGCGCCGTGGAGGCTGGTTAAATTGGGCGGCAGTCAGTACCCTTACCGTTTTGCTCTTCCTGGTCGGGATCAGTTTGGAACTGTCATGGGGAGTCGAGGCAACGGTTGAGTCCTTGGGAACCCAGCTGGAGATCTCCGTTTATCTAGATCAGGAGACCCCTGGGGCAGAATTACAATCCATGGTGGAAGCCATTCCCCATGTCCAGGAAGTCCGCCTGATCCCACGGGAGCAAGCCTGGAAAGAACTGCTTCAGGATATGGGGATCACCGATCAAGATGCTCTGCAGGGTCAATTGGGCGATAATCCCCTGGTGGATGCCCTCAGGGTGCGGGGCGAATCTGCTGATACCTTGGATGGCATTGCCAATCAAGTCAAGCAACTCCCAGGGGTGGATGAGGTTCACTTTGGGGATGATGTGGTCTTTCAACTGGATCAACTGCAGGATTCCCTCAAACTCGGATCGTTAACCATCACAGGGGTTCTCTCCTTAACCACGGTGGCTGTGATCACCACCACGATTCGCCTGATTGTCATGGCCCGCCGCCGCGAGATCGAAGTGATGCAACTGGTGGGAGCTACAGCCATCTGGATCTACCTTCCCTTTATCCTGCAGGGGATGCTTTTCGGTTTGATGGGCTCCGCTGGGGCCTGGGGATTGATTCTGGGATCGCAACAGGTGCTCCAGGACTTGCTCACGCGGTTAATTGCTCTTCCCTTCCTGGAGGTTGGTCGCGGAGAGGATTGGCATCAGGTGATGTTGCCCCTGGTGCTGATGGGCATGGGTTTAATGATGGGTACTACCAGTAGTCTGATCGCGGTCAGGAAATCGACCCTGCGATAGATCCGACATCCTTCTGCTGAGAAGACCAGAGATTGAGGAGTCAAAGCATTCCCTTTCTCCTCTAGGATCACTGTAGATGCATAGGGTTCCCGAGGCCGATTGTGATTGATTTAAAATTGCTGCGCGAGCAACCAGATCAGATACGAGAGCTGCTCTCACGCCGTCAGGATCAGATCGACCTGGATCCCCTTCTCAGTCTGAATGAACAACAGCGACAGCTGGAAACCCAACGCTCTCAGCTGCAGTCGGAAAGCAACAGCATCGGCAAACAGGTCGGTGAAGCCATTCGCTCCGGTGCTGATCCCACAGGGTCTGAAGTGGCGGCTCTCCGGGAGAAAGGGACCCAGCTTAAGGATGAGATTTCCCAATTGGAACACCAGGAACGAGATCTGGGGGATCGGTTAAAAAGCCTGCTACTCCAAATTCCCAACCCTCCCCAACCCCTGGTGCCCGTGGGCAAAAGTGAAGAGGAGAACGTTGAGGTGCGTCGCTGGGGGGATGAATTTAAACCCGAACACCCTGTCCTGCCCCACGATGACATGGCGGAAAAATTAGGCATTCTGGAAGTGTCGCGGGCCGTGAAGGTGGCCCAGAGTCGATTTATCGCCATGAAAGGCCTGGGAGCCGCGCTGGAACGAGCCCTGATCACCCTGATGCTCCAACGGCACATTGATGCAGGGTATACAGAGGTGCTTCCTCCTCTGCTGGTGAATACCGAAACGCTGCAAGGCACCGGACAACTGCCCAAGTTTGCCCAGGAAAGCTTTAAGTGTGAAGAAGATGATCTTTGGTTGATCCCCACGGCTGAGGTGCCGCTCACCAATCTCTATCGAGACGAGATCCTGGAGACGAGCCAGTTACCCCTGAAACTCTGCGCCTTCACCCCCTGCTTTCGGCGAGAGGCAGGGAGTTACGGCAAAGATACTAAGGGCCTGATCCGACTTCACCAGTTTCATAAGGTGGAGATGGTCAAGATCACCAGTCCAGAGCAATCCATCCGGGAACATGAGTCGCTGGTTCAGGATGCTGAGGCGATTCTCCAGATGCTGGAACTGCCCTATCGGGTGATTGAGTTGTGCACGGGCGATCTTGGTTTTTCCGCCAGTCGTTGCTTTGACTTGGAGGTCTGGTTGCCGTCCTCGGGTCGCTACCGCGAGATCTCCAGCTGCTCAAATTGTTGGGATTTCCAGGCGCGGCGCGCCAATATTCGTTGCAAAGAACCCGGCCAGAAGGGGACACAGTTTGTCCATACCCTCAACGGTTCGGGGCTGGCGATTGGTCGCAGCCTGGCAGCGATTCTAGAAAACTATCAGCAACCGGATGGCAAACTTAAAATCCCGAGGGCCCTGCAGCCGTACCTTTTTGAGTCCAGCCTCGAACATCCCGGGATCGTGAGGTCAATCTAAACCTTTAGCTGGCAACCGTACCCGAAACCAGGGCCGTAACCGCGACCAGTCCCCCAATCAGCGCTAGGGCAAGGATCCCCAAGATCAGATAATTACGCTTTTGCGTTGGGTTAGGGGGTTCAGCCACATACATCTCAGGCTCAATCGCGTAATTATTCAGGCGACCCCCATCTTCCACGACCACGGTACGGTACTTCGGCATAGTAAACTCCTAGTTTTGACCTACCTTAACTTATCAAGTAATGTAAATTTGTGTAAAGGATCCTGAGATTGGGGATAGAAACCGGGGTTTAGCCAAGGCGATCGATGTCAGTCGTAAGTGAGTGAGAGTAGGTGGATTGGGGCCTACCATCTTAGGGTCCAATGACCCAGACCGAGAAACGTACCACTAGAATAAAGACGGGCAAGCAGCTGACTCAACCCATGAATCATCCTTTGCGGGACCAGCTCGTTGGTAATCGGTACCGTATTTCTCGATCCCTGAGCACAGGTGGCATGGGGCAGGTGTTTGAGGCCGCAGACACCCACCTGTTTGATCGCCGCGTTGCCGTTAAAATTTTGCACCAGAATTTGAGTGGTACCGACACCCTCAGAACGCGATTTCAGGCTGAAGCCCGCATCAGTGCTCTCTTGGGCCAGCACCCCCTGATTGTAAAGGTGACAGATTATGGCCTTTATAAAGATCAACCCTACATTGTCATGGAATTTCTGGGGGCACCCCCGATTGTGGGAAAGCCCCTGGATGAAGTGATTAGCTCGGGTCCCCTGGATCTGCGCCGTTCCATCCGGCTTGCCCGACAAATGTGTTCGGCATTTCAGTATGCCCACTCTTTCGTGGCTGAGCAAACAGACTGCACCATTAGTGGCGTGATTCACCGCGATATTAAACCCAGCAACATCTTCATTCTGCGGGATGACACGATGGGGGAGACCGTCAAGGTTCTGGATTTTGGGGTGGCCAAAACCATTTCTGATGTGACCATGGCCCTGGGGACACAAATGGGCTTCATTGGCACACCAGCCTATGCCTCTCCCGAGCAAATGCGAGGAGATCCCCTGGATTTTCGGGCGGATATTTACTCTCTGGGGGTTGTGATCTATGAGATGGTCACCGGTGAACTGCCCCTCATCCCCAAGACGGAATCATTTCCTGGCTGGTACGAAGCGCAGAATTATCAGCAGCCCAAGATTATGGATCCCCAACTGGTCCCTCCGGCCCTGGCGGAAGTGATCATGTCCTGCCTGGAGAAGGATCCTGACCGCCGTCCCAGCAGCATGGGAGAGTTGCGGATCCTGCTCAAAGGCGCCATGCAGCGCTCACTTTCCCACCTCAATCGTCAGCAGACGGCTTCGCGGCGGCAGCGAGATCCAGAGCTCCACCAGCTGGTTCGGCCTCTGGAAGTAGCTCTGGCCAGCCATAATGTTTCACCTCATTTCCGGCTACGGCAACGGGATCTGCATATTCTCCTGGAATATCCTGTCTCCACCCCTCTGGATCGGCCTGCCCTTCTGGACACGATTATCACGCTTCTGCAGCAACGTCGTCCGCATACTCTGGACCGGGCGATTGTCTACGGACGTCCCTTTCACCACTCCCGCCCTGAGTGGCAGGAAACCCTGCGCTTTGATCGGCTGGAGACCCTGGTCCCTCAACTGGCCACGGTAACAGCTGAGGCAGACTTGGTCCTGCAGTCCAAAAACCCGCTGTTGCCTGCCGATCCCCTGGAGGAATGGTTGGATCCTGCACCCGGGGTTGAAGATGATCCGCCACTTCCTCTCCTTCCCCTGACCAGCCCGGAGGTCGAGGTGGTTCCTCTAGCAACGGAAGAGCAAGCAGCCCTGCCCACCTCCCAGACCAGCACGCGTGTGCACCTTCCTCTCTCGAATCTGGACCAGCCGTCTCAACTCCCTCATCTGGAATCCGAGGTGAACCTGTATGGCAGACTGCAGTGGCGAGCGTTGCTGGGGAGCCTGCCGTCCCTCACAGAACGGATTCAGCAGGTGCAGGCATGGAGTTCGGAACAGGGAGACTCTCTCCTTCAGGCTGGACTCTCCGTAGAACTGAACCGGAGTATTATCGACATTGATCCGGATGCCATGGTGGCTTACCAGGCGGGCTGGGATGCCCTGATGGAGCGCAGTCTGCAGCAAGCCCTCACCCAATTTCACTATGCCCTGGATGTCGATGCCACATTCGCAGAAGCACAGGTCGGATTGGGGGTAACCTATGCCCAACAGGGCTATCATGAGCAGGCCTTGATTGCTTTGCAGTCAGCGCTGAAACTCGATCCCACCTGTGCAGAGGCTCAGGCTTATCTTGGCGACCTCTACCTGGAGCGGCAGGAAGTGGCGGAGGGGGTTCAATTATTACAGAAGGCCCTGAGTCTAAAACCCAGATTGACTCAAGCTCACCACCAGTTGCTGAAAACCCTGGTCAAGCAGGGGCAATTAGAAGAAGCCATCCAGCATTACTTGAACTCACTTCAGCAGGTGCCTCAGCTGATCAATTTGCGGACCCCCATGTCTCAAATCATTCTTCTGCACGTGCATGAACTCCTGCAACAGGGTCGGGGTTCAGACGCAGCTCAGCTGCTCAAAAAGGCTGTCGGGTTTAATAGCAACGATCCCTTACTCCACTGTTATTTAGGGTTTGCTCTCACGGTCAGTCGTTCTCGTCATGACTGGCAGGATGCCCTCACAGAATTTCGGATCGCGGGTCGGCTCCAGCCTAGCTGGTTAGAGGTTCAACTGGGGATGGGCATTGTTTATCATCGCCTCCACAATTTCAAGGCAGCCCTGAATTGCTACCGATCTGCCCTGGAACTTAATACTAAGCATCTGGCTGGTCGCTATCTTCTGGCCATTACCCTTTACCGTCAGGGTGAACTGCAAGCCGCGCTGACAGAGCTACGCACTGTTCTGGAGCAAGATCCTGAGTTCAGCGAGGGGCGCGTCAGCTGGGGGTTGGCACTGCTCCAGGCAGGAGAGCTAGATTCAGCCCTGCAGGCGTTTGAAATGGTTCTGTCTCAGGGGAAAAGTGCGGTTGCCGAGGCTTATGTGGGTAAAGGTCATGTGCTACTGGCCAGAGGTCTGTCAACAGCTGCCCAGAGTTGCTTTCAATCTGCGCTGGACTTGCAGCCCCTGTTAGCAGTTGCCCATGCAGGGATCGGGCTGAGTTACTTATATCAATCCCCAGGACTGGAGCTACCCCCAGAGTGGCAACTGGCTAGGTCAAAATTTGAAACAGCTCTTCAAATCACCCCGGATACTCCTGAAGCTTTTCTGGGGTTGGGCATGATTGAACGGATGCGGCGTAACCAGATCGCGGCAGTAGAGCATTACCGCTCTGCCCTACGGGGCAACCTCAGTTATGTAGAAGCCCATTACTTCCTGGGGTTAAGCTTAGCGGAACAGGGATTAGGGGAAGAGGCATTGATAGCCGCACAGACAGCAGTTCAGCTCAACCCTAATCATCAAGAAGCCCGTAGCCTGCTTCACTCTTTACAAAAGTGAATATCTCCTCACTACACTGAACCCCTAACCTTCCAAGTCGAGTAATTTTTTCCCACTTAACCCGATCCTAAAACCCTTGCAGGAAGTAAAAAAAACACCGAGTGAGGTTTGAAGAAAGATGGGCGTTATAGGATTTGAACCTATGGCACAATGCTTGTAAAAGAGGTCAATAGTCCCAGAAACCCTTTCTACATAAGGATCACAGCATTAACTCAATAACTTTACACCAAATTTACACCAGTTTTACTCCTTAGACATTAGGCTCACAACATTGGCTTTCTACCCAGGCCTCGAGTTCTGCTTCTGTAGCCAAGTCAAATAGAATCTCGACTAATTCCTCTAGTTTCTTTGTCGATAGCTATTCTATCTTTTGCTGGAGTATGGGAACTATGGTCCCAACCCGCCCGGCAAGAACTCGCTTAGCCATAGCTAGAGCTTCCTCTTGCCTCCCCTGATTCAGGGTTGACTGCTCCCATTCCAGAAATACAGGTGACAGATTCATATTTTCCTTCGGAATGCTACCGCGAACAGCTCCCTTTCTTCTTTCTCTAACTCTTCGTACTTTGTGTTCACCACGATCCGACAATTGCTCAATCCCCCCAGCACATTCTGTCTCATCGGATCCTCACGAGCCAGATCCATTAGATCAGCCACTGCTTGTTGTTGTACTTTCCCTTAACCAAGAAGCCTTAGCCACGAAGATTCGCTTGATCAAAGAAAAACTATCCCAAGCCTGTGAAGTGGCTGGTAGAGTGGGAGCCGATCTATTACCTTCCCCTTGGCTCCATGACTTGAACTCCCTTCGATCAACTCTCAAAGCAGATGATGGAGGAGTTGCTATCCCCCTATGGTCAGGTCCAGATCAACAAAGAAGTCTTGGGCGAGTCTCGCTTTATCGACCTTTGGTTTTCACCTCGTCCTGGTACTGCTCCTGATACTTCAATCCTCGGATTACTGGGAAGGTTAACCACCCATCCCTGTCTGATTGAGCCTTTCCGAAATGCTCCGACCGCTTCAGAGTTGGAGAGCTGTCTGCTCAATCTCTACTCCATTCGCAGTGATATCCGTCGAGAAGCCAAACGTGAGAAACGCCCCCTTTCTGATGAGCAGCTACCACACCTATGGATTCTGACTCCCACAATATCCCAGGATTTTTTGCAAAATATTGGAGGCCATGAGGTTGAGGGCTGGCTTGCAGGGGTCTACTTCACCTTGAATGCATTTTATACCCGAGTGATCGTCATCCACCAGCTACCAGAGATTGATGAGACGCTGTGGTTAGGATTGCTGGGGAAAGGGAGAAAGCAGCAAAAGGCTATAGCTGAAGTCTTATCTTTGCCTGCTACAGATCCGCGTCGGGAAATGGCCCTGAGACTGCTGGTGAGTTGGAAGGTTACGATTGAGGCAACTGGTGAAGTGGATCCGGAAGAGAGGGAGCTAACCATGGCTTTATCACAGGCGTATTTAGAGTGGGAAAAGAAGACTGAACAAAAAGGTATGCAAGAAGGGCTCCAGATTGGTGAGCAACGTGGGGTCCAGCAGGCAAACCTGGAGAATCTATTGGATGCCCTTGAGATCCGCTTCGGCTCTGTCCCCGTTGACCTCAGGGATCAGCTGCAAAATAGGGATGCTGAGCAGCTGCGTTCCCTTCACCGTGAGGCCCTGAAATGCCTGGACCTGGATGCATTTCAGACCCTGTTAGATGCTTAACAGCCGGATCCGACGCGCCAGCGGCCCCATGGGGTATTAAACGACCCAAGAACATTTAGCTAGGATCAGGGCACAACGCAGTTGTCTAGCCTCGGCCTTGATCCAGCTGATACTGGAAGTGGATCAAATCGATGGGGGAGATCCAGCAGACAGTCTCTGCAGCCCCACGTAGAGAGAAGCCATAAGTTAGGGAGAAAGCGGAGGGAAAAGGGCACTCAGGCCCTGCCGGATCCTCAGCGCTTGAGCGTCATGCGCCACCAGAGCCACTCTTCTCTGACTGGAGTCACCCTCTCTTCAGCATCTGAAGCTTCGATGTAGTCTGTCTTGGCATAGAGTTGGGGATCCAGCTGGCAGAGCGGTCTAATGCGGCGGTCAAAGGTCTACTATAGAAATATTTGGGGTTACTGATCCTCACTGATTAGGCTCAAGTATTCTGAGTTCGTTATGCTGAGAAATAATGCTGAGAAGGGATACTCATGCAGTACTTGTTATCTGTAAAAAGTCGGCCTGATCAGAGCTACGAGGCTTCTGTTGTGGGGATTCCATCGTGCAAAGGGGAAGGAATGAGTCGAGACGAAGCCATTGCTCATGCTGTCTCTTGCTTAGAACAATATTTGGCTGACGGAGAACTGGTTCAAGTTGAGGTTAATGTCAATACTCCAACGATGGTAGAAGCTCCAAGCATAAAACATGCTGGATCTTTAGCCTCAGATTCTACCTTTGAAGATTTTGTGAATAAGTTGGCTGAGATTCGAAAGCAGGCTAACTTGATTAACGATGAGATATGAGTCTCTATATATTAGACACGGATCACCTAAGTCTGTATGGTCGCGGGAACCTAGAGGTTTTGACTCAGATGTCTAAATTGGGTTGGGATCAAGTAGCAACCACTGCTATCTCAGTTGAAGAACAGCTTCGCGGCCGTCTAGCTCAAGTAGCACAAGTCAAGGAAAACCTAGAGGAAGCGTATCGGTGGCTGATCGCAACTGTGAGACTGCTAAATGATTTTCGAATTCTGAACTATGACTCCGCTGCCCAAAAGATATACAAAGATCTTAAGCAGACTCGCCTAAGAGTAGGGACTCAAGATATGCAAATAGCTTCTATTGCTCTAGCGAATAACGGGATCCTTGTGACTCGAAATCGCCAAGATTTTGAGAGAGTACCTGGACTGAAAATTGAGGATTGGTCTACTTAGCGGTACTTAAGGATAAACTACCCTCAGATCAGGCTCAACCCCAGATGGAGAGGGGCTTTCAGGTCGGATGAGCATATATCCCTCTTTTGTCACTCTAGGCCGGAGAGACTAGATTTGTATCCATATCGT